>JAZSRT010000037.1:0-60978 GCA_045538645.1 Acutalibacteraceae bacterium | reverse complement strand
GCTGTTGATCTTGCAAAAACAGCGGATATCAGATATATATGTGACGATATCAATTATTATATTTATAATATAATTGCGTAAGCATTACAAAATAAACGGGTCAGGCACACTTGTATTCAGTATGCCTCGGTCGAGTTTTTGCTTTATAGGAAATTCCTTCCTATAAAGCAAAAAGATTATATGTCCCTGTGAACGCTCAGCTGTGCTTCGCTCGGAGATGGACTATTCGAACACGTTTCGCCGTAGGCGTACGGCGAAGCCGTTTTCTTGTTTTCAGAATGTAATAACAGCTTCGTTATTTTTCTTTATATCAACAGAATATATTTCCCCGTTTGCTTTTACCGAAACTGTGGTATCTTCGGGCGCAACAAGGATAAGCTCGGTTACTTTGCTGTCGGTAAATTCAGCTGATACCGTAATGTTTCCTCTTGCTTTAAGATTTGTAAACGAACCTGTAAGACCGTCTTTTGCAGCGGGAAGAATACTGATATATCCTTCATGTGACTGTAAAAGTGATTCCGCAATACCTGCTGCACCGCCGAAGTTTCCGTCTATCTGGAACGGAGGGTGAATATCAAACAGGTTAGTAAGTGTGGATTTTGTTAAAAGAAGCTTGATATGCTCATAAGTGTTCTTGCCGTCTTTGAGTCTTGCAAAAAGATTTATAAGCCATGCTCTGCTCCAGCCCGTATGACCGCCGCCGAAAGAAAGACGCCTGTCAAGAGTTTTTCTTATAGCATCAAACAGTTCGGGAGTGTTTTCCGTAATCATATTGTCGGGATAAAGTCCGAATGCATGGGAAATATGTCTGTGACCGGGTTCGGGCTCGTCATAATCCTCAAGCCACTCCATAAGACAGCCGTTTTTGCCGACTTTGAGGGGAGGAAGCTTTTTAAGAGTTTCTTCCGCCTTCTTTTTATCATCTTCGTTTATTCCCAGAATTTTTTCCGTTGCAATGTAATTGCGCAGTGTGCCGCCTATAATTTCAATATCCATTGTGGGGGAGAAGGCTATGGTTGCTGTAATATCAGTATTACCCTTTATCGGATAGTAGTCATTTTCGGGGGACATAGAGGGACCTGAAAGCAGATAACCGTCAGGACCTTCAAACAAAAAGTCCATAAAGAACAAAGCACATTCGTGAATATAGTCGTATGCTGTTTCTCTTAAAAATTCTTTGTCTCCGGTAAAAAGGAAGTGTTCCCACATATGAAAGCTCAGCCACGCACCGCCCATGGGCCATACACCCCATATTCCGTCTGCGGGAGTTGTGAATCCGTAGATATCACTTAAATGATGAAGCACGGTTCCGCGGCAGCCGTAGTTTTCTTGAGCGGTCTTTTTGCCTGATTCAAGAAGGAAATTATTCATATAATCAAACAGCGGCATATGACATTCCGAAATATTTGCAATTTCGGGAAGCCAGTAGTTCATCTGAAGATTAATATTTGTGTGATAGTCAGAATTCCAGGGATTTTCCGTTTTTTCTACCCACACCCCCTGTAGGTTCGCAGGCAGAGTTCCTTCTCTTGAAGAGGAAATAAGAAGGTATTTTCCGAATGCAAAGTAAAGAGAAATCAGTGCATCATCCTTTGCATTTTTATCATTTTTAATTCTTGTTATACGTTCATCGGTGAACATTGAAGTGATTTCTGCGTCTTCTGTAAAATCAATGTCGGAGCGTTCAAAAAGGGCAGCAAAATCAGCAGAGGATGCAGCTTTCATTTCTTCAAAATCTTCTGCTTCGCTCAGTATATCAAGACATACAGCTTCAAAATCAGTATCAAAATTGAACTGTGTTGCAACAGAAATAAATAATACCGTATCAACACTGTCTGTTATCTTTACTTTTCCGTCTTTGTATTCTATATCACCGTCGGTTTCAATTTTTATACCTACCGCAAAGCTGTGTTTTCCGCAAGCGGTTTTTGCACGTATAAGAAGAAGGTCATTGAGGAATGTGACACTTTCTGTATGTTCTCTTGAAAAAGAAAGCTCAAAGCTTATTTCTTTTTCAGCTTCAAGTTTAACCGCGGTGGTTTCATCTGCATAAGAACAGAATGCTGTTTCCTTTATACGGTTGCCGTTTTTTGTGTATGACACATCCAATACACCCGTATTAAGATGAAGGCTTCTGCAGTAATCCTCTGCATCCGTCTTATCAGCAAAGTCAATACTTAAAAGCCCGGCATATTCATAAGACATAATTCTTTCAATGCCTTCACCAAGATGCTCTTCTGCCCAAGGGTCAATTTCTGTTATCCTTCCTTCAAGGAACATTTTTCTCAGTGCTTCAACTTTTTGCTTAAAGTCTTTGATAGTTGTATCTCTTTCTTCACCCGACCATATGCTTTCTTCGCAAAGATATATTTTTTCGGTAGCGGTGTTGCCGAAAAGCATAGCACCGAATGAACCGCCGCCTATAGGGGAAGCATGTTCCCAGTTTTCAGCGGGAGAGGAGAGTTTTATAAAGTGATTCTGCATATTTCTTACCCCATTGCCTGGATTTTATAAAGCTTTACACTGTGACCTTTAAGATTTGCGGATATTTCATTTCCCGCAACAAATGTTGTGTTTTCCCAGATATCGTGTACAGTGTATCTGTCTGAATCGGGAAGCTCAGTATATGAAAGATTCAGAAGGTCTTTTATATTGAATGAAACATCTTTTGATGAATTAGTTTTATTAAGAAGGCATACAGCAACTTCTCTGTTTTCAAGAGGCTTTACAAGCACATCGGTGAAACCGTTTGTTTTTATTCTGCGGCATTGCATTCCCAGCTTATCCTGATTTATGGCTATTGCCTTTTTATTGGATATAACCTTAAGAACCTTGTTGTTTGTGTCAACACTTCCGTCTTCTTTTATGAATTTTCTTATATCATTTCCTAAAATAAGAGGAGCTGCGAGCATGCACCACAGTGAAAAATGAGCTTTATTTTCATCATCTGTAAGGTCGCCGTTGCCCACTTCAAGCATATCCGGGTCATTCCAGTTGCCGGGACCTGCGTATTCATAAAGACGAACGGTGGCTTCATATATGCCTATAATGGATGCCCATTCGGGACGGATATCGGGGGTGGTACGCCAAAGGTTACCTGCTGTATGACCCCATTTCCAGGGCTGATTCCAGCCCCATTCGCAAATTGAGAAGCAAATGGGCTTTTCGGGCTTGCCTGTTTCTTCTGCTACTTTTTTAGTAGCCCTCATAAGCTCTTTACCCATATTCTGATACTGCTTTGCGGCAGAATCCATTTTTGAACCTATGGGATTGCGGATGAAGAACGAATTTTTTCCTTTTTTCAGATAAACGGTTGCCTGATTTCTGCCTTCTCTTGTAAATCCTTTTGAGCCGGGAATTCTGAATGCATATGTGTCGGTCCCGTTTACGGTAAGTTCGCAGTATTTGTCTTTATTTACGGCTTTTCTGATACCGAGAGTAAGTGTATATTCGCCTTCTTCGGGAATATCTATGTCATAAAATACAACGCTGCCGAGTCCTCCCGAAAGTCCTGAAATATATTTGCCCGTAAGGCTTAGTCTTTCATCTTCAAGTATAATTGCATCGCCGCGCAGCTGCGCCATATCTGCTGTGAGGGTAATTGTTTCCGTTTCGCCTTTTTTCGCAATAAGAATCTTTTCGATTTCGGGTGCAAGAGTGGGAATCGGCTCATTATGACAGAAGTCATATTTGAAGTATTCAACACCCCATTCGGCAAATGTTTCAGCATCTGTTCTTTCGTGATAAAGACTTGATGGAAGGTCCTCACAGGTAAGTGTTCCGTTTGAAGTGTATATACCCATTTTAAGTCCGTAGGAATTTACGGCTTCAACAAGAGCTTTTATGCCGGAGGGGAAGGTTGAAAGGTCACCCTGTAATCTTCCGTTTTCATCTCTTACTGATGACATCCAGCAGTCATCAACATTTACATACTGATACCCCAGCTCATCAAGGTGAGCTGTTTTGATTGCGGCTGCTATTTCTTTGATTATATCTTCATTTATATTGTGTCGGAATAAGTTCCAGCTTGCCCAGCCCATAGGGGGAGTAAGCGCAACGCCGTTGTCAAATCTGTCCGCTCCGTTTACATGTATTTTTGTTGACGCCATAAGCTTTTTTACGTGGCAAACGGGACAGAGATTTTTTTGTCTGATAAGTTTTTTGAGAGAATCGTTCATAAGAATAAACCTCCTTTACGGTCATAATAATTATATTACACGTATATTAAATAAAAATCAACCGTTATTTCCTTTTTGCATATACTGTTAAGAGGTGGTTTAAGTGAAAGTGAAAAAAAACAGAAGAAGCTTTTCTGTTTTTATGATAATAATTGCATCGGCGCTGATAATTGCTGCAGTATTTATTACCGATAAAAAAATGACTCCTTTAATAAACACGCTTGCCTTATCAAGGGCGCAGAATCTTACAACGCTTATTATCAATGATACTGTAGGTGAAATGCTGGTAGGCGGTAATGATACTTTTTCCGAGCTTATAAATATAGAATATGACGAAAACGGAAAAATTTCTGCGCTTACAACTGACAGCATAAAGATGAACAGACTTAAATCTCTTATCGGCGTCAGTATTACCGAAGCAATAGGTGAAATAGAGGAAAGCCGTATAAGTGTAGCTCTTGGTACACTTACAGGTAATTCGCTGCTTACGGGAAGAGGACCGAAAATAGACCTTAATGTGCATATATCCTGTTCGTGTTCAATTGAAGTCAGAAACACTTTCGAATACTCGGGAATAAATCAGACATTGCATAAGGTTCTTCTGGATGTGACCACAAATGTTTATGTGCTTTCTGTAGGTGAAAATCTTACTTCACAGGTTTATACAAGTATTCCCGTTGCAGAAACGGTAATCATAGGACAGATACCCGAAATCTATGCAGGCAAGGACGACAGCCTCTGGCAGGACCTTATCAACTGATACTTTACAATTCTCTTAAAAAGTATTAAAATATACTTTCAGGAGAAAATGATATGATACTTATAATTGCGGAAAAGCCCTCGCTTGCAAGAAACATTGTTGCAGGTATAGGGCAGATGAAAAAGAATAACGGATATTTTGAAGGGCTCGGATATATTGTTACCTGGGCTTTCGGACATTTGTTTTCTCTTTGTGATATTGAGGAATACACAGGAGAAACCTCAAACGGCAGATGGAGTATGGAGAATATTCCGTGTTTCCCCGAAAAGTTCCGTTTTAAGTTAAAAAACGGTAATGATAAAAAGCCCGATGCGGGAATAATACGTCAGTTTGAAATTATAAAAACGCTTTGTAACAGAGAAGATGTTGAAGCTATAGTAAATGCAGGGGACGCCGACAGGGAAGGGGAAATAATAGTCCGTCTTTGTGTGGAAAATGCTCTTGAAAACAAAAAAGAATTCCTTCGTCTGTGGCTTCCCGATCAGACTCCGGAAACCGTAGCGGATGCACTTAAAAATATGAAAAATGAAAGTGAATATGATCTTCTTGCAAATGAAGGCTTTGCAAGAACTTATATTGACTGGCTCTACGGCGTTAATCTTACAAGATATGCCACTCTCAGAACAGGTGCGCTGCTGAGAGTAGGCAGGGTGATTGTGCCTGTTGTAAAAGCTATTTACGACAGGGATATGGCAATAAGAAATTTTATACCCGATATATATTATGCTCTTGTAAGCTCAGCAGAAACAAACGGCGAAACGGTTGAGCTTACTTCAAAGCACAAGTTCCCGAAAGAAAAAGCCGCTCTGGCACAGCGTGCCTGCGACAAGCTGAATGCACAGGAAGCTGTTGTTACGGCAAAAAAGACAAAGAAGGACAAGCTTAATCCCGGAAAGCTGTATTCCCTGTCAAAGCTTCAGAATTATCTCGGAAAAAAATATAAAATGCCAATGGATACATCCCTCAGCATTGTTCAGAAGCTTTATGAAGAAGGTTTTCTTACATATCCCAGAACCAATTCCGAATATCTTGCTACCGCGGAAAAGGATAAAATCAAAAAGATAATCGAAATTGTCAGAGGAAAAGGTTATCCCGTTGAATTTAAGGATAAGAAAACTATTTTTGATGACAGTAAGATTGAATCACATTCAGCACTTACTCCCACTTATAAATTCCCGCAGCCGGGGCAGCTGACAGAGGATGAAAAAACAGTTTATTCTGCTGTTTTACGGCGTTTTGTTGCTGTTTTCTGCAGTGAGGAATGTGTTGTTCAGAAAACCGAAATCACTGTTTCTGTTGGGGAATGTGAGGATTATAATCTTAAGGGGCTTATGATTCTTGAACCCGGCTGGACAAAGTATGACGAGGCGGGAAAAAACAACAAGATACTTCCGAATCTAAATAAGGGTGATAAGGTCAATATCGATTTTAAGCTTAAAGAAAAAGAAACAAGCCCTCCCAAGCACTATACAATTGAAACTCTCAATAATTATCTTAAAAATCCCTTCAGAGAAGAAAAAGCGGCAGCTGCCAATGAAGAAGCCGATGATACAGAGGACTACAAAGCAATTTTTGAAGGTCTTGAACTCGGTACGGAGGCTACAAGGACGGGCATTATTGATAATGCGGTTAAAAGTAAATATATAGAACTGAAAAAAGATGTTTACAGAATACTTCCCGACGGAGAATATCTTATTGAACAGTTGTCCAACATGGGAATATCTATGGATAAGTATAAAACAAGTGAACTGGGTAAGGCACTTAAAAAGGTTTACCGCGGTGAATTTACTGTTGATGACAGCGTAAAACAGGCAATGGATGAAATAAGGGGTGTTTTCTGTGCCCCCGAAAATTCCCCGGAATCCGATAAATACTTCGGTTTTGCTGGTGATGAAATCGGAATTTGTCCTGTTTGCGGAGAAAAAGTATTAAGAGGTAAATACGGTTATCAGTGTGACGGCTATAAAAACGGCTGTAAGTTCCGTCTTCCCGGTATTTTGTGCAAAAGGGTTATAACTCCCTCACACGCAAAACAGCTTCTCACTTCAGGAAAAACAGAGAAAATAGACGGTTTTGTTTCAAAAACAGGCAAAAGCTTCTCAGCATTTCTGCTGATGAAGGACAACAGAGCCGAATTCAGATTTGAAGATTGAAAGTTTTTATACAAAAGAGAATCACCCGACAAGAATCCTGAGGTTCTTTCGGGTGATTTTGATGTGTAGAGATTGAATTCAATAATCAGAATGCATCTTCTATATGATTTATATCTGCCGTAAACATATCGTGCAGTATTACTTCAATTATGTCAAATCTTGTGCGGTCAGCTGTTTTATTGTGCTTCACAAATGCTGATGCATTGGTTTTCAGCTTTTCCTGCTTTTCTTTATCCACTGCTTCTGCGGGAGAAAACATTTGACCCGGTGAGCGGGTTTTTACTTCAACAAAACACATTGTTCCGTCGGGCGCTAATGCCACGATATCTGTTTCGCCGAGTTTTGTGGAATAGTTTGCCGCCATAAGGGCATAGCCCTTTTTTCTGAGATACTGCGCCGCAAGCTGTTCACCTCGCAGCCCTTTTTTCAGGTGTTCGGGTAGTGCCATTACTTTTCACCGAGATTCTTAAGAAATGATAATCTGTGAACAGGGGAGATGCCGTGTTCTTTTATCATTTCATAATGAAGTTTTGTGGGGTAGCCCTTATGTTTTTTGAACTGATATTCGGGATACTGCTCATCAAGCTCTTCAAGATATCTGTCTCGGCTGACTTTTGCAAGAATGGATGCCGCCGCAATTGAAATTGATTTTGAATCGCCTTTAACAAGTGTCATTTCTTCAATTCCCGTCAACGGCTTTCTGTTCCCGTCAACAAGGGCAATGTCGGGTTTTGTGCTTAAGCCTTCAACTGCACGTTTCATTGCAAGAAATGTGGCATTCAAGATGTTTATTTCATCTATTTCTTTTTCATCAGCACTTGCAACTGACCATGCTATGGCTTTTTCTTTTATAAGCTCAAATAAAGCATCCCTTTTCTTTTCGGACAGCTTTTTTGAATCGTTTATTCCCATGTCTTCAAGGTTATCGGGAAGAATAACAGCAGCAGCAAATACAGGACCCGCAAGAGGACCTCTTCCTGCTTCATCTATTCCGCATATAATTTTATATCCCTGTTCACGGAGCATATTTTCATATTCGTAAGTCATAATAACGGCCTTTCAAATGATATCTTTCCGAGTTTGCCTGCTCTTAATTCATCAAACAGCATTGTTGCGGCTCTCAGAGTGTCTACCTCTCCGCCCGACACAAGCATTCCGCGTTTTTTGCCGATGTATTCAAGCAGTTCAAAATTCTGCATATCGGAAAAATCGGTAACTTTATATCTTTCGGTAAGTCTTTCGGGATAATCTTTTGAGAGTATGTCAAGAAGCTTTACGGCAAGCCCTTCAATATCAAGAATATCATCCTTGATACCGCCGGTAAAAGCAAGCTTGTAGCCAACTTCAGGATCGTCAAATTTGGGCCATAACACACCGGGTGTATCAAGAAGCTCAATTTTATCTCCTATAACATACCACTGATTATGTCTTGTTACACCTGCGCGGTCTTCAACCTTTGCCTTGCCGCCCTTTGCCATACGGTTGATAAAAGAAGATTTTCCCGTGTTTGGGATACCTACAACCATAATACGAAGAGCTTTACCTACCATACCTTTTTCGGTGTTACTCTTTATTTTATCGGCAAGTACCTCATTTACTGTCTGCCTGTAAAGGTTAAGTCCTTTGCCGCTTCTGCAGTCAACGGCAATAGCGGGAATACACTGCGACTTATAAAAAGAAAGCCACTCGGAAGTGGTTCTTTCGTCCGCAAGGTCTGCTTTATTCAACAATATTATTTTAGGTTTATTTCCGATAAGTTCGTTAAGCTCGGGATTTGTACTGGAAACGGGAATACGGGCATCCCTTAGTTCCGTAACACCGTCAATAAGAGAGAGACTTTCTTTTATCTGTCGCCGTGTTTTTGCCATATGCCCCGGGAACCATTGAACTGTCTGTTTCTGAGTATCGGGCATAATTTCCTCCGTTTTTATTTGTTAAAATTATAATAAATATCATAGTTTCCGCTGAGTCTGAACTGAGCCTTGCCCAACAGTGCATCAACGGGAGCAAAGCCAACATCCGAATATCTTGAATCTGATGAAAGCGGACGGTTATCTCCCATAAGCATAACATGACCTTCGGGGATCGTTACGGGATAATCAAGATTACCGTACCTGTGCGAAACGGGAACGGTATAAGAAGCTTCTTCAAGTTTTTCACCGTTTACATAAACTGTGCCGTCATCTGTAATATTGACTTCATCAAATTCTGTGGCTATAACTCTTTTTACAATGGGACCCATAGTTTCAAGTCTGTGGGTAGAAATAACAATATCTCCGTATTCGGGTTCGGTATAATAGGGAGTAACAATAAGCCAGTCGCCGTTAGTAAGTGTATTTACCATTGAGCTTCCGCTTACTCCCACAAGTCTGAAGCCGAATGTAAAAATAAGTGCAATTATAGCGATTGCCGAAATTACAACAGATACAGCTTCATATATGCTGGATGCAAAAGAGGATTTTTCACTTTCTGATTTTTTTTCGTTTACTACTGTGTTTTCATTCATTTTATTCACCGTCAATATATATTGAATTTACCGAAAGGCAGCAATCTTATAAGAGCTTTGCCGTTAATTTCATCAAGACTTACAAAGCCGACGCTTTTCATTCTTGAATCAATTGAATTGTTTCTGTTGTCACCGAGAACAAAAACCGAGTTTTCGGGAACTTCAAGCGGATAAGTAAAATCACCCTGCTCGGATATAGGCTCGGTTACTTCGTAATCTTCATAAATAACTTTACCGTTAACCGTTATTATGTGTGAGTCAAAATCGATCATCAGTGTATCACCGGGAAGGGCAATAACCCTTTTTATCATCGATTCTTCTTCTGCACTTTCTTTATTTAATGCTATTATATCACCGTAGTCGGGAGTATACAAGAAGTTTGAAATAATAATTTTGTCGCCGTTATAAAGATTTGGGAACATTGAATCCCCGCTTACCTGAACTAACCTGAAAAAAAATGTAAAAGCGGTGAATATAACAAGCATACATATCAGCAAAGTTGAAAAGACGGAATAAATATATTCCGCCGCCTTGTCGTGTGCTGTTTTTTTTGTTTGTGTCTTATTTGTCATAACAAGCCTTCAATAATCTTTTTGCTTTATAGGAAGGAATTTTCTATAAATCAAAAAAGAGGAACACCTGAAACGATGTTCCTCAAAGTGCATTGCTTACTTAAGAGATTCCTTAACCTTAGCAGCCTTACCAACTCTGCCTCTGAGGTAATAAAGCTTAGCTCTGCGTACCTTACCTTTTCTTACAACGGTAACATTTGCAACGTTGGGGGAGTGAATGGGGAATACTCTTTCAACGCCTACACCGTAGGAAAGTCTGCGAACTGTAAAGGTTTCTGCAACACCGCTGCCTCTGCGAGCGATAACAGTGCCTTCAAATGCCTGGATTCTTTCTTTTTCACCTTCACGAATCTTAACGGCAACGTTTACTGTGTCACCGATTTCGATTACGGGGGGCTGCTCTTTAAGCATGCCTTCTGTCATAAGTTTGAGTGCGTCCATAATAAGACCTCCGTTATTTTTATCAGATGTTCATTCGCCGCAAAAAGCTGCCAGAGGACCATCCGCCTTAGTTTTGCTGTTCACTAATCGCGGTGAGGGGAGAGCCCACACCCACAAGAACGCTTGAGTATTATATCACAGCCGTTTTTAAATTGCAATAGCTTTTTTGTATTTTTTTTGCATAATACATATAAAGATTTTGTGCGTATTGACAAATCCTTTACGGACATATAAAATATAATTAATTTAATTATATCTATACTTATTATTTTGTCAACAAGGTAAAAATTATGGTGTTCGACAGTAAGATAAAAGAGCTTATCACTGCTGCGTTTTATAACAAGAATGACGTATTTCTGAAAGTGTTCTTTCCCGATATAAATGAACTTGTCACTGACGAAGTAAAATCGGTTATCTTTTTACCGGGTTCATTCGGTGCAATGAAAGAATATGTGTTTGCAGACTGTAAAGCTGATGTAAACGCTGAAGCATATGCAGTTGCCCCGCAACTACTCATTGCCGATATCAGATTTATGAATGAACCTTTGTTCAGGCAGTTTCTCGCAGAGAAAGGCTACCGCCGTTTTGTAATTCCTTTCTGCGAATGTGCCGACAGCGGCGAATACGGGTACCGTGAAAGTTTTTTCAGAATAGGAGAATTCAAATCCGAATGTGATGAGTTTTGTCAGCTTGTTGCATTTTTCTCACCCGTAAAATCTGAGCTTACTGATTATCTTTATTTTTTCGGATGTGAAAATGCGGTTTTTGCAGGATATGAAGAGGATACCGACATAAGAGTATTTGAAGCTTCGTCCCCGTATTCCAAGTTTTATCAGACTGCATATGAAGCTGAAAAATATGCGTATAAAAAAGTTTGCATATACTTTAATTCCAGATCCGAAGAGGCGGACTTTTCATTATTTCTCTCAAAGCGCGGAACTGAGCATTTCTGTATAGACGGCAGTAAATCACCTGCAGAAAAGAACAGCATTCTTTATAAATACTTTAACAGTGACTGCTGTATCTTGTTGGCAACTAAATCGTTCATTCCCGAAAGTTTATTCTTAAAATGCGATAAATGTATTATTTGCGGAATGCCGTTTTCATTTTCCCATTTATCACGATGCTCGCTTATAACGCCTGACAGAGAAGTAAGTGTTATATACTGTAAAGATGATTTTATCAGAAACCGTAAAATAGCACAATCATTTTCATCGAAGATAAGAGATACTTCTGTTTATGAAAAAAGACTGAAATCTCTTCTTGAAATAAAAAATTTATTGGAAAGAGGTCAATTAAAATGAAAGAAAAAATCAACATAGCCGTAATAGGATGCGGTAACATTGCGAACAGCGCCCATATTCCCGCATATATGGAAAGCGAAAATGCAGAAATCAAGTATTTTTGCGATATTATCCCCGAAAGAGCAGACGAAGCTGTTAAAAAATACGGTTGCGGAAAAGCTGTATACGATTATCACGAAATACTTGACGATCCCGATCTTGATGCTGTTTCCGTTTGTACTCACAACGACCATCATTCGGTGATATCAATAGATTTTATGCGTCACGGCAAGGATGTTCTCTGCGAAAAGCCTGCGGCAAGAATACTCTCCGAAGCACTTGAAATGGAAAAGGTTTCTTACGAAACAGGAAAGATTCTTTCCATAGGTGTTTGTAACCGTTATTCAAATTCAGTAAACCGCATAAAGGAAATGATAGCAAGAGGAGACCTTGGTGAAGTTTATCACGTTTATGCATCATTCCGTGCACACCGTTCAATTCCCGGTCTCGGCGGTGACTTTACCACTAATGCATCCTCCGGTGGCGGTGCTCTTATCGACTGGGGTGTTCATTATATTGACCTTATTCTTTATTGCCTCGGTGATCCGAAGCCCCTCACAGCAAGCGGAGAAGCTTTCTGTAAGCTCGGTAAGGATATGAAGAATTACACATATATAAGTATGTGGGCTGAGGATACAAAAGACACAGAAAACGGCACATATGATGTTGACGATTCCGTAACGGGACTTGTAAGAACCGAAAATGCCGTTGTCAGCTTTACAGGCGCTTGGGCTCAGAATATCGGTGAAAACGAAACATATATTGATTTTATGGGTGATAAAGGCGGTGTAAGGCTTCAGTACTGCGGAAAGTTTACATACTATACCGCAAGAGACGGAATGCTTATCGAAGAAAAGCCCGATTATAAACTCAACGGTATGCACCGTGATGAGGTTCTTGATTTTGTTGATTGTGTAAGAAAAGGTGAAAGAAACCGAAATGATATTAAATATGCCGTGGGTACATCAAAAATCTTACAGGCTATTTATGATTCATCTGATAAACACAGAGAAGTTTTAATTGAAGATTGATATCCGGTTATAATATGTATTAATTTAATTTATTTGACCACTATTATTATAAATGGTATAATGTGTGTTAAAAAAATAACAATCAGTTCGGAAGGTGATGAAGTGGCTGATATTCTGATGTCAAAAGTCAACGAGGCAGAAGCACTTTTTGACGAAAGACTTGGCAAGGCTTCGGAAGAAGCGGCAAAAATTGCGGCTGATTCCGAAAAAGAAGCTGAAAAAATAATATCGGAACAAACGGAAAAAGCCCGTCTTCTGGCAAATGCGGTAGTAAGCGAAGCAGAAAAAAAGGCAGAAGCACTTTTGTCTGAAGAAAAAACTAAAACCGAAGAAAAGGCGGCAGAAATAAAAAAATCTGCACAGTCTAAAGAAAGTGCCGCAGTGCTGGCGGTTACAAAAAAGCTTTTAGAATTAGCTTAAAGGGGAGGGTGAGCTTTTGGCAAAACTTAAAATAATGTCAATTGAGCTGGCAGCCCCCAAATCTCGGAAAAACGAAGTAATTGATTATCTGCAAAGAAAAGGTGCGGTTGAACTGAGTCTGCCGGAAGAAAACGGCAGATTCAGATTCAGTGATTTTTCTAAAGAAAATGCTGATTTTTCAAAAAAACTCGGTGTTATAACTGCGGCAGGCGAAATCCTCTCAAAGTACTGTCCCGTCAAAAAGCCTCTTACTGCTATGCTTGAACCGAGGCTTGATATGACAGAGAGTGAATTTACGCTGATGTCAAAAGAATTTGACGATATTTATGCCGGGTGTGAAGAAATAGTGGCATTGCAAAAGAAAAAAGCAGAGCTTTCCGCCGCAATAGTCAGAAACGAAACACTCATAGCAGAGCTTATACCCTGGAAGGGGCTCGGAATTCCCTTAAAATCGGGAAGCACAAAGAATGTTTCGTTCCTTTTGGGTTCTTTCAGAAAAAAGATAACCGAAGAGGAGATACTCACGACTTTTGCAAAAGAGATTCCCGAAAACACCTGTATTGAGGCAGAGATTACTTCCGCCGATGAAAACGAAACCTGTGTTATTGTATTTTGTCTTAAAAACGATGCCGAAGAAGTTGAAAATGTACTTCGGTCAATGGGTTTTGTAAGGGCGCCTGAATGCTCGGCAAATACTCCGTCGGAAGAGATAGCAAGGCTTAATGACGAAATTTCTGATATTAAAGCTGCTCTTTCGGAGTGCACGGCAAATATTTCATCAAAAGAGGAGCTTCACGGAAAAATCCTTTTTGCAAAAGATTATATTTCCATCTGCCGTGAAAAGTATCAGGCAATGGAAAAAATGCCTGAAACAGACAGGGTATTTTTTATTAAGGGATATATAGCAAAAAGAGATGCCGAAAAAGCCGCGGCTTATATTGAAAAGCATTTTGAGGCGGCAGTAAGCATCAGTGAACCCGATGAAAACGAGGATGTTCCCGTAATTTTATCCAACAATTTCTTTGCTGCACCTCTTGAAGGTATCACGGGTATGTATTCTTTACCCGGCAGATACGATCCCGACCCCACGGGAATTATGGCATTTTTCTATTATTTCTTCTTCGGAATGATGCTTTCCGATGCAGGCTACGGACTTCTTATGGTGCTTGCAACGGGCGGTGTGCTTCTGTTTAAGAAGAATATGGAAAAGAAAATGAAGAATATGTGCCTTATGTATTTCTTCTGCGGTCTTTCCACCGTGTTCTGGGGGGCTATGTACGGAAGCTGGTTCGGAGATATGATAAATGTTATAAGAACAGAATTTCTGGGGCTTCCCGAAATAAGATTATATATATGGATGGAACCTGTAAATTCACTGATGGAGCTTATGGTATACTGCTTCTTATTCGGTCTTGTACACCTGTTTGTTGGTGTTGGTGTAAAAGCCGTTTCAGACTGGAAAAACGGTGATAAATTCGGAGCTTTCTGTGACAGCGTTCCCACATATCTTACTATTTTAGGTATAGCACCCATTTTCTTCGGACTGTTTACCGAAGTTCCCCCCGTGCTTTCAACAATAGGCACACCGGTGCTTATTGCCGGTCTTGTGCTTGTTATTCTTACGGCAGGCAGAAGTTCAAAATCCGTTGTCGGAAAACTCGGTGGCGGTCTTTATGAAGTATATAACCTCATAGGCGGTTATCTCGGTGACGTGCTTTCTTATGCAAGACTTCTGGCACTTGGTCTTTCAACGGGTGTTATCGCAGAGGTTATGAATATGCTCGGTGTTCTTCCCGAGAATAAAATAACTAAGCTTCTTATGTTTATTGTTGTTGCGATTGTGGGACACATAGCAAACTTTGCAATAAATGTTATAGGTGCATATGTTCACACCAACAGACTTCAGTATGTTGAATTTTTCGGTAAATTCTATGAGGGCGGAGGCAGAGCCTTTGTTCCCTTTGAAGCAAAAACAAAATATTACAAATTCAAGGAGGAAAATTAATTATGGATTTCGGTGTAGTATTTATTCTTTTAGGTGCAGCTTTGGCTGCTGCACTTCCGGGTATCGGTTCTGCTAAAGGTACAGGTCTTGTAGGTCAGGCTGCTGCAGGTGTTGTTGCAGAAGATCCTCAGAAGTTCGGTAAGGTTCTTATTCTTGAAGTTCTTCCCGGTACACAGGGACTTTACGGTTTCCTTACTGCTATCCTTCTTCTTTCAAATACAGGTATCATGAGTGGCACAGCTCCCGAATACACATGGTGGCAGGGGCTTTGCTATTTTGCAGCCTGTGTTCCCATGATTTTAGTAGGTCTCTGGTCCGCACTCGCTCAGGCTAAGGCTGCCGCATCGGGTGTTTCGCTTGTTGCCAAGAATCCCGAACAGAGCGGTAAGGCAATTATTTTTGCAGCTATGGTTGAAACTTATGCTGTTCTTGCTCTTCTTGTTTCTCTTCTTACCATTATGAACATCGGTAAGCTTTTCTAAAATAAAACAAGGGAGAAATCACAATGTCAGGATTAGACAATATATTATCCCGTCTTGATAAAGAATGCACTTCACAGTGTGAAGCAATCAGGGAAGAGGCAGAAAAAAATGCCGCACGGAAAATTGAAGAGGCAAAAGAGACAGCAGCTTCAATTTTACAGCAGCAAATGGCAACGGCTCATAAAGAGGCTGAAATAATAATCAGCAAAGCCGAATCTTCTGCTGCGGCAGATGAAAGAAAAACTCTTCTGGCTGTAAAGGTGGAGCTTATCAACGGTATACTCGAAAAAGCACTCAATAAGCTGTATAACCTTGATGAGCCTTCATATTTTTCCGTTCTCGCAAAGCTTGCACAGAAAAATTCTCTTGATTCTCACGGAATTATGTATCTTTCCGAGCGTGATCTTAAAAGAATGCCGGCATCATTCAAAGATGAGCTGAAAAATATCACAATATCGGATGAAGCTGCTTCAATAAAAGACGGATTTATACTTAAATACGGCGATATAGAAGTGAACTGTTCTTTCTCTGCAATGCTCGGTGCATCAAAGGATGAACTCAAGGCAGTTGCGGGAGAAGTACTTTTCGGTTGATTTTGCCGACATAAAAAGGATTGAAGTATATGAAAGATACCGAATATACCTTCGCTGTGGCAAGAATAAGAAGTAACGAAAACAGACTTCTCACTTCTCAGGAGCTTGGTGCCGTAATAACAGCCGCAAACTACAATGAGGCTGTGCAGAGGCTCAACGAAAAAGGGTATGAAATAAACGGCAGTGATTATTCACCTGCGCTCGAAAAGAGAATGAGGCAGTTCTGGCAGACCGTTTGCGAAGTACTTCCCGATAAGTCACAGTTTGACAGTATTATTCTTAAAAACGATTTTGCGAACCTAAAGATACTTTCAAAAGCTTCCGTTCTCGGAAAAGAAACCGACGGACTTTATGCGTTTCCGTCGGTATACGACCCGGAAGAAATTAAAGAATATGTATTTTCAAGAGCGAATTCTCTTCTGCCCGAGTGTCTTCGTCATGCGGACAGAAGCTCATACAGAATACTTTCAAAAACAAGGTTTGCACAGCTTTCTGACTCCGTAACAGACAGAGCATCTATGGAGTGGAGCTTAAAAACAGCGGCAAAGGGCGACAATCCCATTCTTCTTAAAATGGCTGAAACAGATGCCGCTACAGCAAATATAAAAGTACTTTACAGATGCATTCTTGCAGAAAAAGACGAAAGCTTTATGCTCCGTGCAGTTGCCGAATGCTCTGCTTTCAGCAAAAATGATATTATTGCTGCGGCAAAAAAAGGTATGGATGATTTTCTTGAATTTTTATCCCATACCGAATATAAGGGTGCCGCAGAAGCACTTAAAGAAAGCACCACCGAGTTTGAAAGATGGTGCGACAACAAAAAAATATCAATCCTCAGGGATACAAAATATGAGGTTTTCGGCATAGCACCTATTGTAGCTTTTTATTATGCCGCCGAAACCGAAATAAAGAATGTCCGTATAATTTTATCTGCAAAGCTCAACGGACTTCCGGAAGATACCATAAGAGCGAGAGTGAGGGAAAGCTATGTATAAAATAGGTGTTATGGGCGACCGTGACAGTATATACGGCTTTCAGTCCGTTGGTCTTACGGTGTTTCCCATAGATGATATGAATGAGGGAATAAAAACTCTCAGAAGTATTTCCGAAGAATATGCTGTTATTTTTATAACAGAAAAGCTTGCTTCCGAAATGGACAGTGAAATTCAGAAATATAAAGATAAAACCGTTCCGGCAATCATACCTATTCCGGGAGTTACGGGTAACACAGGACTTGGTATGAAAAATGTCAGCAGATCCGTCGAACAGGCAGTTGGCTCTGATATCCTCGGCGGCTGAGAAAGGTATGATGATTTTGAGTAAAGGCAGTATTGTCAAAGTTGCAGGTCCTCTTGTCATTGCAGAGGGTATGCGCGACGCGAATATGTTTGACGTTGTAAGAGTAAGTGATGCTCATCTTATAGGTGAGATTATAGAAATGCACGGCGACAGAGCTTCTATTCAGGTTTATGAAGAAACAGCGGGTCTTGGCACAGGCGAAGAAGTGGTATCCACAGGTATGCCTCTTTCTGTTGAGCTGGGTCCCGGACTTATAAAGGGTATTTTTGACGGTATTCAAAGACCTCTTGAAGCCATAATGAAGGTTGCGGGCAATAACCTCACAAGAGGTATTGAAGTACCTTCACTTGACAGAACAGTAAAATGGCATTTTTATCCCACCAAAAGTACAGGTGCACAGCTTTTTGCAGGTGATGAAATAGGCTATGTTCAGGAAACAGATGTTGTAAAGCATAAAATTCTTGTGCCTGTAGGCATTAACGGTACTCTCGAAAGTATCACAGAGGGAGATTTTACCGTTGAAGAAACCGTTGCCGTGATAAAAAAGGACAACGGTGAAAAAGTGAATCTTACCCTTATGCAGAAATGGCCCGTAAGAAAGGGAAGACCTTATAAAACAAAACTTTCTCCCGACAGACCTCTTATTACGGGTCAGAGAGTTATTGATACACTTTTTCCCATTGCAAAAGGCGGTGTTGCCGCAATTCCCGGACCCTTCGGAAGCGGAAAAACCGTTACACAGCATCAGCTTGCCAAATGGGCAGAAGCTGATATTGTGGTTTATATCGGTTGCGGTGAGCGCGGAAACGAAATGACCGACGTTCTTAACGAATTCCCCGAGCTTATAGACCCACATACAGGCAAATCCCTTATGGAAAGAACGGTTCTTATTGCAAACACCTCCGATATGCCTGTTGCCGCACGTGAAGCTTCAATTTATACAGGTATCACAATCGCGGAATATTTCAGAGATATGGGCTATTCCGTTGCACTTATGGCAGATTCAACTTCACGTTGGGCAGAGGCACTTCGTGAAATGTCAGGACGACTTGAAGAAATGCCCGGTGAAGAAGGCTATCCCGCATATCTCGGAAGCCGACTTGCTCAGTTCTATGAAAGAGCAGGACGGGTGCTGACTCTCGGAAGCGAAGCAAAAGAAGCCTCACTTTCCGTTATCGGTGCTGTTTCTCCTCCCGGCGGTGATATTTCAGAGCCTGTTTCTCAGGCAACACTCCGTATAGTAAAGGTATTCTGGGGACTTGATTCATCCCTTGCATATAAGCGCCATTTTCCTGCAATCAACTGGCTTACATCTTATTCGCTCTATTCCGATTCATTAGGAAAGTGGTTCAATGAAAATGTTGCACCTAAGTGGATGGAGCTTCGGGGCAGATTTATGGAGCTTCTTTCAGAAGAAGCATCCCTTGAAGAAATTGTAAAGCTTGTAGGTATGGACGCTTTGTCTTCGGGTGACAGACTTAAAATGGAAGCCGCCCGTTCCATACGTGAAGACTTTTTGCATCAGCTTGCATTCCACGAGGTTGACACATATACATCGCTTAAAAAGCAATATCTAATGATGTGCCTTATTATGGCTTATTACGACAGATCCCTTGATGCACTCAGAATGGGTGCAGATATTGATAAAATTGCAATGCTTCCCGAAAAAGAAGCCATAGGACGTTTCAAATACGTAAGAGAAGAAGACATTGATTCTGAATATAAAAAGACAATGGATCTTCTTGTTGACGGAATTTCAAGAGTTTTAGCTCAGAAGGAGGAATACTGATGCCAAGAGAATACAGGACTTTACAGGAAGTGGCAGGCCCTCTTATGCTTGTGCGTGATGTCCAAGGCATCAAGTATGAAGAGCTCGGTGAAATAGAACTTGAAAACGGCGAAACAAGACGTTGCCGTGTGCTTGAAGTAAACGGAACTGATGCGCTTGTTCAGCTTTTTGAGAATGCACAGGGAATCAATCTTGCCACAAGTAAAATAAGATTTCTGGGCAGACAGATGGAGCTGGGTGTTTCCCGTGATATGCTGGGCAGAGTTTTTGACGGTCTCGGACGCCCCATTGACGGCGGACCCGAAATTATTCCCGAAAAGAGACTGGATGTTAACGGTACACCTATGAATCCTGCCGCAAGAAACTATCCTCAGGAATTTATTCAGACAGGTGTTTCAGCCATTGACGGACTTAATACCCTTGTCCGCGGACAAAAGCTTCCCATTTTCTCGGCTTCGGGTCTTCCTCATGCAGCCCTTGCCGCACAGATTGCCCGTCAGGCTAAGGTAAGAGGTAAGGACGAGCAGTTTGCTGTTGTTTTTGCCGCAATGGGTATCACATTCGAAGAATCCAACTTCTTTGTTGAATCCTTCCGTGAAACAGGTGCTATAGACAGAACTGTTATGTTCTCGAACCTTGCAAATGACCCTGCTATTGAAAGAATTGCAACACCGAAAATGGCACTTACAGCCGCAGAATATCTTGCATTTGATCTGGGAATGCATGTTCTTGTTATCTTAACTGATATCACAAACTATGCAGATGCGCTGCGTGAAGTATCTGCCGCACGTAAAGAAGTTCCCGGAAGACGAGGATATCCCGGTTATATGTACACGGACCTTGCAGGTATTTATGAAAGAGCAGGCAGACAAAAGGGTAAAGAGGGAAGTATTACAATGATTCCCATTCTTTCTATGCCTGAAGATGATAAAACACATCCCATCCCCGACCTTACAGGCTATATCACCGAAGGTCAGATAATATTAAGCCGTGAACTTCACAGAAGAGGAATCACCCCTCCCGTAGATGTTCTCCCGTCCTTGTCACGTCTTAAGGATAAGGGTATAGGTGAGGGTAAAACAAGAAAAGACCATTCAAATACGATGAATCAGCTTTTCTCTGCATATGCCCGCGGTAAGGATGCAAAAGAACTTATGGTCATCCTCGGTGAGGCTGCACTTACCGATATTGATAAACTCTATGCAAAGTTTGCAGATGAATTTGAAAAACAGTATGTTTCACAGGGTAACTCCGCCGACAGAAGCATAGAAGAAACTCTTGATATCGGCTGGAAGCTTCTTAAAATACTTCCCAGAAGTGAACTCAAGCGTATTTCAAATGAACTTCTCGAACAGTATTACGATACTTTGTAATAAGGGGGCTTAATATGGCAAGGCTTAATGTTAACCCCACCCGAATGGAGCTTACCAATCTTAAAAAGAAGCTCATAACCGCAAGACGCGGTCATAAGCTTCTTAAGGATAAGCGTGACGAGCTTATGCGCCGCTTTATGGAAAAGGTCCGTGAAAACAAAGAGCTTCGTTTTAAGGTAGAAAAGAAAATTGAAGAAGCAAACCGCCATATGGCAATTGCACGTTCGGTTATGAGCGATTCTGCAATAGAAGCGGCACTTATGATGCCTATGCAGGAAATGAGTGTTGATATTGCAGGTAAAAACGTAATGAGCGTTATTATCCCCGAATATAAAACTGTATTTAAAACTGCCGACAGTGCCGATATCTATTCATACGGCTTTGCTTATACTTCAATTGACCTTGACGATGCGGTAAAATCTCTTTCCGACATTCTGCCCGACCTTATAAAGCTTGCAGAAATTGAAAAATCCTGTCAGCTTATGGCGGCAGAAATAGAAAAGACCCGCAGACGAGTAAATGCCCTCGAACACGTTATGATTCCCAGATATGAAGAAACCATAAAATATATCGCAATGAAGCTTGACGAAAACGAAAGAGGCGCAACCACACGTACAATGAAGGTCAAAGATATGATGCTACAGCAGGCACATAATTATTGATTTTAAATATCACAAAACCGACCGCAGACAAACGGTCGGTTTTGTATTTATGTATGTTATTTATTTTTCACATTCATATGTAGCATAGGCTAAAATTCTGTTGTTCATAAAATCCACACCGTAAAGAACCATAGTGTCTTCATAAACTTCAATAAGATAGCCTTCGCTCATTTCGGGGTCTGTGCCTGACCAGAGAACACCGTATTCTTCGGTAACTCTTGGGGATGAAACGGAAGAAACGTGAACGAATGTTGCACCGTCTTCGCCGTTTTTGGAAATATTGAGGTTGGGATTGAGATACTGCATATGATAAGCCCAGTGAGAATGACCGTTGAAGAAAGTAACATTGTCATACTCTCTTAAAAGCTCTCTCATTTTAACTTCATCGTTTGCACCGGGGGTATAGTAAAGAAGATAATGCCATCCGAAGTCGTTCTGAATGTTACCTGTTGCCATAAAGGGATTACCCTTTGCGGAATTAAGGAATGTATGGAAGAAAAGATATACACTCTTATCTTTATGTGCTTCAAGCTGATTTCCGAGCCATGTGAGCTGTGAATTTTCTAAAAGTGCATTGAAAAGCATTCCGTAATTATTATGTGTCTGATGAAGGAAAATAAAGATATCGCCTGATGTGGGTTCTTCATAAACGAAGTCCATACCGTTATCAGATACATTAATAATTCCTTGTGCGGGTGTTTCGTCATATGCACCGCTGTTCATATATTCGCGCCAGTTTTCTTTTGTAAACTTTTGTCTTACATCGTGGTTACCCGTAACGGTGTAAACAGGGAAGCTGTAGTTGGATGCGATGGTATTAAACGCCATAAAAGCTTCTTTTTCACCGTCTGTTGAAATATCACCGGGCATTGCAACAATTGAAACATCTGTTTTTTCATAAAAGTCAAGTGAACGGGCAAATGTGGATTCGGCTACATCAGCACCGCCTTCAAGTTCATAACGGTTGAAGTGAAGGTCGCTTATTGTGCCGAAGGAATATACTTCTTCGCCTCGGTCTGCTCTTTTTTCATAAGGAATATCAAATATTTCCAGAATTTCGTCGCCAAAAGTCACAAGTATGTTTTCTGCGTCGTTCGGGATAGCAGTGTAATCGGGAAGGTCAATGCTGCCTTGTCCGAAATATGTTGTAATACTTGCAAATTCGCTGTATTCAATTTCGTTGTCACCCAGTGTGAAAGTAAGCTTTTGGAAGTCCTCGTCAGCCCAATAAAGCTTATATTCACCGTCTGTTGTGGTGGTGATGCTTATAACTGCATCCATAGATCCGGCTTCTTCGTTGAGATATTCAATGGAGGTTACAGAAACTTTGTCATCCGAAAAACCGGGAATGTCAACAGAAATATTGAAAAGACTGAAAAAAGCTGCAAGTAAGGTTGCTAAAATTCTTACAAAAATACTACTCATTTGTTTTCGCCTCCTGATTCAGATTGATTTTATTATATAGCAAAATATTATTCGGTGTCAATATTTGGTTGTTTGTTTTCAAGTTTCTTCATTTCTCCGCCGAATACTATTATAAAAATTATTGCAGAAACAATTATTGATATGGTATCTGAAACAGGTTCTGCAAGAAATACCGCAAACACTTTGTTTTCAAAGAAATTCGGAAGAATGTATATAAGAGGCACAAGAAGAATCAGCTTTCTCAGACACGCTATAAACAGGGATGCCTTTGCTTTTCCTATGGAAACAAGTCCCTGCTGAACTGTCATCTGAATAAAGAAAAAGCCTGTTGCCGCTACATACAATCTTAAAAGGTCAGAATTTGCAAGCAACGCGGAATCATCGTTGAAAACACTCATAATTGCTTTGGGGAATAACTGTACTGCTGACCAGCACGTAAGAAGATAAATTCCCGATGATAAAAGCATTGCTTTACAGGCTTTTTTGCATCTGTCTGCATTTCCTGCACCGTAATTATAACTGATTATCGGCTGTGCCCCCATACCTATACCTTGCGCGGGCATCCATATTACCTGCATAACGGTTGCAGCCACCGTCATTGTGCCCACAGCAATATCTCCGCCGTATTTTGAAAGGGAAGAATTAAAAGCCACATTGATAACCGCTTCGGTGCTTTGCATAATAAATGGAGCAAGTCCCAAAGCAAGGCAAGGAAGCAACAGCTTTATATCAGGCTTCATAACAGAAAATTCAAGACAAAGCTTTGTCTTTTTCCCCGTCAGGAAAATAAGTGTCCATATTGCCGAAACTGCCTGGGAAATTACCGTTGCTATTGCTGCTCCCTTAACGCCTAAGTCAAATACGAATATAAATATCGGATCTAAAATTATATTAAGTCCTGCACCGATAAGTACCGTTGCCATACTGAAAACAGTAAAGCCCTGAGTTGAAATAAAAAGATTAAGTCCCAATGCGGTCATAACAAATACCGAACCCAAAGAATATATGTTTATATAATCGAGGGCATAGCCAATGGTATTTTCCGAAGCACCGAAAAGCCACAGAAGGTCTTCACCGAATAAAAGAAAAGCTCCTGTGAGTATAACAGAAAGAACAATAAGTGCCGAAAAACTGCTGCCGAGTATTTTCTGCGCACTTCGGTTATCACCCTTACCCATAAAAATAGCTGCTCTCGGTGCACCGCCTTGAGCGATAAGCATAGTAAATGCACCTATAAGGCATATTACGGGAAAACACAGTCCCACACCCGTAAGTGCCGTTCTGCCGATATCTTCCATATGACCTATGTAGATTCTGTCCACTATATTATAAAGTAAGTTTACAATCTGCGCTATTACTGAAGGCACTGCCAGTGAAAACATAAGTTTACCTACAGGGGCAGTTGCCAGGCGGTTTGAAATATCTTTTGTTTCTGCCATTTTTTGTCACCTTTTTATTTGATAATATCAAATTATAATACATTTTAAAATTAAAAACAATCTGAAAAATTATATTGAGGTACCTGTTTTCATTATCTTGACAACAGGGCAATATATAAAATATAATAATAAAAGAACAGGAGGAAGGTTTATGAAAAAAATTGAACTTGATACAGGCAAAAAAGTATTTCCGCTTATTCTTATGGCAATAGGTGCTGTTCTGATGCCGGCATTATGGATAACAAGGCTGAATATTGTGGCAGTGGTTTCAGTTGCATACTGCTGTATAACAGCTGCTGCTATTGCGCTTTCACTGATAATTAAAAATAAAGTCTATGCGCCTATGATTTTTGCATATGCGGCGGCAAGCTTCGGTATTATCGTATATTACATAATATGGGGTGCCGATGCAGGTTTCGGTGCTTTTACATCAGGACTTGCAGGCTTTAATTCTGCAGAACATCCTCTTTTGACAGGTGAAGGAAATTTCTTTACAAGACTTTTGGGAAATATTCTTCTTGCATTACCTTCTGCTTTATCTTTGTGGGGGCTTTTCTTTGTTGCAAAGAAAAATTTTAATAAAGATATAATCAAAAAAATTGTAAGTGCCGTTATGACAGTTCTGCTTCTTGGAACAAGTGTTGTCTATGTGCTTACAATGAATCTTCGTTCAAAGCCCAACACTCAGAGATTATGGGAAGGTCACGATGATTATCTCGGAAAAGTGGATAAAAATGCTTCTTCCGCTTCACCCAATGTGCTTTTTATTATGATGGACGATCTGGGTTACGGAGATATTTCAATCAACGGTTCAATATATGAAACACCGAATATTGATTCAATAGGTGAAAACGGACTTAATTTTACAAATTTCTATTCGGCATATTCCGTTTGTTCTCCTGCACGTTTTGCGGCGCTTACGGGCAGATATCCCTACAGGGGTTATGCTGATAATGTTATTTATCCTACTGTTGATACACTTTCTCCTTTTGCACAGACGAGAATTTTTAATTCCATTGAAATGGGTAACAATGCAGACGGTATGCTTGGAGATGAAATTACAATTGCCGAAACCTTCCAAGCTGCAGGCTACGCAACAGGTGCTTTCGGCAAATGGCATCTCGGTGACTACGGTGAGTATCTTCCCACAAATCAGGGCTTTGATTATTTCTACGGCAGCCACCACGTAAATGATATGACACCCTTCTATCACGTAACCGAAGAAAACGGTGAATGGGAAATTGTTCACGGCACGGATGAACTTAAAGACCAGAGTATGGCAACAAAGTGGATTCACGACGAAATTACCGACTGGATAACCGAAAAAGCCGAAGCGGACGAACCCTTCTTTGCTTATTATGCTTCTCCCTGGCCTCATGCTCCCGTTTATGCAGGTGATGATTTTGACGGTACAACGGGTATGGGTACATATGTTGACTGTGTAACCGAATTTGATTTCTATCTTGGAAAGCTTTTTGATACTATGGAAAAACTCGGTGTGCTTGAAGATACACTTATTGTTTTCACAAGTGATAACGGTCCCGCCCTTGAAGGCTCCGTAAATGACCTCAGAGGCGGAAAGTATCTTGCATACGAAGGCGGTCAGAAGGTTCCCTTTATGATGCGCTGGGATAACGACAACGGAAAACTCGGAGAAAAGGGAAGTGTGCGTAACAGCTCGGCTGTTCTTACTGACCTTTATCCCACACTTATTGACTTGTGCGGTATTACCGGTAACGGCGGCGAAAAGAACTTTTTACCCTCTGACAGAGAAATTGACGGAATATCAATGGCTTCACTTCTTAAGAACGATACTGTTATTCATACCGAAGAAAGCCCCATACTTCATATGAAGCGTGAAGTAGTAAAGGCTGTTCAGTATGCTATTCCTGTATCAGATGTAAAAGCAATGTATCCCGATTATGATTATGAAATACTTGAAGGAAATGACTACATAACCTTCAAATACTTTGAAAAAATACAGAATGATAATTCCGCTTTCTGGGATAAAAACCGCAAAAACTGGCTGCATATTCTTACGGATGACTACGCCGAAAACTATAACCGTACATCCGTTTATCCCGAAATTGCCGATATGTATAAAGAAAAGCTTCACGAAATTACAAATAATTTCAAGGACAACAGAAGAGGAATAATTGATTAATGAAAAAAAGGCGGTTTTATGCCGCCTTTTTATTCAGGAGGATGTTTTTGTGCCGCCGCTTTCATTGATGATAAAACCTGCTTCTTCACTTTGCAATCTTTCTTGCGAATACTGTTTTTACCGTGATGTTTCCGAGCACAGAGAACATCTCGGATTCGGAAAAATGTCAGAAGAAGTGGCTGAAACACTTATAATAAAAGCTCTGGAATATGCCGACGGAAATAATGTGGCATTTGCTTTTCAGGGCGGTGAGCCTACGCTTGCGGGGCTCAGTTTCTTTCGATTTTTTGCAGAAACTGTTAAAGAACATAATATAAAGAACAGCTCCGTATTTTACAGTATGCAGACAAACGGTATGATACTGGATAAAGAATGGGCTCGGTTTTTGCACGATAATAATTTTCTTGTCGGTTTAAGCCTTGACGGCGATTATGACGGCAATAAATTCAGAAAACGTCCTTCGGGGCAGAATGCTTTTTATAAGATTCTCTCGGCGGCTGAGCTGCTTAAAAAACACGATGTGGATTTCAATATACTTACGGTGCTTACGGGTTTTTGTGCGGAAAACGGAGAGAGAATATATAAATTCTTCCGCAGTAAGGGTTACCGTTATCTTCAGTTTATTCCGTGTCTTCGCCCTTTCGGTACAGATATTAAGAGTGAACTTTATATGACAAGTGAGCAGTATGCTGATTTTTTGATTAAAGTTTTCAATCTCTATGTAAAAGATTATGTCACAGGTAATTATGTGAGCATCCGTCAGTTTGATAACTGGGTAAGGGTATACCTTCGTCAGGCTCCCGAACAGTGCGGAATACTGGGACACTGTACCCACCAATATGTTGCAGAAGCAAACGGTAATATATATCCCTGCGATTTTTACTGCACAGATGAATATTTTCTCGGAAATATACGTGAAACTGATTTTGCCGCAATGGAAAAATCAGATACAGCAAAGAATTTTATAAAAGAAAGCCTTTTTATTCCTGATAAGTGTAAAAACTGTAATGTATACGGTCTTTGCAGGGCAGGCGGTTGTAAACGTACACAGCAGAGCGAAGATTATTGTAAGGCTTATAAAAGATTCTTCAATTCCTGTCTGCCGCTTTTCAGGGTGTTTATAAATGAAAAACCGGTCAGATAAGTTAACAGAATTTTAGGAGGAACGAGAAAATGCGTTATGTTGCCGATCATGACTTTCATATCCATTCAACAGTATCAAGGTGCTGTAAAGACCCTTTGCAGACCCCCGAAAGAATACTGCAATATGCAAAGGAAAACGGTTTTAATAAAATCTGTCTTACAAATCACTTCTGGGATGAAAACGTAACCAGTGAGGCAGAGTGGATAGAAGAACACGGCTTCAGCTATCTTACATCTGTTTTGCCTCTTCCTCAGGACGGTGAAGTAAAGTTTCTTTTCGGTGCCGAGCTTGATATTGATTATAACGGTGTTCTCGGAATAAGCGAAGAAAGGCTGAAGCTTCTTGATTTTGTAACCGTTGCCACAACACATATGCACCTTGACGGCAATACCGTGAGAGAAAAAATTAAAACACCCGAAGAGGGTGCCGGAATCTGGCTCGATAAAATCAGAACTCTTCTCAGTATGAAGCTTCCCCGCAATAAAGTCGGCATAGCCCATATGACCTGCGGACACATTATGAAAGAAAAAACTCCCGAAGTTATAAAGCTGCTTAAAGACGAAGACCTTTACAGTGTATTTTCAGAATGTGCAGAAAAAAGCATCGGAATTGAGCTTAATACAAAAACAATATTTAATTCCGATGAAGAAAAAGAAATACTTCTGAGACCCTATTATATAGCAAAAGACTGTGGCTGTAAATTCTATCTCGGAAGCGATGCCCACAAAGTAACAGCACTTGAAACTGCCAAAGAAAATTTTGAAAGAATAATAACTCTTCTTGATTTAAGTGAATCGGATAAATTTGTTTTGTGAAACACCTACCGTTCATAACTGAAATTCATACCGTTCACGACAAGGCATATTGTTTTTTGTATAAGGTTGTGTTAAACTCGTCTGGAATATTCAGCTTATCCTGAATATTTAATAATCACAATAAAGTTACGGAGGAATACACAATGAAAAAATTATTGGCTTTATTTGCTGCACTTGCACTGGTTTTAACCTTGTTTGCTGCCTGCGGCAAAAAGGAAAACAACGATGCAAATGCAGAGCAGAATGCTACAAATGTTTCAACTGAAGAAACTGAAACAAAAGAAAATGCAGACAAGAATGATTCAGACAACAATGTATCAGCACAAAAAATTGTAAATGACGACGGCGAAGAGTTTATTGTTGACACTTCAGTAAAGGGAACAATCAAAGAAGGTGCCGCTTCAATCCATGATTCAAAGGTTGTTCTCAACGGAAAAGAATACAACTTTCCCATAAAGATTTCAGATCTCATTGCAGACGGTTGGCACTTTTCTGAAAATCAGGTTGCTGAAGATGATGTTGCCCCTGAAACTCTTGCGTTGACAAACGGTGTTTATCTTTTTTCTGCAAATGGTGATGAAATAACCATCAGAAGTGTATATAATGAGCTTTCTGAAGCTGCTCCTATTGAAGACTGTCTTGCTGCGGGAATTAAAATAGACGCAGAGTCGGAAGATGATATTGATTTTGTATATCCCGGCGGAATTACAAAAGACAGCTCTGCAGCCGATGTCCTTTCGATTTTCGGAGATCCCAACAAAACAAATGATTTTGATTACGGCTATAATCTCGATGAGCAGTTAAGCTATGAAAATAACAATAACTCAGGTATAACATATCATTTTACTTTCAATGAAGACGGAACATTATCTTCTTGCTCAATGCAAGTTGAAGAATTCTGATAACAGCTTTGATGTTATGTGAAAATTTCAGTTGCAATTTAATAACTTAATATAACTATGTAAAGGCAGTTTTTCAAAGAAAATTTTTGGGAAACTGTTCTTTTTTTTGCCGATAAAAGATTATTGATAAGAATATGAACACACAGTGACAGTTTTGTTAAAACATATATAAAATGTAAAAAGTTATATTGTAAAATATTTTTTTGTATATTATAATTATGCTGAAATCTTACCTTTACGGAGGTTGACTTATGAATCCTAAATATCCCAATCTTTTATCCCCGGCAAAGATAGGTAAAGTTGAAATACGCAACAAAACCGTTATGGCGGCTATGGGTATGAGCCAGGCTGAAAACGGTTTTGTCAATAAGGCTGTACTTAATCATTATGCCGAACGTGCTAAAGGCGGAGTAGGTGCCATTATCGTTGAAGTTACCTGTGTTGATTCCCCCCTGGGACTTAACACAAAAGGTATGCTTGTTATTGATGATGATAAGTATATTCCCGGTATGACCGAACTTGCTTCGGTTATTCACGACGGCGGCGCAAAGGCATTTTTGCAGATATCCCATACAGGCAGAGGAGCAAGACGTGCAATTATCGGCGATCAGCCCGTAGGTCCCAGTGCCGTTGCAATGCCTTATTCATTTATGATGGGCCTCGAAAATGAAACACCCCGTGAGCTTACGATTGATGAAATAAAGGCTATTGAGGAAAAATATGCTATGGCGGCACTGCGTGCAAAAAAAGCAGGTTTTGACGGAGTTGAAATTCACGCAGTCGGTTATTATCTCGGTCAGCAGTTTTTATCTTCAAAGGCAAATATCCGAACTGACGAATACGGCGGAAGCCGAGAAAACCGTGTCCGTTTTCATATTAATATTGTTAACAGAATACGTGAGCTTTGCGGCGATGATTTTGCGATAATTGTTAAATTGTCTGTAATTGAAATGGGTAAAGATGCAGGTATTTCAATGCTTGACGGTGTGTATTACTGTAAAAGATTTCAGGAGGCAGGCGTTGATGCAATAGAAGTGCTTGCAGGTAAATGGTCAAGTGAAGCAGGCAAAAAAGAAAAGCCCGAATCTGCTTATTCTGATTGTATGGCAGTGGCATTATGTCAGGTTATGAAAACAGGGCTGTTCCTTGCAACAGGAAAAAAGAAGACCATTCCTCTCATCGGCGGCGGCAGAGCGCAGAATCCCGTTGCTGCAGAAAAAGCACTTAAAAACGGCACCTGTGATATGATTTTTATAGGTCACGGACTTCTTGCACAGCCTGATCTTGTAAATCTTGTAGCCGAGGGCAGAGAAGACGAGATAAGACCCTGTATCGGTTGCGGTCATTGTATAGATCATCAGCTTCAGCACGGTGCAAGAGCAGTATGCTCAGGCAATGCAGTTCTTGCAAGAGGCGATAATGATTATTCTATCAGACCTTGTGAACAAAAGAAACACGTTGTTGTTGTCGGTGCAGGTGTTGCAGGTGTGGAAGCCGCAAGAATTGCAGCTTTGCGCGGTCACGATGTTGATATTTATGATGTTGCGGGTGAAGTCGGCGGACAGATGAATCTTGCCTGCAAACCTCCTTATAAACAGCATCTCGGATTGATGAAGCCTTATCTTGAAAGACAGCTGGAATTAACAGGTGTAAAAGTACATCTCGGAACAAGGGTTACCAAGAATGATATTCTTGGTATGAATGCAGATGCAGTTGTGTGTGCAACCGGTGTAAAGCCTGCTAAACTCAATATGGACGGTGCAGACAGAGCCATTATTGCAAATGATGTTCTTTTAGGGGCTGAAACAGGAAAAAATGTAGTTGTTATAGGCGGCGGTTCTGTCGGCTGTGAAACAGCAGAATTTCTTGCGGCTAAAGGTAAAAATGTCAGCATCATAGAAATGCAGGATGAGCTTGCCTCCAATACGGGCAAAACTGCTCAGACGGTTTTACTCGGTCACTTAAAAGGCCACGGTGTAAATATGCTTACAGGCTGCAGAGTGGAAAAAATCACCCCCGACAAGGTATTTTATAAGGATAAAAACGGAAATACATCTTCACTTAAAGCAGATACTGTTGTTCTTGCAATAGGTACCAAGCCCGATATTTCGCTTTATGAGTCACTTAAGGATGAAATAAAGGAAATTTATAATATCGGTGATTCAAACGGCGGCGGAATAATTCCCAATGCGGTTTATGAAGGCTATACTGTCGGAAATAAATTATAATACAAAATTGCCCGTGAACCTGAATAAGGCATCACGGGTTTTTTTTCTGTCTTTAATGCGTTTAAGCGTTTATTTAAGTGTAAGCTATAACTTCTTGCAGAAAGAGGATTGTTTTGATATAATATATTATATTTTGATAGCAGATTATAATGAGTCTGGTTCTTCAGTCGGTTATATCTGTTGTACGGAGGACTTTATGAAATTTATACATTTGTCCGATCTTCATATAGGAAAACGTGTTAACGAATATTCAATGACAGAAGATCAGCAATATATTCTTACAAAGATAATTAATATTATTGATGAAGAATCTCCCGATGCGGTTATTATAGCAGGGGATGTGTATGATAAAGCAGTGCCTTCTGCCGAGGCAGTTCAGCTTTTTGATGATTTTCTGTTCCGTCTGTCAAAGAGAAAACTGAAAGTTTTTGTAATAAGCGGTAATCACGATTCTGCCGAGCGTATCGCCTTCGGCGGAAGGCTTATGCACCAAAGCGGAATATATATGTCACCTGTTTTTAACGGTACTATAGTACCTGTAGAGCTTTTTGATGAATACGGAAAAATAAACATATGGATGCTTCCTTTTATTAAGCCTGTTAATGTGAGAGGTTTTTATCCCGACAGTGAAATAATAACTTATACGGATGCATTAAAGACCGTTACAGACAACTTGTCTGTAAATGAAAACGAAAGAAATATTCTGATTACACATCAGTTTGTAACAGGTTCTCTGAGGAGCGAATCAGAAGAAATTTCTGTCGGCGGCACGGATAATGTTGATGTTTCCGTGTTCAATGCTTTTGATTACACTGCTTTAGGGCACATACACCGACCTCAGAACTGTTCATCCGAAAAGGTTCGGTATTGCGGCACACCGCTTAAATATTCATTTTCTGAAGCAAAAGACGAAAAATCCGTTACCGTAGCGGAAATTAAGAATAAAGGTGAACTTACCGTCAGAACTGTAATGCTTATCCCTCTGCGTGATATGGTTGAAATTAAGGGAAAATATGAAGAAATAATGCTCAGAGATTTTTATAAAGACACAACCTATCAAGAGGATTATATGCATATTATACTTACCGATGATGAAGAGATAAATGATGCTGTAGGTAAACTCAGAACCGTTTACCGCAATTTAATGAAGCTCAGCTACGATAATAAAAGAACACGTTCAAATTCTTCTGTTACTTTTAACGGTGATGTTAAGAATAAATCTCCCTTTGAACATTTTGCCGACTTTTTTGAACTGCAGAATAATCAACCCATGAGCGAAGAGCAACAGAAAATTATGGCAGAGCTTTTTGAAGAAGTATCGGAGGTGTAAAATATGAGACCTGTAAAACTTATTATGTCTGCCTTCGGTCCTTATGCCGACAAGCAGGAGCTTGATTTTTCAATGCTCGGCAGCAGCGGAATATATCTCATAACGGGTGATACGGGAGCAGGTAAAACAACCTTGTTTGATGCAATTGTGTATGCACTCTACGGAGATGCAAGCGGAAATAACCGTGATTCCACAATGTTTCGTTCGAAGTATGCAAAGCCTGAAACACCCACTTTTGTTGAACTGTATTTCACATATAACGGAAAAGAATATTACATAAAAAGAAATCCCGAATACCACAGACCCAAAAGCAGGGGAGAGGGATTTACAACCGAAAAAGCCAATGCAGAGCTTCACCGTCCCGACGGAAGCTCGGTAACAAAGATATCTGATGTAAATAATGCGGTAATTGAAATAATGGGTGTTGACCGCAATCAGTTTACGCAGACGGCAATGATAGCTCAGGGAGATTTTCTGAAACTTTTACTTGCATCTACCGTAGAAAGAAAAGAGATATTCAGAAAGCTTTTTAAAACGCAGAAATATGCTTCTGTTCAGGAAAAACTAAAAATTGAAACCGCAAAGCTTACAAGAGAATATGAAACTGTTTCAAACAGTATTACCCAGTATATAAACGGTATTGTCTGCAGTGAGGATGATACACATTTTATCAGTGTAAAACAGGCTAAAAACGGACTTCTTTCAGTGACCGAAATAATCAGTCTTCTTGAACTTCTTATTTTCAATGACACAGCAGAACTTGACAGTACTGAAAAAGAGATAAAAAATGCAGATGAAAAGCTTGAGGAAATAACAAAGCTTATTACCCGTGCGCTTACAGTAAACAAAACAAAGGCTGAGCTTGTTTCTTCAGAAGAATATCTTGCTGAACTCACAGATAAAAAAATCACGGTATTAAAGCGCCTGAAATCGGAAGAAGAAAACATTGTTAACGCCGATAAAATCCTGAAAAGTATAGCCGAGATAGACACAGAAATAAGTGATTATGATGAGCTTGATAACGGTAAAAAAGAGCTTGAAAGAATCATAAATGCAATACAAAGCTACGAGGAGCTGCTTAATAAAAAGAAGGTATTTCTTTCAGAGGCACAGTCAAAATGTGAAAAAGCAGAACAGGAAATCAAATCTCTTGAAGGTATAAGTGCATTAAAAGTAAAGACCGAAGCAATGCTTTCTGAACTCAGTGTTAAAAAAGCTTCTCTTGATTCATTTATAAATGATATGAACGAGCTGAAAAAACTGAAAAAAGAACTTTCTGAAGCACAGGCTGACTACAAAACAAAGGCAGAAAAGGCAATAGAGCTCAAGTTCAGTTTTGAAAGTTTCAATAAAGCATATCTTGATGAACAGGCAGGTATTCTTGCAGAGAGCCTTGAACCCGATAAGCCTTGCCCTGTGTGCGGTTCAGAAATTCATCCTTCGCCAGCCGGAAAATCTTCTTTTGCGCCCACAAAGGAAGAGCTTGAAAAGAGTAAAAAAGCAGCCGATAATGCACAGCTTGCAGTAAGTGAGGCAAGTGTCAAGGCAGGCAGAATAAACGGCGTTGTATCCGAAAAAGAGTCTTCTGTAAATAAAATGTCAAAGGAACTTCTCGGTGAAAAAAATCCTGATGAAGTAAAAAAAGAAACCGAAGAACAGCTTAATGCGCTTAATGTTAAGCTTGCAGAAATAAAACAGGCTCAGGCGAGAAAAGCGGAGCTTGAAGGTAAGCTTCCCGTTGCAAAAGAAAAGATTGAGAGCGTAAAAAACGATATCGTCCGACTGAGTGAAATGATCGCCGTAAACAAAGCAAATCTCAAAGAGCTCGAAAACAGATTAAATACTCTTATTGCAAAGCTTAAGTATAACGGAAAGGCTTCTGCACTGAAAGCAAAAGCTGAACTTGAAAAGTCTTATAAGGATATGCACAATGCCCTTAATGAAGCCAGAGAAGCAGTTAACGAAAACGAAAAAAACATTGCATCTGTTGCAGGAAAAATTGAAGAAAATAAAAAATTTATCTCTCAGTTTGAAATTACCGATGTGCATTTTGAAGAAGAAAAGCAGATGAAGCTCAAAAATTTAAAAGCTGAATTGGCAACAAAGCAGAAAAACATTCACGCAAGAATGCAGGCAAATCTTTCTTCACTCAATAATATAAAAAAGAAATGTGATGAAATTGCTTCGATAGAAGAACATCTGACACGGATGCGATCGCTTTCGGAAACTGCAAACGGAACACTCGGCGGTAAAAAAGAAAAAATAATGCTGGAAACCTATATCCAGATGAACTACTTTGAACGCATACTTGATAAGGCAAACACACGTCTTATGGTAATGACAGACGGACAATATGAATTGAGAAGACGTGAAGATGCGGATAATTTCAAAGTACAAAGCGGACTGGATCTTGATGTTATGGATTACTACAACGGAACCTTGAGAAGTGTAAAAAGTCTGTCGGGCGGTGAATCATTCAAAGCCTCGCTTGCACTTGCTCTGGGGTTATCCGATGAAATTCAGTCATCGGGCGGAGGCATCAGACTTGATACAATGTTTGTTGACGAAGGCTTCGGTTCTCTTGATGATGAATCTCTTTCACATGCAATCAAAGCATTGTCGGGACTTGCCGAAGGGAACAGACTTGTTGGAATCATTTCCCACGTTAATGACCTTAAACAAAGAATCGATAAGCAGATAATCGTAAAAAAAGACAAATCGGGCGGCAGCTATGCCTCTATCCGTGTATGAAAGATTATTAAGCTGATAATTCCCCGATAAAAACTAAAAACACTTGAAAACCAATTTTATTAATCGGTTATTCAAGTGTTTTTTGTTTATTCTATTATAAAAGTTGTTATGCTGTATTCTTTTAACGATACAGTTATTGCGTTATCCCGGACTTCGTTGACCGATATTTCTTCCCAGTGCTCACCGTCAGAAATGCTTCCGCTGGTACGTACAGTTTTTATGCTTTTATTTTTAACCGAAAAACCGTCGATAGCAAAAGAAATATTCTGCTCGTTTTCTTCAGTATTTACAGCAACTATAACGATTTTACCGGTATTTTTGTCGTATGCGGAAATGGTGTTTGGGTCATTGGTGTGAATAATTGTCATACCGGGGCGTATGTATTTTGAAAACTGTCCGAAAGCATAGTATTTTTGTGTAAGATAGATTTCTTCATTATCAATATCAGCAAATGCCGTACCCCAGAATCCTTGTGTCAGGTCCGGAATATAATGCATATCATATCTGCCTTTATTATCGGGAAACTTTGAAATATATGATGCCACTATCTGCCATATTACCCATGCGGATGGGGACAGAGTGTTTATATCTTCAATAATTTTTTCACTCAGCCACAAAGCAGGTCCCATTTCACCGCTGTTTTTGCCGCTTATGCCGCTCCAGTCGGTTTCGCTCATCCATATATTTTTGCCGTTTTCTCTTGCAAGTATACCTATGTGCTCAGTTGCTTGCATATAAGTATGCGTGCTTATGCGGTCTACCTTGCTCAGTGCTTCGGCACTCAGCATCTTCATTGCAATATACTGAAGCATCGTATTGGTTTCGTCGCTTGCGGTAACGGTGATGTCATCAAGCTGCCTGTTTTTAAGCGCTTCGCTTACGGCTGTTATCAGATCACTTTGCATTTTTCCGGGGGAAACAAAGCAGCCCTCCTGCTTTTGCGAACCGGCTTTCCAATAATTAGAGAAAGGCTCGTTCATTGCCGCAAGGCTCTTTATTTTTATGCCCTTTCTGTCAATAATATAACGGCAGACTTCTGCAAGATACTCGGCAAAAGGTATTACAGCCTCTTTTTTCAGATTATCACTTGCCGCAATTTTTCCGCCCGAAGAACAACCGCTGACAGTCATATAATACGGGGGAGAGTTTGAAAATGCTTCTACGTATGCGTTTTCACCTGCCGCTTTATATGCCGCTTCAAGGATGTTTAACTGATTGTGGTCAGTATCAGCGGAAAAAACAAAGTCTTTTTTTTCTTCCGAGTATTTCCACCAACCGGGCATTTCGGAATCGGTCCTTTTTATATGGTCGTGTGCCGGATCATCACCGCCGCCGATATTATATCTCATAATATTAAGTCCCAACCCGTTTTCCGAAAAGAAAAGCTCGGCACTTTTTTCGGTCAGTTTTTTACTGAATCCGACTCTGTTTGCCCACCAGCAAAGGCTCGTTCCCCAGCCCTCAAAAATACCGCTGTTTGTTTTTGATGAATTATTTGGTGAAATCAGTATTTTTTTCATACATACACCTCATTATTCCAAAATACTGTTAATATTTATCAGAACCTACTGTGATGTGTATCAGAGAAGCAATAGAAAAATTAAGCATTCTTAGCTATTTCAACGGCTTCCTTGCATTTCTGCGCGATTTCTTCGGGCGTACCTTTCATCATCCAGCTTCCGCCAACTGCAAATATTTTTTCCCATTTAAGATATTCTGCAAGATTAACGTCGGAAATTCCGCCTGTAGGAAGGAAAGCTACCTGAGGGAAAGCAGCGGCAAGAGCTTTCATTGTGGGAAGTCCGCCGTAATTACTGCAGGGGAAGAATTTAATTATCTTACAGCCGTAGGATATAGCTGTCATAACCTCTGTGGGGGTTACACAACCACCGAGATAGGGAATCTCTTTTTCATTGCAGTAAGCAGCTACCTCTTCAGAAAAACCTGGGGAGACAATAAATTTTGCACCCAGTGAAATTGCTTCTTCAGCCTGTGTTTTATTTATAACCGTGCCCGCGCCCACAAGCATTTCGGGGAATTCTTCAATTGCAATTTTTATAGCTTCACCTGCACAGGCTGTGCGATAGGTGATTTCTGCAATGGGGAGACCGCCTTTTATCATAGCTGAAAGCTTCGGGCGGACTTCTTCAATCGAATTGAAAACAACAACGGGTACAACTTTATACTGTTTTATAAATTCATTGGTATTCATAATTTTACTCCTTAAACTCCGCTGTAAGCGTTGAATCCGCCGTCTACGGGGATAACGATACCTGTAATAAATCCGCTTGCACCATCATCAGCAAGGAAAAGGAGAGAACCGATAAGCTCGCTTACATCACCGAATCTTCCCATAGGGGTGCCTGCAAGTATTTTGTGTGAACGGGGAGTGGGGTTGCCGTCTTTGTCAAAAAGAAGCGCTCTGTTCTGATTGCCTACAAAGAAGCCGGGAGCAATGGCATTACAGCGTATCCCCATAGGTGCAAAATGAACAGCAAGCCATTCTGTAAAGTTTGAAATACCTGCTTTTGCAGCTGAATATGCGGGAATCTTTGTAAGGGGATGATAGGCATTCATTGAGGAGATGTTTATAATATTACCGCCTGTTTCAAGCATATCCTCTGCAAATACCTGCGTTGTAAGGAAAGCGGATGTAATATTAAGGTCAAATACGAATTTAAGCCCTGCTTCGTCAAGGTCAAAGAATGTTTTAACTTCTTCACCTATGTCGGGTGTCATATATTCATTATCTGTTGTAGCCTTTGGATTGTTTCCGCCTGCACCGTTAACAAGGAAATTGACTTTTCCGAATTTTTCATTAATAAGTGCCTTTGCAGCCTTGATAGAATCCTTTGAAAGTGCGTTTGTTTCAATAGCAAGTGCATTTTCACCGATTCTGTCTGCAACGGCTTTTGCTGCTTCATAGTTTATATCAAGAAGTGCAACCTTTGCACCGCAAAGTGCCATAGCCTCAGCAAATTGGCTGATAATTGCACCGCCCGCACCCGTGAGAGCTACAACTTTATTTGATAAATCAACATTAAAGGGAATTTTCATTTTTATTTTGCTCCTTTTTCTATAGCTTCAAAAAGTCCGTTGAGGTAGCAAGCACCAAGTGCTCTGTCGAAAAGTCCGTAACCGGGTTTTCCTGATTCACCCCATATGTTTCTGCCGTGGTCGGGACGGACATATTCGGTAAATCCGCCTTCAACAAGTGCCTTCACGATACTGTAAATATCAAGGCTTCCGGCTTCGGTAAGATGTGCTGTTTCTCTGAAATCAAGTTCATTTGAATATGCAATATTTCTTATATGTGCAAAATGAATTTTGTTTCTCTTTGAATATTCATAAGCCATTTCGATAAGGTCATTGTTTCTTCCCGCACCTAAAGAACCGGTGCAGAAGGTGATGCCGTTTGTATCATCGGGAACTGCACTGAAAAGCCTTTCATAATCTTCTTTGCAGGAGATAATTCTCGGAAGTCCGAAAACATCCCATGGCGGATCATCGGGATGAATAGCCATGTTCATTCCCACTTCGTTACAGACGGGGATTATCTTTTTAAGGAAATAAACAAGATTTTCAAAAAGCTGTTCGTGGCTCATATCCTTGTAGCTTTCAAGAAGATTGTTGAGCTCGTCCGAAGTATAGCTTTCATCCCAGCCGGGAAGAGAAAGATTTTTCGGGTCAAGGCTCATTATTTCTTCGTGATTATAAGAAAGACTGTTTGAGCCGTCTTCAGCCAAAGTTTTAAGGTTTGTTCTCAGCCAGTCAAAAACGGGCATAAAGTTGTAGCAGATGCATTTTACGCCGACTTCTGCAAGCCTTCTGATGTTTTCGCAGTAATTTTCGATGTAAACATCTCTGTTGCCTCTGCCAAGCTTAATGTCTTCGTGGACGGGAACAGACTCAATAACTTCCATCTGAAGTCCTGCTTCGTCACACTGCTTTTTAAGAGAGGCTATTGTTTCTCTGCTCCATACATTGCCTACGGGGGTATCGTAAACTGCCGTTACAACGCCTGTCATACCGGGAATCTGTCTGATTTTTTCGAGTGAGATACTGTCCGAGGGACCGTACCAGCGAAAAGTCATTTTCATACGCTTTTTCTCCTTATCTGTTAACTCTGGCACTGCCGCCTTTAACAATATTTTCAACTTCTTTAAGAACTGCCGTTGATGTATCACCGGGAGTGGTCATAGCAAGTGCACCGTGAGCAATACCGTAGTGTACTGCAATGTTTGCATCGTCATAGGTCATAAGGCCGTAAATAAGTCCCGATGCAAAAGAGTCACCGCCGCCCACTCTGTCGAATATTTCAAGTGCGGGTAATTCCATTCCCTTATAAACTTCACCGTTTGCGTAAACCATTGCGCTCCAGTCATTGATCGAAGCGGAACGGACGGTTCTGAGTGTGGTTGCTATAACCTTGAAATTGGGATAAACCTTTGTTACTTCGCCTAACATCTTTTTGTATCCTTCGATATTAAGCTCCTTGAGATTTTCGTCATTACCTTCAATTTCAAAGCCCAGGCAAGCTGTAAAATCTTCTTCATTGCCTATCATAACATCAACATAAGGTGCAATTGCCTTGTTTACTTCCTGAGCCTTTTCTTTTCCGCCAATGGATTTCCATAAAGAGGGGCGGTAATTAAGGTCATAAGAAACTATGGTTCCGAATTTTTTAGCTGCTTTAACGGCTTCAATTACCACTTCAGCTGTACTTTCGGATAAGGCTGCAAAAATACCGCCTGTATGAAGCCATCTTACACCGAGAGTGCCGAAAATATGGTCCCAATCAATATCGCCGGGCTTGAGCTGAGAAACAGCAGTGTTGCCTCTGTCTGAAACACCTGAAGCACCTCTGATTCCGAAGCCTCTCTCGGTAAAATTAAGTCCGTTTCTTACGTTTCTGCCAATACCGTCATAGGGAACCCATTTAATAAATGATGTGTCAACACCGCCCTGAAGAATAAAATCTTCAATAAGTCTTCCCACGTCGTTATCCGCAAATGCGGTGACAACAGCTGTCTTGAAACCGAAACAACGGCGAAGACCTCTTGCCACGTTATATTCACCGCCGCCTTCCCAGGCTCTGAAAGAACGTGTTGTTCTGATTCTTGTATCACCGGGATCAAGGCGGAGCATAACTTCACCAAGGGCTATCATATCAAACATACAATTTTCTTTTTTACGAAGCTCAATCATAATAATTACCTCTTAATATTCTGAAATTATACGCAGTCTGTTAATGGCTGCATATGCTTTTTGTACAAACTGTTCCATTGAAAGCTCTCTGTATTTATCGGAATCCTCTCTCGGAAGATCAATTTCAAGCATAAGTGTACCGTCATAATTATACATATTGAGTAATTCAGCGGTTCGCTTAAAATCAATGCACCCGTCAAAGGGGATAAGATGTTCATCCACATTATACCGCATAAAATTGTCGTGTATGTGGGTTGTGATGCATCTGTCTCCGAATAAAGGCATATATTCTCTGCCGTGTGCAAAGCATTTTTCATGTCCCACATCCCAACAGAAAGCCACATTTGAATCTTTTCCGTAAAGCTCAAATATCATGGCTATATTACCGAGCTTTCTCTGATTTTCAACAGCCAGAATGATATTCTTTTTTGCGGCATAATTTACAAGCTCATCAAAGTTTTTTAATCCTGCATCGGTAACGGGCGGACAGTTTTCTCCCGAGCTTAAATGTGTGACAACGATATTTATTCCGTACTCTTTTGCAAGGTCAACAGAATGTTTAAGGGTATCAATAACACTTATTCCCTGATCTTTATCCCAAATTCCGTTTATGGTGTCAAACGGTGCGTGAAGAGTTTCATATCTGAGACCCGTTTCACAGGCTTTTTTACTGACATACGAAATAAAATTATTGTCATTTCCGCAGGTAAATATACTGTTGAATCCGCATCCCGCAATACAGTTAATAAAGTTTTCGGTTCCGTACAGAATATCGGAAGAAACATTAATGCCGATATTTCTCATAGCTTCACCCCATAATATAAAATATTATATACATATTTTAACACCGACATTTGCCGGTGTCAATTATTTCCGTTTGTTTAAATAAAAATGTTTCCGACACCGTCTGATGTCGGAAACACATAAAACATACTTTATTTATGACTTGGGATTGTTAGCTCTTTCAAGCCAGGTAGCCGCAATATCCATTGCTGCATAAAGTCCCTTTTTTTCACTCTTTTTAACGATTCTTTCTCTGGGGCGAACATCGGGATCGGTATTGAGAAGCTGAACAAGAACCTTGTCGGCAATTTCAACATCGCCGCACTGACGGGTTGTAGCAACCTGAATCATTATGATAAAGGGATCGTAGCTGTTGCCGTAATATATGGTTTTTCCGCTTCTTACAAGGGGATAACCTTTATATGTGAGAAATTCATTTTTAGCCATTTTCTTTTCCTTTCTGAATGCCTTGTCAGGATCTGTCTGACTTGATATAATCCCTGAGCAAAATCTGCATAAGCTCGAAGCGGTCTATTCTTCTTATAAGATTGCGGGCATTATTGTGAGTTGTAATATATGTGGGATCTTCGGTAAGGAGATAACCGACTATCTGACTGATGGGGTCATAGCCTTTTTCGCTGAGAGCGTCATAAATCGACGTGATTATGTTTCTGATATCGCCTTCGTTCTGCTTTCCTATGGTAATCTGTTTTGTGTTGCCGCTCATAAGAACACCTCCGTTGATAAATATAATACCACATCTATTATCTCATTATATACAAAAAAAATAGGAAATACAAGGGGATTTTGAAATATTTCGGTTCAAGTTAATAAAAAAATATAAAACTTTACCTTAAATGAAAAAAATGTGGCGGAAACCCTGTTTGTATGAGGGCTCCGCCATATATTGTTTTAACTTCTTAAAACTGCGTTAACTTCTGCTAAAGCCTTGATGATTTTCTTTACAGCACTGTCAGCTTCATCATCGGTAAGTGTTCTGTCTGCGGCACGGAGTCTGAGACTGAATGCAACGCTCTTTTTATCGGCGGCAATATTACCACCCTGATAAACGTCGAACAATTCAATGTGTTCAAGATTTTTGCCGGCTGCATTTTTCATAAGCTTTTCAAGCTTAAGCACGGGCATAACACGGTCACATACAAAAGCAAGGTCTCTTGTAAGGGCAGGATATTTGGGAAGCTGCTTGTAAAGTCTTAATGTATTCTTTATAGAATAAAGCATATCAAAGTTCATCTGAGCCACATAAACCTTTGTGCCTACAGAGTAATTTTCAAGCACATCTGGATGAATTTCACCGAGAATTGCAAGACGCTCGGAATTAACTGTTATTTCAGCTGTTCTTCCGGGATGGTATGAAGGATCATCACGTACAGGTTCAACATCGTAATCATAAACACCTGCAGTTTCAAGAATACTCTCAACCTTGCCTTTAAGTGTGAAATAATCACAGTTGCCGTACATTCCGAGAGTAAGCATTCTGGTTTCGGTAGGAAGAGTATCTTCCGAATTTGGCGAATACACAGTTGCGTTTTCAAAAAGGGAAGCGGAAAGATTTCTGTTGTTGTAATTTCTGGATATAATATCCATTATTGATGCAAGAGAAGTTGTTCTCATAATGCTTGTATCTTCACCCAGAGGATTGGTTATAACAACACTGTTTCTGAGCGGTGAGTCTGCAGCCAGACAAATCTTGTCGTATGCCTTGGGACTCATAAACGAATATGTGCATATCTCTGTAAAGCCGAGGGAAAGAACCGTGTTGGTGATGAGATTTTCAAATTTCTGTTCTTCACTGAAGCCACCGTCAGCTTCACCTGTAAGGAAATGAGTTGCTATTTTATCAAAACCGTAAAAACGGGCAACTTCTTCGGAAAGGTCAGCCTTGTGTTCAACATCCATTCTGAAAGAAGGAACATAAACTTTACCGTCTTTAACTTCAAATTCAAGGGCTTCAAATATTTTTTTCTGTTCTTCCGCACTTACATTAATTCCGATAAATTCATTGATCCAGTCGGGACAGAAATCAAGAACCGTCTGTGCTTTGGGTGCGGGATATTCGTCAATTATACCTTCAACGATGTCACCTGCATCGAGAATTTCTACAAGCTGAAGAGCTCTTTTAAGAGAATTTAAGCAGCCGTTGGGATCAAGACCTTTTTCAAATCTTGCGGAAGCCTCTGTTCTCATACCGAGCTTCTTTGCAGTAATTCTTACATTGGGGCCGTTGAAACAGGCAGATTCAAATACGATTGTGTCTGTATCGTCCATAATGCCCGAAAATTCTCCGCCCATAACACCTGCAACAGCAACAGGCTTGTTTTCGTCAGCAATAACAAGCATATCGGGAGTGAGTATTCTTTCCTGGTCGTCAAGAGTAGTTATCTTTTCTCCGTCTTTTGCATTTCTTACAATAACCTTGCCGCCGTCGAGATATCTCAGGTCGAATGCGTGCATGGGCTGTCCGTATTCAAGCATTACATAGTTTGTAATATCAACTATATTATTGATAGGACGTACACCTGAAGCACGAAGGCGTTCTCTGAGCCACAGGGGAGATGTTTTGATTCTGACATTTTTAACAACTGCACCTGCATATCTGTAGCACTTATCGGGAGCTTCTATTGTAACGGAATGAAGATGATCCTTTACATCTCCGCCGCAGGTTTTGTATTCATTTGTGGGAAGTGTGAGCTTTCTGTCAAATGTAACAGCAGCTTCTCTTGCGAGACCTGTTACCGAAAGACAGTCGGGACGGTTGGGTGTGATTTCAAATTCTGTTACGGTGTCATTAAGTCCGATAGCTTCTCTTATATCCATACCGGGAACTTTTTTGCAATCGTCACCGAGAATAAAAATGCCGTCTTCAATGGTATAAGGAAAATCGTGAAGAGTAAGTCCCAATTCAGCAACCGAACAAAGCATACCGCAGCTGAGAACACCTCTGAGTTTTCCTTTTTTGATTTTTTTGTCGCCTGCAACAACAGAATTGTCAAGTGCAGCGGGAACATAGTCGCCTACAGTGAGGTTCTGTGCACCTGTAACTATCTGAGTGGGCTCTTCTGCACCTGTATCAACCATACTTATCCACATATGGTCAGAGTCGGGGTGCTTTTCCAATGAAAGTATCTTACCTACAACTATATTTGAAAGACCGCTGCCTTCTTTTTCATAACATTCTACTTTTGAACCCGAAAGTGTCATGGCATCTGCAAATTCTTTGTCACTAATATCAGATACATCAACATAATCGAGTAACCATTTTCTTGATAAATCCATATTACTGCACCTCCTTAAAACTGCTCTAAGAATCTTATGTCATTGTCGAAATAAAGACGCATATCATCAACTGAAAAACGGAACATTGCAAGTCTTTCAACACCGAGGCCGAAAGCAAAGCCGCTGTATTCTTCGGGGTCAATTCCGCCTCTTTCAAGAACCTTGGGATGAACCATACCGGCACCGAGAATTTCTATCCAGCCTTCACCCTTACACATAGGACAGCCCTTGCCGCCGCAACGGAAGCAGGAAACGTCAATTTCGCAGGAAGGCTCTGTGAAGGGGAAGTGGTGGGGACGAAGTCTTATCGCAGTATCTTCGCCGTAAAGCTTTTTTGCAAGAGTAAGAAGATTACCCTTAAGGTCTGCCATAGTAATATTTTTATCAACAACCAGCCCTTCTATCTGGTGGAACACAGGGGAGTGTGTTGCATCAACGGGATCGGAACGGAAAACGCGGCCGGGAGCTATCATTCTGATGGGAGGCTTGTTGTTTTCCATATATCTTATCTGACAGGGGGATGTCTGAGTTCTCAGAAGCATCTTTTCCGTGATATAGAAAGTATCCTGTGTATCTCTTGCAGGATGTCCTTCGGGGATGTTAAGTGCTTCAAAATTATAATAATCCCATTCAATTTCGGGACCTGTTGCAATCTTAAAGCCCATTCCGATAAATATTTCCTTTACTTCATCAAGTACTATTGAAAGAGGATGTCTGTGACCGACGGTATTTTTTGTGCCGGGCATTGTAACATCAAGAGTTTCACTTAAAAGCTGTTTGCTCTTTAATTCCGCCTTGAGTTTTGTTTCGATTTCTTCAATGACATTTTCGATTGAAGTTCTTATTTCATTTGCAAGCTGACCTATAACAGGTCTTTCTTCAGGGGTAAGTTTTCCCATTTGTTTGAGAATGGCAGTGAGTTCCCCCTTTTTTCCGAGATATTTAACTCTGAGGGTATCAAGTGCAGTTAAATCATCAACTTCACTGAGCGCTGCAAGAGCACTGCTTTTGATTGCTTCAAGCTGATCTTTCATGGATTTCTTCCTTTCAAAAAAAATAACCTCCGTCCCACACAAGGGACGAAGGACGAGTCTTTCGCGGTACCACCCTGATTTTTATCCTTATAAGGATAAACACTCTTAGTTCCTGTAACGGGGAAATAACCGTTGCAGCCTACACTCCGTAAAGGATTTCAGTGCACCGCTCCCAAGTGAATTTCAGTCTTTTATCGGTAAAACTGCTTACAGCCGCTGTCAGTTTCTCTCTGTGACCGTGTTTCAGGACTTACTCTCTTGTTCATAGCGTTTAATGTTTGATATATTATCATACACTTTAATAAAAATCAAGTGTAAATATTAAAAACTTAAATTACCATATAATAAATTTACTATTGCTTTTTTCTTCAAATTATTTTATCATAAAAAGGTGAATAATGGTAAAAAGGTGAGCAGATGAGTTGTATTGATGTATTATCAGACATAAAATGTTTTATCGTGGATATGGACGGAACATTTTATCTTGGCGATTCTCTTTTGCCGGGTGCAACGGAGTTTGCAGAATGTGTTAAAAAAAGCGGCAAAAGATTTTTCTTTTTTACAAATAATTCTTCTCATAATGAGGAAGAATGCCTTTATAAACTCAGAAAATACGGTTATAACGCCGAAGAGGGAAATGTTATAATTTCATCCCACGTTACAATAGATTTTTTAAAGAGAAACCGTCAGGGTAAAAAAGTTTATCTTGTGGGAAATGACAATCTTACGGGGGATTTTGTTAAAGCCGGTATTCCTCTTACCGAAACCGATCCCGATATTGTTGTTGTCGGTTTTGATACACAGGTTACTTATGAAAAACTTAACAAAGCCGCTAATTTTATAGCAGACGGTGTTGAATACATTGCTACTCATCCCGATGTGAATTGTCCCCTTAAAGACGGATTTATGCCCGATGTAGGAGCTTTTATATCTCTCTTTAAGAGCTCCGCAGGCAGAGAGCCTGATATTATAATGGGAAAGCCCTTTGCATATACTGTTGATTATGTAACAAACAGAATCGGCTGCAGAAGGGAAGAAATTGCATTTGTCGGTGACAGGCTTGAAACTGATATTGCCATAGGTACTAAAAACGGACTTAAAGCCGTATTGGTTTATACAGGTGTCACCACTCCCGAAATGTATGAAAAATCGGATATAAAAGCAACTGTTGCTTTTGATAATATTGGTGAATTAGGCAAAGCATTAATTTGATTAGGAGGAAATAAAAATGGCAGAAATCAACAGAGCTTGGTATAAGGAAATGGTAGTTTATCAGATATGGCCAAGAAGCTTCAAGGACTCAAACGGTGACGGTATAGGTGACCTTGAGGGTATATATGAAAAGCTTGACTATGTAAAAAGTATAGGAGTAGATGCAATCTGGTTTTCACCTCTTTACCCTTCACCCAATGCCGATTATGGTTATGATATCGCAGATTATACAGATATTAATCCCGAATACGGTGATATGCAAACATTCAAAAAGGTTCTTGACGGTGCTCATGAGCGTGGTATGAAGGTATTTATGGATCTTGTTGTAAACCATACTTCAACCGAGCACAGATGGTTTAAGGAAAGCCTTAAAGGTCCTGATAATCCTTACCACGACTATTATATCTGGCGTAAGGGTAAGGGCAAAAACGGCAAAAAGCCTCCCAACAATTGGCTTTCCACATTTGAAGGCGGTGCATGGGAATATGTGCCCGAAATAGATGAATACTACCTTCATGTATTCACAAAAGGACAGCCCGACCTTAATATGGATAATCCCAAGGTTCGCGAGGAAGTCAAGAATATTTTGAAGTTCTGGCTTGATATGGGTGTTGACGGCTTCCGTGAAGACGTTATTACATATCTTTCCAAAAAAGAAGGGCTTCCTAACGGATTCCCCATTCCTGTTGCCTGCGGTATGGAGCATTATAACTGCGGACCTCATCTTTATGAATATCTTAAGGAATTCCATGATGATGTTCTCTCAAAATACGATTGCTTTACAGTAGGGGAAGGTCCCCTTATTACCACTGACAAGGCACTCAGATTTGTAACTGAAGGTGAAGGACAGGTTCTTAAAACTATGTTCAGCTTCGACCATCTTGAAGCAGACTGTTTTATGACTGACTGGATTAAGATGCCCTTTAGTCTTAAAAAGATGAAAAAATGCTATGCTAAATGGTATGCGGCAATGGACGGCAAGGGATGGCACACACTTTATCTTGAAAATCATGATCATCCGAGAATTATTGACCGTTACGGCAGCCTTAAATACAGAGTAGAAAGCGGAAAAATGCTTGCAACAATGTGTTACCTTCAGAGGGGTACACCCTTCATTTATCAGGGACAGGAAATCGGTATGACCAATGTTACACTGAAATCTCTTGATGAATTTAAGGATATGATTACTTTTAATAATCAAAAGCTTTTTGCAAAGTTCGGTATTAAGGGTGATAAATTTATTAAGCTTGCAAATGCAGGCTCCCGTGAAAATTCAAGAACTCCCATTCAATGGGATGATTCAGCTTATGCAGGCTTCTCGACTGTCGAGCCATGGTTTACGCTTAATGAGAATTATAAGGAAATCAATGTTGCTGCTGCAGAAGCCGATAAAAACTCAATCCTCAATTATTACCGTAAGCTTCTTAAATTCCGTAAAGAAAATGATGTTGCAATTTACGGTTCTTATGTTGAACACTATAAAAACAGCAAATCGCTTTATGTTTATTCAAGACATCTTGATGATAAGCAGCTTCTCGTTGTCTGCTCATTTGATGAAAATGCAGTTGCATTCAAGGCTCCTGAGGGCTTCGACCTCGGTAAAGCTGAGCTTGCACTCAGTAACTATGAGTCCTGCGGAGTAATAGATAACGGCTTTACTCTCAGACCTTACGAAACAAGAGTTTATCTCTGGAAATAATCTGGGGAGGTGCTTTATGGCTGTTATCAGAAAAGAAGCATATTATTCTTCATCAAACCTTGTTGACAGTGTCAGAGCGCTTATTTGGCAGGATGATACCGTTTCTCCCGTGGGTGTTATACAGATAGCACACGGTGTGTGTGAACATATCGGCAGATATGATGATTTTGCACGCTTTCTTGCCGAAAACGGTTTTGTCGTTTGTGGCAACGATCATCTCGGTCACGGTAAAACAGCAAGTGAAGGCAATCTCGGATATGTTTATGACGGTGATAATGTAAATATGGTCAGGGATATGAATACTTTACACAATATTATGGCAAAGCGTCATCCCGGTCTTCCTTATATTATTTTCGGTCACTCTATGGGTTCTTTCCTTGCAAGAATATACACGGCAGCATTCGGAGAAAGACTTTCAGGTGCTGTATATTGCGGTACCGGACAGCTTCCTCCGGCAGTGCTTCTTCTTGAAGACCCGGTAGATTATATGATGAACAAGCTGCCCGAAAATTCAGAAGCTCCCGCTTCCGTTACTTCGTTGTTTGAAAAGCTTATGAGCAAAGTTCTTAAAGACAGCGATAATCTTGCATGGATATCAAGAAGCTCTGATAATCTTGATAATTACCGCAATGACCCGCTTACGGGATTCCCTCTTACAGCTTCACTTTCAAAAGAGCTTATTACTCTTGCTGTAAAGGCAAGTGATCCTATGTGGGCTTCAAAGCTTCCGAAAGATCTGCCGATTCTTCTTGTTTCAGGTGCAAAAGATCCTATAGGAATGTTCGGCAGGGGTGTTTTAAGTGTGTCCGATGCGCTTGTAAAAGAAGGGATAGAGCCCGAGGTTATACTTTATCCTGCCGACAGGCATGAAATTCTTAATGAAGATGATAACGATAAGGTATATTCCGATATTCTTAAATTCCTTAAGGGGATAATTGATGGCTAAACTCGTTAATGATAAAGAAAATAAGCGATATTATCTTCTTGATGCAATCAGGGGAATATGTATTCTGGGTATGATAGTTTATCATACCCTTTTTGATATTGTGGCTTTTTTCGGAGTGAATATTTCCCCTGCTGTTATGACAGCGGTCGATATAGTGAGAGATTTCGGTGCCTGCTGTTTTATTGCTCTTTCAGGTATATGCATTCATTTCGGCAAAAAGCCTGTCAGAAGAGCTGTTATTCTATTTTGTGCAAGTGCCGTTGTCAGTATCGTCACATATATTGTTCTTCCCGAGATGCCTGTTATTTTCGGAATATTGAACTTTATGTGGATGGCATCCGTTATCATTATGCCGTTAAAAAAAGTATTTGATAAACTGCCTGCGGTTTTGTTTACAGTGATATGTTTTATATTGTTTATTGTTACATTTGAAGTATCAGACTGTTATTTAGGCTATTACGGATTCAGGATAGCACCGTTGCCCGAAGCACTTTACTGTAATTATTTTACCGCATTGCTGGGTTTTCCTTTTTATGGCTTTTCTTCATCCGATTATTTTCCGCTTTTACCGTGGATTTTTATGTTCTTTTTCGGCTTCTTTCTCTGGAACGTAATGTCCCGCAGTAAAAAAATATTCCGTATACTTTCATTCAGAATCCGTTTTCTTGAAAAAATCGGAAAATACAGCCTCTATATTTATATAGCTCATCAGCCTCTTGTTATGGGAATTTTGCTGCTGATAACTTATATCATTTCGTTGAAATAAGCTGCTTTTATTAAAAATTGTAGGAATACACAAAATATTCTTTGTTATTTTTAATTGTTTTTCTGAAGATAATGTTTGTTTCTACTTGAAAAAGTAAAAAAAAAGATTAAAATATAATTGTAGTACTGCGGTCGATTCCCGCAGACTGAAAATAAACTGTACGTAATAGAAAAAAGGAGACAAAAATTATGCCGGTTTATACTGATGAATTTACCACTATCCCTTCTGGTTCTCTCGGAATTCTTGCGTTACCCGGATGTGAAGAGCTTGCACGTAAGATTGATTCGTATCTTGTGCAGTGGAGAGACGAAAGAGAAAGTGAGCACAAGTCCACCCTTGCTTTTAACGGATATGAAAGAGATTCATATATTCTTAAAGCAGTGTTTCCCAGATTCGGAACGGGTGAGGGCAAATGTATGCTTAAAGAATCCGTAAGAGGTTACGATGTGTTTATTCTTTGTGACTGCTTCAATTACGGAATTACTCACGAGGTATACGGAATGAATGTTCCTTATACTCCGGACGAACACTATGCAAATCTTAAAAGAGCTATCGCTGCTATGACAGGTAAGGCAAAACGTATTACCGTAATTATGCCTATGCTTTATGAAGGCAGACAGCATAAGAGAACTGCAAGAGAATCTCTCGACTGTGCAGTAATGCTTCAGGAGCTATTTGATTATTATCATATTGATAATATCATTACTTTTGATGCTCATGACCCCAGAGTTATGAATGCTATTCCTCTTGACGGTTTTGAAAATGTATATACTACATACCAGATGATAAAGGCTCTTGTAAATAATATCCCCGAGCTTAAGATAGATAAAGATAATCTTATGATTATTTCACCTGATGAAGGCGGTGTAAACAGAGGAGTTTATTATTCGTCTGTTCTCGGTATTGACCTTGGTATGTTCTACAAACGCCGTGATTATTCAAGAGTTGTAAAAGGCAGAAACCCCATTATAGCTCACGAGTTTTTAGGTTCAAATGTTGAAGGCAAAGATGTAATCGTTGTTGATGATATGATTTCATCCGGTGATTCAATGATTGATGTTGCCAAAAGACTTAAAGGAATGGGTGCAAGAAATATTTATGTATGCTGTGCTTTCGGTCTTTTCTGCAACGGTCTTGATTCATTTGACGACGCCTATGAAAAAGGTTATATAAGCAGAGTATTTACCACTAACCTTATTTACCGTACTCCCGAACTGCTTCAGAGAGAGTGGTTCTGTGAAGTTGACCTTTCCAAATACATTTCATTGCTTATTGATGCGCTTAATCACGATATGTCAATAAGCACACTTCTCAACCACGCTCAGCGTATCAAGCCCTTCCTTGAGGAACACGGCTTTGATATAAAGATCAGAAGCGAGGGTTAATCACTTTATTATTCACAGCCCGGAGAAAATTATTTTTTCCGGGCTTTTTTTGAAAGAAGGACATATGTTATGAATTATTCAGATTATGTAAATATAAGACAGGGAAGTGCATCCGTTCACAGATTTTCAAACGGTAACACTTTGCCTCTTATTCAGCGCCCCTTTGCAATGTGCGCATTTGCTGCGCAGACCCAGAGCAAAAACAGCTGGTTTTTTCATCCTGATGCAAGAAGTCTTGAAGGTGTAAGAATTACTCATCAGCCAAGCCCATGGATAGCTGATTACGGAACAGTAGTTTTTATGCCTCAGAAGCGTAAGCCCATATTCGGTGATAACCGTTGGTCGGGCTACAGACCCTCCGAAGCGGTTATGACACCTTCTTATATGAAATTGAATTTTTTAAAAAGCAGAAGTATTTTTGAGGTAACTCCCACTGAACGCGGCGGTGCTGTCAAGGTAAAGTTTGATGATTGTGAAGATAACTGGTTTTCGGTTCTTCCTTTCAGGGATTGGTGCAGCTATTCATATTCTCCCGATGAGAATATGCTTTATGTAACAGTGACTAATTGCAATGATGATAAGGCAGTAAATTTCAGGATGTACTGTGTTGTTAAGTTTAATGACGGGCAGATAACAGCCGATGAAAACTTAGTGGGAACTGATGACTGTGTAAGTGTTGCAAATAATGTTTCGGGTGATATGACAGGAATACATCTGAAAGTCAAAGGTGATACTGTTGATGCTTTTATTGCAACTTCATATATAAGCTTTGAACAGGCAAAATTAAATCTTAAAAACGATACAGACAGCAAGAGTTTTGATGATATTAAAATTGAAGCTGAAAATATCTGGGAAGATTATCTTTCAAGAGTTCAGATAGAAGCATATGATGAAGAACAGATGAAAACATTCTATTCCTGTATGTACCGTGCTTTTCTTTATCCTCATAAGTGTTATGAAATAAACGCAGCCGGCGAAGCTGTCCATTATGCTCCTTCTTCCGGTAAGATACTCCCCGGTGTGAGATATACCGATAACGGATTCTGGGATACATACAGAACCTGTTATCCTTTCTATGCGCTTGTTGCAAAGAATGAATATAAAGAGATGTGCCGCGGTTTTGTCAATGATTATCTTGAATGCGGATGGCTTCCCAGATGGCCCTCTATCGGAGAAAGAGGTTGTATGCCCAGCACTCTTATCGATGCAGTTTTGTGCGATGCCGCTGTTAAAGGGATTATGGATAAAGAAACAACTAAACAGGCACTTGAAGGAATGCTTAAGCACGCAAATGTTAATTCTCCCGATGACGATTACGGAAGAAGCGGTGCAGAAAGTTACGTAAAACTCGGATATGTTCCGATAGAAGCACACAGAGAAAGTGTAAATCTTACACTCGACGCAGCATACGGTGATTGGTGTATTGCTAAAATTGCAGAACTGCTCGGGAAAAATGATATTGCAGAAGAATATTATAAGAGAGCCGATAATTACAAGAATCTTTTTGATTCCGAAACGGGCTTTATGAGAGCAAAATACGAAAACGGTGAATTCCGTCCTGATTTCAATCCTATTTCATGGGGAAGAGACTATACCGAAGGCTCTGCCTGGCAGAATTCTTTTGCCGTACCTCACGATATGGAAGGGCTTGCTGCATTATACGGCGGAAAAGAAAAACTTATTGAAAAAATTGATGAGCTTTTCAGCACTCCGCCTGCTTATGAAAATGCCGGATACGGTTGCGAGATTCACGAAATGACAGAAATGGCAGCTGCGGATTTCGGCCAGTGTGCAATTTCAAACCAGCCCAGTTTTCATCTTCCTTATATATACGGTGAATTGGGCGAAACCGAAAAGACTTCGTATTGGGTAGAAAAAATGTGTAAAGAAGCATTTTCATACGAAAATGACGGTTTCCCCGGAGATGAAGATAACGGCTCTATGGCTTTGTGGTATGTATTTTCATCCATCGGTATATATCCCTTCTGTCCCGGAAAGAATGAATTTGTTCGTACCAAAAAGCTTGTTAAAAGCGTTAAAATCCTTGGAAAAGAATTCAATGCAGATAACTTTGCAGGCAGCAAAATACAGTTTTCTGATGTTTTATAATTGATACTTGCAAAATTTATTACTTTATGGTATAATTTTCTTATCTTTTGCATATAAAGGAGAATCAATATGAACGATATGAATAATTACGACGATGAAATCTTTATGGAAGAGGAAGAAGAAATCGAAGAAGAAAAACAGCCTTCAGGCCGTGAAAAATTATTAAAAATAGGTCTTATTGCTGTTGTTATTGCTGTTGTTGTAGTTGTTGTGCTTGTAAGTGTATTGCTTAAATCAAATTCAGGCGACAGTGATACCACCACATTACCTGCTGATGAAACAACAACACTTGCAGAAGAGATTACAACTTCGCCTGCAGAAAGATATGCTGCAGGAAAGTATACCGTTAATGTTGCAGGTAACGGTACTCTCAATCTCAGAAAAGAAGCTTCGATGGATGCAGATCCTCTCAGCAAGATTCCCAATAATACCCAGCTTAATATTACCGAAGTAAAGTATGATGAAACAGCCGAAGATGAAAGCTCACGCTATTGGGGTAAAACTTCATATCTCGGACACGACGGTTGGGTTGCTATGCAGTATCTTGCAGCTGCTTATATTGATAATATGCCCGATGAAACAACTCAGGGTTCATCTGAGACAACAACTGCTGCTACATCAGAAGAAACAACAAATACTGAAGCAACTACTGCCGCTGCAACAGAGACTACTACAGTTAAAGAAGAAACTACAACTGCTTCTTCATCAAGCTCAAATGCAGGTGATACAGGTACATATAAGGTAAATTCACCTGATGTAGGTTATCTTAATATGCGTGACGGACACAGTACCGACAGCACCTCAATTGCTCAGATTCCTGACGGAGCAGAAATAACTATATCTGAAGTTTATGAAAGCACCGATCCTAATGCTTCTGTTAAGGTATGGGGAAAAACCACATACGGAGGACAGACAGGTTGGGTTGCAATGTCTTATCTTGCAAACTGATTTACAGTAATAAAATAACAGCGATACGGAAAACAGACCGTATCGCTGTTATTTTACTTAATATAGTGTTTTATTTTATTGAAGCTGCAAAACGTACAATATCATCAAGCACGGTTGTTCTGCATTCCTCGTTATGTATTTCGTGTCGAAGATCTTTATATAGTTTAATTGAAACATTGCTATGACCGCTGTCCTTCAGTTTGTTATAAACTTCTGTTACTCCCTTGCCGTAATTACCGACAGGGTCCATATCGCCTGCAATCAGATAAACAGGGAAGTCAGATGGCACATTTGCATACCATTCGTCTGAAGAAACATCGCAAAGCAGAGTGAAAAGGTCTTTGAATCCGCAAGAGGTGAAGTTATAACCGCAAAGTTTATCTTCAACATAAATTTTTACATTGTTTTCGTTAACCGAAAGCCATTCAAAGCCTGTTACTTTGTTGAACTTTTTGTTGTATGCACCAAAAGCCATAGAATCAAGAAGCTTTGAACGGTATCTGCTGCCCAATAAAGCTGAAATCAGTTTTGCAACAGCAATACCGGCACCTGCGGCAGGATTAGCTCCGCTTGTACCGCAAATTATTGCAGCATCTGCGGCATCGGGATATTTTGCAATAAATTTACGTGTTATAAATGAACCCATAGAATGTCCCCATACTGTAACGGGTAAGGAGGGATAAGTTTTTTTTGCAATATCAAGAACGTTTTTTACATCATCTGTTACTTTTTCGCTTCCGTCTTTTTCGCCGAAGAAACCGAGATCATCTTCACTTGTAATTGACTTGCCGTGTCCTGCATGGTCATGCATAAAAACAGCGTAGCCTTTTTCAGCCAAATATTTTGCAATGTCAATATATCGATCGGTATGCTCTGCCATACCGTGAACAATACATATTATTCCGGTAATATCTTTTTTATCGGCAGGCGTAATACTCTGAACGTATATATCTGCAACACCGGTATTTGAAGGAAAGCTATATTCTTTATGCTCAAAATTCATATTTTTATGCTCCTTTTTTAAGATATAATAATTTTAACACATTAAAAGCAGAAAGTGAATATTAATAGTGTTTTTTGCTCAAAAACTGTGAAATACATCCAAATTACTTGATTAATATTTGTGCGGTATGTATATGTTATAAAAATTAAAAATTTAGTATGGATCTTGATTTATCTTTGTTTTATTTTTAGTGGACAAACTAAAATTTTTGTGCTACTATATAATGTAATTATAAGGGGAGGTGTTTGCAGTTGATCGGACAGAAAATAGGTATTGATTTCGGTTCTTCCAGTTTTACGGTTTTTGTTGACGGAAGAGGCGTGGTAATGTGCGAACCCTCTGTTATGATATGCGACAAATACTCAGGTAAACCTCTTGCTATCGGCAGTACAGCAAAAAAAATGTGTGAAAAATTACCTGATTCCATGATAGCTGTTTACCCTATAAAAGACGGTGTTGTTATAGACAGAGAACAGGCATGCATTATGCTTCGTAACTGCATAAATAAAATATGCTTCGGTAAGCTTTTTAAGCCCAACATTCTTATGTGTGTGCCGAGTACCGCAACACCGCTTCAAAAGAAAACTGTCTTTGATGTAGTTATGGCATCGGGGGCAGGCAGAGCTTGTTTTGTTGATGAACCTCTGGCTTCCGCCATCGGTGCAGGTGTCAGTCTGACTGAGCCGAAAGGTGTTATGGTTTGCGATATCGGCGCTGCAGTAACAGACTGTTCGGTTGTTACCATGGGAAATATAGCTGTTTCCGAGTCAATTATAACCGCAGGAAACAATCTTAATAATGCAATTATAGATTATGTTGCAAAAGCATATAAGGTAGAAATTGGTATGCCCACTGCCGATGAAATAAAAAAGACCGTCGGATCTGCAATCCCGAGAAGGGAAGAACTTGCTGTTATGGTTGGCGGAAAAAGTATCGACGGTGGTTTGCCTGTTGAATTTGAAATAACTTCTGCCGAAGTATACGACACTCTCAAACCGAGGCTTGATGAAATTCTCGCGTGTGTAATGAGAGTGCTTGAGATGACTCCTCCCGAACTCAGCGGTGATATCACCGATACAGGTATTATTCTTACGGGCGGTTCTTCAAAAATGTTCGGAATGGCAGAATTTATAGAAAGAAATACTCACGTTAAAACCGTTGTTGCCGAAGAGCCCGAAGACTGTGCGGTTCAGGGAATCGGCATACTTCTTGAAGATATGAAATATCTTGACCGTAACGGTTATATATTCAAATCGGCGTCCGCTGATAATGAAGAAGGCGGCGAATAGTTAATTATGAACAATAATATCTTCGAAGAAAAAATTACCGGTATCGTTGAAAATGTTGTTTTTCATAATTCAACTAATTATTTTACTGTTATCGAAGTAAACATTCAGGGCGAAATAATAACCGCTGTAGGCACTTTGTCGGAGTTAGCCGCAGGTGAAGAGGTAGTTCTTCGCGGTTCGTGGGGGGCACACGAAGTGTTCGGAAGGCAGTTTAAGATAACCTCCTGTGAACGTTCGCTTCCCGATACTACAGCAAAACTCTACAGATATCTCTCCTCCGGTGCAGTCAGAGGAATCGGACATAAAACTGCTTTGAAAATAATTGAACGTTTTGGTGAAAAGAGCTTTGAGGTGCTTGAATGTGAGCCTGAAAAGCTTGCTGTTATAAGCGGTATATCCAAACAGAAGGCGCTTGATATTTCTGCGGAATTCAACCGTCAGAATGCAATGCGCAAGATTATGATTGAACTGGAAAATTACGGCATAACACCGTCGGAATGTACGGCAATATATAAATATTTCGGCGTGAATGCCCTTAAAATGATACGTGATAATCCGTATGTTCTGTGCGGAAATGTGAACGGCTTTACTTTTGACAGGGCAGAAAAATTAGTTGCTGATATGGGTGTTTCTCCCGCCGAATCATACCGCAATGCTGCAGGTATGATTCATATTATAAGGCATAATCTCTATAACGGACACACTTGTATTCCCCGACGTAAAATGTTTGATCCCGCCCAGGCTCTTTTAGGTATATCAGAAGAAACCGCACAGGAAACAATGGATGAGCTTATCCGTTCAAGGCAGATATTTTCATCCGATATAAAAGGCGAAGAATTTTTGTATCTGCCCGACATATATCTTGCCGAAACAGCTATTGCCGACAGAATGAAAAATATTCTTAAGTTCCCGCCGTCCCTCATAAAAACAGTAGAAAATGATATAGAAAAAATTGAAGAAAACAACGGCATTGCTTATGCCGAAAAACAAAAAGAAGCTATAATCACGGCAGCAACAAAAGGTCTTCTTATTCTTACGGGCGGCCCCGGAACAGGTAAAACAACCACCGTAAAAGGCATTATCGATGTTTTTGAAAGAAAACGTGTTGAGGTTTTGCTTTGCGCACCTACAGGCAGGGCTGCAAAAAGAATGAGTGAGCTTACGGGTTGCGAAGCAAAAACCATCCACAGACTTCTTGAAGTTGAATGGGACAGTAACGACAAGCCTGCATTCAGACGCAATTCCGAAAATCCCCTTAGTGCAGGAGCTGTTATTATTGACGAAATGTCTATGGTTGATGTGGAACTGTTTGCAAGTCTTCTTGATGCACTTCCTATGGGGTGCAGAATTATACTTGTGGGAGATTCCGATCAGCTTCCTTCCGTGGGTCCCGGGAATGTGCTTAACGACCTTGTTGATTCGGGAGTGCTTCCCGTTGTGTGCCTTACAGAAATATTCCGCCAGGCACAAAAAAGTCTTATTGTTATGAATGCACACCGTATTATGTCAGGTGAAATGCCACAGTTGGGCGTTTCAGATTCGGATTTCTTTTTTATGCACCGTGATGATGTGTTTTCCGCATCCGATACGGTATTACAGTTAATCGCAAAAAGACTTCCGGATGCATACGGTTTTTCTCCTTTTGATGATATTCAGATATTATGTCCTTCAAGAAAAGGTGATCTCGGTACCGTAAATCTTAACAGACGTCTGCAGGGAGTGCTCAATCCTCCCGACAGAACAAAAAATGAACTTCGCACATCGGGCGGAAGAATTTTCCGCGAAGGCGACAGGGTAATGCAGATAAAGAACAATTATGACATTCCCTGGACAAAAGGCTCTGAAGAAGGTGAAGGCATTTTTAACGGTGATATCGGTATTTTACGAAAAATCAACTATGCGGCAGGTACGATGAAAATAGAATTTGATGACAGAACGGCAAGTTATCCCTCAGATAATCTGTCCGAACTTGAACTGGCATATGCCATAACAGTTCACAAAAGTCAGGGAAGTGAATATCCGGTTGTAATTATCCCCGTGGTTGACTGTCCGCCTATGCTGATGTACAGAAATTTACTTTACACAGGCGTAACACGTGCAAAAAAAATACTTGTTCTTGTAGGCATTGAAGATAAAGTTTACTCAATGGCTGCCAATAACAGACAAAATAAGCGTTATTCTTCATTAAAAGACTTTTTACTTGTGTAATTTATATTTACAAATTAATAAATAGATGTTATAATATATCGGTTAAAATCTGAATAAACCGAAAAAAGAGGTTATTTGATATGAGTAAAGAACTTGAAAAGCTCTACGATCCGAAAAACGTAGAGGACAGGATCTATAAAACGTGGTTGGACGGAAAGTATTTTCACGCTAAATGTGAAGCGGACAAGCCCACATACACAATAGTTATTCCGCCACCGAATATTACAGGTCAGCTCCATATGGGACATGCCCTTGATAATACTCTTCAGGACATTCTTATCCGTTATAAGAGGATGGCAGGCTTTGATACTTTGTGGCTTCCCGGAACCGATCACGCTTCAATTGCAACAGAAGCAAAGATTGTTGAAGCTATGAGAAGAGAAGGTATTTCAAAGGAAGATCTCGGAAGAGAAGGATTTCTCACAAGAGCCTGGGAATGGAAAAAGCAGTACGGCGGAAGAATCGTTGACCAGCTTAAAAAACTCGGTTCCTCCTGCGACTGGGACAGAGAGCGTTTTACCCTTGATGAAGGCTGCAGCAAAGCAGTTAAGGAAGTTTTTGTACGCCTTTATGAAAAAGACCTTATTTACAGGGGAAACCGTATGGTTACCTGGTGTCCTTGCTGTAATACTTCAATTTCCGATGCGGAAGTTGAGTATGAGGAAAAGGACGGTAATTTCTGGCATCTTCTTTATACTGTTAAAGAGACAGGTGAAAAGCTTGAACTTGCAACCACACGTCCCGAAACTATGCTCGGTGATACTGCAGTTGCAATAAATGCAGATGATGAAAGATATAAGCATCTTCACGGTTGCCATGTAATTCTTCCTTTGCTTAATAAAGAAATACCCATTGTTTGCGATGAACACGCAGATATGACAAAGGGAACAGGTGTTGTTAAAATCACACCTGCTCATGATCCCAATGACTTTGACGTAGGTCAGAGAAATAATCTTCCCATTGTGCGCACATTCACTTATGACGGTCATCTTACAGGCGCTGAGGATAAGAGAATTGCCGATGAGCTTATTGCAAGCGGCAGAGCAACAGAAAATGAACCTGAAGTTCTTGATTGCGGAAAATATGCAGGTATGACTGTTCTTGAGGCAAGAAAGGCAATTATTGCAGACCTTGAAGCAGGCGGTTATATTAAGGAAATTGAACCTATCAAACACGAGGTCGGTACTTGCTACCGTTGCCACAGTGTAATTGAGCCTATGGTATCAAAGCAGTGGTTTGTACGTATGGTTCCCCTTGCAAAGCCTGCTATTGAAGCTGTTGAAAAA
>JAZSRT010000117.1:0-2853 GCA_045538645.1 Acutalibacteraceae bacterium | reverse complement strand
AAATGAGCACGGAAAAATATATAACAGATGTTGTTGCAGTAAGTAAATATTTGTCCGAAAGATTTGGACAAGAAAAAATATATATCCTTGGGCATTCGATTGGTACATATATTGCCATCAAAACAGTACAGCAATATCCTGAATATTATAATGCATATATAGCAATGGCACAGACTTGCAATCAGACAGAGTCTGAATATATGGCATATGATTATATGAAAGCGCAATATGAACACCTAGGCAATATCAAAATGGTTGAGAAATTTGAAAATTGTCCCATTCGAGAATCCGATGAAATGTATACAAAATATTTTTCATCTTCTTTGCGTGACACAGCCATGCATGAATTGAGTGTTGGAACAACAAGAGATATGGACTCTGTAATTAGCGGGATTTTTTTTCCAAGTCTACGCTGTAAGGCTTATACATGGCAAGAAAGAATAAATTTATGGAGAGGAAAAGGGCTGTCTGCACAATTTCCGGTTGTAAATGATTCTACGCATTTCAATGCTTTTAGTGAAGTACCCTCTTTACAGATTCCTATCTACTTTTTTGCAGGCAAATATGACTATACATGCTGTTTTGATTTGCAATATGAGTATTATGAACAGATTAATGCCCCTATAAAAGAATTCTATGTGTTTGATAATTCGGCGCATAGTCCTATATTTGAGGAACCGGGGGAGGCGGCTAAATTGTTTGAAGCAATATTGGAAGCAGAATAAAAGTAGGTACAAATTTCAGTTCTCAAATGACGAAATTTATATGATTTAATAACTGTTATATCCTGTTATAGAAATCTTGTCAAACCCTTGAAAACACTAAACTTTTCACCGGTGTCCTTTCCATTACATGCTTCTTCCGTTTAAGAAGGTGAGCAAACAGGCGATTGCGGAGTTTGAAAGACAGTATTTGGAAGCATGTAAGTTTGCTTCAAAGTTTATTCCTAAAGTAAGTAGAAATGAAAAGGCAGAGAACAGATTGGAGGAAGCATAAAGATGGATTTGTTAATAAAAGTTTTAGTGTGTTTTATTGCAGCAGCCGGAGCCGGTATAGGAACAGGATTCGCGGGAATGAGTGCAGCAGCAGTCATCGGTCCTATGCTTGTGACGTTTTTGGGTATTCCTGCGTATCAGGCTGTAGGAATTGGACTTATGAGTGATGTCTTAGCCAGTTTAGTAAGTGCATGGACGTATAAAAAGAATGGGAATCTGGATGTGAAAAGAAGTATTTTGTTACTAATTTCTGTGTTGACAATGACAGCAGTAGGAAGTTATGTAGCAAGTTTTCTACCGGAAAAGACTATGAGTGGAACCATGCAGATTGCAATGATTATCATTGGATTAAGATTCTTGCTGAAACCGGTACAGACAACAAAGGAACAGATGGCGGAACAGAGTAGGAATAGTAGGATTGTCAAATCTGTTGTTGGCGGAGCCATAGTCGGCTTTATATGCGGAACTGTCGGTGCAGGTGGCGGTATGATGCTTTTGTTCGTGCTTACTTCTTTCTTAGGATATGAAATGCATATGGCAGTAGGAACAAGTGTATTTATTATGGCATTTACAGCATTAACCGGTGGTGTGAGTCACTTTGCTGTAGGTGGAATGCCTGATATGGTCAGCCTTGTGCTTTGCGTTACGTTTACGTTTTTATGGGCAAGGATTGCTGCAGTAATTGCAAATAAGGCATCAGCAAAAACATTAAACAGAGTTGTCGGTATTGTTATGATTGCGACCAGCATTGCTATATTAACTGTCAATTACCTAAGTTAAGGAATAATCTGTATAATGCGCAAGGTAGATTTGCAGAGTAATGGCAATAGTTTCTTGGTAGTCTATGCGGAAACTAATTCAAAACGGAAGTATGGCAACGGAAGAAAATCAAGGTTATATACAGTGTGAAAAACTTGCACTGTTGGATATGTCTGTTCGAAGTTATAAGAAAGTGGATAGTTTGCCAACTGCAGAAATGATCAATGTATCTGATGCTATTCAGGGAATTTTTGAATACATTTGATAAGAGATCTAATAGGAGAAATCATTGAAGGTGCAACAGAGAGGAAGATTTGAAGTTTCTTAATTAAGTGGAGGTGAAATATGGAGGCAAGAGAACTGTTAGAAGCATTAAGCGTTGCAGAACGATTGAAGGATACAACAAGACATTGTTATACGTCGAAAGGTCGTCATGAAAGTGTTGCAGAGCATAGTTGGATGATGACATTAATGGCTTATTTTATGAAGAATGAGTTTTCTGAAGCAGATATAAATAAAATTATTCAAATGTGCATTATACATGATTTAGGAGAATGTTTTACGGGAGATATTCCTACTTTTGCCAAGACAAAGGAACATGAGAATACGGAGGAGTCACTTCTTGCTGATTGGTTAAAAACACTACCAGAAGCTATTCGAAATGAAATGATAAATCTGTATAAGGAAATGGAAGAAAGACAGACCTTAGAAGCTAAAATTTATAAGGCTATTGATAGTTTGGAAGCATTGATTCAACATAACTTTTCAGATATTTCAACATGGTCTGAAAATGAGTATGAATTAAATCTAACTTATGCAGATGACAAAGTGAGCTTTTCAGAGTATTTATCTGTTTTAAGGGAGGAGATTAGAAAAGACACCATTGAAAAGATATCAGAAAAATAGTATTATGACGATTTCATTAATAATTGGTGCACCCACAAATTTCAGTCTTGTAGAGAGATTGAAAGCAACAGAAGATTTGAATTTTACACATAGCATGGTGGGTATATGATAAGACCAAGACACATCTGTCGGGTAAGGAAAATACGGCATCTCTCACTCTCTGTCGTGTTAATTATCCGGAGATATTGCTATT
>JAZSRT010000033.1:0-26353 GCA_045538645.1 Acutalibacteraceae bacterium | reverse complement strand
AAATTATGATAATGAAATACGCCTGCGGCGTGTGAAATATTTGTCTGCGACAAATGTGAAATTTGACCTGCGGTCAAGTGAAATTTTTGCCGTCGGCAAAAGTTAAGAAAGACACTTCGTGTCTTATTCCGCTTGCGCTCTATTGCTCGCACCTGCGGTGCATTGCTGAAACCTTATGGATTTTCGTTCTGCGTTTTGCGTTTTGCACTCTGCACTTATAAAATGCCGACCGCAGGTTCCGAAACATTTGCGAAGCAATATTTCACTCACACCAAGGGTGTGAATTTCACTGTCATAAATTATCGGGCACCTGCAAAAAGCAGATGCCCGATTTTAATTTGTTCGGATGAATTTTCAGCTTAAAATTTTTCTGAATTCCGGATTATTTATAGAGAGGGCCGTAAGCAGCGCATGCTCTGTAGTCTGCGCTTTCAAGGTCCTTTGTGCCGAATGCGTTCCAGCAAGCAGGACGGAAGATATTCTCTTCGGGAACGTTGTGAAGACCTACGGGAATTCTGAGCATTGAGCACAGAGTAATAAGGTCTGCACCGATGTGACCGTAGGAGATAGCACCGTGGTTAGCACCCCATGCATTCATAAGGTCATAAGCTGACTTGAAGGGGCCTTCGCCTGTGCAGATGGGAGCAAACCATGTGCAGGGCCATGTGTAGTCAGTTCTCTTCCAGAGTGTGTCGGAAACTTCATCGGGAAGATTTACGGTGTAGCCTTCTGCAATCTGGATTGTGGGGCCGAGGCCCTTAACAAGGTTGATTCTTATCATTGTGCAGGGCATTTCGGCACGGGTAAGGAATCTGGAAGAATATCCGCCGCCTCTGAAATATCCGTTATCTGCAGGTGCCCATTCTGTAGCAGCAAGCATCTTTTCGATGTCTTCCTCTGTTACATCATACCAGGGCTTCATAACGGGGTTGCCGTTTTCGTCCTTAACCTCGCCGCAGGCATCAAGACAGCAAGCACCTGAGTTGATAAGGTGGATAAATCCGCCTGCTTCCTTAGCCTTGCCTTCAATGTCGTAGCCTGTAACTCTCTTTACTGCGGAATCACTCCAGAAGGTACGAACGTCTGCAAACATCTGTGCACGGTTTGTTAAAAGCTTCATAAAGAGCATTGAAATGGAGTTGAGAACGTCGTTTTCTGTTGCAAGAATATAGGGCTCTCTTGCGCCGTTCCAGTCAAATGAAGTATTGCAGAGTGCTTCGCCGAAGTCACAGTTGGGATAGAAGTCTGTCCACTGTCTCTGACCCTGGAAGCCTGCTGCAATAGCATTGTGACCAACCATTTCTTCTTCGCAGCCCTTAGGAAGGTTGGGATTGCCGTTCATAAGGTCTTTGATGATAACCATCATCTTAACAACGAATTCCCAGTCTGCATCCTTCTGTTCACGGGACTTTCTTACGAATTCGGGGTTCTTGTCGAAGCCTTCCTTGCATTTTGCCTTTGTCCATGCGAGAGCCTTCTGGAATTCTGCCTCGTCATAGATATTTTCGGACATTCGTCTGATGATTTCTACTTCGTCAACGGATTCAACACGCATACCGAGATATTCTTCAATAAACTCGGGGCTTATTGATGAACCGCCGATACCCATACAGATTGAACCGATCTGAAGATAGCTCTTTCCTCTCATTGATGCAGCGGCAACAGCGGCACGTGCAAAGCGGAGAATTTTCTCCTGAACGTCAGCAGGAACTGTTGTATCGTCAGCATCCTGAACATCGTGGCCGTAGATGCCGAATGCGGGAAGCCCCTTCTGTGCGTGAGTTGCAAGAACGGATGCAAGATAAACCGCACCGGGACGTTCTGTTGCATTAAAGCCCCATACACCCTTGATTGTCATAGGATCCATATCCATAGTTTCTGAGCCGTAGCACCAGCAGGGAGTAACGGAAAGAGTGATGTCAACGCCTTCCTTCTTGAACTTTGCAGCACAGGCAGCAGCTTCCGCCACTCTGCCCATTGTTGTATCAGCGACAACTACCTTTACGGGCTCGCCGTTTGTATATTTAAGATTTTCGGAAATGAGCTTTGCGGCAGTTTTTGCCATATTCATTGTCTGCTCTTCGAGTGAGCCTCTTACATCAAGAGGTCCTCTTCTTCCGTCAATACAAGGGCGTATACCGATTACGGGATTTTCGCCGATAAGTCTGTTTTCAGCCATATTAAAAATCGTCCTTTCATAACACAGTCGGTAAAGACTGTCATATTTACACAATTATAATATACCACAAGAAAAAAACTAATTCAATGATAAACTTGTATAATATTGATAAATAAAAACTGTAAACTGTAATAAATTTATTGACGGAAAAAAAATTCTGTGGTAGCATAAATTTGCTAAAAGAGGTGTGAAAGAATATGAAAAAGAAAATTATAATCATAATTGTGGCTGTTATACTTGTTATTGCTGCCATAACAGGAGGGATTTTTTTGTTTCAGAAATTAAAACCGCAGAAAATTAAGGTTTCTCCCGCAGTTTTTGATATGGGCGGGGAAAATTACTGTATAATGTTTGAATCTTCATTAAAAGGCAGCGGCTACGTAAAATATACCTTTAACGGTGAAGAAAAAACCGTATGGGATGCCACAGCGGGCATTATAGCAACCCACGACACCGTACATAAGATACTTGTACCGAAAAACGAGCTTCGTAACAATACTTATGTTGTAGGCTCACAGTATGTTCCGTTTAAATTTGCTTACACCGCCACAAAGGGCGATGTTGCCGAAAGCGAACCCATACATTTTAAGGGAGAAGAAAAGGAAGACGGCATAAAAATCCTTTCAATCACAGATATACACGAAATGGAAAAAGAGGTAAAGGAAGCAGTTTCCCATTTTGACGGCGACTTTGATTTGGTTGTAATGCTCGGTGACATCACATCGAATTTTGAAAAGAAAGAAAAATTTACCGACCATATCTTAGCGGATGCCGCCTTTCTTTCAAAAGGTGAAATCCCCGTGGTTTACACAAGAGGCAACCACGAAACAAGAGGAGAATATGCTTCTCAGCTTTTACAGTATTTCCCCACCGAAACAGGCGAATTTTACTACACCTTCAATTTCGGCGGACTTTCCGCCATTGTTCTTGATTCGGGTGAAGACAAGGAAGACAGCCACGTTGAATACAGCGGTCTTATAGACTTTAACTCTTACCGTGAACAGGAATATAAGTGGCTGAGTTCCCTTAAAGCAGAAGACTTTGCGGGCAGATATAAGTTAGTTTTCTGTCATGACCCCGGAATTGACGAGCATTTCGGCAAAAACTGGATGACACCTGTAAAAGAACTCGGCTTTGACCTTCTTGTCGGCGGCCACTATCACACAAGTCAATTGATCGAAAGCGAGATCCCCGCCTTTGTTGCCTGCGGAAAATACAACGGCGGCTGGGCAGCATCACTCCTCACACTCAAAGACGGTAATATCCGGATGTATACCGTAAACACCGAAGGCGAAACCATCTTAGACAAAACAATTACGGTCGGATAAAACTATATAACATACATAAACTGCTCCCCCGTCACCTCACGGGGAAGCAGTTTTTAATTTTGTTCACTTTGTTCACTTTTTTTCACTGAAAATTCACTCTGTTCACTGAAAATTCAGTGAATATTCACTTTATTCATTGACAAAACTGAATAAAATGAATATAATTAAATCAGAAACTCTTTTAAGGAGAGATATTATGCTGTTCGAAACTGAAAATATTGAATTCAAATCTGTTTTAACAGACGATATTTATAAAGAAGTCATAGCTTTTGCAAACACTGACGGCGGAACAATTTTTATAGGTATTGATAATTCCGGAAATACAGTCGGAATAGAAAATGTTGATGAGACCTTCTTAAAAATAACTAACGGAATCCGTGATGCCATAGCACCCGATGTAACAATGTTTGTAAAATATACTCTCGGTGAAAACGGAACAATAAAAATATCCGTAGGCGAAGGCAGCTTAAAACCGTATTACCTTAAATCAAAGGGCTTAAAGCCCGGAGGGGTATTTGTCCGTCAGGGCACATCTACCGCACCTGCTTCACCCGATGAAATCCGCAAAATGATAAAGGAATCTGACGGCGATGTCTTTGAAGAAATGCGTTCTATGAAACAGGAACTCACTTTTCAGGAAACAAAAAAAGCATTTTCCGACAATGCAACAGAATTTTCTGAAAACAAATTCAAGGTTCTCGGTATTGTGGATAAAACAGGCAGTCTTTTTACCAATCTTGCACTGATATTATCGGATCAATGCCCATATACCATAAAAACTGCTGTGTTCTCCGATGAAGATAATATAAATTTCCTTGACAGCAAAGAGTTTTCAGGCTCAATTTTACGCCAGCTTGAAAACTGCTTCGACTATCTGAAGCTTTGTAATAAAACCAAGGCTGAATTTGACGGACTCACAAGAATAGAAAAACCTGATTATCCCGAAGAAGCTGTAAGAGAAGCTCTTCTTAATGCGGCAGTGCACAGAGATTATTCGTTCAGCGGCAGTATTATAATAAATGTAAACTCACGTGAAACGGAATTTATTTCTATAGGAGGACTCTTGCCGGGACTCTCTTCCGAAGATATAAAAAGCGGTATATCACAACCGAGAAATAAAAACCTGGCAGAGGTTTTTCACAGACTGAGACTTATTGAATCCTACGGCACCGGAATCAGAAAAATTTATGCTGCTTATAAAAACTGTAAAGCACAGCCGAGAATTGAGATAACACAAAACACCTTCAAGCTAATTCTTCCTAATATGAACGTGTCTGAAAACACAGTTCAGGCTGAATGTATAAGCACTCTCACCCCGCAAAAACAAACTGTAATTGATTTTATAAAAAAGCACGGTTCAATCAGCAGCAAAGAAACAGAAAATCTCCTCGGAATAAAACGTACAAGAGTATATATAATATTGAAGGAACTGACAGAAGAAGGCTACATTACCATTACAGGTAAAGGATCGGACAAAAGATATGTTATATCAAAACTTCAAAAGTAAAACTTAATTAACAAAATTCAAAAGCACCCGGCATTTTCACAGCCGGGTGCTTCATTCATTTATTTAATAAATATATCAAGGGTGAAGTCCTTACGACACATCTGATGTAAAGTAAATATATCACGCTGTGCGTTTTGCTTATATCCACCATGCAGCAGTGGTATCTTCTGTGATAAGGCAATTTTTGAGGGTACCGACAGCCTTACTGAGGCCTTCGTTCTGGCTCATAAGAGAATCTTCGTGTTCGATTGAAAGGGCATAGTCGTAACCTACAAGACGCAGATTAGAAATAATATCCTTCCAGTAAAGCTCGTCGTTGCCGTAGCCGACACTTCTGAATATCCAGGAACGGTTGATTTCGTCACTGTAGAGCTTTGTATCAAGCACACCTGTTCTTGCGGTGTTGTACTTATCGATTCTTGTATCCTTTGCGTGAACATGGAAAATGGCATCGCCGAGAGCACGTATAACTGCAACAGGCTCCATTCCCTGCCAGATAAGGTGGCTGGGATCGAAGTTTGCACCGATTTCGGGACCTACAGCTTCTCTCAGACGGAGAAGTGTTTCCGTATTGTAAACACAGAAGCCGGGGTGCATTTCAAGAGCTATCTTATTAACGCCGTGATCCTTTGCGAATTCAACAAGGTTCTTCCAGTAAGGAATAAGAACCTCATTCCACTGCCAATCGAGAATACTGAGGAAATCATTGGGCCAGGGGCAGGTTACCCAGTTGGGATATTTTGCACCCTCGTGATCACCGGGACAGCCTGAGAATGTATTAATCTGATGAAGACCTAATTTTTCTGCAAGTAAAATTGCGTTTCTTATAACCTTGTCAGCCTCAGCCGCTTCTTCTTTATTGGGATGAACGGGGTTTGCGTGACAGGAAAGTGCCGAAATTTCAACATTATACTTCTTTATAAGTGCACAGAATTCCTCAAAAGCCTTTTCGTCATTGAGTAACACTTCGGGGTCTGCGTGAGCATTTCCCGGATATCCGCCCACACCGATTTCAACCATTTCGATGCCGAGACTTGTAAAATATTTTAATGCCTCTTCAAGAGAGAGGTTACTTAAAAGTGTAGTAAAAACACCGAGTTTCATTGTGTTTTCCTCCGTTTATAGTTCACTTTTTCAGGTAGGGGCGGGGGCTGCCCGCCCGCGTCATAACTTCTGTAACTTTACCTGTAAAAAATTACAATCTTTTTGAACGGGAGGGGCAACCCCTCCCCTACCTTATATCATCTTTACTTTTATCCGGATTCCGAATTAATTTTATACGTTAGCTTTAAGCCATGCCATACTTCTTGTAATATCGGAAAGTCCGTCGGGCTCGGGATCGTCATTTTCAAGAACGAGCCATTCTATACCGTTATCCTTTGCAGCCTTTACAACAGCACTGAGGTCGTTGTTGCCTTCACCTAAAGCCATAGGATGACCGTCAAGACCGTCTTTTATGTGAAGATGAACGATTCTGTCTTTATATTCACCGATAAGAGCATAGTTATCCTTACCTGCATGGAAGGACCAGTATGTATCTATCTGCATATGGCAGGCAGCAGCGAGTCTTTCAAAGACAGTACCGGGTACGGTATTGAAAAGAGGCTCTTTGAATTCCTCTGTATGATTGTGGAAATAAACCTTCATTCCCTGTTCTGCGGCAACCTTATCGGCATTGCCCATAACTTCAATAACCTCATTAAGAGAGGTTTCTGTTTTAGTGTCGGCACCGCCGATACCGAGAGTCTTTGCACCGAGAATTTTACCTTTGCTGAGGGTTTCTTCAAGATTATCGGCTCTGAAATCATCAAGCCCCATATGTGCACCTACTGCAACAAGACCTAATTCATCAAGTGTTTTTTTCAGTTCTGCCGCACTGTAGCCGTGGAAGCCTGCAAATTCAACACCGTCAAAGCCTATTTCCTTAACTTTTTTAAGTATATCAAGGAAGTTTTCTCCGTTTTCCATATGGTGGCGAAGAGAATATAACTGAACAGCTAATTTCATTATTTTTCTCCTCAGTCTTCAAAGTATACAGGCTGACCTGTCTTGGATGATGTGTAGATAGCTTCGAGAATTCTTGTTACACAAAGAGCCTGCTCGGGAAGAACACAGGGATCTGTATCATTGATTACAGCATCCAGCCACTGATACATATCAAGCTCTGATGAATCACCCTTTTTGCCGTCATAGAAAGCAACGCCGCCTGCATCGAGGTTAGGAACTTCAATTGTCTGTCTGCCGTGCTTAACCTTGTTTACTCTGAGCTCACCCTTTGTTGTAACACCGCCGTCTGTACCGCAGAGAGTGTAGCAGGCTTCGTTAGCATCAGCAACATTGAGTGCCCATGAAGCTTCAAGCATAATAACTGCACCGTTCTTCATAACGATGTGACCGAAAGCGGAATCTTCAACAGTGAACTTTTCGGGATCCCAGTCGCCCCAGGCGTTTGCTGTATTTGTCTGGTCGGCAAGCTTTCTGAAGGTGTTACCGACAACCATTTTGGGCTCATAGTTATCCATCATATAAAGAGTAAGGTCGAGAGCATGTGTACCGATATCGATAAGGGGACCGCCGCCCTGCTCATATTCGTTAAGGAATACGCCCCATGTGGGAACTGCTCTGCGGCGTATAGCGTGTGCCTGAGCATAGTAGATTTCACCGAATTCGTTTTCTTTTGCAGCGCTCTTTACATAAAGGTGCTCTGTGCACTGACGGTTCTGATAACCGATAGTGAGCTTCTTGCCTGTTCTCTTTGCGGCCTCAAGCATAGCCTTGCCTTCCGCATAGGTCTTTGCCATAGGCTTTTCACACATAACGTGCTTGCCTGCTTCAAGGGCATCTATTGTAATAAAGGAATGGGAACGGTTAGGTGTGCAGACGTGAACTACATCAATGGTTTCATCCTTAAGAAGCTCTTTGTAATCTTCGTAAAACTTTGCATCCTCTGTACCGAACTTCTTACAAGCCTCTTCTGCTCTCTCAACGATGATATCGCAAAAAGCAACCATTTCACACTTATCGGGGAATTTGGCAAGATTCTTCATATGCTTTCCGTTAGCAATACCGCCGCAGCCGATGATACCGATTCTTAATTTCTTGTCCATAAAAATAACCAACCTTTCATTGTTGAAAACTTCAACTTAATAAATTGCTAATTTCTCATACAGCCGAAACAAATTAAACACAGCCATACAATTTTATTATATATAGTAAAAATTTGATATTCAAGGGAAATATAAAAATGCAGGAAAAATTTGCAATGCATATTTTTGTACACATTGCACAACAGATCTTAATATGCAGGGCTTGCAGCCCGAGATTAAAAAAGTTCCCCGGGAATGCGGGGAACTCTGATTTATATCTGTTACTGCATACTTTGCTTTTACTTATTAACACAACCGCTGTTTTCTGTAATAAATAAAAGTGCAGAAAAATGTTTGAAAACACAATTTCTTTCATCTTTGACCAGAATAATTTCCGGCGCAAAGCTCTTTTATTTTGTCAATGCTCCAAAGAGGAGTCGGTATCATTTCAAGAGAACCGTACTGCCATTTTACTATCATTGACGGTTCTCCCGCACCTCTTTCATATGAATTATCATACACATAACACTCATCACATATATTAAAAAGCAGAGGAAACAGCTTCATTGCTCTGTGATATCGCAAAACCACTTTATCTGACGGTACATCATGTCCGCCAAATCTTGCCCTTGCTTTTACGCGAGCAACATTTATAGACGGATCAACCGTCAGAACATATATACAAATAACTTTATATCCTGCTTCCTTTGCTTTTTGCATAAGATTATAATTTCTTTCGGTAGATAATACACTCTCAAAAGTAAAATCTTCTCTTTGTGAAAGATATAATTCACGTGTAGCAGTAGCAATCTCTGCTGCTTTCAACGGAGTGCATCCGAGATGTCTTTGAATATCATCCGCATTGATATACACACCGACAGTTCCGTATACTTCGGTTATAGTACTTTTTCCGGATCCGTTAGGTCCTCCCATAACCATAAGGACAGGGGATAAAGATGCCATTTTATTTCTCCTTTCGCTCTACTGTAATCGGTTTGTTCGTTTCGGGGTCTATATAGGTGAATTGATGCGATAAACCTAAATTATTCGGATCGGCAATTGCTTTTTTTACCGACGCATCTAAAATATCCGTATTCACAAAAGGTTCATTACGATTTTTGCGGGGAACAGTTACGTCAAAGGGAAAACCGTTTTCCGCAACAAATCTTTTCAGGAAAATGTTTATTGCTGTGCTGAGCGAAATACCGATTTCATCAGCAACATATTCTGCTTCATTCTTTACGTTATCATCAATTCTTGTAGAAACTGTAGCCATATTACCTCCTTTATTCAATATCAGATTCACCTATTCCGTTTTTGCAAACCAATTACTTACCTCCTTATCCTTACAGAGAAACGGTACTTATATTATATGCAATCTGTTTAACATATAATACAATTATATATTACCGCAACAATAAAACAATGTCAATATAAAAAATGCATTTGTAATACATTTTTAGGTATATGTAACACAAATGCACTGTTTTGATATTAATTGTACTGCAAAAAAACAAAAATGTGAGGCTGTCCTATACGGGCAGCCCCTTTTTTCATCTGCTGTTGACCATGTTGATATAGCTTGTATAGAAATCTTCAACTGTTGTGGGCCAGCCTATTGTGCCCATATAGCTTGCGTGCTGGAAGTCCGTAAGGGGATCCATCATATACCATCTGCCGGGAAGAATTTCTTCGCTGTTTGCCATAGCCTCGGAATAATTTTTTGCCGTTGCAAGGTCTTTCATCGGACATTTTGCACTGGCATACGGCACAATACCGTCGCTTATCGCCCATTCCTTTGTCATCTTGACACCGTCAATGGTCTTGCCTTCGTATACACTTAATATAAATGATGAGAAGGAGAACAAAGAGGCTGTCTGAAGCTTCTGCATACCGAAGCAGTTTTCTTCTGTAGCAATGGCTGTGTAGGAATAATAATAAGTATTGGGGGCAAGCTCTATTTTCTCATTGAGTTCTTTAGCACCGCTTATTGTCATATCATATCCGCAGTTATCGTTTGATCTGTAGAAATTCATAATATTGCTGATGCTGAATTTTGCACGGTCTTCGCCTTCTTTGGGAGTGATGCCGAAATGACCGAATCTGAGATGCCACATCATAACCTCATCACCGAAAACAGTACCTAAGAGATTACCCGCAAAAGCAATAAGTGAAATAAGCTTTAAGTTTACAAGGAAATCAGCAATGGGTGTGCCGTCATTGGGGCTTGAAAATGTGGTGCAGGAGTGAATAACATCGTGACCGCCTGTAAAGAGAGGAGATGTTTCTTCGCCTGTTGCGGCAACTTCATCTGCATCACCGTAATACATAAGAGAAGCAAAAAGACGTACTGTGGGACCGCCGAAGGAGTGACCCATAATATTAATGGGAGTGACAAGATCCCAGTTTTCGCCCATAAGCGCTTTGCCTTCATAAGAATAACCGTATCTGTCGTGACCGTGTGCTTCCGAATGCGCTGCACCGTAGTCAACAACGGTACCTGTAAGCTGAGCGTATAATTCACAGGCTCTGTCCCATGCACTTGAGAAGGGACCTACAGATGCTTCATAGGTTTCAACACCGTAAGAATTCAGAATATCAACAATGTTTGTATCGCTTGTGCTCATCTTAAGTCCGTCAAAGCCCATACCGCCCCAGTAAGGCATAGGTGCATTATCTTCATATGCGCCCCAGCCGCCCATACCGTGAACAAAAACAAAGGGATATTCTTCTTCTGTAAGATCATCCCAGCCGAGTAAATCTTTCTCGGAAGCAAAAGCGGGAACTACGGCAACAGTAAATACTAAAGTAACGGCAAGTAAAAGTGATATGATTTTTTTTGATACTTTCATATTATCCTCCGTAAATTATTTATTAACATTATATTACCACCATGTAAACAAACTGTCAATAATTCTTAAAAAAAACCGACGGCGAACCGTCGGATTTTTTTACACTCACTTAAACTTATGCTGTTGTTTCTTCAGCGGGAGCGTCTTCTTCCTTCTTTATGATACCGAGAGCTTCAAATATTCTGAGAATAGCATCAAAGAAAGCCTTGATAACATTAACGATTTCCTGGGGAGTCATTTTTTTCACCTCACAGTAAAAATTTTGCATTAAAATGCAATAGTACAAAATAATATTAGCACTAATTCTTCCTTTTGTCAATATTTACGCAAACCAATAAATCATAACTTATGCAAGAAAGCGGCTTCACCGCATCGTGGGGAACCGATTTCGTATTGTCCGTCTCAGAAAATCGCGAAGCGAGTTTCTGAGGGACTTATAATCTTTTTTACTTTACAGGAAGGAATTTCCTATAAAGTAAAAAAAAGACCGACGGTGTACGTCGGTCTTTTTTTAGCATGCTAATCAATAAAAAATTAAATTATGCGCCTGTTGTTGAGTCTGCATTTTCTTCTGCCTTGGGCTTGATAAAACCGAGTGCTTCGAAAATCTTAATAATAGCATCAAAGAAAGATCTGATGATGTTGAGGATTTCCTGTGCGTCCATTATTTTCACCTCACTGTATAAATTATTGCAATACTCTGCAATAACATATTATCATACAGTTTACAAAATTACAAGTTTTTTTAAGCAAAACCTCAAAAATTAATACATATAACAAATTTCCGTAAAATTTATTTGGGCTTCGGTTTAGTCATAAAAGAAAGAATAAGCCCCGAAAGCACTGCCGCCATAATACCTGCACTGCCTGCAGTAAGCGGACCCGTAAAAGCACCTAAAAGGCCCTGTTCGTCCACAGCCTGTTTTGTTCCCTTGGCAAGAAGTGCTCCGAAGCCCGAAATGGGAACCGTAGCCCCTGCCCCCGCAAAATCAATTATTTTTTCATAAACACCGAAAGCACCTAAAACAACACCCGCACAAACAAAGCCCACAAGTATTTTTGCAGGGGTAAGCTTTGTTTTATCAATGAGAATCTGTCCCAACACACATATTAAACCGCCCACAACAAATGCCCATAAGTAATTCATTAATATCACCTCTGAAAATATTTTCTGAAAATTTCCGCCGTTTATTCCGATAAAATGAAAAAATAAATTTCACTTGCAATTTTTATTTACTTGATATATCCTTAATATTATGGAGGATGATGTTATGTTATTTCAAAGAATATGTGCATTTTTTATTGCCGTGTGGAGCTTTATTGCCGCAGCATTCGGATTTGAAGCACCGCTGGGAAACAAAGTTGAAAGCTTCAGAGTAACGTCTTATGTTATTGCCGACAGAATACTATCGGAAAATTCTCTGTGCAAAGAGGATTTTGATATTATAACAAATGTAATTCTGTTCGGTTGTGCAACCTTTGAAACAGACGGAAGTGTCAGTGTCAATAAAGAGGTGCTGGCAACTGCTCTCAACAATATAAATGCCGCAAAAGGAAACAATGATATTGTAATTACACTTAATCTCTTAGGCCCTCAGCGTTACGGTGATTCTGACGTATATAACGAACAGATGGCTTATCAGGCTGAGCTTCACACTATGGCTTTCAGAAGCGGAAATCTTGAAAAGAACGTAATTGATATTATTGAAGAATTCGGTCTTGACGGTGTACATTTTGATTACGAATACCCCATATCAGATAAGGCTTGGAAAGAATTCAACAAATTCCTTGTTTCATTAAAAAAACAGATGCCCGATAAAAAACTGGGTGTTGCAATATCCTCCTGGGATATCGGTCTTAATACAAAGGCACTTGATGCAGTAGACTATATAGAGCTTATGCTTTATGATAATTACGATAATGAAGGCAGACACTCAACAACCGGGGTCTGCAAAGAAGATGCCCGTAAGGCTGCAATAAACGGGCTTCCTATGAACAAAGTAAATTTCGGACTCCCCTTCTATGCCCGCCCCACAGACAGGGATGCATATTGGTATGCTTACTGTGATTATTATAATGCGCTTGACGAAAACGGTTTTTATAAAGAAGAAAGCACAGGCAAAGCATTCTGGTTCAACACCCCCGATGTAATATCCGAAAAAACTAAGTTTGCAATAGATAACGGCTTCGGCGGAGTAATGATATGGCACTACTCCTGCGACCTGCCCTCAACAGACCAAAACTCCCTGCTGAATGCAATAAATCATAATTTGTCGTTCCGATAAATTATGATTTGCCGTCGTTTGGCTGACCTGTGGTTAATTTTCCGCCCACGTTTTGCCGACTGAAGGCTTTTTTCCGCCCACGTTTTGCCGACGTTTTTTAATTTTTCTGCCAACGGTTTTCTTTAAAAAGTGTTGGCGGATTTTGTTTTTCGGGCAAGAAAAATCTCTTATTTTTCAAGGGATAACACATATTTACGGTCTGCCGTTTTGTTTGCGGCAGGCTGATTTTTTTATAGGCTTTTTGCCAACGCTTTTTTATTTTTCCGCTGACGTCCAGCCAACCCTGAACAGTTTTCCGCCAACGTTTTGCCAACCGAAGGTGTTTTTTCCGCCAACGTTTTGCCGACGGTGCATACAATTATATATAAGAAAGAATATAGAAAGGATTTTAAAGAATGTTATCAGATTTTTTTCAGAAAGAAAAATATTTTCAAAAAAAAAATCAAAAATCATCTGTTTGGGGGAGAAAAAAAATCCTTTTTCTGATAAAATTAAAATCACAATCCGACAGTATTAACCGAAGGATTGTGATTAAGTCTTTCACCGGTATGAATGACAGCAACGGATTTAATTTTAATGAAATATTTTCCTCAAAAGGAAATTATGAAAGCGGGTTCCATTTACCGCTCACCCAATGTATAAAATAAAGAATGAACAAAAACATATTATGAGCTATCATACAGCCCCAGGCAGAAACAAGGCCGCCTGATAAAAACTGAATAAAAATGAATGTGCCGAGAATTCTGATGCCCCACATACCTATAATGTTATAAACAAACGGCTTGACAGTTCTGCCCACACCCTGCATCATACCTTCTATTATAATGGAAACTCCGTAGAAGGGCTCTGATACAGCCACCATACGAAGAACCGTTGAGCCCAGCTTTATAACCTCGGGAGAATCGGAAAAAATATCCATCATAAGGGATGCGAAAACAAACAGAAGTCCTCCCGAAATTATCATAAGCACCACTTCGGAAAATACGGTCATTCCCGCAAATTCCTTCATTTTTTTATTGTCCCTTGCGCCGAGGGCATTTCCCGCAAGAGTAGCTGCCGCTGTCTGCATACCGTAGCCGGGAATATAGAAAGCGGATTCAACGGTGTTGGCAATTGTGTGTGCCGCGGTTGCCACTTCGCCCAAAGAATTTATCATTGAAGCAAATGCAACATAACCGAGGCTTGTGCCGAAGCGCTGAAGCATATTGGGGAATGCTACTTTAAGGCAGGGCTTTAATATCTCTTTATCAGGCTTTATTGAAACCTTTGCAGGCGATAACAGAGGATGTCGCCATAATACCGCGGTTATCATAATTCCGCCGACAGTAAAGCCTACGGCACTTGCAATTGCCGCACCGATAACTCCCAGCCCTGCACCGGGAACGGTGAATATCCCTATTTTTCTCGTGGGATATATCAGAAGGAAATTAAGAACCACGTTTACGATATTAACTGCAATTCCCGTATACATGGGTGTTTTTGTATCGCCCACGGCACGAAGCACGGTACCGAAAATTATTGTAGCCGCACGTGCCAGCATCGGTGTATAAAGAATAAAGAAATAAGTTGACGCCAATTCTCTTATGGATTTGTCCACCTGCATAAGTGTGGGAACAATTCCGCTTAAGGATAAAGTAAGCACCGTAAAAAATATACCCGACACCAGAACCGCAAGCACACTCTGAGCACCGGCTTTTCTTACAAGATACATTTCTCCCGAGCCGTGTTTTTTTGCTATAAAAGCAAGAAAACCTACACCTATTGCAGAAACCGTACTGCCGATAAGCCAGTTTACCGTAGTTGTGGCACCCACCGCCGCCGTGGCGGACGTGCCGAGAGAACCCACCATTGCAGTATCAATATACTGAACGGCAGTTTGCATAAATTGTTCTAAAATAGTGGGACCTGCAAGGGAGAAAATAACCCCGAGCATACTCCATTGAAATTTTGTTTTTTTCATAATACACAATAAATCATAATTTAGCACAGCTAAATTATGATTTCTATTTCGTCGTTTTCGTATACTTTTCCGCCTTTGATAACGCGGGCGAAGATGCCTTCGCGGGGCATTATGCATTGGCCTACCAGTTCTTTTATGGCGCAGCCGTTGTGGCATTCTTTTCCTATCTGGGTTATTTCAAGCTCGCATTCACCTATGCGAATACGGGTGCCTACGGGGATTGTATGTAAAATTATTCCTTCGGTGGTGATGTTTTCGGCAAAAACACCGTGGCACAGGCCGTCTGTGGGAAGACCCTTTGATTTATCGATGCTCTCTTTTGCAAGAAGGCTCACCTGACGGTGCCATTTGCCTGCGTGTGCATCCCCTTCAAAGCCGAAATCCTCGATAAGCACACCGGGATTTATTTTTGTTTTTGGTGTTCCTTTTTTTTCACTTATATTTATTGATAATACCCTTGCCATAATCAGCCTCCTATAAGATTCAGCCCTCTGAATTTTTCACCGCATTCAAAACGGTGGGATACGGGCTTATTGAGTATTGCTTCATTAATTTTTTCCGACAGCATTTTTTCATCGGTGATAAACTGTCTTAAATCGTATGTAATATCGTTTCCGAGGCACGGCTTTACTCTGCCGTCGGAAAGAAGTCTTATTCTGTTACACTCTGCACAGAATTTACGGCTCCGGGGGCTTATAAAGCCTATTCTTCCTTTATAGCCTTCCGCTTTATAATACTCAGCCGCACCGCCGTCTTTTCTGTTTTCGTAAACCAGATACGGTGCACGTGAAAGAAGCTCGGAGGTTGTTACAATCAGTTCATCATTTTCGCCTTGCTTGGAAAAGGGCATAAGCTCGATAAAACGCACATCGCAGCAGTTATCTTTTGCAAGCTCCATAAGCTTTTCGGCTTCGCCGTCATTTTTTCCCTTAATAAGAACGGAATTTATTTTTACCGAAGCAAAGCCCGTTCCCAGTGCCGAATAAAAACCGTCAAGCACCGAGGACAGGCTGTCGGTTCCCGTAAGAAGCCTGAACTTTTCGGGATTCAGCGTATCAAGACTTATGTTCACACCGTCCACACCTGCTTTTTTAAGGTCGGCGGCATATTTTTTCAGAAGTATTCCGTTTGTCGTTATGTATAAAGAGGTGATGCCCTCAATTTTTTTTATTCTTCCTGCAATTTCCGTTATATCCTCACGCATAAGAGGCTCACCGCCCGTAAGACGGACTTTTGTTATACCCTTATCGGCAAATGCCTTTATAAGAGTAATAATTTCATCAGCCGTCAGTTCATTTCCGGCAGCTTCTTTTTTACTGCCGCAATAAGAACAGTTGAGATTGCATTTTTTTGTAACTGAAACTCTGAGATAGGTGATATCTCTTCCCAGATTATCCTTCATATTTATAATCGCTCTTTCCGCCGCTTTTTGTAAGGAGCTTTATTTCTTTTATTACCATACTGCGGTCAATTGCCTTGCACATATCATAAACCGTAAGTGCCGCCACGCTCACTGCGGTGAGTGCTTCCATTTCAATACCTGTTTTATATGTGCATTTGGCTTTTGCATAGATATAAAGCTCATTTATGCCGTTATTGTCAAAGCTGATTTCTATTTTATCAATGGGAATATTGTGGCACAGGGGTATAAGCTCGTGAGTTTTTTTACCGCCCATAATACCTGCAATACGTGCCGTTGCCAGAGCGTCGCCTTTTTTAAGCTCAGACTGAAGTATGGATTTAAGAGTATCCTCCTGCATCATAACCGTTGCCACGGCATCTGCCCGTCTTTCGGTGATGTCTTTATTTCCCACATCCACCATAACAGCTTCTCCGTTTTTATTCAGATGTGAAAAATTCATAATGAATAGCCCCCGAGTTTATTTATGCGTTCAACAAATTCTTCGCTTCTGATAATGCTCAGAAAAAGCTGTACATTTTCATTTTCCAATGCATCTTCTGCAATAATAAAGTCATATTCCTCATCGCACACGGGAATAAAATCAAGGTCATACATCTTTGCGGCACTGTAAATACCCAGTCCCATATCTGCATTACCGTTTTTTATGCCCGCCGCCACAGCCGTGTGTGTAAATTCCTCATTATAATAGCCTTTTATACTGTCTTTGTCCAGAGAATATTTTTTTACAAGATATTCACACAGTATTCTTGTACCCGAGCCGCCCTGACGGTTTATGTATGTACCTTTTCCTATATCCTGAAAACCGTTTATCCCCAGCGGATTGCCCTTTTGAACCATAAGTCCCTGAACACGCTTTATACCTTTTATAAGCTTTACACCGCCCGAGGGAAAATATTTTTTTACGTAGCTTTCGTTATACTCTCCCGTTTCTTCATCAAGCAGATGTATAGCTCCCATATGTGCTGTTTTTGTTTTAAGCGCACTTAAAGCACCCATACTTCCCACGTGGGAAGAAGTGAGAGAAAAGCCTGAGCCCATTCTTTTTATAATATCGGATATTTCATCAATCACGGGATCGTGGCTGCCTGTTACAAGAAGTACGTTTTCGATTTTATTTATATCCGTAAGCAGCTCAATTTCAACTTCTTTTCCCGCTTCGATTCCTTCAAGATTCTGAGGCACTCTTAAAATTCCGTCTGCCTTGGTAAAGCTTGTTATAACGCCTGCACCGCCCGAAATGGGAACTGCAACTGATGTCTCACCCACTTTTCCCAAGGTAACTCTTACAAATTCCTCATACTTCAGAGAAGAATTCACACGTCTTCCAAGCTTTGCATTAACAGTAGGTTTTGTAACACTTCCCTGATTATAGTAAGAAGCCAGAACGTCCCGTACTATCTCATTCATAATAACTACCGCAGATACAGGGTAGCCCGGAAGTCCTATTACGGGAACATTGCCCACAGCACCCAGCACTGCGGGTTTTCCGGGTTTTACGGCTATGCCGTGAACAAGCACGGTGCCGAGCTCGTTTATAATATCCTTTGTGTAGTCATCCCGCCCTGCCGAAGAGCCTGCAAGAATAAGCACGCCGTCACACTCACTTACGGCTTTTCTGAGCGCCTCTCTTATAAGCTCTTTTTTATCGGGGACTATGGAATAAATTATGCTTTCTGCTCCGAAGGAAGTGAGCATTGAAGAAAATATAGCAGAATTAAATTCGAGTATTTCGCCTTTCCCCGGATTTTCACGGGGGGACACAATTTCGTCACCTGTGGGAATTATTCCGAAACGGGGTTTTTTAATAACATCCGCACTGATATTTCCCCCTGCCAGAAGCGCACCTGCAAGGGCGGGAGTTATTTTAGTAAACGAAGGTACAAGCATATCCCCCATACATATGTCTTCACCGATCTGACGCACATTCATAAAAGGCTTTGCGGAAGAATATATTTTTGCATTACCGTCTTCGGTGAAAATGACATCCTCAACCATAATTACCGCATCCCTGTTTTCGGGAACGGGATCACCTGTATCAACAACGGTATATTTATCCTGTGTAAGTATCACGGGGCTTCTTTCGGAAGCTTCGAAGGTATCCTCGGACAAAACCGCAATTCCGTCCATTGACGATGCATTGTAGTGGGGGGAGCATATTTTTGCATAGTGTGCCTTAGCTGTGATTCTGTCATAAGACAAGGCAGAAGGAACGGTTTCAGTCTGATACACGAAACCGTTATTTTTAAGCATAGAAATATATTTCTCTTTTGCTTCCTTAAGAGGCATATTATCAAGATATTTATGTTTCATCGGGTAAAATATACCTCACTTTCTTCACCGAGAAATGCACCTTCACGGTTTCTGTCTATTATTATATATCCGTCACTGAGGCTGAGAAGTGACACAAGTCCCGATTTTCCGAAAACAGGGTAAATTTTTCCGTCACGTATTTTTACCGGAACCACTTCTTCCCTGCCGTGGTTTGAAGGAATATCGGAGCCGAGAATGTATTTTCCGCTTTTCGGTAAAGAGGTGTTACCCGAAAAATAATTTATAAATGGCACAACAAGCCTTAATGCCGCATAGTATGCGGCGGCAGGATGCCCCGGCAGACCGAAAACAGCCTTATTTTTACATTTCCCCGCAATTGTGGGTTTTCCGGGCTTCATTGCAAGTCCGTGAAAAAACAGCTCACCGTTTTCACTTATTATTTCCGAAGTCATATCCCTTTCGCCTTTTGATGAACCGCCTGAAAGTAATACAATATCGCATTTATCCGCAGCCTGTAAAAAGACTTCGGAAATATCCTCTTTTTTGTCTTTTACTATGCCGTAGCTTATAACTTCACAGCCGTTTTCTTTAAGTAATGAAGCAAGCAATACGGAATTTACATCCCTTATCTGCCCGAAAGAAGGCTTTTCTGAAAAATCTATAATTTCATCACCTGTGGAAATTATTCCCACCTTGATTTTTTGTACACAGCTTACCTTAGCTTTTCCCAGAGCACATAAAACACCGACAGAAGAAGATGAAAGAAGAGTTCCTTTTTTAAGAACAGTGTCCCCTGTTTTTACATCGTCACCTTTTTTTGATACATTTTCACCCGGTGCAACACTTTTAAGGCAAAGACACATTTCATCAAAGCCCTCATCCGTATATTCAACCATAACTACACTGTCTGCTCCTGCGGGAAGCATTCCGCCTGTAGAAATCTTTATACATTCACCCTGTGAAATACTATCCTTTGCCTCTTCGCCCATAAGTATTTCGCCTTTTATCTTAAGCATAGCGGGCATATTTTCACCTACACCGTAGGTATCGGAGGACTTAAGTGCAAATCCGTCTACAACACTCCGGTCAAAGGCGGGAATATTTTCTTCGGATATAATATCTTCGGCAAGCACTCTCGAAATAACATCGGTTACTTCAACCTCTTCGGTTTTATCAGAAGAACCAAAACTGTTTTTCAGTATTCGGAGTGCTTCTTCAACCGTAACAACGCTTAACATATCAATATCTCCACATATCAACAAATTTTTTCCCGAACTCGGTTTTCGGGGCAAGGATAAGCTCTTCGGGAGAACAGTCTTCAACAGGCACTCCCTTTTCCAGCATAATAACTCTTTCGCACATTCTTTTTGCCTGCAAGGGGGAATGTGTTGCAAGTATCAGAGTGCGGTTCTTTTCTTTTATGTAGTCCTTCACGGCATTTTCGATTATATCCGTGCCTTCTACATCCACAGCCCCTGTGGGTTCGTCAAGCAGCAGCACACTGCAGTCCTTAACAAGGAGCCTTGCAAGTGAAAGCCTTGCAGCTTCGCCCCCTGAAAGGCTCAAAGCGTTTTCTTTATATAAATTATCAATACCGACCTTTTTAAGTGCCGCCATTGCCTTTTCTTCTTTTTCTTTTTTGCTTCCCTTAAGGGAGTATGTGACATTTTTCAGAACACTCATATCAAAGCATAAGGTTTTCTGAGGTAAATATAATATATCTTCGGGTTTTGTGATTTTTCCTTCACAGCTTATCACACCCGCAATTATTTTAAGAAGTGTACTTTTTCCCGAACCGTTTGCCCCTGTAAGCGCAACTCTTTCGCTCTTTTTTATATGAGTCTCTTTTATATCAAGCACGGTTCTGTCACCGTATTTCTTTACGATGCTTTCAGTCTTAATCATCCTGTTCCCCTCCCCTTGTAAGAAGTGAGGCAGTAAAATTGACCGCAAAGGAAATTAAAAGCAGCACAATGCCCAGTGCCAGGGCAAAGGTGAATTTTCCCTTATTTGTTTCAAGCAGTATTGCAGTTGTCATAACCCTTGTTTTCCACTGAATATTACCGCCCACAAGACTTACCGCTCCCACCTCGGCAATACTTCTGCCGAATGCGGTAAGCACCACACTCATAAGGGCACGGCGGTTGTGTAAAACATAAAGCAGCAATGTTCTGCCCTTTGACAAAGAAAGTCCCTTCGCGGTTTCCTTAAGGGATTTACCCGAAACGGACACCACGGAGGAAGTAAGGCATATTACAACGGGAGTTATCAGCATCACCTGGGCTATTACCATTACTTCAACAGTAAACAAAAGACCGAGGGAACCGAAAATACCGTATTTGGTAAAAAGCATATAGACTATAAGACCTGCCACCACAGGAGGCAGGCCCATTAATGTACTTGCTGTTCTTTTTATAAGGCGTTTTCCGAAAAAGCGTTCTTTTTCAATAAGCACACCAAGAGGCAATCCCAGCAGACAGGATATAAGTGTGCTGAAAAAAGACATTCTGAGGGTAACGCCGATAATATCAATAAGCTCCTTATCCATAGATAAGAGCATATTAAAAGCTTCGGTAAAATTATTCACGGCTTATTCGGCTATAACGGTAAATAAAGCCTGACCGTACTGTTCTTCGCCGTATTTTGCAATAAGCTCATCTGCTTCATCGGAGGTAAGCCATTCAATAAGTGCCTTTGCGCCTTCGGTGTTCACACCGTCAAGCTTTTCGGGATTGCATTCTATAACGGAATATGTATTCATCATATCATCGCCTTCATTGAGGATGATATCAAGTCCCGTGAGGGAATCCTTATTTGAAAGGAAGGTAGCCTTGTCTGTAAGACAGTAGGCATTCTGCTCATTTGCCATTGTAAGACAAGCGCCCATACCCTGACCTGCAGAAATATACCAGGAAGCTGTTTCGGCAGAGGGAACATCCTCGCCCCATATTTTAAGCTCTGCCTTATGTGTGCCCGAATCGTCACCGCGGGAAATGAAATTGCTTTCGCTTTCGGCAATCTTTAAGAATGCTGCAGCGGCATTTTCACTGCCTTTGATACCTGCGGGGTCATCCTTGGGCCCTGCAATAACAAAGAAGTTATACATAAAGGGAATTCTTTCAACACCGTAGCCCTCGGAAACAAATTCTTCTTCGGATGCTTTTGAGTGCACAAGAATAAGGTCTGCATTGCCGTCTTTTGCCTTCTGAATGGCGGCACCGGTACCTGCGGACTGAACCTCTACCGTGTAGCCTGTTTTTGTTTCAAAAACAGGGAGAAGGTAAGGAAGAAGACCCGAATCATTTACGGATGTGGTGGTGGACATACGTATTACGGGGTTTTCGGGAGCTTCTGCCGAAGCTGCTTCGGCGGTTGTGTTTTCATCGGCGGCAGTTGTTTCTTCTGCAGTACCGCCGCAGGCGGCAAAAGAGAGAACAAGAGCCATTGCCATTAATAATGCGAGAAGTTTTTTCATTTTTCGTCATACTCCTTTTCAAACACGGAAGGCAGAAAGGTTTCCCTTTATACCCTTTGACCGATGGAAAATATTTCGGTCACGGTCTCGTTTTTCGTGCAGAATATGTTTAGAAAAACGGACTCGGAAAACGAAGAAAAAAAATACTTCACACCTATTATACAGAAAAAACAATGCAAAATCAACAAAATCAATAAAATTAATAAAATTAATAAAATATCCTTAATAATACTTGTAAAATATTATTAAAACGTGTATTATAGACTTAGAATACTATTAATTCAAATCATAATTTTGCGATGCTGAATTATGATTTATAAATTTGTTTCTCGGAGTGGTAAAAATGATTTTTTCGGTGCTGACAGTCAGCGACAGATGTTCTGTCGGTGAAACCGAGGATAAAAGCGGTCCTCTTTTATGTAACCTTCTTTCTGATATCGGCACTGTTAAAGAATACAGAATCGTTCCCGATGAAATACCGGAAATTTCTGAGGCACTCAGATATATGTGTGACGACATAAAATGCGATGTGGTTTTTACCACGGGCGGCACGGGCTTTGCTCCGAGGGATGTTACTCCCGAAGCCACAAAGGCTGTTATTGAAAAAGAGGTTCCCGGAATCAGTGAAGCCATAAGATGCGAAAGCCTTAAAATAACTCCCAAAGCAATGCTTTCCCGTGCAGCTTCGGGAATAAGAGGAAAAACGCTTATAATAAATCTCCCAGGCTCTCCCAAAGCTGTAAAAGAATCGCTGGAAGTTGTTTTACCCGTACTTTCCCACGCAGTTGAAACTCTCTCGGGAAATACTCAGTCCTGCGGAGGAAACTATAAATGAGCAAAGACATCACACAGGGCTTTTCTCTGAAAGACTTTACCTGTGCCGTTATAGGTGCGGGGGGACTTGGGTGCAATATCGCTGTCCACCTTGCGGGTGCAGGGATAAAGAAGCTCATACTCTGTGATTTTGATAAAATAAGCAAATCAAATCTCAACCGACAGTTTCTTTATACTGAAAAAGACATCGGAAAAGAAAAGGTTACGGTTGCAAAGAAAAAACTTGAAGAATATGCCCCTGATGTAAACATATCGGCATTATCTGCAAAAATCACGAAGGACAGTATCCCCGAAGAATTGAAAAACTGCGATATGATATTTCTTGCCGCAGATAACAAAGAAGCAAGAACCGCACTTTCTGATTTTTCAAAAGAAAACAACATCCCCCTGATGATGGGCGGAATAGACGGCTTTTACGGAAAAACATATTTATATATCCCCGACATCACCCCCTGCCCGCAGTGTGCGGGAATGATTGAAGGCAAAAAGGCACAGACAAACATCAGTGCCGCCGCAGGAACCATCGGCTCACTGCAGGCATCTGTCGGCATACAGTACCTTTTAACAAAAGATATCTCACTCGCAGGCAAGCTTACGGTATATGACAGTGACAGCTTTTCGTCACTTAAGATAGTGGTAAATCCTACTTGTAAAATATGCAAAAATATATAAGAAAGAGGAAACGAGATGACTAAACTTAAAGCCTATATGGGACACGTGCTCTTTGTTGACCTTACAAAAAAAGAGGTCAGCGAGTTCCCTTGGACAGACGAAGACAGAATAAGAACGCTGGGCGGTAAAATAATGGCTGCGGATATTCTTCTGAACCACATCCGCCCCGGAATGAAGGCATTTGATGAAGACAACTGGATAGTTGTCACCACAGGCCCTCTCACCCGTTGCAATTCTCCCTCATCCACAAGATTCAACATTTCAACGGTTTCGCCCTTAACAGGTATTCTCACATCATCAAACTGCGGCGGTGCCTTCGGCAGAAGACTTAAAAAAGCCGGCTGGGATGCTATGATTATCACAGGCAGAGCAGACACTCTCACATGGATAGAAATTGAAAACGAAAAGGTAACCTTCCACGATGTTTCAGACAGAGCGGGACAGCTTACGGGCGAAGCACAAAAGGGACTTCCCTCATCAACAGGTAAGCTTGTTATCGGTCCTGCAGGTGAAAACAAGGTTTTATATGCCTGTGTATTCTCGGGTGAGAGAACCGCAGGCAGAGGCGGTGTAGGTGCCGTATTCGGGGACAAGAATATAAAAATTATTACAGCAAAGGGCGATAAAGAACCCGAAATTCACGACCCCGAAAAATTAAAAACAATAAATGAGCAGTGGAAAAAGACACTTCTCAAGCACCCCATTACGGGCGCACAGCTTTCAAAACTGGGCACAGCGGGTCTTGTGGCGCCCATGCAGGCACACAGAATTCTTGCAACAAAGAATTTCGGCGACGGAAGATTCGAGAACTTCGAAAAGGTATCGGGCGAGGAGCTTGCAGAAAAGCACCTTATCAGAAACGGCGGCTGTTTCTCGTGTCCTATGAAATGTGAAAGACGGGTAAGATACGAGGGCAAGAACATAAAGGGTCCCGAGCTTGAGACACTGGGACTTTTAGGACCTAATCTTCTCAATGACGACATTGAAAAGATAATCAAGTGGAACTATGAACTTGATGAACTGGGTATTGATACCATTTCCGCAGCTGGCAGCGTTGCATTCGCAATGGAGCTTCAGGAAAAAGGCTTATGGGATTCGGGACTTCATTTCGGTGAAACAGATAACTTAAGCGATGTTTTCCACGATATTGCATACCGCAAGGGGATCGGTGCAGAGCTTGCCGAGGGCACAAGAAGAATGAGTGAAAAATTCGGCGGCAAGGAATTTGCAATTCACGCAAAGGGCATGGAGCTTGCGGCTTATGAACCCAGAGGCGCAGTAGGTCACGGTCTCGGCTATGCCACATCAAACCGCGGCGGCTGTCACCTTAATGCAGGTTACTTAGTTGTACTCGAAGGTCTCGGCCTCAATCTTGATGCATATACTCCCAAGGGCAAGGCAGGTCTTGCTGTAACCTTCCAGAATGTTATGGAAGCCGCATCCGCAGCGGGCTTCTGTGTATTCACTTCCTATGCAATTCTCCCCCACTTCCTTGTAGGCAAGCCCACCTCTTTAATGACAAGATTTGTGCAGACGGTATTCAAATATTCCACACCCGTTATATATATTGTTTCAAAGAATCCCAAGCTTCTTAAGGTAAACATTCCTCTTGTTCAGTATCCGAGAGTTATGAATGCGGCGGCAGGCACAAAGTTTACCGTAGGCGATTTCATTGCATTCGGCAACTTCGGATATAATACGGAAAGACTTGCAAATATAATACTCGGACTTCCCGTTGGTGCTGATACAGATACCCTTCCCGAAAGACTTCTTAAAGAAGAACAGGTGCCCGGTGACAAGCGTACAAAGGTACCTCTTGATAAGATGAAGGGCGTTTATTACGCAATGCGCGGCTGGAAAGACGGCGCACCCACAATGAAAACACTCAAAAAAGTCGGTGTAAGAATCCCCGAATGTATAAAGGAGGTTTTCCCTTATGGTAAAGGTTAAAATTTTCGGAGTGCTGCGTTCCACAACAGGGCTTTCCGAACACACCACAAATACAAAAACCGTAAACGGCATATTCGAGGAAATTTCCGAAATTATGGAAAAAAGATATTATGAAGACCTCAAAAAGCAGCAAGAGGATACTTCCGAATACAAGAAAAAGAGAAATGCCGCATTAGAACCTCACAAAGAGCTGAAATTCAAGGATGCCATAGTGTATGTTGACGGTGAAAGATGTATGAGAAAAAGCAAAAAGCTCCCCGAAAACGGCGAAGTATGGCTCCTCTCCCCCGCAGCAGGCGGATAAGTATAAAAAGGATAGCTCCAAAAAAGAGCTATCCTTTTAATTTATAGGGCGAAAGCCCTATAAATTAAAGTGAAATTCACACCTTCGGTGTGAGTGAAATATTGCTTCGCAATGTGAAATATGAACTTCGTTCATATGAAATATTTGCTTCGCAAATGTTTCGGGACCTGCGGTCGGCATCATATTTGCTTCGCACGTTCCTGTAACTTAAAAAAATTTATAATCAG
>JAZSRT010000062.1:0-10038 GCA_045538645.1 Acutalibacteraceae bacterium | reverse complement strand
AAGCTCTTGAAGAAAAAATCGCAAGATTCCTCGAAATACTCAGCAGCCGTGAAAATGTTCTTGCACTTGTAAAAGAAGAATCAATTGCCATAAGAAATAAATTCTCTGACGACAGAAGAACAGAAATTGCAAATGTATCCGGTGAAGTTGATATTGAAGATCTTATTCCCGAAGAGGATTGTGTATTTACTAAAACTTCGATGGGCTACATAAAGAGAATGAGCGTTGATGAATACCAGCTGCAGAAAAAGGGCGGTAAAGGAAAGATAGGTATTACACGCCGCGAAGAGGATATTGTTGATACAATGTTTACCGCTTCCACACATTCATACATTATGTTCTTTACCACAAAGGGTAAGGCATACATGATAAAGGGATATGAAATTCCCGAAGGAAGCCGTACAAGCAAGGGTATGAATCTTGTAAACATCCTTCCTATAGAAAGTGATGAAAAGGTTACCACAATGATAATGATACCCAAAGAACACGATGATCTTTATCTTTGTATGGTAACTAAAAACGGTATTATCAAAAGAACCGAGCTTGAAAATTTCAAAAATATAAGAAAATCAGGTATTATTGCAATAAATCTTGATGAGGGCGATGTTCTTCAGAAAGTACTTCTCACAACAGGAAATCAGGATCTCTTTGTTGCCACAAAGAAAGGTCTCGGTATACGCTTTAATGAAACAGATGCAAGAGTTATAGGCAGAACCGCAAGAGGTGTTAAGGCTCTTAAGTTCAAGTTCCCGGACGATGAAGTTATCGGTATGGAAATATTGGATGAAGAAAACGGCGGAAAGCTCCTTACCGTAAGTGTTACCGGTAACGGCAGAAAGAGTGATTTCTCAGATTATCACATTCAGTCAAGAGGCGGATTCGGTTCTATAAACTACAGAGTTGCAAAATACGGTGATGTTGCCGCAATTAAGGTGGTTTATGACGATGATGATGTAATTCTTATTTCCGAACAGGGTATTATTATCCGTATTTCAGCCGAAAGCATCAGAGAATGTGCCCGTCCTTCAAAGGGTGTACGTCTTATGCGTCTTTCCGAAAATGACAGTGTTATTACAATGACACTTGCAAAAAACTCAGGTGAAGAAACATCCGTTCCCGAAGAAACTGCAGAGGTTGACAATGCTGTAGAAGATACTGAAGAGGATATTTCCGAAAATACCGAGGAATAATATTTCTGCGGTAAATTTCAGGAGGTTAGACTTTGAAAAAGACTTCTAAAAAATCTTCAAAAAAGACAGCAAATAAAACAGCGGATAAAATTTATAAAAAAACTGAAGCTGTTGTTTTACAAAGCAGTGTTCTTTCAATAGTTTCAGGTATAGCTTTAGGGTTTATGATTGTTTTTCTTATGGTTTCGGTAGATATAATTTCCGGGATGCTGCCTTCAAAAAAAGAAGAAGCATCTTACAGTAAACCGGAAAAAGAAGAATTTGTTGAAATTATTGAGCCGGGTGAAGAAAAAATAGCCGTTGAAACCCTTAATGAATTAAGAGGTGAAAATGATCTCTCTTCCGTTCTTAAGGGTTGGGCAACAAATACATCAGAAAACACGCTTATGAGAAGCGAAAATGTTATAAATATTCTTCTTATCGGTCTTGATAAAATGAATTCAAACTCCGATGCCATTATAATAGCTTCGCTTAATAAAACGGATAAAAAAATATATCTTCATTCGATTTTCCGCGACTCTTATACGTATATCAACACAAAATTCGGAGATAAATATGCAAAAATAAATGCCTGCTATGCAAACGGCGGTGCGGAAAAACTGGTTGAAACCGTAGAAAATAATTTTAAAACAGATATTGATTATTATGTTTCGGTTAATTTTGATTCCTTCAGCGACATAGTAGACAGCTTTGGCGGTATAAATCTTGATGTTAAAGAACACGAAGCCAAAGAAATTGAAAAGGAGATCGGAAGATATTGTCCTTACGGTAACGGTGTTCTTCTTGACGGAGAACAGGCACTCACTTTCTGCAGAATAAGAAACTGTGATGTAGATGCCGATGTAAGCCGTACAAGAAGACAGCGTCAGTTTATAAATAAGCTTATAGAGCTTACGGGAAATATCAGCATAAATCAGGTTGCTCCTCTTTTTAACACTGTTATAAATTATGTTAAAACTGACTGCGGACTGACTGATCTTATTTCTTTGGGTACTCAGGCTATTTCCGAAAAATGGTATGATTATGAAATAGTTTCGGATGCAATTCCGAAAGAGGGACACAGACTTGACTACAGAGGTAATTCCTGGGTATGGATAGTTGATTATCCTCTTTGTGCCGCAGACCTTCATAAAACCGTATACGGAAGTACAAATATAAATATACAGCCTGACAGAGTGTCTGCCATAGATATTATGAAAAATTCAGATAATACAGGCGGAGCAGCTCCTTAACAGAATATTAATTAATGAACACATCGGTTATTTTTACAATAATCGGTGTGTTTATTTTAATTTATAAAAATTATACAAAAATTATTGAAATAAAAGCAAATTTATAGTAATATGTAATTTATAAAATAGAATTAGGCAGTATTCTTTTATCAGAATATTTCCTTATTATTTGTAAAGGAGAGATTATTATGGCTGATTGTCCTAAATGCGGCACTCATATAAAAGTGTATCAGATGAGTCCGTATTGCAAAAATTGCGGTGTTCACCTGATGTTTGCTTCTTTTGAGAGGCAATTTCAGAAGGACAGACGTATTGCAGAAATGTCCATGGCTTTTTTCCGTTATAATCTGACTAAATTCAAAAGCGCATATGCTTCGGGTAAAGCTCAGATATTCAGAATTATAGCCGCACTTTTCCCTGTTATTGCCCTGTTTTTGCCTTTGGGTTCTCTTGCAATAAAAACGCCTGTTTATTCTTCATCGGTGAATTTTAATGTGCTGGATCTTGTCTATACTCCGCTTTTCGGCAACGGACTTTTTATGAAGCTTGATACTCTTTCTTCCACACCAGTTTTCGGAGAAATAGCGTCTTTACTTAAATCGTTTATAATTATTTATGCGGTTATGGCAGTATCGGCTGTATTTATTCTATTACTGATGATCTTTTGTTTTATCGGTAATAAAAAAGTAAGCATACTCACATCTGTTTTTTCTGTTATAGGAGCTGTTTTTTCAGTTGTGTTAAGAATTTCGGGTTCTTCACTTATAAGCACCTGTGAAAGTATCGGAAGTGTTGCCGAAAGTAATATGAACATACTTTTTGTGATTGCGGCTGTTATGTTTATTATTCCTCTTATTGCTGCAATTTTCTGCTTGAAAAATCCTCCCGTTTATAATTTCAGAGAAGGTGATGAAATAAGAGTAGAATACAGAAGAAAGTACAGAAAAGGCGAAATAAAGCTTCTTGATATTCCCGCACCTATCTATGAATCAGAAGAAGATAAAAAAGAAAGACAGAAGCTTATTTCCGAAGCTTATAATATTAATGAGGAGGTGACAGCTGATGAATGATATGGATATACGTTCGGGACTCAGTGAAGAAGAGAGAAAACGTCTTGAAAAAATAGACCGTATTGACTCAAATAAAAATCGAAAAAAAATTATTATTGCGGCTGTTACCGCCGTGCTTATACTGTTTTTTGCAGGCGGAACTGTTTTCGGCGGTATTCACATTTTAAGTTATGAGGGAACGGGAACTCTTCCCGAGAAGGAAACGGATTATCCCGAAATTCCCGCAGATAATGAAGATATTCTTTCTTCATTCGATTCTTTGATAAAAGATACTATGAATTTTAACGGTATAAAGCTGGATGTTTCTTTTTCTGTTTCTTTAGCTGATGATACTGTTGAAATTGAAGGAGATAATGCTGAAAATGTGAAAGCGGCTTTGGAACATATCAAATCCTCCGTTATATCACTTTTGTCTTCCGAATATGAATCCCAGCGTTATTCGGGAAAATACGGTGAAGATTTTTCCGATATGCTTTTACGGACAGATTTATTAAAAGAAAATGTTGAAATAAAAGCATTTGCGGAAGAGGAAAACCAGAACAACCTTAAATATGTATTCACTTTTGATGAAAGCAGTTTCGGAAATCCGGATGAAAAAATACTTAATGACGTATTTTGTCTTGATGAAGCCGAAAAAGTTATGACTTCTTTTTCAGAAAAAACCGCATCAGTTGCAAAAGTCGGAGAAATGAAAAGAAGCTATGATGAATTTATAATGACTGCAAATATTGACAGACTTAAAAATGAGCTTATAAATATTGAGCAGAAAAGAGTGTGCAATATAGTTCTTCCTCTTGAATTTACGGGAGAATATGAAGATTTCGGTGAACTTACTCTTTCTTTTAAGCTTGTTTTTACAAAGGTATTTAATTTTACAAGAGTTCAGTTTTTCTTCAGAGAAGATGTATTTTATATCGAAAAAGGTTCGTCGGATGAATTTAAGACAAAAGTTATCAGTGACCAGTCTCCTGCTGAAATAGAAATCAGCTTTTCATCCTCGGATCCTTCGGTAATTTCAGTTGACGGAAGCTTTTATAAAGGCGAAAGCGTAAGTGCCGAACCGATAACTGTTACGGGTACATACACATATAACGGTATTACTTATGAAGACACCTGTTTATTCTATGTAAGAATACCTGTTGAAAGTGTTAAGGTAAAAGAAAAAGAAATAAATCTTAAAAAGGGCGAAACAAAATCTGCAGAAGTTACGTTTTCTCCCGAAAATGCAACGGTAACAAAGCTTTATTGGTTCAGTTCCGATGAAAATATAGCTTCGGTTGATGAAAACGGAGTTATTACCGCAATATCTTCCGGAAGTGCTGATGTTTATTGTATAACACAGGACGGAAATTATAAAACAACTTGTACTGTTACTATTACGGAATAAAGGAGGGAATGACGAATGGCAAAAATTACAAAAGAAGCTATTGTTGACCGCTTTTTTAAGGCTGATGAATATTCGGCGGCAACTCTTAATGAGGATATTCTTAAAAAATATGAAAATCTTGCAGTTGATGTATACAGTACCAGGCAGGTTTCTGCCGGTGAAGTAATGTGGATGGCTATTCAGAAGTTCTCCCGTTCTCTTAAGGTCGGTATGGACAATTATCAGAATATGTATTTCACAAAGGTTTTGAAAATAGATCTTACATACATAACTGTTATAAAGGCACTTATCAGTATTTACGATACACTTAATAACCCTCTTATGGGTATTGTTTATGACAGAACAAGAAGCCGTTGGGGAAAAGCAAGACCTTATGTTCTTACAACACCTCTTCCGTTCTTTTTGCTTACGGCATTTTTATACAGCGGTGCGCTTTTAATCGGCGGAGATACGATAAATGATCCGAAAAAGATTATCTTTGTATTTATAATGCTGTTTTTACAGGAAACCTTTTCAACTATATTCAATATTCCCACAGACAATTATCCTACACTTCAATCCCCGTGTCCTGCAGACAGAATAGCCGTATCCCTTGCACAAAGCTATGCAGGTGCATACGGCGGTGATATAGTTTCTACGATTTATATTGCGCTTATGTCTATAAACAATATAGGCGGTATAGCTATTTCCCAGCCGGTTATGTTTACGGTAATGGGATTTGTAACGGCATTTTTCGGAACCGTCGGCACAATGGGTGTTGCTCTTAAATGCCCCGAGCGTGTGCTTTTACAGCCAAAACCTGCCCCGCTTACAAAAACTATGTTCTATGTTCTGAAAAACAAGTATGCTATGCGTAATGTTGTTGCAAACTTTGTTGTTTCGTGGTGGAGCAACGGCGGATATTCCTGGGACGTTATAACTCAGCTTGAAATTTTCGGCGGCGCTCTTAATATCGCTCCTCTTTACGCTTTCTACCACATTTGTAATGTCCTTTCCATGTCACTTATCAAGCCTATAAGAGAAAGAATAAAGAGTTACCGAAATATCGTTATTCTTTTAAGAGCGTGGGACATTTTTGTTCAGCTTATCTGGGTTGTCGGCGGATGGATTACAATGCCGATGAAAAAATGGTGGGTCAGCGGAATATGGTTCTGTATCGGTTACGGACTCAACGGTCTTAACAATGCACCCGCAACCGCTTTTGAAGGTGAAATTTCAAGAGAAATAAATGACTATACAGAATATCTCACAGGTGAACGTCCCGACGGTACCTTCGGACTTCTTACGGATTATGTAAATAAGCTCACTCAGCCCTTGAATACGATTATGGCATTGTGGATACTTAAATGGACAGGATATGACACAACAATAGATTCTACCTACTGGGCACAGGACAGTGTAGATGTTTACCGTAAAGTATTCGCTCTTTATGCTGCAGGCAACCTTGTTCCTCAGATAGTAAAAACCATCCCCTTATTCTTCTATGATCTCGACGGTCAGAAAAAGATAGACATGTATAAAGCACTCAATGAAAGACGAATGCTTATAGCAAAAGAAAACCAGGGCAAACTCAGTGAAGATATGTCTGCACTTGTAGAAATGCTCTCAGAAGACAAATCATAATATTAAAAGAAAGAACAAAAAAAGTATCCTCTGCATCATTACTAAGATGCTGAAGGATACTTTTATTTGTGTGTCAAACAGGGTGATTTTTGTGCCGCTTGCGGCTATAAATTTATTGTTCTATATATCTTTTTGCCTGTGTGGAGAATAGTTCGTAATATCTTCCTTTATTTTCCATAAGCTCTTTATGATTTCCGTTTTCGATAAGTTTTCCTTGTTCGAGAACAAGTATTTTGTCCGCTACGGTTGCACTTGAAAGGCGGTGGGAAACGAATACCGTGGTTTTGTCCTGTCTTAATTCGTCAAAACGGTTATATATTTCCTGCTCGGCTATGGCATCAAGGGATGCAGTGGGTTCATCGAGAATAAGTATGTCCGAATCACTGTAAAAAGCTCTTGCTATTGAAAGCTTCTGCCACTGACCTATTGAAAGCTCCGTTCCGTTTTCTTCAAAGAAACGCATAAGAGGTGTTGAATATTTGTCGGGAAGAAGGTCTATAAACTGCGCTGAGCTGCTTTTTTCGGCGGCAAGGTGTATTTTTTCATCAATTATTTCTTTATCTGCCTGACCAAAGGCTATGTTTTCTTTTACAGAAACTGCATATTTTCCGAAATCCTGAAAAATAATACCGTATATATCGTACAGCTTTTCAACGTCATAATCTTTTATATCCTTTCCGTCAAGCAGGATCTGTCCGTCAGTGGGGTCATAAAGACGTGTAAGAAGTTTTATAAGTGTTGTTTTTCCCGCACCGTTAAGTCCCACAAGAACCACGGTATCTCCCGGGTCAATTGTGAAGCTCATATTGTCTATAACTTTTTTGTTACTTCCGGGATAACTGAAGGATACATTTATAAATTCTATTCTGTGACCTTTTTTGCGTTCGGGGATAAGAGGTGTGTGTGATAAAGCTTTTATTTTTTTCTTTTCGTTCATAAATGTGATAAGGTTATCTATGAACAGTGTCCCTTCGTATACCGTGGAAGTTGTTGAAATAAAAGATGCGATTCCTGTAGCCACGGAATTGAGTGCGCCTGTGTATAATGAATAATTACCTATCTCTATTTTTCCTTCAAAAACCTGCTTTGCAATTATAATAAACAGTATGCAGTTTGCAGCTGATGAAACAAGAGAAAGTGATATATTCCAGGCACCTTCCTTCAAAAACAGCGATTTAAGCCCCTTGAAGTATCTTTCAAATACTTCTTTGTATCTTTTTGTAAAAATGCCGTAAAGACCGAAAATCCTGATTTCTTTTGCAAGATCTTTATCTGTTACTATATTAGAAAAGTATGAAAGCATCCGTCTGTCTTTTGAACGGTGACGCATATAACGGAAATTCTTTTTTCTGTAAATAAAGCTTACCACTGCCCCCGGAATGCTTAGCGCGATAACAAGTACAGATGCCCACACGGGACGTACTCTTGTTAAAACAACAAAATATGAGCATATGGTAATAATTGTGCTTATAAGATTGAATACAGAGCTTATTATCTGTATAGGTCGGCGGTCTGCTTCTCTTGTGGCGTTTTCAAGCTTTGCGTAAAAGTCCGGTCTGTCAAAGCTTTCAATGTCAAGATCCTTTGCCTTGTTCATTATTTTTACTTTTACATGATTTGCTACAAGCTCACCTGATATTCTTGTTACAAGAGAGTTTATGCTGTTGGTAATGGAAATTGCAAAAATACAGACAAACTGCAAAATAAGAAGTCCTGCGATATTTGCCCATTCTTCGTCAGGCAATATCCCCGTTGAAACTGCTGCCGTGTAAGAAGAAGCAAGTTCATTCAGAAGGTATGAACCTGCAAATGCCTGACCTACGGGAAGAAGACCAGTAAGCACGGAAAGTGTCATCATAACAAATAATATCCACGGTCTTGTTTCAAAAACAAGGCGGAAAATATAAATAAGTCTGAAGAAAAATTTTGACAGAACATTTTTGAGGTACCCGGGTACCTCTTTTATATTTTTAGGTTTAGGTTCCTTTAATTTATCAATTGCTGTCCCGGGAGGAGGCCCCATAGGCGGATGCATAAATATACCCCCTTAATGAATAATTATAACTATGCTGTATACATCGTTTTATGAAAACAAGGCTTTGATTCTTATTGCCGTTCTATCATACGGCTGAAAATATACTGCTGCGCAAGTCCTGAATGGGGATGAAAAAAGTCGGGAATGCCGTTAGGATAGTATTCTTTTGTTGCACGTTCTATATGGCGGTCAACCGGATAAACGTCGGTAAACCCAAGCGAGAAAAGCATAGTGCAGTCTGCTACCTTTTTGCCCACACCTTTAATTTTCATAAGTTCCTTCCGTGCATCGGCTTCGGACATTTTTCTGATATTTTCGGGTGATATTTCACCTTCGGCAACTTTCTTTGCCGCATCGAGTATATAAGGTACACGGTAGCCTGCTTTAAGAAAAGCAAGGTCATCCGCTGTTTTTACCGCAAGGGTTTCGGCTGCGGGAAAAGTATGGAATTCTCCTGTTTTTTCTCCGAATGCAAGGGACAGTCTTTTTATTATACCTTTTATTCTCGGAATGTTATTGCAGGATGAAATTATAAATGAACAAAGAGTTTCCCACGGATCCTGATTGAGTATTCTTATTGTTCCGTATTTTTCATAGGATGCCTTTATAAAAGGATCTTCACTCAGTCGGTCAAGTATCTGTTTATGGTCAGTTTTAAGATCAAAATAGCCTGTCCATATTTCTTCAACATCGTCTTTTGAAGCTCCTAAAAAAAGCAAGCCGTTTTCGGTTGACGTTACCTGCACTTCTTTTGAATATGCTATACCTCTGAAAATGCCGTCGCCCGACGGTTCCCATCTGAAAGCCTGTCCGCAATCGAGGGTGAGAGGAAGGTTAATTTCTCCGAAGCCGACCGCTTCTGTTCCGTTTTTGCGGCTTATCAGTTCCATTTTACACCTCTTTTATATTGATTGGCAATTTAAATAAAATATTCTGAGAATTTTATTTAAAAATATCTCCATTTTGTATAGACGGCAAGTTTGCACAACTGCCTGTATATGTTAAAATATTAACAAAGTAGGGATGTTGATAACTTTTTTGTGTTAAAAACTCGGTTTATCAAGGCTTTTTAGTGGCAGTTATCAACATTTTCAACAGAGTTTTCAACATTTTCACACTTTTGCACATTATACGTATTGTATAAAAACTTTTACATAAAAAATTACTATATCTACAATCGGAATTTTTTGTTATGTTTTTAATCTGAAAAAATTGACGAAAAAAGAAAAATTATCGCATAACCGGATATAGTGTGTCACGTTTTATAAGTGAACACAAGATATGTTAAAATAAAAAATTGTTAAAAAATTAACAAGACATTTCCACCCTCGCCTGCCGCTTTTTTTGATTACAACACAAATCATAATTTGAAAGGCGATAGCCTTTCAAATTATGAAGATAAAAGATAATAGATAATGGATAATAGAATCGGGACCTGCGGTCGGCATTTTAAATAGAGCGAAGCGGAACAAGGCGTTTACGCCTTCCATTTCTTTTATCT
>JAZSRT010000080.1:0-58536 GCA_045538645.1 Acutalibacteraceae bacterium | reverse complement strand
ATTATTTTATAGCGAAAAATATATTAGTCTTATCTATTTACAAGAATATTCTATTTTTCTTGTTTTGCATAATTTACGATTAATGCTTACTTATAAGTAAAGTTTTTTCTTATATATCAACAAACTCTACGCGGCATAGGTTGAAAATATTAAAAAAATCAGTTACTATTTCAGCGAAAGGAGTACAAAAAAATGGATAGTATCAAAACAGGTGAGTTTATTAGAGCATTAAGAATCGAAAAAGGATTAACACAAAAAGAACTTGCTGCAACTCTTAATTGCACAGATAAAGCGATTTCCCGTTGGGAAACGGGTAAAGGCTTTCCCGATATTATTTTTCTGACTCCGTTGGCACAAGCACTTGAGGTTTCTGTAAATGAAATTCTTTCAGGAGAACGAATTTGCAAGGACAAGGCATTGCAAAAAAGTGATGAAACCATTATCAACACAATGAAAGAAGCAGAAAAAGATAAAAGAATTTTTAACAGAATCGGTTTTGCCTGTATTTGTATTCTTCAAATTACGGTGATGTATATTGCACCGGTTTGGGATGCAATAGAAATAATATATTATTCTTCGATTCTATTTTCGTTTTGTGCAGGTTTTTTAAGAACAAAATTAAAATTCTTGTTTCCTTTAATCAGTTTAATTGCATATATTCCTTCATTGATAATATATCAGCATGGCGGTGATATAGGATATGCTCCTCTGTATGTTGGTACAATAGTTTTAATTAGTATATCCGCATTAAAAGAATTGGTATTATTTGCGGAGAGACAGTGGCTGGCAATAACAAAAACATCAAAAAGGATTATATCAGCAGTGTTGGCAATATCAGTTTTGTCAAGTTCTGTGCTGTTTGTTATGAAGATGCAAAAAGAAAAAATTGATGTAATAGAGCATTTTTATAATAACAATACATACACAGATGAACTGATATATAACAACACAGCTTATTATTCGTGTAACGACAATTTTATTAGGCAAGAATATAATAATTATCTTGACAGCGGTGAACTTTGGCCACGATTTTTTCCGTCAGGTGCAGAAACACTGCCATATCAATTAGATGAAACAATTGATTTGAGCATTTGTGTGGAATATTTACCTGAGTTAGAAGAAAACCAAAAATATTACATCCCTAAGGATAAATATTTTATTTATATAAATGACTCAATAACTGACCCTGTAATAATTTTTATTTATGAAGACAGTAGTTATTATGAATGGTATATTTCAGAAAATTTTAATTTCACAATGCCGACAACTGAAACACATGAAATAGCAGATATTGTTCTTTACGAGGATTACGGTACCGTTCCGGTTCGGATTAAAGATAAGAAAAAAATAAATGAAATAATAACTGCAAGAAACAGCAAACAAGATCTTTCGCAATATGTTACCGTGAATGATTTCGGCAAATGGAGTTATATTTTTATAAGATATGAGGATTCACCGTTTACAGAAAGAATCGGAACTTTACAGAATGACGGAACCTTTCACTATGACAAACCGTGGCAAGAGAGCTACAAAGAACATCCTCATTGGTATTATGTGGCTGAATAGAAAAGTCGGCTGTTCTTTATTGTATATTATTATTTACTGTTTTGCTAATTGCCTTTGACTGTTGACTATATTTTTAAGAAGATGATTTCAGATACCACAACAAAAAAATAGTAAGGTATTTCCTATAATGAAATATAAGCGTTGCATTTTTGGAGAATAACACCCAGATGCAACGCTTTTTTTCTTTATATGAAATTCCTTCCTATAAAGCAAAAAGATTATATGTCCCTGTGAACGCTCAGCTACGCTTCGCTCGGAGATGGACTATCCGAAAACGCTTCGCCGCAGGCGTACGACGAAGCCGTTTTCTTGTGATTTATTATCTTACGTAAAGCTTATTGTTTATCGGGACAGTATTTTATAAAGGCTTTTTTCAGTTTATCAAGAGAGTCCTGAAGCTTTCTGCTTCCGTTCAGAACTGCTTCATCAACAAGGTTTAACAGTTTTCTGTAGTTTTCTTCTTCATCGGGGTATGAGAAAGCTCCAAGCTCAAGATATTCAATATATGTATTTGCCCAGAAATCCAGATTATCGGTCGTCATTTCCCGATAATACACTTCCCGTGCAAAATATTCAAGCTCCTTTACAATTCTGCACATACTGCTACGGTCGTATTGCTGTCTCAGCAGATACTGCTGCCTGATACGGTATAAATATTTTCCGGAGCTGTAATAAATTGCTTTATCACTTTTTTCTATCTGCAAAAACAGGTCTTCGGCATAATCAAGAATACCCTCAATTTTTTTATCGAATAAATGACTTTTGTTTGCATCAATAAAATATATAGCTGCCGATACATATTCCTGTACTCTGCAGCAGTGGTTGAAATGAGTCGGAGCAACTTCGCATATTTTTTCAAAACGTTTTGCTGCCTGATGTGAGCATTCGGCTGCATACGGCAGGTCAAAAACCATATCATATGCCTTTACCAGCAGTCTTCTGATATAAACCAGTTCCCATAAAAAGTCCTCGCTTGATGTTTCTTCCGAATATCTTTCGAGAATAAACAAAAATTCTTTAATTTCAGATTTGTCTCCTCCGGCATTCAAAAAGTTTTTTATACATAAAGCTATATTATTAGCTTTTTGGTCATTACTGCTATTGCGGAAGCCATTTATAAAAAAACGGATTTCGGCAAGTATAAATTTCGGCTTTCCCGACTGCTCTTCACTGACGATTTTTTTTCCTGTTGTGTCTATCACGGCATTTTAATCCTTTCTGAAATTACGAAAAAGGTAAGGGACGCACTTCGCTGATAATATCACGGTAGAATTTGACAAGGTTAAACATTTTAGCTTCGGGCATTTCATACTGCATCAATGGCAGTGCCTCGAAGCCTTTGAACATCGGATAAGAATCTATATCTGCAATTTCCGATATGATCGGATACTGACGTGAATGCATTATGAGTGCTTCACCCTTGCTCTTATCAAGCCTCTGAAGCTCAGATACGGATATCAGTCTGCGATTGAGACCGTTTGCAGTATAATAAGAACCGCACAGAAGACTTATTTCTTCAAGAAGTGCCAGTTCTTTTGACGTAAGAAATACCCAGTTATCGCAGTTTCCCTTAATGGTATCGGCATCTTCACCGTAACGTGCTTTAAGCTGATGCAGACTTTGAGCAACAAGAAAATACCGCATATTACGGCTTCTTGCAGCAGATATCATAGAAGGCATATCGGGGATTTTGGGCAGGTTACAGAATTCATCCAGTACAAAGTTAACCCTTACAGGAAGCTGTCTGCTTTCTTCTTTCTGAGCTTCTGCAATCAGAAGCTCATAAGCCTGTTTTAGAAATGTTGTTATAAGAAAATGATATGTGCTTTTTTCATCGGGTATAATAAGATAAACTGCAGTTTTTTCTCTTCCGAAGCGGGAAATATCAATTGTGCTGCCCGAAAGCATATTTGTAAGATTTTTCTGAGTGATAAAAATACGTATCATTCCGAAGAGAGAGACCATGATGCTCTGAAGGGTTTTTTCCGCACTGTTGAAAATGTTTTGGTAATTGAGTCCCGCAATGGTTTCGGATTTCATATTTGCGCTGAGTTTTTTCAGCTTGTCTGAAGAAGCACTTGTACATAAGGAGGCAAGACTTGCAACATTTACCTCTTCTGCAGGCGCACTTTCCATAAGCAGCAGAAGATTTGCGAGTGCAAGTGAGGATGCCATTTCGGGCCAGAAAACGTCGCTTGTACTTTCAAACTGCCGTGATGCAATGGTTCTTACAAAGTCGTTAAGCATTGCAACGGCTTCATCCCGCTTTCCGTTATGATACATTTCATAAGGATATGAAAGGGGATTCCACATATTACCCTTGCCGATATCGCGGAAATTGAGAACAACGATGTTATAGCCGTTTGCCCTTGCAATTCCTGCGGTTCTTGCATAAAGCTCACCCTTAGGGTCTGTTGCTACAAAGGATTCGCCCGCTTTTACAAAAAAGTTGAGTATGGGCATACAGAACAGTCTTGTCTTTTTAGAACCGGTTGAACCGAAAATCAGAGTATGAGTATCAGTATTGTCAACATAAGCCTCGTGTCCGTCTGACATAACGGGTATGCCGGCACCCGGATAAACGTCACTGTGCAGATTTATGTATGTTGATGAACGCTTTACTTCATCTATTGTCGCCCAGCGGGTTTCCTGATTTACATTCTGATATTTTCCTAATTTATATTCCATAATTCATTTCTCCCGTTATCAATCATTAAAATCCTAAAGAAACCGTGTTTTTGATTTTCAGAATAGTTCTTTTTATATATTCACTGTCGGCTGAAAATTCGTTGAGCATTTCAGCAGTAATTATATTGTTTACTGAAGTTGAGTCTGAAAACAGTGAATACACAATATCGTTACACAAATCTTTTATTGTGTGAAAACCGTAGAAATACTTGTTATTTCTGAGAACCTTTACTGAAGAAGCCAGCACGGATTTTGCACTGCCATCAAGTTCAAGACCGTATTTTGAAAGGTGTTCTGAGGCATATTCTATAAATTCATTTTCGTTGGGTGCACGGAGAATTATTTTCTCAATTCTCAGATACATACTGACAATGCCTTCCATCTCTTTTGTTTCATCATTTTCGCAGTGTTCCGAAAGTGTCAGGAAAATAAGCCAGTAAGAGGTGTTCAGCTGAAGAAATTCCAGAAAATCGAGAAAATGCTTTTCTTTGTGGTGTCCTACCCATTCATCGATATTGATACGGATTATGCCTTTGAATTCATTGCGGAAGCCTGCAGCAGCTTCTGTGGATTCTATAAAACGGAAAAGCTCGGTGAAATTGCTGTCGGGCTTGCAATAATCCAGTTTGAATTCAAAAAATTTCACATCGCCGTAAAAGCTCATTAAGTTCTGTTTTGAATCAAGGTATTCAGAAATCAGAGCCAGCAGCCTTGTGTTACCGCAACCGGGATGTGTATACACAAAAAGATCAGGCAGTACAATGGGTGCATCAAAGGCTCGTTTTCTGATATTGTCCGAAAGAATATCCCATTTCCGGACTATCTCCTTAAGTTCATCCGCACCTTTACACTTCATAAGTTGTTCATAATAAGTATTCATTCTGTTACACACCCTTTTTTTATTTTTTAACTTTGTTACCACATATATATTAACATAGGAAAGAATATTGTTGTAAAAACAGTTTTACATAAGAGAAAAATCATAATTTTTTGAGAATAAAAAGAAACAGACAATAACAAAAAAACTGATTAAGAAGTTACGCCTAATCAGTTTATGTTAAAGAATATAATCAGTTTGAGTTTCATCACCTTATGCATAACGGACTGAAGCAGAGATTTTTTAATCTGCCGGATATTATATTGTTGTTTGGTGATGATTATGTGATATGAACTGAAAAAAACTGTTGTCCGGTTTATAAAATATTATCTCGCCAGCCGGAGTTTTTTTCTATTATACTTTGCCGTGATCTGTGTTGACATTCAATTCTGTGTTTGCTTCCTCTGGCAAAAAGATTTATAGTAATATCGTCACCGAAAGATTGATGTAAAAGATCTTCTACAGCTCCGTTTTCTAAAAAACTGCATGAAAAAATGTCGATATTTGCCATTCTTTTTTCAATAGAATAATGAAAAGCAATGTGACTTTGTGCAACTATAAGGATACCTGAAATGTATCCCGGTTGCTGTACGCTGTCGTAAATTACATACGGACGCGATATTGCCTGCATATTTATATTCGGTGCTATACGGTCTAACCATGTGAATATGCTTTCAAAGTCTGCATCAATATTGTTGATTGTTATCATATAATGAGGGCCGAAATCATTATCAGTGTCAATATTTCCGTCTATACCTTCAAATACACGCCTGTCAACAACATTAGTGCTGATAGAGCTTGCATAAAGCTGACTTCGTATAAAGTTGGTGACATCTGCTTCACTGAAGAACTGATCGGTAAGAATATCAACAAAATAGCATGAGCGATAAGGGAAAGTATGTATTGTAATATGAGAACCGTTGGAGCAAATGCAAAAAGCACTTACCCCTACATCTTCAGGATCCTGGCAGTAGTAAAAAGGAACCAGAAACGGTGGCATTACAGGTTTCATTTTAAGATCTGTTGACAGCTGTACAAGCAGATCATTTACTACCATTATGCTGTTTGATTGTTCAACAAAGCATCCGTAAGCATCTAACATGTAGTGTCTGTTTGCGACCATTGTTTACTCCCTTTCGTTATTCTCTTCGATATTGTCATTATATTCCTCAAATATTTCATTGAAGTCTTTAAAATTAATAAGAACCGGATCTATCCACCACTTTTTATTTGATCGCAGAATATTCGGCAAACAATAAAAGACATTACTCAGGTCATAAGAAAATTCTGTGAGTACATTGATATACTCTTTATCAACCTTATCATCTCCGTCTGAATCAATATAGAGCGTAAAGGTGACAGTTTTATAACCGTCATAATTTTCATTTCCTCTGTTGTAAATTGCAGCAAAAGGATATATTGCATTATATGCGTTGTCTGTTTTATATTTAAATTTTCCGTATCTTAAATACTTTAATACATCAAGCGCAAAAGCAATCCAACTGTCTGCATTTTCCGCAGTAATCTCAGAAAGGCTTTCGGTATATCCTATTGCATAGTTTTTGAATTCACTGACATTCAATAATTCGTGTCTTCCCAATGCGGCATATAATTTATGTCCGTTTGATGACGATGACTTAGTGTTTGAACTGCAATTTTCACAAAGAATAATAAAGCGTTTCATCAATTCTATCATATCTTTATGTTCTGCAGAATTATAACGCTTGAGTTCATTTGCTTCTTTTTTTGCTGCAGCCATAAATGCATTCTGCAATTTTTTCTGGTAGAATGAAATTTTGGATTCAGAGAAACAACAGTTGCATGATTCTGCGTCAAATTTTGCTTTGATTTCGCCGTAACTGAACAAACCCGCATAAAAGCATATCAGATGTCTGAAAGTTTCGCCGAGAATTATACTTACATATCTGCATTTTTGTTCTGCAGAAGCATCAGTTTTTATTCTGTTGAGAAGAGATATGTTGTCATATATGTTACCTGCACATATTGTTTTTTCAACGGTATCATTTTCAACAGCAGAAGAAATGGATGATATGATAAGAAGTGAAGCAGCTCTTGCATAAAGTCTTTCGTCAGACTTTATTCGGGGGATTTTACCAAAACCGCTTGATTCACCGAGAATCAGATTTGAACGGATAACATCATATACTTTTTGTTTTAATTCGGTTTCAGACAAGCCGTATATCGGCATATTCGGATTGTCTATTCTTTTACAGAGGTTTCTTGCAATTGCAATAAAGGTCTGAGGGACTGCGCGGAAAAGAGTTTCCAGAACACTTGAAGGACTGGATTCAATTAACAGCATTACTATGATACCGTCCCAGTCCAATTTAAGTTCTTCAATATCGGCAGGGGATGTGATTTTTTCAAAAACATCTTTATGCCGGATATGATAGGCTTTATACAGAGCTTTTTTGGAGCCCATATTAACGCCTATCGCATCTGAAATAGCCAAAGCCAGGTTTTTTATGTATTTATAGTTGATTGCATGAACCTGATCTATATAATTAGCGTTTTTTTTTGCGTCGTGTTCTTCTGATTCGGAGGTCCAGCCTTCTCCTATTATCTCGTAATAATATTCTTCCGCATCTGCTTCTATGTAGTTATTCAGAGCCTCTTCATTGTCTGCGGGCGGTACTTCGGATGCTGTAAGAGAAATAGTTTTGAATCCGTCACCTGAAATATAATTAAGAGCAAGTCTCTTTACGTCATCCTCTTCTGTTTTTTCTATTCTGTATAATGAATACATATCGAGGTATTTTGACGGATCAAAATAGATTATATGCTTTGCAGGTACAATGCTGAACTTTTCTATTTCTCCGAATTCCATAGCTTCTTTTTCATAAAAAGCAAAATTGCCTTCATCATCCTGTATAAGATCATAATTTTTTATAAAGATCATATTCTGAAGAAGTTTCTGGAACATTCCCGCAAGTTCATTTGAATTTGTGTTGAAACGTGAGGGAGCAGCTTTCCATTCCGCAATAAGCTTATAATATTTTGTAAGAGTAAATTCCTTTGAGTTAAAAGGACAGAGTTTTTCAAAAACTTCATACAACTCACTGTCGGTTCCCTGAAGCATTTCAAACTGAATATCGGACAGAACAAACTGTATCAACTCAGATGTTACGGGATACTGAACATATGCTTTGTTAAGGCTGTTTATTATTCGGAGAGAACTCTGTTTTGATGCATTTTTACTGACAGGATTTTCACTGTCGGCATCGCATCTTAAGCAACCGTGAGCAAAAATAAATGCAAGGGAAAGAATTTTGTTGATATATACCACATAATCGGGAATTCTTTTAACATATCTTGCAACTTTTGTTCCGCCAAATATGTATTTGCACATATTTTCGCTGACATTTCTGTCAAAAAACTTATTTATGCCCTCTATTCTGTTTGCTAACTGTTGCTTTTCATTTACAGTTATTTCTGACATGAAATTGCCTCCTTTTAATAATCAGCATCTATTTCATTGATAATACGGGCAAGCTTTTTGTATCTCTGCAAAGCAACCTTTTCATTTTCATTGAGATCTCTTTTGGTATAGAGTACATCTTCTACCCACATGAATCTGTTAACGGCAGGAATACCGAATTCATCGGGATCAAGCATATCAAGATGATAATTATGCATTATACTGTCCTCAAAATCAGTGGAAAAATCTATGCGGATTTTACTGATCGCAGCATCAGGGTAGTGAAGGTTATTGATTACAACGTCATTCTGAGGAATAACATTAGGTACAACAACTATATGTTTATCGCTTGAAAACATTTTTTCATCATTCTCTACTCCAAGAAGATAACGGCGTGTACCGTTAACAAACTGTATGGTAGGACGCATTACACATACAATAATTGTTGCAGCTTCATTGGAAATGTTTGCCAGAGCTGTATTTCCCACAGAAGAGTCGAAAATTACGGCAGGAATACCTGCATCATCACAAACTTCAAGAAAGCTTGAAAGGGATTCCATGTATGAGAAGCTGCCGTTTTCCGCATAATTGTTCTTTGCATCCTTACCTATATTCTTGTTATCTTTTGCAGGCAGAAGAAGAATTGCTTCATCCTCTTCATAGCCGTAAGCATTACCAACAGGAATCAACTGACTGATAAAGGGATGATCCATTATTGAATTTATAGGTTGTGAATCAAACGGTGCTCCGAGAAGGTGCTGGATGCAGTTTGTATCCGTTACCTTCTTTTCTGCTTTAAGCAGATATGACATACCGCAACTGTCCACGTCAGTGTCAACTACAATTATAGGTGCTTCTGCTGTAGGAAAAATATGTTCATTTGCAAGAACGGGAATTACATTATATGCAAGTGTGCTTCGTCCTGCGCCGCCTTTGTAAGAAAAAAATGAAATTGTTTTCATAGCTCATATCTCCTTATCCTTGATTATAGAAGGAACTTCTGTTGTCATCACTGTTTTTGATTTCAGCGATAAAACTCTTTATACAACGTTTTATTTCTTTTTTAAGGTTTTCTTTAAGATTATTGTGATTTTTAAGATTTTCTGCCTTTGATGCGTTCTTTGTCCGTATCTCATCATATACATATTCACTGATGAATGAATACATCAATTCTTCAATTGCATCTGAAAGGTCTGAATATACATCTTTACACGCAGTGCTATCAACATCAGACACGGTAAGACCTTTTGCGGCATTTTTTATGAAATTGACAAGCAGTCCGGGTAACAGTTTTTCTGCTTCTCTGCTGATAATCTGTGCAACAGCGCTTTCAACGGGAGTTTCCACGTTGTCAAGTTTATTCTGCAATTGTTTAATTTCCTGTTTCTGATCGTCTCTTAATTTTTTAAGCTGACCTATTGTGCCGTCCGGAGCATTCAGCTCAGCGTCTCTTTGCTCGATAATGGCTTCGCGCTGTTTCAGGTTTTCATTATAATTCTTTATGAATTTGCTTTCATAGTTTTCGTAATAAGCATAAAATTCACCAAGTGCAGAAACATAATAGTAATTACTTGCGCTGAAGAAGCCTTCATTTTCCCATATCCACTTAGCTTCACCGTTTTCAGAATAACGGTTATCAAGAATATAACCGAGATACTTTTTCATGGTAACCTGAGGATATTTGATAAGGTATTCACTGATGGCGTTGTTTGTTCTGATAAGCAACGGAATAAGTGTAAACACACGCATACGGCGTTTACGTAATTCGCGTACAAGATCTTTATGAACGGTAAATTTTTCGTTGAAACCTATAAGGAACTGTTCAACAATGTATTCTTTTCCGTTATTCTTAAGTTTTTCATATGAACGCAGAGCTTTCTGTGAAGCAAGCTGACAGGATTCTAAAAGATTTGTATATTCCTGCTCATATTCGAATGCTTTGTCTGCATTTTCTGCGATTTCTTTTTTTAGAAGAATTTCTTCATCAAGACCTGCATCAATCATAATGTTGATGATATAAACAGTATTAAAAAGTGCGTCACTGGTAGTTGCAGTAGCTATATCATCTTCAGAAAGAACAGTACTGAGGTCATTATAGAAGAACTTGTCGGCAAGATTTTCATTTGTAAGACGCCAGATTTCTTTCGCAACACTTTTGCATTTTGATTCCAGTTCGCCATAGATTGAATCGTCTATCGCTTCAATACCGTTGTTGATTTCTTTATATCTGAGGAACAATTCATTATATGTATTGTGCTTGGCAATCTGTTTACCCTGTTCATTAAGACCGCGGTCGCCCTGCGCTTCAGCTATTGCAAATTCTTTGTCCTGCTTTGCTTTTTCGCTGAGTAATTTTGCAGGAATTTTAATATTATGAAGAATATTATTACGTTCAGCTTCTTTATATTTAAGATAATCTTCAAATGTGGAATAGAATTCAACAAAGCATTCGCAAACGGCAAAAGTGTAATAAAGTGAGGGTTCCTGACAGTTTTTGGTGAAGTTCCAGCCTATTTCAAGCTTTTTTGATTCGCCGAGTTTACTTTCACCCTGAATAAAACTGTCATTGATATATCTGATGCCGTAAGAAATAACATCAACAAGCTGAGCTTCCCATTTACATGTTTCATTAATGGATGCGTGATATTTCAATGCCTGTAAAAAGCAAGGGATAACCCATGTGATTGCTTCAATGTTTGAATTTTCAACCGTGAAAAGTTCTGTTTCGTAAGGAGAAGCATCAAAACGGTAAACATTAGGTTTTTTTGTTTCGATTCTTCTGAAAATGTCTTCAATTACAATATCCATGATATCACGGATTGTAAGATTGGTTTCAACGGGATCAACTATGTGATCATCGTCGAAGGTTAATGCAAAATCGGATGCAAGTAACAAAAGAGCCTGAAGTGACTGACACTGTGAAAGGATACCTATAGTTTTGGAATTATCCATATAAAAGCCGATGGGACCTTTATCAGGATCGTTGTTGAATCTTTTATAGAGTTCTTTGAATATTTCTTTGCCGATAATGGATTTTTCTTTATAACTGCTGAATATTGAGGAATTGGTTTTCGCTGCTTCTGTATCAATAATGTCATGGAATGAATTGAGTTTTGCTCTTTTGTTTGTTGCCATCTTTATATCTTTCCTTTCTTATTGTTCTGTAAGTTCTTCGATGCTGTCTTTATGAACACAGATTATTGGTCTTACCCCGCATTTTTTAATTCGGTAGTTATATCCGCTGTTATATGTTGTACCGTTCTTTTTTATTACTTTCTGTAAAACACCCATGCCCATTTCGTTTATCCACCAGTTTGATTCTGATGTGCCTGCTTCCGGCGGAAATATGAGCTTTTCCGTGTCTGCAATCTGTGACAGGTCTTTTGCATTCAGCAAACGTATTTTTTGTATGTATTGTTTTTCTTTGTCTGTGAATGATTCCGTAAGAAAATTGCCGTTGAGCCATTGTTCAAGCTCTTTGCCGCCGTTTCGCACGTCAACGATATTTTCAGATAGAAAAACAAAAATATCATTTTCACAATACAATGGGCGCCAGGTTATATTTTTTACCGAGTATGCTGTGTTGTTCTGAATTATATACTGATTGTTTTTATATAAAACCGTACCGTCATTTTTTAATAAATATTCAGGTAAACCTGAGGCAAGCTTATTTTTGCATATGCCCATTTCGATTGAAAGTGTTTGTTGTGAATTGTTTTTACTTAATTTTTTTATTGCTAATGTGCCGTTATCAATAACTTCGGGAGCTGCTTTTACAATAGATTCGTATAGACGTGAAATATATCCTTCTGTATCATCAGGGGCAGCATAGCAATATATTGTATTAGCCGTAAATATTTCGGAGATATTTTTAAGAAATTCTAAAGGAAAAAGCTTTTCCATAACTTTGTCATCATCAGGTAGCTCTTCAAAAATACTTTTTAATAAGCGTATTGTTGAGGGTTTTCCGATGTTTACGGGAAAAATCGGAAAGTTTAACGATTTTTTCCTGTTTTCATTGGCTTTTTCCAGAGCAAAACATCTTTCCTGATATACAGGTTCACTTTTAAACGAATCAGTACTGTTAAAGAATATAACACCCTTACAATTCGGATGTTTAATTAATTTTTCTGCAATATCGTTCCATTTGTCGCCGATATCCAGATCAACATCATACCATAAACGCACACCGGAATCCAACAAGGAATCAATTACATTAGTTACAATATCCTTGTTGTTGTGCTGGTAACTTACAAATAAAAAAGCATTTTTTGTAATTTCTTCAAAAGTGTAATGTTCAGCCACGGTATTCTCCTTTGCGATTATTTGATATAAATATATCATATTCAATTATCTACAGTCAACAGTTTTATCTCCGTTTTAGGTCACCGTAATGTGTAGAATTACTGAGGATGCTGAACAGATATCAGCATCCTCAGACCGGAAATTATTTGAAGGAAAGACAGCCCTGTCTTTCACTGGGATAGTAGTAGTGACCATACCAGTTACAATATTGTCTGCCGTTGCTGTCTTTTTTACCCGGATTCCAGTAAATGCAACCGTCTGCACAGTTGTGGCCGCAGAGTTTTCCGCAAGGGAGTCGGATTTCTGTAATTTTTTCTGTTTTCATGTTTTTACCGCCTTTATTTAATTATATTTATCTTATCTTTACAGATAAGAATAATGCCGTTGCTGCGTTTTGCTTTATAAGAAATAAGCTTCTTTTTTTCGGGAATCACCAGAGGAAAATACAATTCCTGTACACTTTCGGGGATAACATTAAAAACTGCCGAAATATATTCTTTATCTGCCTGTGAAAGAGTCAGCTGTCCTGTTGGATGGCTGTGAACCATACCGCTGAATAATATTCCTTTTTCAGCCCATATGCTGATTATTTCATTCAGCAGTGTTATATCGGGTGTATATACGGCACACTCTGTAATTGCAGAAGAACAGTCGTGAAAGTATTCACATATAAGTCCGTCAACCGAACCCAATATTCCGCCGTTTTCGGGAGGAACAGCGGGGAAGCTTCCCAGTAGTTTTTCGTAAGTGTGTTTTAAGATTTGCATATCAAGCCCCCGAAACAGATTTTGTTAGCTTTTTCAGCCGTTGTGATATGTTATATCAGTTGTATATATAATATCAGGATAAAAATTAAAACTGTAATATCAGTTTTATCTGTTTTTGAAAAGCGTAAGTTATGTAAAAAAATATCTTACTGCAAAAAACTGCAGTAAGATAAATCTAAAAAGTGTGATGAGTGGAATTATGCGTTTCTTTAATCTGAAATTATGACTTATTTTTTAGATTTCAACAACTCTTCTGATTGTAGGTACAGTTTGTTGCTGTTTAGTTTTTGTAACAAGAATTTATACCTGTAACAAGGCAATCGAATTTTTTGCAAGATCGGTAAGAAACTGCTTGTGCCTCATATAAACAGGCATTCATCTGCCTGTTGCTGAACCTGTTTTTTATGTGAATGCACAAGAAAACTGCATCCGGGAGGCAGTTTTATAATTCTATAAACTTTTGCTGTCCCGTTATTTTTTTATCAATTATTCTGCGATGTATATGATTATGTGAAATTATCCGCTCGAACAGGTCGTATCCTATATCAGTGCTGAGTTTGTCAGCCTCCGACAGCCAGCGCAGAACATCCTCTTTTTTAAACTTTTCGGGATGCTCGCCGCAATACGTGAAGAATGTATTTACAGTCTGTATAAGATTGATATCTCTTGCGATGCGTGCATTGATGTTCTGACCGTTGAAATAGCCTGTCCAGACATTGTAATAATGTGTCATATTTGCAACTTCGGGATATGTCCCCTTCATAAACATTTTTTTCAATATAGCATTCTGAGCTTTTAATTCTTTAGTGGGCTCTGCAAGTGAGCCTGAACAGTCTCCGAGTATAGCTTCTGCCATATCATGTACAATAAGCATATCCATAATTTCACGCTTGTTATAGCCTTGTTCCGGACTTTCCTGAGGCAGGAAAACCATTGCCATAAACCAGGCTGAAATAGTGTGTTCTGCTATACTTTCGGGATCATCTATGCCGCATTCAAGCCATTGATTGCGTTTCGCATCTTTCATCTTTGAAAGCTCTGTAAAGAATCTGTATGCAGCATCAAAACGGGGTTTATCGATGTAAGCCGTAAGATCTTCTTCAACAGAGCTGAAATAATATAATAATTTTTCAGAAATAATATTTCTGGGTCTGATGTGATAGTTCCGCAGAAGCTCAAGAGCCTTTTCACAGAAGGGAACAAGGTTAAATGACAGATTTTCAGGTGAACGATGCATTCTTGCCTGAATAAGATTCAGCAGAGACACAAGATCATTTTCAACAAAACCTGAACGTTTCTGAGCCAGTCTGAATTCAACCTTGCTGCATAATATTTTAATTGCCTGTTCACCTACGTCGGGATTGTCATCCATATAGTAGTCATTGTGAACGCTTGTCTGATGATTATCTCCGAGATATTCAATAACATTTCCGCGGTTGACAGCGTTTGCTATATCATTGGTAACAACAAGACAGAGGTATTCGTCGAGAATATTTGCTCTGCCGTGAGAAATCAGTCCAAGGCATACCGAGCGGAAAAGATAATGATTATTTTTATTTTCCAGTGTTGCTGAATTGTCGTTTTTTATAAGCGGTTTGATGCGGTTGAATTCTTTTTCAAGAAGTGTGACTGCATCATCTTTCAGATCAGCGTAACTGATTTTTCCTAACCAATATGCTGCATTACTTTTTTTTCTCATATTGAAATTTTCATATTGGCTGAGTATTACATTAAGTAATGTTTCCTGTAACAGATAGTTATCGTGCAACCGTGAAGCAATAAAATGATTCGCCATTGAAGTCATTGTTATCTGCATAAAACTGTAGTCATTAATCTCTGTACATGTAAGAATTTTGTGACAGAAAAAATACGCGATCATAAATTCAAGATAGGTGCTGTGCTTGTGCGGAAGGGACCATAGCACTGCATTATACTCTTTTGTTTTTACGTTGTGCCTTTCGTTGAACATATATTCATAAAGCTCCTGTGCAACGGAAAGCATTTTTTCGTCATCACCGTTGAGGTCGTTCATCGCAAGTCTTTCATACATATCTGTCAGGGAAATGTCTTCGACTGAACGGCCGTGTGCCAGCTCTGTTGCAACAAGACGTATTGAAAATATGTCAAGCGTCGGAAAACGGAGTCTGTTCAGTGCATTGTATACATTTTCCTCGTCCATATTTTCATACTGTTCCGGGTACATATCAAGGGTTACACGGATAACCGACAAACAGTTTTCTTTATCCGATATGGGTACGGAATGGAAACTGAATGTATAGCCCGAACTGTCACCCATAAGAGGTATGCTGTGTTTTAATCTTTGCCTGTTCTTGATAAGCCCCACATCAACTGCAATTATGCGGTTGTATTTTCCGAAGGGTTGCCACAGGTCTGTAATAACATCTTCGGGAGCAAATTTTGAAACAATATGCTCACGAACTGCTTCAACCATCAGAACAGGGCTTATATCGGGGTTTTTGTGTATATAGTTGAAAAAATCTGCAGAATCCTTTTTTATAACTTCCGTCATTTCTGCACGCGGGTCGGTATTGCTGTATTTCAGCTTTTCATAATAACTTGACGATAGGTAAAGCGGCAGATGATCACTTGTACCGTTTCTGAAATTTTCAAGCATTTTATAGTATGCAAGCTGTAAAAGCATATTTTTGGCACAACCGGGCAAGCCTTTTACGTGTATTGAAACTCCTGAACCCCTGGATAAGGTATCAACAATAATATCCACATAATCAATTCCGCCTGATGTGAAACGTCCGCGGAAATACATTGAAAGTGTTTTATCAAACAATATTTTTGCTTTCAGTTTGAATGCATCATAATTCTCACCGCGGGTTCTGTTTTTAAGGCAATAGGGATATTTTTCAATATTATTCAGCAATATGTTTACTATTTCATCTCTGGTATAGTCGGGTATTTTTTCGGTAATTTCAGTTTTTAACTCAGAGTTAACAGTTTTTTTTCTTACTGTGTTTTCTTTTTTTTGCTCAGGTATTGCGGTTCTTACTGCGGCAACAAGATTCTTTAATGCGCTGTTTATATCATCAAAAGCATCAATCCATTGTGCCTGCTGTAAAAAATACAGATTGCTTTTAGACAGTGTGAAATCCTGTATGCGGAACGGTATGATTTTTTTTCTTTCACCCAGAGCCAATGAAAGCTCATTGCTTACGTGAATAGAATTATTTGATGTTTCAGACGCTATCATAACAAATGCTGAACATTCATGAATGGCATCCACAATCTGAGCGGCAAAACTTTCACCGCCCTGAATATTTCTTGAAGCAATCCAGCAATTTATTCCATTTCCCTCAAGGTAACTGTATACGAGGTTTGCTGAATCAGCTTCCTTACTTGCATAACTGATAAAGACAAACGGAGATTTCATCTTGCACCTCTTGACATTTTTTTTGATTATAACACACATCTTCATCAAGGGCAATATTCGATACTTTCATTTTCAGACTTGTTTTTTTATACGGAAAATAGTAGAATGGATATAACATATTAAGGAGATGAGAAAATATGTCCAACAGAAAAAATTCAGGTGCGGTGACTCCTTTGCCGCCGAAAAATGCACTTCCTCTTAATCAGACTCAGCACATTACAAAATTTGAATATGTCTGCCTGATGCTTGCGCGTATAGGCGGTATGTTCGGCACTACTCTTACGGGTACACTTGCTGCAGCCTTTTTGCACGAGCTTTATTACGGTCCCGTCGGCGTGGATTCTGACACAATTGCAGAATTGCTTGCTGTTCAGACCACTCTTACCACTGTATGCGGAGTTATATTCGGTCTTATTTCAGGCGTTATTGTCCAGAAATGGAAAAGCCGTTGGGGAAGATACCGTCAGTGGTATATCATCTGCCTTGTACCTATGTTCCTTCTTACAGTTTTCTTTTTCTATGTACCGAAGGGCTGGACAGTGGAGCAGATGACATTATTCCGTTACGGAATTGCCTGCTGTCAGACAGCCTTTAATGCCTTTAACAATCTCGGACAGAATGTTGCACAGGTCATTTCTCCCGATTACAAGGAAAAGAAGACCGTTGCTACGATCTGGCAGCTTTCTTATTACATAGGCTACGGCGGAGCATACATTGCAACCTTTGTTTACGGTCTTTTCAGTGACGACAAGAACAAAATGTATATGACCCTTGCAATTGTTGCCGCCTGCGTTACTTTTATGGGCAATATGATGTGCGGTCTGTTCTGTAAAGAAAGAATCGAGCTTCCCAAAAAGGAAAAGGTCAAAATTTCAAAAACTCTGTTTTCACTGTTCAAATACAGAAACTACCGTGCATATCAGTATATGCAGTGGGTAAATGTATTTGCAATGCTCGGTAAAATGTCAACCTTCCTTGCCGCCATCACCGTAGGCTCATCAAAGAATCTTCTTCTCACTCTTCCCACTGCCGCAGGTACCGTTGTCGGAAATGTTATTACTGCAAAGCTTGCAAAAAAGCACGAGCCCACAAAGCTTCTTAAATTCTGCGGCCCCTATTCAATGATAAGCGCAGGTATACTGTTCCTCATCTGCTTTGTTGAAGCAAAATTCGGAATTTACTTCTTCTCAGGCTGGAACAGCATATTCTTCTATGCATTCTACTTCCTTTTCGGTGTCGGCATAGGTGTTCAGGAGCTTTCAAACTCCCACTTTACCGTAGAATACTATGACTATCTTGAATGGCAGACAGGAGAACGTATAGAGGCTATTCAGGGCATCGTTCCCGGCTGGATACTCACCGGACTAAACTACGCAAAAGATCTTCTTATACCCTTTATGATATCCTGGGTCGGCTATGAATCCTCCGCAGAGGGTGACCTTGTGGCAACTATGCAGGCAAAGCCCGATTACCTTGATACCTGCCTGTGGCTTCTTGCATTCCTGCTGTTCGGCTATGCACTCAGTAATCTTTTAAAGGCAATTATACTTAAAACTATGTATAATGTTGAGGGTGAAACCAAGGCTCAGATGTACCGTGAGCTTGAAGAAATACGTGCCGAACGCCACGAAGAAAATGAAGCAATTGCCAATCAGAAATAAATAATTGAATATCTGCTTAAAAGCCGGCTGAAAGCTTCTGCTCCTCAGCAGGCTTTTTTTTGCGTTGCAGAAATTTCCTGTAAAGTAAAATAGATTATATGTTCTGCACAAGCAGACCACAGGCGCATTTATCAATGCAAAATTTCTTGATTTCTTAAAAAATTCAGTGGGAATAACAACCATTGCAGTTTCTGTTGCGTGTCTTGATGATGACAGTATCAACAGAGAGATGATCCGTGCCAAGGATTCTGCGCTGAACCTTAGTGACTTTTGCAGGGAAATTAAAAAAAGAAATATAAATCTGAGATTATGTCTTAATATGAATGATAAAATTCTTGTACACCATTCATACACACCTTCAAGTTTTATTGATTTGTGTGCCTCTCTCGGCGCCGATCAGATTACTTTCAGAGCCTTATGGACACCTGAGTCAAGCAGTGAGCAGGGTAAGTGGATAAGTGAGAATGTAACCGCTGTTACCACCGATTTTGTTGCGGAGCTCAGAGTCGATATCCTGCAAAAGGGTAATTATCTTGATACGCTTGAATACGGCTCGGACAGATACGATTACCACGGTTTTTCAGTAGTTATCGACGATGATTCCATTGCACAGAATGATAACAAATCGGCAGTCAAGTATTTAATTCTCAGACCGAACGGCCGCCTGTATTCAAAGTGGGACAGCAAGGCAAGTCTGATTTTTTAACGGACTAAATGATTTGCAGTAATTGCACTATTTGTTGTTTGCGGCACCGACAAGCCGTACATTGGTATTGCGAAGTGCCGAAAGTAAAGTATAATTCAATAAACAAAGAACAAAAAAGCATCCTTACCGCAAAACAAAAGCGGTCAGGATGCCTTTTTATATAACTGTGAGGCAAATGGGGTGAGCTTTGCGCCACTTGCGGCTCGCCCACAGATTATGATTTATTAAGTGTGTAGTTGAAGTTTCTTACATATTCCGGTGCGTCTTCTTCTGAGAGGTATTTTACCGTGTATGAGCCGTCGTTGTATTTTATGAGGCAGTAATATCCGTTGTTGAATGTGTATTCGTGAAGTTTCATAAGGGAAGAAAGCTCATTGATTTTATCTTTGTCGGTTATGATGTTTTCACTTTCGTTGCCTTCAATTACATAGTTTTCATTGTACTCATATTCATAATATTCATTTACTCCTGTGGTATATGCGAAAAATTCCTGTACAAAGGAGTAGTCACTGTAGTAGTAGAAAAATTCTTCCGTGTCGTATTCGGCAAAGGATACGGATTCTACGTAAAGCTCAGAATCGAAGCAGCCGCTCATACCGAAGGATGCCAGAGCATTCAGGGTATTGGTCATATTTTCCGTGATGATAAAATCGTATGCATTGCTTTCGTGGTCGAATTTGCCAAGACCGTTGTAGGCTTTCAGATATTCCTCGGTATAGGGTGACGGCTCTTCGGGGACATTCTGCACATTCTGTATATCTTCGGGAATTTCATCGTAAGGTATATTTTCTTCAGGTGTGATGGGAACGGGAACAGGTTCGGTAATAGAGGTTACGTCTTCCTCAATTATAACTGTATCGGATATTCCCGCAGTGTTGTCATATTCCTCAGAATATCCGTTCACACCGTCTATTTTATACGCTTTTTCTGTTACCGAGAAGCTTAAAACACCTGTCTGTGCTTTTGTGCTTTCATAATATTCGCCGGAGGTGGTGTTCATAATGTCCTTGTATACTGCATCTTTAAGAATACCGAACTGCTCCTTTGTAAGGTCCAGAGTTCTGCTTGTATGCAGATCGGAGCTTGTTGCCGTAACCTTAGCGAAGTCATATTCAAAGCACAGGGATTCAAGTCTTGAATCGTCAACAAAGTAGGGATAGCTGTCGGCTTCCTTTTTGATATTTTCAAGACGGTTTTCCTCATAGAAAAGGTGCTGAATCTGTGCACCGTAGGCTTTGGTGCCTCTGAGGGTGAAAAGACTTCTTATCTCTTCTTTTGTAGTAAGGGTGTGTTTTCTTTCGGAGACAGAACCGTTTTTCAGATTGTATCTTATAATAATGGTGCAGGTTATACCGTCGTCTCCCTCATAACGGACGATGTCACGGTTGATTTTCTGAACAGCTTCAATGTCTGATTGTTCCGTCATCACAGGCATATAAGTAAGCCTGTAGGGTTCGTTGACTCTCATAAATCCTGCAGAATTCCAATCGTAGTCAAGTCTCAGGGTTGACATTTCAGCGTAAGAAAAGGGAATTGCAATTTCGGTGGAGGCTACCTTTGAAATATCGGGAATATAATCGGCATATCCGAATGCACCCGTGGCGCAGATTGTGAAAATCAGGGCAATCACCGCCATATGTGCCACAAATTTATAGGAGGATTTCAGAATTTTAAAGAAGTTTCTTTTAAGAAATACTTCTGCAATAATGTATAAGCCGAGTGCAGCCAAAGCCCCCATAACAAGGGGAACAGTATAACCGTTCCAGCGTATTTCAGCTAAGAAAAGGCAGGAGCCGAAAAGACACAGCTCAAATATGGTAAGATTGCTGAGGAATTTATTTGTATTGAGGAATCCGCAGTTTTCCGCTTTGATTCTTCTGAAAAGCATTGCCCCCGAAATAGCGGCAATTAAGGCTACCACAAACCATATTCCGTGGATAAATATATTCGGGAATTCCCAGCCTGTGTCGGCGGCTGAAAGAACAATTCCTTCTGCTTCTTTTTTAGCACAACTGTATTTAAGCAGGTCGTCTGCAAAGAACAGCACGGGATTGTAAGATGCAGTGGACTCAAGTAAGGATTCGGAAGAATAGGTATAAATGTAGTGATTATCCGCAAAATGGTTAAGATACATATTGAAGGTTGAAGAGGGAAGGAAGGTACCTATTATCTGTTCCGTAATAAAAATTATTACGGAAGGCGCAAAAAGTACCGCAACGGAATAAACTACAGCTTCCGAAACCGTGCCCACACTGGAAAATACCACTGCGGTTATGCTGTAGCATATAAGAAGAAATACGGATATTCCGCAGTAAAAATGCAGGAGCACAAGAGACAGCTGCCAGGAAGCTCCAAGATATATAATATTTACGAGATAAGACAAAATTACGGCAATTAACGTTGATATACATAAAAGAAGCGCGCCCGAAGCATATTTTGAAAGAAACAGAGTACTTCTTTTTATACCGAGACTGTAATATACGTTTACGGTTCTTTTGTCACATATAAAACTGAATATTCTTACGGCAACAAAAATTGCGAGTATTCCCATAGCCGCAAGCGACATATAAACAACAGCGATGTCATGAAAATCTGTGGAGCCGAAGGTAAGGAATTTGAATGTATTTTTTGAAAGTGTTCCAGCCCCCGTGGTTTTAACCTGATAGTCCCTGTTTATAAATTCAATTGCAGGAAGAACTGCCATAAAAAGAAGCTGGAACAAAGAAAGAATTACAGCAGGGACAAAAGATACCGAAAGTCCGCTGAAAAAAGAATATGCGGCACCTTTTTTCTTACTTAAAGATCTGCGAAAAATCATAATCTACGCCCTCCACTTCTTCAAGGAAAATTTCTTCCATAGTCATTGGGAACTGTTCAAGATAAACGGGATTCATAGCTTTTATCATAGACTCCGCTTTTTCTTTTTCACCTTTTACTGTAATGGTTATAAGCCTTCCGTCCTTAATGAATTTACTCAGAGGAATCATTGCGAAATCCTCTTCGTATTTATCGTCATTTTCGGCGAATGCCATACGGTATTTAGTGTAATCGTTTCCGAGGTCTGACATATTGTGGTCAAGCACCAGCTTTTTGCCGTTTATAAGTCCGAAACGGTCGCACATATCGCCTAAATCGTGAAGATTATGGGAAGATATTATAACGTGTGCGCCTCTGTCTTTTACGTATTCCGTAACAAGATTTTTGATTATCTGTCTTTTTTGCGGGTCAAGTCCGTCAAAGGATTCGTCAAGAAGCAGAAAATCAGGGTTTGTTGCCATGGCAAGAACAAGCTCTGCCTGACGCTGCATACCTTTTGAAAAGCCTGTCAGATTTTTTTTAGGGTCAAGTCCGAATACGTCAGTCAGCTGTCTGAAGGTTTCGTAACTGAAATTTCTGTAATAGCCGTTATAGAATGCCGCCATTTTATTCATACTTGAGTAGGCTTTGAAGTAGATATCATCCGGCACATAAAACAGACGGGCTTTCTGTTTTGCATTGTCATATATATTTTCACCGTCAAACAAAACAGCTCCCGAATTGGCTTTGTATACACCTGCAACTGTTTTGAGAAGTGTTGTTTTACCTGCACCGTTATATCCTATAAGTCCGTATACCGTGCCTTCGTCTACTTTGAAATTCAAAGAGTCGAGTGCCTGATATTTTCCGTAATACTTTGAAAGATCTTTTATTTCTATCAAGAAAAATTACTCCTTCCTTGGTTAATGTTCATTGCAAATTTATTTTAGCATATAAAAAAACCTTAACACAACACGGTTAAGGTTTTCTTAAAGAATTTATAATTTATTCCTCAAAAAGGAAATTTTCAATAACATCAAGATATTCTTTTACGGTTTCGTCTACGCTCATATAAATTTCGTGTCTGCATTTTGTGAATTTCACAAGCCTGCCGTTTTTTACCTGCTTTATAAATACATCTTCCATTTCGGATATAACGGAAGAATCTTCCTCAGGCTGGCACAGAAGAACCTGTGCGGTGATTTTTTCGTTACGCTTTGCATCAAGGTTGAGCTTTGAAACGTGAATTGCCTCGTTTACCCAGCGGTAAGATGGTGCAGAAGTCTGCAAATGGGAGTTTTCTTTACGTTTTTTATGATAGTAGTCAAAACGCGCTTTGCTTGTATCGTGGCTTTCTTCGTATGTGCGTTCGGGGTTAAAAGGCTTGTAGCCTAGAACCTTGTTTTTCTCTTTTCCGAAAAGAATAAAAGTGCGGGAGGCAAAGCGTGCAATACCTTCGGGTATGCCTGCCGTTCTTGCCTTTATCATCGGAGCGGAAAGAATGACCTTTGAAAATACTCCGGGATGTGTCTGCATATGCTGTACCGCAATTGCACCGCCCATAGAATGAGAATAGAGATACATAGGAAGCCCCGGTTCTTCTTTTTTTACAATTTTTTTCGCAAATGTATTTATATCGTCAACATACTGACCGAAATATTTGATATGCACTATCTGTTCTTCACTGTTGTGTCTGTGTGAAAGTCCGTGGCCTCTGTGGTCGAGAGCAAAAACATTAAGCCTCATTTTTACGAAATAATATGACATTTCAAGGAATTTTTCTGCCGATTCGGTAAAACCGTGGCAGATAACTATATTACCTCTTGCATTTTCGGACTTATAAGTAACATAGTGGATTTTTTTGCCGTCAAGAGCTTCAAAATAGCTGTCGGTCTTGATTTTTTCAAGAAAAGGGACAGCATCGGAGCTGAAAACTGAACTGAAATTTTCTTCACTGATAAAATAATCCCGGTTTTTTGTCATAATAAAAACATCCTTTTTCAATGGTAAAATTATCATAACACATTTTATTTAACAGGTAAATATATTTTTTGTTTCTGTTGCATTTTTTTACATACTTTGTTATTATGTATAAGAAAAATAAATCAAGAGGTGAATTTTTATGGTTCATTACAGTAAATTTATTGCTGATTTTATGGATAGATACGATTATCCCGCAGAAGCTATAGAAACTTTTACAAGAGTTCTCAAAAGGCTTGACGACGAAAAGGAATTCGGCGACAAGATGGACAAGCTTGTTGAAGGATATATGTATCCTTGGGCTGACAATATGCAGGAATATCTCAACGGTGTTGTTGAGCTTTCAAAGGAATATGACGAGAATGAGTGTACTCTCGATTTTATTTTCCTTCTTCTTTGTACTCCCATAGTTTATGACAGATATAAAGAAAAAAATATTCCTGAATACATTTATTGGGATACTATGTTTGATCTTAAGTGCAAGCTTATTGAATGTATCAAATGTGAAGAAGTTCCCGGAACATTTGTTGCAGGCTGGTACAACGGATTTTTCAAGCTTGAAAGATTTGCTTACGGTAGATTCCAGTTCGAAGAAACAGAATATGATTTTAATTTTGATTTTGTAACAAAGGCAGGCTACCGCCTTACAAAAGGTCAGAAGCTGATAGGCTTCCACATTCCTTCTTCGGGAGTGCCGCTTACTGATGAAGTAAGACTTGATGCATATAAAAAGGCATATGAGGCATATAAACACCTGTTCCCCGACGGAATTATGTTCTTCTGGTGCGGTTCCTGGCTTTTATATCCCAGACACAAGGAATTTTTACCCGAAAAGTCCAACATTCTTAAGTTTATGAGCGATTTTGAAACTGTTTCCTGGTCTGAAGCAGAAAATTTCCACGACGGTTGGAGAATATTCGACAAGGATTCAGACCTTCCCGTGGATCAGCTTCCCACAAACACTTCCCTCAGAAAGGCATATGCCGACTGGTTCAAGGCAGGTAACAAGGGTGGCAGTGCCTGCGGTGTAATAGTATTCGACGGTGAAAAAATACTCAGATAAAGGAGAACGGATATGAAGACCATAGTTTTTCAGGGCGACTCCATAACGGATGCAGGCAGAAACAGAAATAACGATAACGAAAGAGGTATTGGTTATCCTCTGCTTGTTTCAGCAGAGCTGGGCTATAAATATCCCGGTGAATATGTTTTTATCAATGAGGGTATTTCAGGCAACAGAATAGTTGACCTTTATGCAAGAATCAAACGTGACATAATTCTTCGTAAACCCGATTATCTTACAATCCTTATCGGCATCAATGATGTATGGCACGAGATAAATGACAGAAACGGCGTTGACAACAAAAAGTTCTTCAAGGTATATTGTGACCTTATTGAAGAAATAAAGGCTGTTCTTCCCGATATAAAGATATTTATTCTTGAACCCTTTGTTCTTAAGGCATCCGCAACAAGCAAAAGCTGGAATGTTTTCAGAAGAGAAACAGAAATGAGAGCCTTGAGTGCGAAGGCTGTTGCTGAAAAATTCGGACTTGTATTTATACCTCTTCAGGCAAAGTTTGATGAGGCAGAAAAGAAAGCGGAGGCTTCTTACTGGCTCAGTGACGGTGTTCATCCCACTGCGGCAGGACATAAGCTTATTGCCAATGAAGTAGTGAAGGCACTTGAAGGTGCATTTAATGGATAACACGGTATATAACAGCATTTCTGTCACCAAAACGGCAGCAACAATAACCGCGCTTTTAGGTCTTGAAGCCCCTATGTGTGCTTCATCTCCCATAGAAGAGGTGCTTAAGAAGGCTGAAAAGGTCTTTGGTGCGGAAAAAGCCGATACCGTGGTGATGTATAATCCCGATGCGGTGGCTTTATGGCTTTTTCAGAAATACACGCATCTTTTTTCGGATGTGATTTTTAATTCTTCCATGGTTCTTCCTGTTGAAAGCGTAATGCCCAGTGTTACTCCCGTTTGTTTTGCATCAATGTATACGGGCGCAACGCCTCAGATACACGGAATCAGAAGCTATACAAAACCCGTGCTTAAAACAGATACGGTTTTTGATGCTCTTATAAGACAGGGTAAAAGACCTGTTATCGTGTCAACATCGGGGGACAGTATATCAAAAATATTTCTTGAAAGAGATATGGATTATTTCATATTTGATACGGTTGAAGAATGCAATAAAAAAGCTGAAGAGCTTATAAAGAATGAAAATTTCGACCTTCTTGTGCTTTATAACGGAAATTATGATTCCGCTATGCACAAAAACGGACCTGAAAGTGAAGTATCTCTTGCTGTTCTTAAAGAAAACGCCGCGACCTTTTCTTGCCTTGCTTCTCTTATAAGGGAGCATCGTAAAAATGAAAATTGCTGTCTTTTCTTTGCACCCGACCACGGCTGCCACGAAATTGACGGAGATTGCGGTTCTCACGGACTTGATATGGCAGAAGATATGAATATCGTACACTTTTATGAATTTTTTTCAAAATCATTGTAATTAATTTATTTTTGTGTTATTATTATTTTTACCAAAAAATCGGAGGAAAACATTTATGAAAAGAATGATAAGAATTTTAATCTGTACTGTTCTTTGCATCAGTCTTCTTATTCCTTCTGCTTCTGTTGCATTTGCCGCAGAAGAAGTTACTTATGATTCTGTTGCAGAATATGTTGCAGAAGCAAATGAAAATGAAGAAGCAAGTCCCGTTGATGCACTTGTTAGGCTTAAGATCTTTTTTGCAAAGCTTCTTAACCTTTTAAGTAATCTTGTTATCAACGATATTCTCGGTACTGCTCTTACGCTTTTACTTCCCGATTCCGCTGCTGTTCTTGATTATGAAGAATTTGATCTTAACAGTTACGAAAACTTCTTCGGCGGTATGGATGAATTTATTGACGAACCTCAGGGTGACAAGGTATGGAGCCTCGGTTACGGTAAGTCTTCTGTGCTTCCCTTTGATTTCGGCGAAAAGTCTTATGCAAAGGGTGCATACATCCCCTATATTTTCGGTAACGAAATGTATAAGGATGAAGAAGGAAATGACGAAGACCTTATGGCAAGAGCTATCGTTATGAATGACGGTTCGGGCAGAGGTAATGTTGTATTTATTTCACTTGATGCTATGGGTCTTGCAAATGCAGACGTAAGACGTATCCGTGAAGGGCTTCAGGAAATTGCAGCAGAAAACAATATCGTAAGCATTAATGTATCCTGCACACACATCCACACAGGTATCGACTCTCAGGGTGTATGGACAGATCCTGTAGGTAATATTTTTAACAACATTATAAGCGAAGATGTTAAATACGGTGTTGACAGAAGCTTTATTGAATCCGTTGTTGAAGGTTCAAAAAAGGCTGTTGAAACTGCAATAGCTGATATGACAACAGGTAAGCTTTATTATTCATCAATGGATATTGAAGATTACATACGTGACCGTACAGCTCCCATTGCACTTGATACAAATATGTATAAGCTTGAATTTGTACCCTTTGATACAAATGAAACTCCCACAATAGTTGCAACTTTCGGATGCCATCCCGAATCAGCAAGCTATGACTGGTCCGATGACGGCTCAGGCGGACTTCTTCCCTTTGATAAGAAGTTCTCTGCAGACTTTATCTGGTACACAGAAAAGGTTATGAACGATGCAGGTTATAACTTTATCTTTATTCAGGGTAATGTTTCAACAGTTACTTCATCAAGAGGCAATACCGATGACGGACTTGACGGAAATGCTCATTATTCTGCAGTGCGTTACGGTTATGAAATCGGTTACCTTCTTCTCGGTATGAGCCTTAATGAGGCTGACAGAATAGCTCTTAATGCAAAAACAGGCGACAGACTTGATGTTGAGCTTTATAAGGGCAAAGAAGGCTACAGCGTATGGTATAAGGGACTTCCCACAGTAAGTGCAACAGAAGTTGAACCTGTTCTTAATATCAAGAATAAGCAGTTCTTTGTACGCATTGAAAACAACGTTATTGCAACTCTCGGTAAAACATCAGTTGCCGATAACATTGTTCTCAGAGATGACAGCAGAAATTATTACACTGTTTCTGAAGTAGGTTATCTTGAAATCGGCGATGTAATGAAGGTATATATGAGCCCCGGTGAAACCTTCGGCGAGCTTCTCTTCGGCGGAAACGGTGCAAAGGGCTTCCCCCTTCTTCCCATAAGAGAATATACAGGCGAAGATATAATCATTATGGACCTTATGAATGATGCCGCAGGTTATGTTGCAAATGAAGCAAACTATGTAATGGCAGGTCTTCAGTATAACGAAGGCACAGGCGAATTTGATGATGATACATGGTGTCTTATCTCTTACGGTAAGAGTGCAGGCACAACCTTCATCAGCCACTTCTACGATGTATTTGACAGCGTAAAATAAATAACAAAATCGGCCATACGGAAAGCGCTTCCGTGTGGCCTTTGTAATTACTGATATTATTCACCGAGCAGCCAATTTATAAGATTCAGGGATTTGATTCCGTCGTAGGATGCATCCATACCGGGAGCTAAGGACAATACAATTTTTTCATAGTTATCGTTAATTTTTGTAAGCGGTGCCAGTTCACGCTCACGTACTGTTTCACTATCCATAGATTCAGTCACCTGAACATATAATTTATCATCTGCCTTTGTTGCAATAAAATCAATCTCGGCAGTTCCTATCTTGCCGATAGCAACATCATATCCACGGCGCAACAATTCAAAATATACGACGTTTTCTATGGCGTGGCCACGGTCACGGTTGCGGAATCCCAGCAGATAATTGCGAAGCCCGATATCCACGATATAGTATTTGCCCATTGTCCGAAGAAATTCTTTTCCCTTTATATCGAATCGCTTAATATCGTAAAAGAAATAAGATTCCATCAGCGCATTTACGTAAGCCTGTACCGTGTGGGTGCCGGGAATGCCCTTACGCGTAGCATCTTCTAAAAGACCTTCGTTTACGAGTATATTTCCGATTGATGAAACGGAAACGGTGCTGCCGATGTTATCCGCTAAGAACAGAATGAGCTTACGTAAAAGAACTGCATCTGTGATTTGACGCTGTCCGCGGCGTTTTTCCCGTTCCAGAATATCCCTGATGATAACGGTGGAGTATATACCATCCAGAAGAGTTAATGCTTTTTCCTGATCTAAGCCAACATCGACAATGCCCGGCATGCCGCCAAATCTCATATAAGCATCAAATATCTCACGAAGCTCATAGCGTTCGCCGTGCTGATCATAAGCATATATCCGAGTACCGCCTAATGCACTTTTTGTTTCCTTGATTTCAAAGTTATGAAACTCTGTAAATTCCCTGAAAGACAGCGGTAACATTTTGATTTCAACACATCTGCCTGATAGGTAGGTTGCATATTCGGAAGACAGCAGATATGCATTGGAACCTGTAATATAAATATCACAGTCGAAATCCACACGGAAGGAATTTACCGTGTCTTCCCAGCTTGGAATTCGCTGAATTTCATCAAAGAACAGATACATACGACGATTCGGCAGGATGCGCTCTTTTACGTAGTTGTATAAATCTTCTGCAGTCATTCTTTTAAATTCAAAAGATTCAAAATTCATTTCGATGATTTGTTCCGGGGCGATACCGGAATCCAGCAAATGTTTAACCATAAGTTTTAAGAGGCTGGATTTGCCGCAGCGACGAATGCCGGTGACAACCTTTACCGGTTCTGTGTCCTGAAATCCGATCAGTTTATTCAGATAGAAATCACGTTTTTTTAATTCACGTGAAGAAATCATAAGAAACCCCTCCTTCATAAATGTAGCATAGCATAAACTTCTTAAAAAATCAAGTTTATGCCACGGATGGCACAAACTTTTTAAAAATTTGTTTTTGTGCCATACTATGATATTTTTATTATTTTCCTTGCTTTTTTATATTTTTCTGTGTATCCTTATAGATACAGAGGTGATTTAATGTATGATGAGGTGAAGAAAAAACTCTGTTTCAATAAAGACGGAAAGTTCAGGATATTGATGATATCGGATTTTCACGCAGGCTCAAGACGAAAGGGTTTTGAGGACGGCAATCCCTACAGTCCTAAAATAAAAGAGGCGATTGAGGCACTTGTGGCGGAAACCAATCCCGATTTTGTTATGGTGGGTGGCGATCAGTGTATCGGGCATTCACCCGAATATCTGTATAGTGCCTTTACTGATATTATGTCACCTGTGCTCCGGCGGAATATTCCCTGGGCACACGTTTACGGAAATCACGACAGGGAAATGGCAATGAATACATATGAGCAGCAGAAGGTTTATGAAACCGTTCCTCATTGTTTTTCAAAAAATGGTCCCGATGATATTTTCGGTGTGTGTAATTATGTTATTCCGATTTATTCTTCCGACGGCAAAAAAATTGCTTATAATATGTTTGCTCTCGACTCCAACAGAGAGATATCAGACTATATTGAACAGTTCGGAATAAAGCAAGAGGATAACAATATCCGCTTGCCCTTTGCTTTTGGCTCGGGAAGTGTTCAGGCAATGCCGTTTTTTCAGCAGGTAATGTGGTATTATAATACTTCAAGAGAAATGGAAAAGGAAAACGGAAGCAGGATTCCCGCCCTTATGTTTATGCATAATCCCTGTATTGAATTCAACCTTATATTCCGCAATCCCGAAGAATGCGATATGTACGGCGAAAAAAGAGAAGCCGTCTGCTGTTCGGAACTGAATTCCGGACTGTTTATGGCTTGTCTTGAAAGAGGTGACGTAAAGGGCATTTTCTGCGGACACGAGCATATGAATGCTTACCACGGAAAATATTGCGGTATACTTCTGGGCTATGATTCCTGTGTGGGCTATGATATGTCTGCCCACGATGATGTCCGTGGCGGCAGAGTTATAGATATTTCGGAAGACGGAAGTGTTGAAACACGGCATATAAAGCTTATGGCAATTATGGGTGAAAAGGCAATGCGCCGTCCTGATTTCTTTGAAGGCGGACTTAATTATTTTATCAGAAATACACATCTGTAAAAGGAGAACTTGTTTATGTTAAAAATATTTTCATTTTTATTATCATTTTTGATGCTTTTACCTTCACTTATTTTAAGCTATTTTCCGCGTAATATTGATACGTCATTCGGTATTGCAGTATCGGACAGTGAATTTTTAGTTGATTCAAAAGCTGTTACACCCGAAATTTCGGAAAACGGTCTTGAATATTCTTTCGGTGAACTTAAAACTGATCTTTTTAACTATTTCGGAATCAAATACACTTCTGACGCTTTTATGAAGGGCGAAATCACCTACAAGGTATTTGATGAGGAAAGAAGTGAAGAATTTTTCCTTGAACCTGCCGAAAACGGTGAATTCTACAGCCTTATTGACGGTTTTCTTTCAAAAGAAAAGGCTCATAAGCTTCTTTCTGTTGTATTTTGTCCTCTTGATAAAACTGAAGCTTTATTTGAACTTCACGGAATCGGACTTTTTAACAGAGAGATACTTGCTAATGAGATTTATATCGAAAACAGTGAGCTCAAGCTTGGTGTTACACTTCACTGGGGCGGAGCCCTCAGTTACCTTGAGGACAAAAATTCCAATGTGCAGTCAGTTAAGGTTAACGGTGTAACAAAGGTTGATTCTGATGCCGCTTCACGTTACGGGGTAAAAGCAAGCAGTAATCACGTAAACCTTATAAATGCCAACGATACGGGCAGACTTGTTCAGCAGTCATATTACGGAACCGGTGACTGTGAGCAGTATGAAGGCGGTTATTACGGTGAAACCAAGTGGAACTATAATCCCGTGCAGGGCGGAAATCTTCTTAATGAAGCCGCAAAAACCGTTGATGTGAGAATTAACGATAACAGTATTTATATAAAGTGCCGTCCTCTTGACTGGTCAAAGTCAAAAGAATTTATCACAGATTCCTATATGGAAGCCGAATATTCACTTGATGGCGGACTTGTAAAGACACAGTGCCGTTTTGTAGATTATTCCGGTTATCCCTCAGTTACTACAACTCAGGAATGCCCTGCATTTTACTGTGTAGAACCCCTTAACCGCTTTGTATACTATTCGGGCAATGCTCCCTGGACAGGCGACAGCGCGCTTTCATACGAAAATGACCTTATTTTCTGGCCCGATGCAGGTTATCCGAATTTCAGTGCTACTGAAAACTGGGCAGCATTCACAGGTGAATTTGATGACAGCTTCGGTATAGGTCTTTATGTTCCCAATGAGGCATCCTTCCTTGCAGGCGTATTTTCAAGAGGAAACTGTACTACGGCTGACCCCGCAACGGAAGGTCCCACTTCTTATATTGCGGCTGTTGAAGTATACGAATTCAAAAGCTTCAACCCCACATCATATGAATTTTATCTTTCAACAGGCAGTGTTGAAGAAATCAGAGATAATTTCAGTACATTGGTAAAGTAATATGAGTATATATAAGATAAGATACGGTACCCCCGAAGAAATAACTCCTTTTACCTTTTCTCCCGAGCCTCTTTGTGAAATAAAAGAAAAGGTCCCCGAAGAAATGGCGGATATTGAATTTAAGGAAACCGCCTTCGGTTGTATGATAAATGTAAAAGTACCTGAACATACGAATTATTACGGCTTCGGACTTCAGCAGAGAGGTTTTAATCAGAAGGGAAACCGTTTGCAGATAAAAACAAATGCAGACACAAGAACAAATAACGGCAATTCCCACGCCCCCGTACCTTTTTGTCTGACGGATAAAGGCTTTGGCATTTATGTTGACAGTGCAAGATATGTTACTTTTTACTGCGGAAAAGAAAAGAAAATTAAAAAGACAGATACACTTAAAAAAGAAATTGCACTTTCCGAAAAAGAGCTTTACTCAGATAAAAAAACTTCCGGTGACAAATATCTTGTTATTGAAATTCCCGTTGCAAAAGGTGTTGACATTTACTTTGTTGACGGCGAAAATATGCTTGGAATAGTATCTCAGTATAACCTTCTGGCTGGTGGCGGATGTATGCCTCCTTTATGGGGACTTGGCGGATTTTACCGTTGTTGCGGAAAATTCAATGAAGAGCAGGTGCTTTCGCTTGCAAACAGAATGAGAGAGTATAAAATTCCCTGTGATATACTGGGACTTGAACCCGGATGGCAGACAAAATCTTATTCCTGTTCATTTTTGTGGGATGAGGCAGGGAGATTCCCCAATCATAAACAAACGGTAAAAACTCTTACAGATAAAAACTTTCACATAAACCTCTGGGAGCATTGTTACACACATCCCACAGCACCTGTTTTTGATGAATTGTTGCCCTACAGCGGTGACTGGCTTCTCTGGGAGGGACTTGTGCCTGATTTTACCCTCCCCGAAGCACGTGAAATTTTTGCCCGCCATCAGAAAACACTTATCGAAGAGGGTGTTTCAGGCTTTAAATTGGATGAATGCGACGGAAGCGATTATACGGGAGGATGGTTTTTCCCCGACAGCACGGAATTTCCGTCGGGGATAGACGGTGAAAGATATCATAATCTTTTAGGTGTGCTTTACTGCAAAACTATGCTTGAAGCGCTTGAGGATAAACAGACCTTTTCCGAGGTAAGAGCTTTAGGTGCATTATCGGCATCATATCCTTTTGTGCTGTATTCCGATTTATATGATCAGAAGGATTATCTCAGAGCTACTGTCAACAGTGGTTTTTCGGGAATTCTCTGGTCACCTGAGGTTCGCCATGCCGAAAATAAAGATGAGCTTATCCGCCGTATGCAGTGTGCTGTTTTTTCTGCCATGGCACTTACAAATGCCTGGTATCTTGACGAAATGCCATGGGAAACACACGGCTGCGTGGAAGAAATCAGAAAATTGCTTGAACTGAGAATGAGTCTTGTGCCTTATCTTTATTATCAGTATTATCTGTATCACACAAAAGGAATACCGCCCGTTAGAGCACTCATATGCGATTTTGCGGATGAATTTACAAAAGAGTGTGACGATGAATATATGTTCGGTGATTCTCTTCTTGTTGCGCCCATACTTTATCCCGAAAAGGCAAGAGAGATTACACTGCCCGCAGGTAAGTGGTATGATTTTTATACAGGTGAGGAAAAAAGCGGCACCTTTACATACGAAAGCGAGAACATCCCTGTTTTTGTAAAAGACGGCACCCTTCTTCCCATCGCAAAACCTGTGCAGTATATGAATGATGACACCGTATTTGAAATAACCCTCGTTTCTTTCGGTAATACCGAAAATGCCGAGGCTATACTTGTCGAAACCGAAGACAACAAAAATTTCTCCTTCTATTCCGTAAACAAAAACACCACGGGAAAAATCGGCGGAAGATACAATATAATATAATTTCTTCCGAAAAAATAAAATAACTATTTTAAAAGTACCCCTGACCGCAAAAAACGGTTAAGGGTACTTTTTTGTTGTTTTGCCGGAAATTTAGTTGCTGACGGTGAGCAATAAAAAACTGTTTATTCCGCAAATGTCACACCGTAGACACTTCCGCTTACTTTTGCCTGTTTGTCAAGGGGGCAGCCGTATATGGTCACGGTGGTAAAATTGGTGTTTATGTTTTCCAGATTGAGATTATCGGAATAATCAAGGGTGAGATTATATGCTTTTAAACCGTCGAGATATTTTCCGTCGGTAAGATTATTGTTGTGAAGAGAAAGTATATTATATCTGTCCAAGGATGAAAGGGATAATTCAGTAAGCTCATTGTCGTTGAGATAAACACTTGCACCGTTGGCAAAAACAAGGGTTGAGGATATTTTGGTAATATTGTTTTTTGAAAGGTCAAGGGTAATCAGCTTTGAAAGTGATTCTATACCCTGTGCCGAAGAAATGACATTGTCTGCGGCAAAAAGTTTTTTAATCTCAGTACATGCGCTTAACGCTTCAAGAGAAGAAACATCATTTGATGTTATATCCAGAACATTCAGCTTTACACAATCCTTAAGGGGAGAGAGGTCTGAAATGCTGTTGTTTTTGAGATTTGCTTCGGTAAGATATTCCGCAGATTTTTCCAGCACCGAAATGTCACTTAAACCGCAGTCGGCAAAATTTACTTTTGTCAGAAGCACACAATTTGATAAAGAATCAATAGTGCCGACAGGGTTTTCCGAAGCATTCACTTCTGTAAGGTATATCATTTCCGAAAGGCTGTCAAGAGAATAAAGCTCAAGATTTGCTATTCCGAGAGTTCTGATTTTCTGATTTCCCTCAAGAAAACTGATATCGCGGATTTTTGTGCCTGAAATATCAAGAGATGAAAGATTTTTACAGCCCGAATACACGGTGTCAATATTATCTACAGAGGTTCCTGCTATGTTGAGAAACATCAGTCCCGTTGCTTCGCCGTCATTTATATTAAGGTCTGTTATAAGAGGATTGCCCGAAATGTCAAGTTCATAAATATTCTGATAATTTCCCACATGGATGCTGTCATAGAATTCCTGAGAAATATTACAGTCTTTTATTGTTATTGATGAAAGATCTAAAATAGCCTCCTGATTAAATACAGGCGCTGTTATATTGCAGTTGTTAAATTCTATACTCGAAAGATTTTCGAAACCGATGATACTCATCATATCATCTTCAGTAAGGATTTTATCTTTGATATACAAAAATGTGCTTTTTGCTGAAAATTCTTCGCCTGCAACAGTTATTGATGGTGTGAATGCATCTTCTGATAAACCGGAGATAAATCCGCAGACAAGAAGAACAAGAACAATAATTGCGGAGGCAATAATGATTTTCTTTTTATTTTTCGGCTTTTTCTTTTTGCCGGTGCCTGCAGAATAAGAAGTGCCGAACGAAGAAGCGGGTGCAGCCGGAGAAGCGGGTGCAGCTGAAGAAGGTGTAGCCGAAGAAGCGGGTGCAGCCGAAGAAGGTGTAGCCGAAGAAGCAGGTACATGGACCTTGCTGTCAGTATTTTTTTCATAAGGAGAGTAAGCCTGTCTTTTCGGCTCTTCCTTTTTTACTTCAGTTTTCGGAACAATGGGGGGATTTTCACCGTTCAGTTGCTTGCCCACAAATTCAATGATTTTTTCGGGCGGAACTGAGGCTGTTTTTCCCTGTGCAGGTGAAGCCGCGGGGGGAGTTTCTTTTATGCCGAGATGCTGTTTTGTTTCAGCAATAAGCTTTTTTAAGGCTTCTTCTCTGTTTGTGTAGCCGTCTTTAAACTGAATGTTCGACAGCAGAAAGCTGAATTCTGCATTAAGAGTGCATTTTTCTACCATAAAGGGAAGTATCAGCTTTTTCTCGTTTATTGCATTGTCTATTTCTTTGGGGATCCACTGTGAGGTCTGAGCTGCTTTTGACAGTACAAGCAGAAATATCTTGCAGTTTTTTATTGCATTGGTTATTTCCATAGCATAGCTTGAACCGCCGGGAATATCCTGCGGTGCCATCCAGGCAGAAACACCGTTTTTATTAAGTCTTTCGTATATTTCTGTTGCAATACCGAACTCTTCCGATTTATAGCTTATAAAAACATCCTTACTCATAAACCGCTCTTCCTTTTGAAAAATTAAAGATATACATTTATTGTAGCATATTCTATGGGGTTTGGTAAAGATTAAAAACAAAAATTATGGCTCAGGCATACTAAAAAATTGCCTGAGCCATTGGTTATTATTCTGATTTATGCGTGTTTTTCAATAACTTCTTCTTTGTCGGGGAAGTTTACTCTTGAAATATCAGCACCCACTGCACGAAGCTTTTTAACAACATCTTCGTATCCGCGGTCGATATGGATGATATCTTCAATTTCTGTTTCGCCTTTTGCGCAAAGGCCTGCAATTATCATTGCAGCACCTGCTCTTAAGTCATCTGCCTTAACGGGTGCGCCTTTGAAATCCTGTATTCCCTGGACGATAGCGGCTTTGCCTTCTATCTGAATCTGAGCCCCCATTCTTGTGAGCTGGTCAACATATCTGAATCGGTTATCCCACACACTGTCGGATACAATGCTTGTTCCTTCTGCAAGTGCAAGAAGTGTGGTGAACTGAGGCTGCATATCTGTGGGGAAGCCGGGATGGGGATGAGTTTTAACATTGCAGCCGTGAAGTCTTCCTGAAGCCACAACTCTTACTGCATCATCGTATTCGTCAACTATGCAACCGCATTCTCTGAGCTTTGCAGATATGGGGTCAAGATGCTTGGGAATAATATTTTTTATGAGAAGGTTACCTTTTGTGGCTGCTGCAGCAACCATATAGGTACCGGCTTCTATCTGATCGGGAATTATTGAATAATCACAGCCGTGAAGCTCCGATACGCCTTCAATTTTGATGACATCTGTGCCTGCACCCTTGATGTTTGCACCCATAAGGTTCAAAAAGTTTGCAAGGTCAACGATATGAGGTTCTTTTGCGGCATTTTCAATAATTGTAAGCCCTCTTGCTTTAACTGCGGCAAGGAGAACATTTATTGTAGCACCAACGGAAACCTTATCAAAATAAATTGATGAACCGATAAGCTTGGGAGCTTTTGCTTCAATTACACCGCCGTCGGTTGATATTATTGCACCGAGAGCCGAAAAACCTTTAAGGTGAAGGTCTATGGGGCGTACACCGCCGAAATTACATCCGCCGGGCATAGCAACACGTGCAACATTGTACATACCGAGCAGGGCACCTAAAAGATAATAAGAAGCTCTGAGGTTTTTGGTAAGCTCATAAGGTATTGTATCCGAAACTACATTTCTGGTATCTATGTTTATAGCTGATTTGTTGATATAAGTAATAACAGCTCCCATAGATCCGAGAATCTGAATCATTGAAGAAATATCTCTGATATCAGGTACATTTTCTATGGTAAAAACACCTTTGGCAAGAAGAGTTGCAGGAAGGATGGCAACGGCAGCATTTTTTGCTCCGCTGATTTCTATATCTCCCTCAAGTCTTTTGCCTCCGTGAATCACAAACTTTTCCACAAAGGGCACTTCCTTAATCCTTTTTTTATATCTAAACAAGCAAGTAGCAATCTTAAAAAACAGTCAATACAGAAAATATGACTGTGTCTGACAAAATACGTCATAAAACGCATACCCACAGACTTTTGTATTATAACACTAACTTAAGAAAAATTAAAGCGTTTGAAAGAAAAAATTTGCAAAAATAAATATTTTAGGTAAGTCTGACAAAAATCATAAACTGATTTTGTTTATTCCTGTTGCTAATTTATATGTTTTGCCTGAAATTACAGCTGATGCCTTAGTGTTTTCGGGTACATTAAAGGTATATTCGGTGCCGTTTTCGGTAATTTCCCATTTTGAGGCTACCGTACCGTTTGCGGTTTCTATTGAAGCCTCGGCAAAAGAAAATGCTTTGTTGGTTTCGGGGGCAAAAATAATATCTGTAAAGCCTGCAGTGCCTTCTTTTTGTCTTATGCCGCACATTCTTTCATACATCCAGTCACCCACAGCTCCGTAGGCGTAATGATTGAATGAATTCATTTCGGGTGTTGCAAAAGTTCCGTCGGGCTTATAACCGTTCCAACGTTCCCACATGGTTGTTGCACCTTGTGTTATGGGATAACACCAGGAGGGGAATTCATCTCTTTTAAGAAGCTTATAGCAAAGTTCGGTTTCTCCGATATCAGAAAGAACGTGGAGAAGATAAGGTGTTCCCACAAAGCCTGTTGTGAGATGGCCGTAAGACTCAACAAGCTGTGTCAGCTGACGGGCAACGGGAGCTTTGTTATTGTAAAGACCGAAATGCAGTGCAAGTACACAGGCAGTCTGAGTGTTGCATATCACCTTTCCGTCTTCACCGATATATTTTTTGATAAAAGCGCGTTTAATATTCTTATAAAGGTTTTTGTAATATTTACATTCAATGCCGAGAACTTCCGAGGCTTTTATAAGATGGGAAGTTGAATATGCAAAAAAAGCAGAGCCGATAAGGTCTTTGTCTGTAGCACCTTCCACCGCTTCTTTATTCGGAAGGTCAAGGGCTAACCAGTCACCGAAGTGCCAGTGCCCTTCATAAAGATAAGGACTTGTTGAAACACCTTCTTCGGGATTCTTTTTAAGGGCATAGCTTCTCATAAAATCAACCCATTTTTTCATAAGGGAATAATTTTCTCTGAGAAGCTCACGGTTTCCGTAGGTAAGGTACATCTGCCACGGAAGTATTGTTGCCACGTCTGCCCAGGCGGAAGAACCGCCGTCATCATCAAATTTTGTGGGAACAAAAGAGGGAATTGTACCTGACTTTTTCTGCATTGCTCTTAAGTCGCCCATCCATTTTTTGAAAAACTTTTCAACATTGAAGTTGTAGCTTGCAACCTTGCAGAATACCTGAGCATCACCTGTCCAGCCGAGTCTTTCATCTCTCTGGGGGCAGTCGGTGGGAACATCAAGGAAGTTGCCCTTCTGACCCCATATTATATTATGGTAAAGCTGATTTATCATTTCATCCGAGCATCTGAAATGACCTGTTCTTTTCATATCAGAATGCACAACAATTGCAATAAATTCATCGGCACTTTCAATTTTCATACCTTCAACTGCAATATATCTGAAGCCGTAGAATGTGTAAGCAGGCTTTACAAGATGGCTTTTTCCGTCAGCAACTACGGTAAGAAGCTGTTTTGCACTTCTTAAGTTTTCCAGATATACGTTGCCGTTTTTGTCAAGCATTTCAAAGTGCCGTACTTTTATAATATCGCCCTTGTTTCCTTTGATGTAAAAGGAAATATAACCGGTAAGCTCCTGTCCGAAATCAATAACGGTATCGCCTTCTTTTGTTGTGAAAAGCTTTTTGCCTCTTATAACCTCCTGTTCGGTGATATATTCGCCTTCCTGAGGAATAAGAGTGTTTTTTGTGTAATCAAGCACAGTTACCGGATGAAGAGATTTTGCCTTGAAATTATAGTCGATGGTTTCGCCGTTATACATATGATTGTAACGGACGGCATTTTCACGGCTTTGCCACGAAGAATCGGTATATATTACGGTTTCATCGCCGTTTTCGTATGTTAAAGTAAGTGCCGCGATTGCTGCTACTGTTTTGTGGGTGACGGTTTTTGAACTGAGATCATACCACTTATGAAAACGCCAGCCGATGCCCGTACCGATAACTATGGTGTTTTCTTTTTCAATAAGAGAAGTAACATCAAAGCTCTGATACTGTATTCTTTTATTATAGTCTGTCCAGCCGGGATTAAATACGGAAGAAGTGACCTTTTTTCCGTTGATTTCACAGTTATAAATACCCAGAGCGCTGATTTCAAGCACTGCCTTTACGGGGAAAGGCTTTGCCGTGAAAGCTTTTACAAAATCAATTGCCACATCACCGGGCTGTCTTGCGGCTTTTATCCAAGATGCATTTAAAATCTTATCCATATTTTTATCTCCTTTATGAAATATCTGCAAAAAGTGCCGATATTTTTTTTCTTAAATTATTGTTTTCGGGGGCAGATAAGGACGGGTCTTTTTTGAGAATTTCTTCGGCTTCATTCCTTGCGGCATAAAGTATGCGTGAATCCGTCATAAGTGAAGCTATTTTAAGTGCGGGAAGACCGCTTTGCCGTGAACCGAAAAAGTCGCCGGGCCCTCTGAGCTTCAGATCTGCTTCCGCAATCTTAAAGCCGTCATTGGTATCGCAGAGTATCCCAAAGCGTTTTTGTGCTTCTTCGCCTTTTGCATCGCTTACAAGTATACAGTAAGACTGTTCACTGCCTCTGCCCACTCTGCCTCTTAACTGATGAAGCTGTGACAGACCGAAGCATTCCGCATTTTCTATTACCATTACATTTGAATTGGGTACGTCAATACCCACTTCAATTACCACGGTGCATATAAGAACATCAATTTGTCCTTCTTTGAACTGAGCCATTATTTCATCCTTTTGCTTCTGCTTCATCTGACCGTGAAGCACGGCACAGCGTATATCGGCAAAAACGGATGAAGACAGTAATTTATAATATTCTTCTGCGGATTTCCTTTCCCCTTCATATTCTTCATTTTCTTCTACCATAGGGCAGACTATGTAACACTGTCTGCCTTTTTTTACTTCCTTTTTTATGAAAGAATACATTCTTTCCCTGTAAAGAGTGGGAACGGAATAGGTTTTTATATCCTGTCTGCCTTTGGGCTTTTCGTCAAGAACGGAAATATCAAGGTCACCGTATATGATAAGTGACAGGGTTCTCGGAATGGGTGTGGCACTCATTACAAGCACGTGCGGCTCATCGCCTTTGTTTCTGAGAGCTGCTCTTTGCGAAACTCCGAAGCGGTGCTGTTCATCGGTTATTACAAGCGCAAGGCTTTTAAATGCCGTGTCTTGTGTAATAACTGCGTGGGTGCCTATTATTATATCGGATTTTCCCGAAAGAATGTCTTCCTTTGCAAGTCTTTTGTTTTTTGCAGTAAGACTGCCCGTAAGAAGTGTTATTTCTGTATCTGTATTCTTGAAAAGGTGCTTGAATGTGTCATAATGCTGTCGGGCAAGCACTTCTGTGGGTGCCATAAGAGTACACTGAAAACCGTTTTTTACGGTTGATGCCATAAGTGCAGCTGCAACGGCAGTTTTACCTGAGCCCACATCTCCCTGCAGAAGTCTTTTCATGGGGGAATGCATTTGCATATCCGATGTACATTCTTTTATCGCACGTTTCTGGGCATTTGTAAGAGTAAAAGGAAAAGCCGATATGAAATCATCCGTATAATCCTTTAAGCGGTAAGAGGTGACGGAGGTATCTTTGTTGGAATGGGAGAGTATTCCCAGCTGAAGTATCAGCAGTTCTTCGTATATAAGACGCCTTCTGGCTGCGGTTACCTCATTTTCTGTTTTAGGAAAGTGTATTGCACGCAGAGTATCTTTTATGCCCGGAAGCTTGTATTTCAGCAGCTGCTCGTTTGGAAGTGTTTCGGGAATGTCGGAAGAAAATGTTTCAAGTGCGGTTTTTACGGCTTTGCTTATGGCTTTTGAATTCAGTGCTGCAGTCTGATTGTAAACGGGATGAAGATATCCGCCTGCATCTGCTTTTGCATATCTTGGTGAAAGCATCTCTTTTGCACCGTTTTCATTTTCTTTTATCCTGCCATAAAAAATATATTCTTCATCGGCTTTAAGATCGCTTGTTACGTAAGAATTATTGAAAAAAGTCAGGTGAATTATACCGATACCGTCTGTGGCGCTCGTTCTGTAAATGAGCTTTCCGCTTCTTGTTTTTATGGGAAGTGCTTTTGAAATTACGGTTGCTTTTACCGCAACGGTCTCTTCAAAAGGGGCGTCCTTTATGGAGACCGTGTTTTTCCAGTCTTCATAGCCTCTGGGATAATATGTCAGGAGGTCTTCTACTGTTTCAATGCCGAGCTTTCTGAAAGCAGCCGAACGTTTTTCGCCGATTCCTTTAAGAAAACGGATGTCGGTGCGGGATATGCTGTGCAAGAAAAAAACCTCCTTTTTTGTGAATAAAACTTGTGTATTTCCCAAAAACTTATTTCGGGAGTTGATTTTTATGACCGATATTAAAGTGAGAGCAAGACTGCTTATAAAAGGAAAAATAATGAAGCTGTGGATAAAAAGCATATTGCCGTTTGCATTTTTTGTTATAAGTATGCTGACTTTTGCCGTTCCCTTGCTTTTTGTTTTTTACGGTACACAAGAAGTGTTACCGTATCTTGAAAAAAATACGGCATATATTGCCGTGGCGGCACTTTTTGTGATATCGGTCTTTATGTTTTTATTCGCCCTGATAAGAAAATGCTACAGTGAAGCAAATGTGTTTTTTCTGCTTGATAAAAACGGTACCGCCCCCGAAAGCTATTTCAGGTTTTCTCAGGGTGTAAGATATATGCGTATGAAAATACTTGTGATGTTTTATAATCTTTTATGGGGAACCGTATTTATGTTCCCCTCATTCTTTCTGTTTTATGTGCTGTTTGCGGGAATTTACGGCGGCAGTATGATAAAAAGTATATTTGTCACCCTTACTGTGTCGGGAATATTGCTTTTTTTGTGCGGTGCGGCATTTTTTTATACCGTGTGTTCAAGATATTTTCTTTGTGAATATCTTTTTTATCTCTATCCGCTGTCTCCCGTAAGAAGCCTTGTTTTTTCATCTGTTCTTTTAAGCAGACAAAAGCTTTTGTATATCACAAAATGCAGACTGAGTCTTTTGCCCTGGCGTATATTCGGCATTTTCGGTTTTACCGGGCCTTTTGCCCGTGTGTTTGTAAAATGCATTAAAGCGGTTCTTGCAGAAAGTATTTACGGTGAAAAGAAATGCGCTGCAAAAAAACCTGCCGTGGTATTTTATATCAACAGACACTCTGTTTTTGTTCCGAATGAGGGCAGAGCCTGAACATCAGTCCATTTTAAGTGCTTTTCTGAGATTGCCGCCGAGTATACCTTCTTTAGCATCTTCCGGTATATCGAGATTTTCGATGCGTTCTATGGCGGCTTTTATGTACGGAGCTTTATTATACGGAAAATCAAGTCCGAAGATGCTGCGGGTGTTGCCTGTCTGATGAATAACTGTTCTTAATTCGTCATCGGTAAGAGACCAGGCTCCCTGCAGTCCGTTTTCACTCATAGCCACTGTGGTCCAGCCTGCAAAAACAGTATCTTCTTTTGAATTTCTTACGGAATTGCACATAACTGCAAGAGCTTCTCTGAAAAAATGATATCCGCCTATATGCTCCATGCTGAATTTAAGCTCGGGATAACACCATGCCACTTCATCAAATAACAGCAGCCCGTAATCTTTTATAGGGTGCCAGTGAAGACCTGTGTGGAAGGAAAGGAAAAGACCTTCTCTTTCCGCTTTTTTATAGGCTCTCTGAAGCTTGAAGGATAAAACATTTACGCCCTGAAATGCAGGGTGTATCTTTATACCCTTAAAGCCGTAGGATATCATTTTGTCTATCTGGTATTCAATATCGTCTTCTTCAAGGTCAAGTGTTCCGAAGCCGATAAGAGAAGGGTCATCTTTTATTTCATTATAAAGCCAGTCAAGACGGTCTCCGGGAAGTCCCGAACGGGCATACTGGTCTTTGAAGCAGGTAAAGCATACTGCTTTTTCAATGCCGCATTCTTCCATTAATTCTTTAAGGTCATCTACGGTTGCCCCCGGCTTTGATGCTTCGGGAAAAACGTGTGCGTGATTTGCCCATATGTGTTCTCTCATTTCCGGTTCCTCTTTTCTTCTGAATTTTTTTTGTTATATTCTTATTATTTCTATTGAGTCGCATTCATCATCTGCCGAAACTTCAATTATGTTCAAGTCCGGCTTAAGCTTCAGCTGTCTGAATACATATATGCTGTCTGCGACTTTTTCACTTTTATATTTTTTGTCCTTACCGTTTACAAGTATTCTGAGATTTGAACGGTTGGTTATACATTTCAGATCAATAAACTTACTGTCTGTTTCGCAGATATCGGGATCAACTATTTTTATAAAGCCTTCCGAGGAGAATTGTGCTTTATAAAACCAGAAAGCATCATAAACTTCGGATCTGTCGTTTGAAACAAGGCCGCGCTTTGCTTCACCGTTTTTTTCGTCCGATAAAATACCTGCAAAATATGCTATAACACCCTTTTGTCTGCAGAATGCCTGCCAGAGTCTTATGTGATGCTCTGTAGATTCTTTAATGCTGCATTCACTTTTCGGCGGGCTTTCGGCAAAAACGGCAAAGGCTTTTTCCGGATATTTTTCCTGTAGCTCGGAAAGTCTGCCGTTAAAAGCAATATAAGCTTCGGGCTGTGTTTTATACGGGATATCAAGAAGAACAAGTCCTGCTTTCTCGGGAATACTGTCAAGCGCATTTTCTATATTTCTTCTGACGGCACATATTGTTTCAGGAGCATATTCGTTTGCGGTTTTTATAAATTCATCAAAATATTCATTATCTGCTTCGGCGGGGCATACAGTAAAGGCAAGTGAGGGATGATTTCTGTAAGTGAGAAGAAACTCTCTGAAGGATTCCATATCAGACTTTATGCTTTTGCCGAAAGGAAGACAGTACCAGAAAAGCGTTCCCTCTTTATCGCAGAAAGAAAGGAGATTGGTTTTTGTGGGAAGCATTGCGGAAATAAGAGCGTTACCGTCAAGATGATGCAGATTTTCAGTGTCGCTTTTTACTGCCGAGCAATCTGTAAGCTCAGCACCGTCCAAAGGCAGCTTGAATCCGTTTAAGTGGAAAAAGCCGTCGTTTTCAACGGAAATATCTCTTATACCAAAGGTTGTTGAGGTTTCGTCGAGTACAGCTGAATCTCTTCTGAGGACGGCTTTCAGTGTATAAATACAGGCACCGCTCTGACCTTCCCAGAGATCGGGAGAATCAAGAATTATTTTTGTGTTCGGGGAAGTGGGTTTTGCAGTTGCAGAAGCAACTTCATACCCCGATGCATTGTAAACGGTATAAGACACAACATCATAGTTGTTCGGTCTTATAACTTCGGTTTCTATATTTATTTCACCCTTGCCGTCTTTAATAACTGAATTTATATAAATACCGTCACCGGGCTGTAATATGCCGAAATGTGAGCTGTCTGCCGTGATGATGCTTACACCCGCAAAGGCAAAAAGTCCGTCTTTTCGTGCGGCAGGTTTAATTTTTACTTCTATTTTATATTCTGTACGGATATCTGCTTCAAGGGTAAGCTGTATTCTGAATTTATGCATGGGAGAAATACGTGAAGCAAGAAGAGTGCCGTTACAGTATATTTCAACTTCACCGCTTATCTGCGTAAATTCAAGATAAACGGTTTTACCCTCATCCATTTCTGTCGGCATCCAGGTTTTTGTGAATGTGCATTGAGGCATTGTCAGTATGTTATGAAAAAAAGGCAAATGTACCACAGTGTCTGAAAATGCCTTTTCTTCAGAGACTGTTTCGGCACAGAAAAGCCAGTTTTTATTGAATTCGGTAATATTTCTCATTATTTCACCTTCAGATCAATGATAAGTTCAACAGGGCAGTGGTCTGAACCGTAAATTTCCTGATGAATACAAGCGGAAGAAAGTTTATTGTCAAGAGAGGATGATGTCACAAAATAGTCAATACGCCACCCTGCATTGTTTTTGCGTGCATTGTAACGGTATGACCACCAGGAATATTCTCCCTCTTTGTCGGGATAAAAATATCTGAATGTATCTGTAAAGCCCGAGTCAAGAAGATTGTTGAATTTTTCTCTTTCTTCATCGGTAAATCCTGCTTTTCCGCGGTTTGGTTTCGGATTTTTAAGATCAATTTCTTTATGGGCAACATTAAGATCTCCGCAAAAAATAACGGGAGCTGTTTTTTCAAGGCTTTTCAGATGCTCAAGGAACGCATCTTCCCACTGCTGTCTGTAAGAAAGCCGTGAAAGATCTTCCTTTGCGTTGGGGGTGTAGACCGTTACAAGGTGAAAATCGGGGTAGGTAAGAGTGATAACTCTGCCTTCGTTATCAAATTCTTCCCTTCCTATTCCGTAGGTTACCTTGTCAGGTGTGTGTTTTGTGAATACGGCAGTGCCCGAATAGCCTTTTTTCTCGGCGTAGTTCCAGTACTGCTCGTAGCCTTCAAGCTGAAGATCTATCTGACCTTCCTGAAGCTTTGTTTCCTGCAGACAGAAAAAATCTGCATTGAGGTCATTGAAAACCTCTGTAAATATACCTTTGTTGTTTACGGCACGTATTCCGTTTACGTTCCAGGAAATAAATTTAAGCATAAATCCGTATTACTCCATTATAATATAAATCATTTTAAGTATATCACATCGGAAATGTAATATCAATGATATGATATCCTTATTTTACATATAAAACTGTCCTTTTTTGTGCTTGAAAGTCAGTACAGATTATGATATTATAACTGTGTATTCGCCAAAATCGGCGAAAATTTGTAAGGAGGCGTATTTATGTACGGCAATGACGGTTTTTTTTCATCCGTATATGAGAGTATAGTTTTACTGGGTGAAAACTTTATTAAAGCTCTCAGAATGTTTTTCAGTTCCGTTTTTATGAAACCGCCCATATTTATTTTTATGTGCATACGCCGACTTATGCGGCTTATTTTCAGAGGCACTGTTTTACTTTTTGCACCTGCAGATGCACCCTCCCGAACTTATGCGGATGATGTTACAAGGGCGGCAAAACATTGCTTTAAGATTTTGTTTACTCATCCGGGTTCATTTTTTCCGGTTGTGGGGTATTATATAAAAAAGGCCTTTTCACGCTATAACTTCGGTATTGGAACCCTTGTTATGTGGATTGTTCCCGTTGCTGTTTTTGCTGCGCTTTTTGTGTCGGTAAATGCTTTTTCGCAAAAAACTCTTGCGCTTGAAATAATGTCAGACGGGGAAGTGCTGGGCTATACAAAAAGTGAAACGGCATTTTTTGAAGCAAAAAGCGAGGCAAAAGGAATGCTTGCACTTGCAGATGCCGAAAGTATCGATTTTCCCGATATCACTTATTCATTGGCATTTGTTGATGTGAGTGAATTTACCGATACGGATACTTTGTGCAGAAACATACTTGAAAAAACCTCTGCCGATACGGTTAATGCCTGCGGCGTATATTCAGACGGAAAGCTTATTTCGGTTTTATACAGTGAAAGCGATGCAAGAAATGTTCTGCAGAAACTGCTCAGCGAAAAAAAGGCTCTTGAAGATAATTATGTTGTTTCTTTTGCTGAAGAGATAGAATACAAAACAGGACTTTATCCCAAGGATTCTGTATCAACTGCAGGAGAATTTTCAAAGCTTGTTACTCCCGATAAAGACGGAAACGGTATTTTTTCTTTCAAGGAAGTAAAAACCGAGGTTACTGCAGTAAGCGTTCCTTATGATACGGTTGAAATAAAATCTGCGGCACTTTACAGCGGCTCGCAGAGAGTGCTGTCTTCGGGTAAAAACGGATATGCTCAGGTTACAAACTTTGTAACATATGTTGACGGCAAAAAAACAGCTTCAACTGAGGTCGCCCGTCTTACCGTAAGTGATGCAATACCCGAAAGACTTCAGATAGGTACAAAGCCTCTTGATGAAGCATATTCAAATTCAATGGGCGGTATATTCCTGTGGCCAATAGTAGGTGCATACGGAATCAACTCCGATTACGGTCAGCGCTGGGGCAAGCTTCATGGCGGAATGGATCTGGGTATGGGTAATGCACCGGGCACAAGTCTCGGAAAAGATATTATTGCAGTGGCACAGGGTGTTGTTCAGGTGGCTGCCGTGCATTCAAGCTACGGATATTATCTGATACTTGATCACGGAAACGGCTTGCAGACTCTTTATGCACACTGTCTTGCCGATTCCTTCAAGGTAGTTCCCGGGCAGGTCGTTGTTGCCGGACAACCTATTGCAAGTGTCGGTTCTACGGGATATTCAACAGGTCCCCACCTGCATTTTGAAGTCCGTGTAAACGGTAACAGAGTAAATCCCAGACCTTATCTCGGAATATAAAGGAGAAGAGTATATGGAAAATATTGATAAGCTGATACCCGACACGGATGGCGGTAACGATACTCTTTCCGAGCTTAAACGTTATCAGAAAGAACTTGATGCAAAAAGAAAAGAAAACAGAAAAAAGAACTTCAGTTTTTGTGTGGGTCTTATAATTATTGTTTTTTCTCTTATAGGATTTTCAGGAGTTATTTTTCAGGGAGTTTCTTTTTTCCTTGCAAAGCAGGAAGAAAATAACAAAGCGGCTCTTGAAACTTATTCGGGCTTTATGCTTGCGGTTGCGGCAGTTGACCCTCAGCCCTTTGATGATATAACTGCGGCATCTATGGATGAGCTTGTTGAAATTGCCGTGTGGAGCATAATAGGCTCAGATCTTGATCCCGAAAAATACAGCTATTCTTCTTCTGAACTTGTTATTCCCGCCTCAGAAGTAGAAGCGGCATTTCTCAGATATTTCGGTACAGCCGTTGTTATTGAACACCGCACGGTTACCGGTTACGGCTACGAATTTTCATACAGTGAGGATGATAATGCTTATTTTATCCCTCTTACCGCAATTGAACCTCTCTACACTCCGCATATAACGGATGCTCAGGTAAAAGGCGATGCGGTTGTGGTCACTCTGGGTCTTATCAACACAAGTGCCTGGCAGCAGAATTCTTCAACGGGGGATATGGAAAGACCCGATCCCGATAAAGTAATAAAGGTAACTCTGCGTAAATCAGGCGGTTACACGGCAATAGGCGCAATACAGTCTGCGGCACTGCCCGAAACTGCTATAGTTGAAGTATTCACAAATCCTGCAGAACAGACTACCGCAATAGTCATAGAAAATACTTCGGGTGATGAAACAGCTTCTTCAGCCGAAACAACAACTTCAGCCGAAGCAACAACCGCCGGAGCACCCGAAGCTACAACTTAGGCACAGTAAACCTCCGCAAAATGATATCCGATATTTTGATAGTGTAAATCCTGTCAAAACCATTATGGGATTAAACAACAAAAGCTCCGCTACGGCGGAGCTTTTGTTGTTTCACCAGAAAGAAATCATAATTTATCGGGTGAAACCCGATAAATTATGATTTCCACGCTTCGAGGGTGTTTTTCATCAGCATTGTAATTGTCATAGGTCCAACTCCGCCGGGGACGGGGGTTATTGCGGAGGCTATTTCCTTTACGGCTTCAAAATCAACATCGCCCGTAACCTTACCCGAGGGAAGTCTGTTTATACCTACGTCAATAACTACTGCGCCTTCTTTTATCATATCGGCAGTGATGAAATTTGCTTTGCCTATGGCGGCAATTACTATGTCGGCTCTTTTTACTTCTTCTTTAAGATTCTTTGTTCTTGAATGACAAACTGTTACTGTTGCATTTTCCTGAAGCATTAAAAGGGCGGCAGGCTTGCCCACGATATTGCTTCGTCCCACTATAACACAGTGTTTGCCCGATATTTCTATGCCTTCGTATTTTAGCATCTCAACAACACCTGCAGGTGTGCAGGGGGCAAAACAGGGCTTTCCTGCAACAAGATTTCCTGTGCTTACGGGTGAAAAACCGTCAACATCCTTTTTTGGCGAAATGGCATCGATAACCTTGTTTTCGTCCATATGCTCCGGTAAGGGGAGCTGACAGAGAATACCGTCGATATCGGGATTATTATTAAGTTTGTCTATAAGCTCAAGCAGCTCGTTTTCCGGAGTGGTTGCACTGAGGGCATATTCGTATGAGGTTATGCCGCAGCTTTCACAAGCCTTTTTCTTGTTGTTGACATATATTCTTGAAGCGGGATTATCGCCCACGATTATAACTGCAAGGCCCGGTGCTCTCAACCCTTCGGGACGGTTTTTTACTGCCTGTGCAGTTTTTTCTCTGAGTATTTCGGATATCTTTTTTCCGTCAATAATTTTAGCTGACATAATATCACTTCCTGAAAAATATTATTCGGGAAACTGTAAAACGGACGGTAAGTGTTTCCCCTGATTTATATATTATATTGGGCGTAAAACACGGTTGTCAATAGTGAAAATAAGACTGTTATTAAAAATATTCATATTAATATTTAAAATATTTATCAATATTTAATTAAAAAAACATATTAAAAACTTGACATTTTTCTTTTCTTGTAATATTATTCTTTGTGTCAAAAGAATATATGCATATTTGTGTATGTTCAACAAAATTCAAACGGAGGAATAAAGAAATGAAAAAGTTCTCAAAAGTAATGGCTCTTCTTCTTGCTCTTTCAATGGTTCTTGCATTTGCTGCTTGCGGAGGTACACAAACCGGCGGTACTGAAACAACAGACGAAAACGGAAGTGCAGCTTCAGAAGAAACAACAGGCGCTGCTGTTGATCTTGAGTATGACCTTACAAAAGAAGGCGACTACACAGCAGACAATACCGAATATGTTATCGGTGCAACAGGTCCCCTTACAGGTGACGCAGCTTCCTACGGTATTTCCGTACAGCAGGGTGCTCAGCTTGCAGTTGAAGAAATCAACGCAGCAGGCGGTCTTAACGGTGTAAACTTCAAGCTTGATATGAAGGATGATAAGGCTACAGCAGCTGATGCTTCCACAGGCTACGATGCTCTTTATGAAGCAGGTATGCAGGTTTCTCTCGGCAGTGTTACTTCCGGTTCTGCAGAATCTTTTGCTACAAGAGCAGCTGAAGACGGCATCTTCTCTCTTACTCCCTCAGCTTCTGCTGATCCCGTAATCAATGCAAGTGAATATTCTTTCAGAGTTTGCTTCGGTGACCCTGACAACGGTATCCTTTCCGCTGACAAGCTTGCTGCTGAATATGAAAACATCGGTGCTATCTATGATTCATCCGATCCTTATTCAACAGGTATCTATGAAGCTTTCAAGGCTCAGATGGAAACACTCGGAAAAACTTATATCGAACAGTCTTTCGATGCTGAAAACAACCGTGACTTCTCAACTCAGGTTGAAGCTCTTAAGGATTGCGACGTTATTTTCCTTCCCATCTACTACACAGAAGCAGGTCTTATTGCTAAAGCTTGTGTAGCAAAGGGTTGTGATGCTTTCCTTTTCGGTTGTGACGGACTTGACGGTGTTGCAGGTCAGATCGATGAAACAGTAACAAGCAAAATCAGCTACATCACTCCTTTCGACGTAAACAGCACAGATGCTAAGGTATCTGCTTTCGTTACAGCTTATGAAGAAAAGTACGGCGCAAAGCCCGATCAGTTTGCTGCTGACGGTTATGATGCAGTTTATGCTATTTATGAAGCAATGAAGGTAGCAGAAGTTGACAACGTTAATGTTGATCCTGCTGAACTTTCAAAGGCTCTTGTAACAGTATTCACATCCGATACATTCTCATATGACGGCGTAACAGGCGGTATGCAGTGGGATGTAAGCGGTGCTTGTGAAAAAGAACCCATTATCGTTGAAATCAACGCATAAACTAAACAAAAAAATTCAAGTATATGCCTGAGGGATACCCTCGGGCATATACCCGCCTTTACAGGTTTTTTGACGGCGGTTAAAAATCGCCGTTTTTTTCATTTTTTGATTCTTTGTTTGAAAAAAACTCCCGGAAATGGAGAGAAATTATGAGTATTTTATTTGACGGTTTAAGTCTTGGTGCTATATATGCTCTTATAGCTCTCGGTTATACCATGGTATACGGTATTGCCAAGATGCTTAACTTTGCCCACGGTGATATCATTATGGTTGGTGCATATGCGGTTTTTGTAACTCTTATGGGTAACGGACATATTGCACTTGCTATAGGTGTTTCTGTTATATTCTGTGTAATAATGGGTGTGCTTGTTGAAAAATTTGCATACAAGCCCTTAAGAGGTGCTTCGCCCCTTGCAGTTCTTATTACGGCAATCGGTGTAAGCTATCTTTTGCAGAGTATTTCCCAGCTTATTTTCGGTGCCGATCCCAAAACGGTTACCATTGCATCTCTCGGTACGGTTTCATTCTTAGGCGCAACAGTCAGTGTGTATTCAATTGTTACTCTTTGCATCGGTGCCGTTATTATGGCAGGTCTTACAGTGTTTGTTAAAAAGACACGCACGGGACGTGCAATGGTTGCAGTTTCCGAAGATAAGGGTGCCGCAATGCTTATGGGTATCAATGTAAATATGATAATCACCATAACATTTGCAATAGGTTCTGCGCTTGCGGCAGCTGCAAGTGTTTTCTATCTTATGCAGATACCTTCCGTTGAACCCACTCTCGGTTCAATGCCCGGTATAAAAGCTTTTACGGCGGCTGTTATCGGCGGTATCGGTTCAATTCCCGGTGCTATGATAGGCGGTGTGCTTCTGGGTGTTATCGAAAAGATATGCTTAAGTGTTCCCGTGCTTGCACCTTATACAACGGCTGTTGAGTTCGGTCTTCTTATTGTTATTCTTCTTGTAAGACCCATAGGACTCCTCGGTAAAAAGAGAAGAGAGAAGGTGTGATTTATGATAAAAAATATACTTAAATCTGATGATTTCAAACTTAAGAACTGCATAAATTACATTGGTGTTACTGCTGTTACGGTTGTGTTTTCGGTTCTTTATTTCACGGGTGAACTTAAAACCTCTTATGCCAATCTTCTGGTTCAGATAGGCTACAGCATAATTCTTGCAGTATCTCTTAACCTTGTTGTAGGTTTCTTGGGTGAGCTTTCCCTCGGTCACGCAGGTTTTATGTGCGTTGGTGCATATCTTGGTACATTCCTTTCAATTCAGTTAAACGGTGTTATTGAAAGTAAGATAATCTGCCTTCTTATCAGTATGCTTATAGGTGGTGTGGTTGCAGCCGTTTTCGGCTTCCTTGTAGGTCTTCCCGCTTTGCGTCTTAAAGGTGACTATCTTGCTATTGTTACACTTGCTTTCGGTGAAATAGTAAGAACTATTTTCAAGAATCTTCCCTGGTTCGGCAAGGCAATGGGTCTTTCCACAAGTGCAGTAAAGTTCTCAAAAAAGGATTTTCCTCTTTTTATTATCGTATTTATCACTGTTCTTGTTGTGCTTTTCCTTGTTCAGAACCTTGTAAGAAGTAAACACGGCAGAGCAATTACAGCAATACGTGACAACGAAATAGCAGCAAAGGCAATGGGTATCAATGTTACTTTCTATAAACTCTTTGTTTTTGTTTTTGCCGCATTCTTCGCAGGAGTGGCAGGTGTGTTCTACGGACATTATGCAACTCCCGTTATGTACACCTTCTTCTCGTATAACTATTCAATAGAAATTCTTGTTATGGTTGTTCTCGGCGGTATGGCTTCCGTAAACGGTTCAATTATTGCCGCAACGCTTATAACGGTTATCAACTTTATGCTTCAGAAGTGGCTTTCCGGTGATCTTGCCGCTCTTAAGTTCCTTATCTATGCACTTATTCTTATCGGTATCGTTATCTTTAATAATGCTCCGAAGCTTGCTTCTCTTAAGGAAAAGCTTTCAGTTAAGGCACTTATTGCAAAGCTTACATCAAAGAACCGTAAGCCTGAGGATATTCTTAATGACCCCGCACATTGGGACAAGATTCCCACCAAAATCGCAATGGACGAAGTTCTTTCCACAGATATTCAGCCGGGCAACGAATATGTGCCCGATAAGCCCGGAAAAGGAGGTAAATAAAGATGTCTGAAGTAGTATTAAAGACCGAAGACCTCGGTATTTCCTTTGGCGGACTTAAGGCTGTTCAGAGTGTAAATCTTGAAATAAAGAAAAAACAGCTTTACGGACTTGTAGGCCCCAACGGTGCAGGTAAAACCACGGTGTTTAACCTTCTTACGGGTGTTTATCAGCCCACAACAGGTACATTTTATCTTAACGGTGAAGAACTCAAGGGAAAAACCCAGGAACAGATAAACCGTAAGGGTATTGCAAGAACCTTCCAGAATATAAGACTGTTCAATAATATGAGCGTTATCAGAAATGTTCTTGTAGGTCTTCACAATCAGCCTGAATTCAAATGCAATCCTTTTGCAAGTCTTTTAAGACTTCCGATACATTATAAATCAGAAGCTGCAATGCGCGAAAAGGCAAAAGAGATTCTCGATATAGTGGGTCTTCTTGAAGAACGCAATAACCTTGCCTGCAATCTTCCCTACGGTAAACAGAGAAAGCTTGAAATTGCCCGTGCGCTTGCAACAAATCCCAAGCTTCTGCTGCTCGACGAGCCTGCTGCAGGTATGAATCCCCAAGAAACGGAGGATCTTATGAGAATCGTAAGAAAAATCCGTGATGATTTTGATATGACAATACTTCTTATTGAGCACGATATGAAGTTTGTTGCAGGGCTTTGTGATGAAGTTACGGTTCTTAATTTCGGTACGGTTCTGGCACAGGGAACGGCAGCTGAGGCACTTAACGATCCCGAAGTTGTAAAAGCATATATCGGTGAATAAGGAGGGAAACAAAATGGCATTGCTTGAAGTTAAAGATCTGCAGGTAAACTACGGCGTTATCAGAGCTATAAAAGGTATCAGCTTTGAAGTAAACGAAGGCGAAATAGTTTCCCTTATCGGTGCCAACGGTGCAGGTAAAACCACCACTATGCAGAGTATTATGGGACTTATTCCAATAAAGGGCGGCACTGTTACTTATGACGGAAAGGTTATAAATAAAATTCCCGGTCACAAGCTTATTTCAATGGGAATGAGCCAGGTGCCCGAAGGCAGAAGAGTTTTTCAGGAGCTTACCGTTTACGAAAACCTTATAATGGGTGCATATACCCAGAAAGATAAGAAGAAGATAAAAGAAGATGTGGAGGATATTTACACCCGCTTCCCCCGTCTTGGCGAAAGACGAAATCAGATAGCAGGTACACTTTCGGGCGGTGAACAGCAGATGCTTGCAATGGGCAGAGCTATGATGAGTCATCCCAAGCTTCTTATGCTTGACGAACCTTCAATGGGTCTTTCTCCTCTTCTGGTTGACCAGGTTTTCGATATTATCAAAGAGTGCCATTCTCAGGGCATAACTGTTTTGCTTGTTGAACAGAATGCAAAAAAAGCTCTTTCAATTTCAGACAGAGCATATGTTCTTGAAACAGGTGATATCACCATAACAGGCAAAGGCAACGAGCTTCTCAACAACGAAAGTGTAAAAAAAGCCTATCTCGGCGAATGATTGCAGAGGCAGGTGCAAGTTTCTCTCGTTTTGCACAAGTATATATTAAGAGTACCCTTGACCGTTTTTTGTTTGGCGGTGAGGGTGCTTTTTTTGTGCTTTTAATATATTTTTTTTATTGTATTATATTTTACTTATTGTTATAATAAATAAAGTAGGATTATTGTAGTTATTTGTCGGATTTTTAGTCGGAGGGGAACTGTATGAAATGTAAAAATTGCGGATTTGATATATATATGAACAATGCTATGTTCTGCCCTAATTGCGGAACTAAAACCCCGGAGCATAGCAGTGATGAAATATGTCCGGATATCAGTGCTGTATGGCCGGAATGGCGACTTGAAAAACTCCTCGGAAAAGGTTCATACGGTTCTGTTTATCAGGCAATAAGAAAAGACAGCGGAATAGAAAGCCGTACTGCAATAAAAATTATTACGGTTCCTTCAGATATGTCAGAAATAGACTCGCTTCGTTCAGACGGCTATGATGCGAGAAGTACAAAAGAGTATTTCAGGGTTATGGTGGATGACGTTGTTGATGAAATAAGACTTATGGAAAGCTTTAAGGGAGTTCAGAATATTGTCAGTGTTGAAGATTACAAGGTAGTGGAAAAAAAAGATGCTATCGGCTGGGATATCTATATTAGAATGGAACTTCTCACATCCTTCAATGCCTATATCAGTGATAAAAAGCTCTCTGAAAAAGAAGTAATAAAACTGGGTATTGATATAGCCACTGCCCTCGAAATGTGCTCAAGGAAAGATGTTATTCACCGTGACATAAAGCCCGAAAATGTATTTATAAATGACTTCGGCTATTATAAATTGGGAGATTTCGGTATAGCCAGAAAGCTTGAAAATAAAACGTCAGGTCTGTCCAGTAAGGGAACTCCCAATTATATGGCTCCTGAAGTTGCTCATTCGCAGAATTATGATGCAAGGGCAGATATATATTCATTGGGTATAATGCTTTATAAGCTGCTCAATGATAACAAACTTCCGTTTTTACCTGCAGATAAACAGATATTCACTTACAATGAAAGAAAAATTGCAGTGGACAGACGCCTCAAAGGTGATGTTATGCCACCGCCCGTAAAGGCATCGGCTCCCATGGCTCATCTTGTGCTGAAAGCCTGTGCATATAACAGCGAAGACAGATTTTCATCTGCTTCGGAACTGAAAGAAGCTCTCAGAGATGTTATGCAGGGAAAATACAAAGCACATCCTGCCACGGCAGATGAATATGATAAAACAGTTTCCGTAAGAAATTCGGGAAATGCCGTCCCCGATCCGGAAGTTATAACAAACGGACATACACAAAACGTCGGTGGTTTTACAGGCGTAGCTCCTGACAAAAACGGTGGTAGTTTTACAGGCGAAACTCCTGCAGGAAACGGCGGGCAGAATAATCAGGGCAAGTCTTATGTTTCCGTAATTGCAATAGCCGTGGCACTGGGACTTCTTACAGGTATTCTTGTGGGCGGTATAATTCTTCTTATGAAATTTAATTCGGGCGAACTGTCATTACATATTGATACCGTAACGAAGTTTTTCGCCCCTGCTTTACGGGATTTTATTGATAAACTTTTGTTGTAACAGTTGGATAATTAAAAAGTAAATTTGATTTTACAGATTTTTTTTGAGGAATGTTATACTCTATTCAGATAAAAACCACAACCGGCATTTTTTACGGATAGAGTGAAAATCAGGACGGAGGAAACAAGATGAAGTGTCGCAAATGCGGTTTTGAGATACTTAACAGCGATGCAACTTTTTGTCCCGGTTGCGGTGACAGAATCTATGAAACAACAGCAGAACGTATTGTCAGCAGTAAGCATTATGATATTTCTCAGGTATGGCCTGAGTGGCATATAGAAAAAGAAATAGGCAAAGGCTCTTACGGTGTTGTTTATCAGGCGGTAAGAAATGACAGCGGTATAGAAAGCCGTGCCGCCATAAAAATAATTTCCATTCCTTCTGACCAATCCGAAATACAGAGTCTTCGTTCTGATGGCCTGAGTTCGGAGGAAACAAAAACTTATTTCAAGGAAATGGTCAAGGACTTTGTAGAAGAAATAAGACTTATGGACACTTTTAAGGGTGTGCAGAATATAGTCAGTGTTGAAGACTACAAGGTTATTGAAAAGACGGATGATATAGGGTGGGATATATACATAAGGATGGAGCTTCTTACTCCTCTGAATACCTATCTCTCAGATAAAACACTTGATGAAAAGGACGTTATAAAGCTTGGCAGAGATATCTGCTATGCACTTGAAATATGCAGCAGATATAATGTTATTCACCGTGATATAAAACCCGAAAATATCTTTATCAATAATTTCGGGCACTTTAAGCTTGGTGACTTCGGTATCGCAAGACGTCTTGAAAACAAATCTTCGGGTATGTCGCAGAAGGGTACTCCGAATTATATGGCACCCGAAGTAATATTATATAAAAACTACGATTCAAAGGTTGATATATATTCACTGGGTATAATGCTTTACAGGTTTCTTAATTCAAACAGACTGCCTTTTATTGAAACGGAAAAGCAGATAGTCAGTTATCATGAGCGTAAAGCGGCTATTGACCGCCGTATTGCAGGTGAACCGATACCCGCACCAGCAAATGCTTCCCCCGCACTTGCTGCAGTTGTGTTAAAGGCTTGTGCATATAATCCTGCCGAAAGATATTCAACGGCACGGGAGTTCAGCGATGCACTGGCGCAGGCAGGCAGAACGGCTTACAATCCGCCGGCACCGCCCACACCGCCGGCACCGCCCACACCGCCGGCACCACCTGTACCGCCGCCCCCCCCCCCACCCCCCCCCCCACCCCAACCCCCCCAAC
>JAZSRT010000056.1:0-6722 GCA_045538645.1 Acutalibacteraceae bacterium | reverse complement strand
GATTTGCTTTAATTTCGGCTTCTTTAAGAGCCAACTGTTCGGGAGATTTAATAGTATTTTTGGCATCTATCAACATTTCGTTCATAGCTGCAACAAGCAAACCTGCCGAACCAGTTGCAAAGTCCCAGACATAAGAGTCTTTATTAACTCTTGCAAGGCGGCACAAAAGCGTTGCGACGTAAGAAGGGGTTAGTACAACGTCATTAAGCTGATCTTGTGTAAAACCGAGCCAAGAATACATTTCGTTAAACAACTTACCCGTAAAATCGGTTGTCAAACCGATTTTATAATAAATTCCGAGGTCGTCAACAATTTTAATAAATACACGTTTTAACTGGCTTTCGCCATCTTCAACCTTGTTGATATTATCCGTAGTAAGCGTATTTTGAAGCGTTCTTACAATCAAATCCTTCTTATCTTTAGGGAGTTTTTTAGCATTGAGGAAAGAGTTGATTTTTCGAATCATAATATCGCCGTCTCTATCGCCTTCTTCATCAGAAGATTTAAGCTCGGCTTTGGTTAGCGGATATACTTTATTTTCAACATCACCGAGTGTTGCCATAATTGATGCGGCAACAAGGTAAACACGGTCGTTTTCGCTAAGCCCTTTTTCGCTCTTGAATATATCGTTATTGAGTTTTACAAGACTTGCTGTGATTTCCTGTTCTCTGCGTTCTTTTAATTTTTCAATTTCTTCTTGCGGGAGAGATAACTGCTTTACTTTTTCAATAAATGCAGAAAAATGCTCTTTTTTGAGGAAGGAAAGATCAGTATAGTCAGCGACTTTTTGACCAACACCGAAATTGCTCTTAGATACATAATAAACGCCGATTTGATGAATAATCTTTCCGTCGGCAGCTTTATATCCGGTAACACCAATAGCAATAACATCCGTATAGCTTGTGTAATGCAATACGGCATTTGCATAATGGACTGCACCATTTACTGCATAAGAGTTAATGTTAGCAAAATCGGGCTGGTTCTTCGAAGTTTTGTTAGCAACGTTACCCTCAACATCCAATTTAACAAGCTTATCTTTATATCCTTTGTACTCGATAAGGATAGGATAATCCTTGCCGTCATTAGCTTTCAAAATCAGTTTAGCATCAGGACGGTTGCCACCTTTGCCACCATTCTTAGAGAAATAGTCATTGAGAGCCTGATCTATCTCTGTATTTAAAGACTCCTGCTCCAATTTATAATCTACTTTATATGATTTGAGCCAGCCGTTTACTAAATCAGCGATATTAGGCTCGATAGATTGAATCGTAGTTTTAGCCATTGTTTTTTCCTCCGTTACAGGTGTTAATTTCTATTTCCAACTGCTCAATACCTTTAAGAATAACCTCAAAATCAGGTTTGTCACCGAAAATCATATTCTGCATATGTTCGTAGTCATCTTTGAGTGTTTGCAGATTTCTTTCGGGTGGCATTAAGCGGATTGTACCGACTTTTGCCTCGTCGTATCTTGCCCACGGGCAACGGTAAGACTTTTCTTTAAACTGTACCACCTTGTTAAGCAGCTCAATATCCGCAAGTGCTTCATCCTTAACGGGTGAATTCATCATACAGTATAAATCATAATAATGACGTGAGTATCTTGACGGGAAAGATTTATCTTCGGGGCGGAATGCCTCACGGTGAAGGATTGTAACCTTTTCCCAAAATGTTCTTTTCGGAAGTACGGTGAGAATATTCGTTGTCGGCTGAGTGAAAACCTTCGGATACTGAATAGCCGCATAAGGTGTAACAGGTCTTTCTTCGGCGGGTGTCCAAGCTGCAAGAGCCCCGATTTCAAGACGGATTACCGGGAGAATTGAGCTATCCTTAAAACTGCGGTTATACGCAAAAACCACCGTCTGCGGGTCGGTTTCATCTATGTAGCAATTAACAGATGTGCTGAGCTCTTTTTGTAGGTCTGCAATAATTGCCGGCATAAAAGTGTTTCTCAAAAATTCTTCTGTGCGTCGGTTTGCCTCTTTATTGAAAATATCCTGTTTTGTGTTGCTGCGTTCTTCCCAAGGTTCGTTAAGCTCAAAGCCTATAACTCGCCAATCGAGGATAAGGTCAATATCTTCAGAGAAACGCTCGATCAGACCGTAGGATTTTGAAAGGCTTGTGCCACCTTTGAAGGCAATGCTATCTTTCCACTCGCAACGGTGAAAAAGATAATCGAGCATAAAGCATACCCAAAAGTCTTTTTCAACAATTGCATTTGTAAGACCCATTTTAGCCGCAGTGTTCTGAAACAGAGCCTTGCGGTCTTTTTCATTTATAGTGGCAATGTTACGCATAATTTAACTCCTACAAATCAGTTTGATGTACTCATATATCCAAGATGTTGCCGTTTTTGCTTCGGTGAGAAGTGCCTGCTTTTCACTGTCAGTAAGATTATTTTTGAGTTTTGTTAAAATCGCATCGTCAACATTATCTTTACCGAGAGCCTTCAGAGCCTGAACCACAAGTGCGGTTTTGTATGATAGCTTGGATATTTCTTTGTTGGTTGTTCTTTTGAATTTTATTGTAGTCTGCTCGTAGGTGTATTCTTTGTAGGTACCGTCACTCACATAAATCCATGCAGCAGGAATCTGTGTTGAAAGCCCAAGCAGATTTAATGCAGTATCTCCGCAGGGAACAATAGTCCAACCAAAGTTTCGGGCAAGAGCATGAGCAACTGCATCAGGTTCAGGTGCAACAAATTCACCGAGAAAATCATTGTATTCGGGTTTATAGTAAACGCCTCGCATAATACGCCTAAGTAATTTTTCTTCATCTAAACGAGTTAAATAAGTATTAATACTCGTTTTATCAGATATATCAACAAAATCGGTTGCAACAAATACCGTTCCGATTTCTGATTTATTGATTCTGTCTTTTATGAGTTGCCAATTAGTCGCTTTATCCATAGTCTCACCTCGTTAGAAATAGTATATACTTTTTCTAACAAATTATCAAGTGTGTTTCTAAATAATCAAAAATTCAAATTGTAAACATATTTACCAAAGCATTAGAAATTGGATAATATCAAGAAAAAACGGCTTTTGTTAGAAAAGAATTTCAATTTGGTTAGAAAAAAGACTGTTTGCAGTCAGAAATTGACACAAAGACAGTCCTCAGAACAAAAGAAAAAACCATCGAAAACCCTAAGATTTTCAATGGCTTTTGGCAGAATAACAATAACGGATTTGGTTTGAAATTCCGTTTGCACGAAGTGCAACATCGTTTGCCGAGGGCAACACTTCATTGGCGAAGCCACTTCGTTTGCCGTAAGGCGACTTCGTTTTATGTCCGCTTCACGGATAATGAAGTTGACAGCATGCTGTCAAATGAAGTACTCGCTTTGCTCGTAACGATGTTATGTCCTGCGGACATAAATACAAACAAATAAGGACTTGCTTTCGCAAGTCCTTATTTGTTTGGTGGGAGAAGGTGGATTCGAACCAGCGAAGTCGTTGACAACAGATTTACAGTCTGCCCCCTTTGGCCGCTCGGGAATTCTCCCATATATTAAAATGGAGCTGGTGGACGGACTCGAACCCCCGACCTGCTGATTACAAATCAGCTGCTCTACCAACTGAGCTACACCAGCGCATTCTGTGTCGAACGCAAGAAAAAATATATCACATTTTTTTTATTGTGTCAAGTGTTTTTTTGATTTTTATTTATTTTTTTTAATATAGATAAACATATTTTTTTTTGCGTTCACTTATGATACAATAAAATTATAAAATGCAAGGAGGCAAATATGGAACCTTTAGGATATATAGTTCACGGTGGGGATTACAATCCCGATCAGTGGATACACACTCCCGAAGTATGGGATGAAGATATGCGTCTTATGAAAAAGGCGGGAATAAACAGTGCCACAGTCGGTATTTTTGCATGGAGTCTTATTGAACCCGAAGAAGGGGTATATGATTTTTCGTTTCTTGATACCATACTTGATAAAATGCACGAAAACGGAATCAAAGCGGTACTTGCAACACCTTCGGGTGCGAGACCACCGTGGCTCAGTGATAAATATCCCGAGGTGCTGCGTGTTGCAGAAACAGGCATCAGAAATGAATTCGGTGTCCGTCACAATCACTGTCTGACTTCTCCCGTTTACCGTGAAAAGGTACAGAGCATCAACCGAAAGCTTGCCGACAGATATAAAGACCATCCGGCTTTGATGATGTGGCATATATCAAATGAGTATTCCGGCGAATGCCATTGTGAGCTTTGTCAGAAGGAATTCAGAAAATGGCTGAAAAAAGAGTATAATAACAACCTTGAAGAGCTTAATTTTAAGTGGTGGAACGGTTTCTGGAGTCACAGGTTCACTTCCTGGGAGCAGATATCTTCACCTAAATTCCGCGGAGAAAACCATGTCCCCGCATTAAAGCTTTGCTGGAACCGTTTTGTATCGGAAAGTCATATTTCATTTTTTGAAAATGAGATAGTGCCCTTAAGAGAACTCACTCCCCATATCCCCATTACAACAAATATGATGGGAACATATAACGGTATAGATTATCAGGAGCTTGCAAAGCATCTTGATCTTGTTTCGTATGATTCTTATCCTCCGTATGAAGTGGAGGACAGCAGTAAGGTGGCAACAGAGTGGACATTTATTTATGATATTTACCGCTCTATGGGCGGTAAAAAACCGTTCTTTCTTATGGAAAGCACTCCTTCTGTTGTAAACTGGAGAGATGTTAACAAAATTCCCCTGCCCGGCAGACACGAGCAAAGGTCTATGCTTGCAATTGCATACGGTGCTGACAGTGTTCAGTATTTTCAGTGGAGAAAAAGCCGCGGTGGTCACGAAAAATTCCACGGTGCCGTTGTTGACCACGTCGGAAACGAAAATACAAGAGTTTTCCGTGAGGTAGCTTCTTTAGGTGAAAAGCTTAAAAAGATTGGTGCGGTTACGGGCGGACTTTCAGACAGCAGGGTTGCCGTTATCTGCGATTGGGAAAATTCCTGGGCAGTAACACATTATAACGGCTATAATAATGTAAAGAGAGATTATTTTGATGAATGCCGGAAATGGCACGCTTCCTTCAGCACAAGGGGTATTCCCGTTGATATAATAAGCGAAACCGACGATTTTTCAGGATATGATCTTATTATAGCTCCGTATATGTATATGATACGTGACGGCGTTCAGGAAAGAATTTGTTCTTATGTTGAAAACGGCGGAAACTTTGTTGCAACATATCTGTTTGCTGTTGCCGACAAAAATGACCTTGTGCATCTCGGCGGTCTGCCTGCAGGCAAACTCAGGGAAGTTTTCGGAGTTTGGGCAGAAGAAACAGATTCTCTTCCCGAAGATAAACCCGGCAGTGCTCAGTATAATGGTAAAAGCTATAAGACACAACACATATGTGATATTATTCACAGTGAAACTGCAGAGGTGCTGGGAACCTATACATCCGATTTTTATGCCGGTATGCCCTGTGTCACCAAGAATAAATACGGCAAAGGAACTGCTTACTGTGCCGCATTCAGAAATGATGAAGATTTTACAGATGATTTCTGCGGAGATATTATTGATTCTCTCGGCATATGCCCCGATACGGGAATTGATTATCCCCGTGATGTTCTTATAAGAAAAAGAGGCGGCTGTATTTTTATATTTAATTTTACAGACTGCGCAAAAACAATTACCCTTGATAAAACATATTATGATATGCTTGCAGAAAAAGATGTTTCGGGTGAGCTTTCTCTGCCGGTATGCGGATATTACGTTCTCTGTGAAAAATAATAAAAAAGGAGGATAAGTTATGTATTCATACAGCTATGATATTTCTGAATTTCTTGACAATTTTATTTATATGATTGAAGACTTTTTCGAAAGCCTTGATATCGGATTTATCATCGGAATAATTGCCGTTCCTTTGTGTATCTTTTTGCTTTTTGCACTTGCAGGTTATGTATTAAAATCATATGCAGTGTATAAGCTCGGCAAAAAATTCAACCGTGACAATGCGGCTTTGGCTTGGATACCGTTTTACCATGATATTTTCTGTATGTACGTACTATCGGAAATAACTGCAAAGCCGTATTTTTCAATTCATCCTAAAATCGATAAAGCACTGAATATAAAAAGCAGAAAAACAGCATTTTATATTTACCTCGGCTGTGTTTTGATTGGGCCTTTTTTTGCAGCTGTTCTTAGCGGATTTATGGGTATTTTTATCAGTTTTATTCCGTTTATCGGACCTGCTACATCAGCTGTTGTAGGTTCTGTTATCGGACTTGTTCTTGCTGTGCTCAGTTCTGTATTCAGATTTGTGTATCTGAGGGATCTTCTTGATGCACTGAAAAGAGATAAAGCAGAAAATCAGCAAACTGCACTTATTATAAGTGTGATAGCACACTTTGTACCTATAGTTTTTTCAATATATCTTTTAACATTGCTTAAATATTCACCTCTTGCACCTTATGAATACTGCGACCCCTACGCAGCACCTGGTGGAAATCCCTATGCTGCACCAAATGGGAACCCCTACGCAGCGCCTGGCGGAAATCCCTATGCCGCACCAAATGGGAACCCCTACGCAGCACCTGACGGGAATCCCTATACTGCACCGAACTCGAATCCTTACGGCGCAAATAACAATATCCCCTACGGCACGCAGAATAACAACCCTTACGGTACACAGAATAATAATCCTTACGCTGCACCGGGCAGTGCTGCTTACGGCACCCCCGGCAATCCCCCTTACGGAGCCCCC
>JAZSRT010000053.1:0-8560 GCA_045538645.1 Acutalibacteraceae bacterium | reverse complement strand
TACTAATAGGTCGAGGGCTTGACCTCTTTACTTGGTTCTTCTTCACTCATTGTTCAGTTTTGAGGGTGTATTTCAAAAGAAATTCCCTGTACGCACCTTTAGCTCAGTTGGTAGAGCACCTGACTCTTAATCAGGGTGTCCAGGGTTCGAGTCCCTGAAGGTGTACCATTTTTGGCCCGTTGGTCAAGTGGCCTAAGACTCCGGCCTCTCACGCCGGCAACACGGGTTCGAATCCCGTACGGGTCACCAAAACCACGCGCATAAGCGAAAGCTTTTTGCATATACTATGTATGTGTTTACAGCACATATAGTCGGTGTCTATAACACCAAGGTCCCACCCGTTCCCATCCCGAACACGGTAGTTAAGCTTGGTTGTGCCGAAAATACTTGGTGGGCAGCCGCCTGGGAAGATAGGTCGTCGCCGACACTTTTTTCATTGGGGAATACCCCGGTGATTTGCCTTAATAGCTCAGTCGGTAGAGCACGCGGCTGTTAACCGCGGTGTCACAGGTTCGAGTCCTGTTTGAGGCGCCAAAAAATAAAGGACTACTTCGGTAGTCCTTTATTTTTATCCAATCCGAAGGATTGGTATGTAATCTCGCGTAGCGAGTATGTAATCGCCGTAGGCGTATGTCATCACGTGTCAGCGTGTATTTTCTTCGGATTGATTACATACATTTCTTTGAAAAAGTATATTTGTGATATTTTTTAATTTTACTGTTTTTAAAGAAATGATTACATTCACAACTTTGTTGTGATTACATTCCGTCTTCGACGGATTACATACAAGGCTTCGCCTTGATTTGCGTAGCTTGAATTTGCTAACCATATATGATATATTGTTCGTAATAGGTGAGCTTATGAAAGATAATCCTTTGATGAAATACTCTGAAGAATTAGCAATTTGGATTGAGGAACTGTGTAAATCATTAGAAAAAACAGGCAATTCTAATACTATATTTCAAATCCGTAAATCTTCATCAAGTGTATTTGCAAATATTTCAGAAGCTCAATATCCTCAAAGGCTACCAGATATGCTTTCTAAATTCAAGATTGCTCGAAAAGAATGTGTAGAAACTGAAAGTTGGTTAAAACTTTTGTATTCTTCTGATGCAATAGATGAAGAAACTTTAAAATAATACAGAAATCTTTGTGGTAGAATACAAAGGATGTTGACTTCATCCTGTATAACAATAGAAAGTAAAATGAAAAACTAAAAGGGTTGATATCCGTTACATATAACAGATACTTTTTTGAGTATCTGTATTTTTTTATGTCTGAATTTGTGCATCGAATCTTTGCCACCTTGAGTTAACTGCCCGTATGTGGCTGTTTACTGTCTCACCGTCCCTCTCCGTGCAAACTTGTAATTTATATGTATCGCTTCGGGGTACAGGCACAACATCCGCCCCGTCGGTGCGTGCTTCGCACGATTATAAATTAAGTTATCCTTTCAGGATTGTTTTCTTCTTTTAGCTTGTCATAGTCCCGTCCCTTTAGAGCCAAGGGAGTTTTCAGGAGATGCAGGGCAACAATGATTCTGAATGTTGCTGTCATAAATTAACGGAGCGTCAGTGCACAAGCGTATGACATTGACATTTTTATCGGCAGTTGATACAATGTTTTTGAGGTGAATTATATGGATATAAATGAATTCGGTTATCTGTTGCAGGAATATGCCTTAGATAACGATAATTATAAAATGTGGCGTGAAACACACGAAAAAGCATTTGGAAAAATTTTCACATCGGCTTTTGAAGAGTCACCGGAGGCTCAGATTCATCTTACTGCAGCTTTGATAAGGATATCGCAGCGTGACTTTAACGGCGGGTTGGAGAAACTTCTTATGCTTGAACAATTTTCCTCGAACGATGCTGATTGCTTTGCGCTTTCATATTTTATCGGATTTTGCTATGAGTGCCTTGAAAATGAAAAAGAAATGAATAAATACTATGAAAATATGTCGGAATATAACGCTGATTATAAGTTTCTGATAGGTCTTCATCCTTATTACCGCACTGCTAAGTTTGCGCAGAGAAAATCAGAAAACGAAAAAGCATTAATTTATTATGGTAAAGCTCTTGCACTGTATTCCGAAAATGAAAGCGATACTGTAAAAACGGAAAATATGGCTCAAATCTGTTATGATATGGGCACCGTATATTTGTCTTGTCAGCAATATGAGAAATCACGTGAATTTCTGGAAAAGTCTTATAAATTTAATCCGGCAGAAAACCCACAAAGGAATTACGTAATGGCTATTTTGTGCGCAATTGAAGGAAAGCAAGACGAATCTGAAAAAATAGCGAATAGCTTGCCTGATTACCTGAAATCAAATTGTGGACGGGTTATAGCTTCAATCCGAAAGATATAATAGTAGTATTCTTATGCCTCAAATATATATTTACAGTACGAGACAGCCATTTTAGGACTTGGTTGTACTCGAACCTATGATTTGACTTTGATATAATTGATGCGCATAATATCACTGAAGGGATGTTTAAATGACAAAAATAATATTAAGTGCCGACAGAGAATTTATGTTATATCTGGTGCCGGATGAAGTTGCAGATAATCTTGATGAATACTGTCTTAAATTCTGTCACGAATGGCTCAATACAAGCCCTGATGCAGAAAAATACAGGTTCGGTGCCGGTTTTTGTTTTAATGAAGCCGATTTCATTGATTATCTGAATGAGTATGTTTTTCCTGAACAGAAATCTGTATTTATAAAAAACATCGGATGGAAAATACCAAATGAATATAAAAATATTCCGCATTTCAATTTTTGATAATAGATTCCAACAATATATAATAGTTTGATTTTCGTTACCGATACACAAAAAATAGAGTCAATGCAGAAATTTTCTCAGCATTGACTCTTTTACTGTCCTCTGTAACCCTATATATACGAGGATGGACATATATTTGAGTTTAAGAAAATTGAAACACAGAAAAATATTATTGTGCTTCACAAAAGTATTATTGTGCTTCAGTGATGGCTTTTGCCATGTCTTTTCGCACATTCTGAAGCAATGCATCATCGGTAGTGTAGCTTGTAAGAGAATCGGTTATTTCAAGAATTTTCTGATCCACCCATTCGCTTCCCTTGATTTTTTCACAAAGGCGAAGATAAGCATAATCCTCCATACCGTCTGCCACATTTTTAAGTCTTAACGTTGCCACGGGTTCATCTATATCCATATACTTGCCGGGATATATCAGACAGCCGTCACCTGCAGATTCATACTTGTCCCAGGTTTTTGAGGTTTCCCAGGGATTTCCCTTGTCACAATAAATACTGTTCCAGTACAAGAAGCCATCAACATCTCTCTCATATTGCTGCCAGAATAAAATTCTGTGGCGTATTGCATCCAGATGTATAAAGAGATTATTGTATTCGCCTGTGGGGCCGCAGCATACATACCACCAGAGTTTTGAATTTTCATTTTCCTCAAGAGTACTGTACAGCTTCCGGTTGAAATCTTCTTCATCAAAAATATTTGAAATGGGACATAAAATTGAGCTTTTTTCACTCTGAAGCTCTGCGGAGGAATATGTTGTTCCGCCTATTTCAACATCGGTGACAAAGAAGGGAGTAACCATATTGTAGCTGGGATACAGTCTTGCCAGATAATCTGTCATTTCGGTATATCTGTTATATGCCTCTTCATCCTTAGGCTCATCAATGGGATAAAAGTAAGCTTTTCCAGCCCATTCTTCATTGGATGTAACTTTTTCATAATACTGTTTTAATAATTCTTCATCCTCGGTGTAGGGAATCTGGAAGGACTTAACGGCAGGGTTGCTCATATAGGCATCTGCTCTCTCATCAAGTATATCATAGGGCAGCACATACGCACTTATATGATGCTCAAGAAGGAAATTATAATATTGCTCATAAACTTTCTGCCGTTCATCGTCAAGCGGTTCCCTCAGACCGCCGTTTCCTCCGTATCCTGCCGGTTCATAGCCCATCAGCTCCCAGAAAGCTCCGGAGAAAAGACCCATTGCACTTTCGGAGAAGTATTCTTCTTCGAGGACAAAATCCCAGACTTCAGCCTTTACTTCTTTGGAGAGGATTTCATTGCCGTTTTCGTCATAAAGACTGAGAGTTGCTGTATATTCCCCGGCAGAAGTCTCTTTTTCACTTACGGTTTCAATATAAAATATTGCAAGCTCATCCTTTGTGAGTTCAATGCTGTTTTCCTCTGAAAGAGGAATAAGTCCGTCGGGATACATATCGGTAAATTTATTTGTACCGTACATCGGAACTTCCACAAATCTTTCACTGAAAATTCTCACGGGGATGCTTTCGCCTTTTTCATTGGAGAAGTCGCTGCAGGTGATACTTATTTTATTGTCTTTTTTATCGGAATATACCGCTAATTGGAAAGCCTCACGCTCATTTTTTGCAAGAGAAATACTCATCTCTGTATCCGTGCCGAGATTATCATAGGGCTGAAGCTTCTGAGTTGAATAATTAAAATCGTAAAAAATATTTTTATCTGCAGTCTTGGTGCCGCCCTGAGAAGCAAAAACCCGGTAGGCGGGATACAAGTTTTCAAAAGAAGGAATAATATCATTAAGCTCAACAATTCCGTAAATGCCGGGAAGTATAATAAGTATTGCCTGAATAACGGGTAATATTTTTATCTTGAAAAAATGCTTCAGAAATACACAAAGAACGATACTTGTCATTAAACCGAGAACAACATAGGTTATCGTTATTGCAAATTGATTTGAAGGCATCTCATAAAGGATACTGTCAAGATGTCCGTTCAGGCCCAAGACATTGTTGAGAATTAGTGTAAGAACAAAAAGGACAAGCACATAAACCAATGTGGAAATAAAAGCTTTAATTATGATTTTCGGAATACTTTTTTCTTTTAACAGTAAGGTAAATACCGTCAAAGCACAAAAAGCAAGGCATGAGAGCGCGGCAAGGGTATAGGCTAAGCCTAAATTAGTCCATGGGAGATATTCGCGGTGATAAAATCGCAGGGATACAAGCAGAAGAATAAGACTGAGTGCCGTTCCTGCAAAAGAAATAATTTTTCTCTTTTTTTCTGTCATTTCTTTCATTATAACACCTCTTTACATCTTTTTTTTCATTTTATCATAAAACAGGAAGGTGTATATATGCACAAAATAACTAAAAAAATAACATTTATTTTATATGGATTCACAACAAAACGATGCCTGCACCCAGGTAATGAAGCAGTGTAATAACAAACGGAAGTTGTATTTATCTTTGTTATTGATATAGTTATCTCAATATATCCAAAATCATAGTTTTTTCATTTTTGGGAAATGGTTACTGGTTCAGCGGAGGCTGTCAGGGGCGGTTTTGTTTTCAGATTCTGTTTATTACAAAACCGTTTCCTGATTTTTTCAATATAAAAGTGTGAAAATAAATCATTTTATACAGTTTTCAAATGCAGATGTATATAAAAAGCTGTGTGCAGAATAAGAAAGAAGCATAAAGTAAAAAAATAAGGCATGTATGTTTATTCTGACTCTTGCAAAACTTCAGCCTGAAAGATATAATAGTAACGGTAGTTATTACAGAAAAAAAGTTTTAAGGGGGAAATAAAAATGTTTTCACAAATAATTGCGGTGTTTATGTGCATTGTTTCTATGTTACCGGCTCCGCTTTCGCAGTTTTTCTCTGAATCGGTGCTGAAATACGAGCTTTCACAGGGTAACTACGAAAGTCCGTATATTGTGAGACCTCTGAGTGACATAACCGTAAACGGTGTGTCTGTTGACGAATATATCATTGTTACTCCCGACAGTGCAGAGGATTCTTTGTACTTTAATGCAGCTAAAACTCTGAACAATGAATTTCATAAAGCTTGCGGTAAAGAGATTGCAATAACAGAAGATGCTGCCGACAAATGCTTTATAATCAGCGAGGCTCTTACCGATACCGATAGCTTCAGCCTCAAGGTTGAAAACGGCAACGTTTATATCACGGGCAGCACCAAAACGGGAATTTCAAGAGGAATTGCAGCTTTCGCAGATGAAGTTCTGCAGGTTGCCGAGGGTACTTTTAACTTTGAAGACGGTTATGAATATAATAAAACCTTCACAGATTATGTAACCTATGAGCAGTTCGGGGCAATAGGTGACGGCAAGGCTGATGACTTTGAAGCTATTGTAAAAACCCACGAATATGCAAACGAGAACGGCTTTTGTGTACTTGCAAACGAAACCGCAACATATTACATCGGCGGAGCAAACAGAACCGCTAACATCAAGACCAATACCGACTGGTCAACCGCACGTTTCATAATTGATGACACAAACGTTGAAAAAATAGGTGCATGGATATTCAATATTGCTCCCTCTGAAGGCTCCTATTCCATAACCGATAAGGTTTCTCCTCTTAAAATTGATGCCACCAACATAGGCACAATACTTTCCGGCAAAAGCCTTGTGGTGCTTACTGATTCCAATGTAAAGCGTTATATCCGCAAGGGTGCAAACCAGAATTCGGGCAGCAATCAGACAGATGTTATACTTGTTGATGAAAACGGAAATATTTCACCCGACACTCCTCTTATCTGGGACTTTGATGCAATCACAGGTGCTACCGCTTATCCCGTTGATACCGAAACATTAACCGTAAAAGGCGGACGATTCACAACTATTGCAAACGCTGCTCCCTCCGAATACACCTACTATACAAGAGGTATTCAGGTAAGACGTTCAAATACCGTTATTGACGGCATATATCATGACGTTATTAATGAGGGCAGAACGGGAGCACCCTATTCGGCTTTTGTCAGCCTTTCCTGCTGTGCTGATGTAACAGTAAAGAACAGCACATTTACAGGTCATAAAAAGTATGCAACAATAGGCTCTGCAGGTACATCCGTACAAATGGGTACTTATGATATAGGTGCCGCAACGGCAGTCAATGCAAAGTTTATTAACTGTAAGCAGACAAACGATATAACAAACGGCGATTATTGGGGAATTGCAGGCACAAACTACTGCAAGAATCTTACTTATGACGGCTGTGCATTCTCCCGCTTTGACGCACATCAGGGTGTTCTTAACGCAACAGTTAAAAACTCAGTTCTCGGTCATCACGGAATAAAGCTGATAGGTATGGGTACTGCTCTTATTGAGAATACAACTGTTGTATCCTCAAGCTTTGTTGATCTTCGTGCAGACTACGGTTCAACCTGGAACGGTGACCTTATTATCCGTAACTGTAAGTTCTATCCCACGGGTATAACTAACAATATTATCAACGCAGAAAATTCTGAGGACCATGATTTCGGTTATACCTGCTATATGCCTCAGAGAGTTGAAATTGACGGCTTCTTTGTTCACAGTGTGGGAATGAATTTTGTTTTCTCCATGGTTAATTCAAAGCATCTTACCTCGTCTTATAATGCAGAGTACCCCGTTGTTGCTCCTCAGGAAATAACAGTTAACAATTTCAGCGATTTGCTTTTCGGAAACCTTTTTGTATCGGCAAACACAGCGATATTCAAGCCCCAAATTTTATCATAAATTGAAAATACCTGCAATCGAACTATCAGTGTTCCGATTGCAGGTATTTTTTCTTTATAGGAAATTCCTTTCTATAAAGTAAAAAGATTATATGTCCCTGTGAATGCTCAGCTGTGCTTCGCTCGGGGATGGACTATTCGAAAGCGTTTCGCCGCGGGCGTACGGCGAAGCTGTTTTCTTGTTTGCTTATTTTACGGATACGGTAAAGGGAATTGTCACAGGCTCAGAATAAAGGTGATATGCACTTTCTGCCGTTACGGTGAGAGTGTAGGTTTTTCCTTTTTCCAGAATATCCTGTGAAACGGTGAAATCCTGTGTGTTTTTCTCGTCGATGATATAATAGGCGGCAATGAAATTATCGTTATATACCGATTTTTTGTTTTCATCTTCTATCAATACATCATATTCGTGTACAATATATCTCTGAGGTACTGTGGCTTCTGTAAAAGAAATTCTGTAATCGCCGTTTTCTGTAAGACTTACTTCGGCGTGTATATCTTCGGGGAATTCGGGAGTCTTGTCATGAGCTTTCATATTTTTATATGTGTATGCGAATGTGTCGGGAGAATTTACGTTTTCGATATAGTAATCACAGAAAAATGTGTCTGATAAAAGATCATAGCCTCTGATACGTACACTTCCGTCGTTATCTGCTTCAACAACACAGAATTGTGCGGCATCCTCATATTTCTCCGGATGCTGACCTATTATGTAGTTTTTATCAAGTTCAAACCGTGCCATAGCACCTACACCGACCGAGGTATATGATGTCTGATTGATGCTTCTCGGATCATTAAACGGGAAATGTGAGTGTCCGGAAAAATTAATTACTTTGTTGTGTCCTGAAAATACAGGATTGAGCTGAGGTGTACACCATATTGTGCTTCCGTACACAGTACCGAAGGGATGAGGATGCTGGAAAACAAAAATCGGTTTATCGCCTGCCGTAGTTTCCGCAGCGTGGATTTCATCACTGAGCCATTTAAGACTTCCGGGGGTGAATGTCCATTCCGTGAGAGAGCGTTCTCCC
>JAZSRT010000042.1:0-39187 GCA_045538645.1 Acutalibacteraceae bacterium | reverse complement strand
GCTTGGGCCTCCGACTTCCCCTACCCCCAATCTTGAGGGCTGTAGGTGTTTCTTGTTATATGCAAATTGCTCACAATGCGAGCAATTTGCATATAATAAAAAATAAAGCACCGTATAACGATGCTTTATCTTTCAGGTATTAAATATATGTTTTTTATTTGAAAAGACTTCTGAACCAATCAATGATTTTTTTGAAGAAATCGGCGATTTTTTCAAAAAGATTCTTTTCTTTTTCTGTATCCTGCTTTGCATTAAGGTCTTTTTCGCATTCATCACAGATTTTGTTTCCGTCGGCATCTGTATGAGGCAGTGCTTCAACAGTTTCGCTTACCGCATCACCGCAGGTGTTGCATACTCTGTCGGTATAACCGGGAGCCATACAGGATGCATATTTAAGAGAAACAATTTTATAATCGTGACCGAACGCTTCAGTTTCAGTTACAATAGTTTCTGCACAAAGTGAGCAGATTTCTGTTCTGATACCGTTTTCGGTGCAGGTAGCTTTTGTTTCGGATACAAATGAAAGTGTATGGAAGCCGATATTTCTGAGAAGAGGATAAGAAGCGTGAACTTCGTTGATATCCCAGACTTTATTAAAGTCCCAGCCTGAGTAGCTTGATGCAGTTACCATTTCAGAGGCATTCAAACCGTAAGCACCTGCCGGAGCTGTGCCTGCTGCAAAAGCTTTTGATTCTTTTGAATTGTCAAAATAACAGGAATTTACATTACCGCTTACCAGAGCACCGATTGCCGCATCTGTGGAATTACGGGCTGTTGCACTTGCTGTGAATAAGCATCTTGCAATTTCGGTTGATGATGCACTGCCGAAAATACCTGCTGCAAAATCTGATGAAGAGTATACATCCGCTGTGCAGATACAGTCACTGAGTTTTCCTCCTGTAAGGTAACCTGCTATACCGCCCGCATATTCATCTGATGCAGTAACAGATCCCTGCTGCAGGCATTCTGCAATTTCGGCATTGGAGCCTACGCCAACGATACCGCCTGTTTTGCCTGAGCCAATGATACCGCCTGTGTTTTTACAATATTTTACCGAACCGCTTGTGTAACCTGCTATAGCACCGCAGTTGTTCGCGCTTGCTTCTACTCTTACGGTGTTTGTACAGTATAAAATATCTGCAGAGCTTGTTCCTGCAATACCGCCTGTGTTTTTAGCACCCTGAACATATGCGTTGTTGGTACAGTTTTCTATATCGGCACCGCTTGAGCCTGCAATACCGCCTACATATTCTTCATAACCGATAATTGTCAGAGTTGAAGTTGTGGAACAATCTGAAATTTTACCTGATTTTATATAGCCTGCAATACCGCCTGCATAATTATCGGCGTATATATATGTATCACTTATACAGTTTTCGATAACAGTGTTATCGGCATATGCTGCAATACCGCCTGCATAATCAATTGCAAAAATGTTACCGCTTACGGTAAGATCAGAGATAACGGCATTTTTTGTGTAAGCGAAAAATCCTGCATAGTCACAATCAAACGAAATACCTGAAACGGTATGACCGTTACCGTTAAATATTCCTGAGAAGGGAGCGTTTTTCGTGCCTATGGGCAGGAATGTGTCATCCACTGTGATATCGCTGTTAAGAACGATATATTTATCCGCAAAATCATCTCCGTCGGCAACAGCTTCGCCAAAGCCTTTAAGCTCGGAAGCAGTTGTTATCAGATAAGGATCAGCCTCGGTGCCGCTGCCCTTTGCGTTTAATGCATATGCACATACACTGCTGAAAGCAAATATGAGCGCAATGCTGAGAAAAACACTTATTATTTTTCCGTACCTTTTATTCATCTTGTATACCTCCGTATGGTAAAGTATAATCTAACAAAATAATTATAATATATATTTCAGGCAAGTTCAAGAGGGAAATTGCTCTTGGCTTGAAACAAGAAGAGTTCTGCCTCCGTAAAAATATACCTTTACAACAAAACCTGCCATTTCATCGGCGGGAACCTTCATTCCGTCATTCATCCATTGAATAACGGTCTGCCATATGGCAGATACCGCAAAGCCTGTAAGATAACATTTGGGATCACTAAGCGGGTATACCTTTTTTGAATCGGGTATATGTTCGAGTAATGAAGTTTTTATCTTTTTTGCAAGAAAATTGTTGGGATCGTTATTTACGACAAATTTGCATATCTTTTCATATTCTTTGCAGAATTCAAAAAAGCGCACACAGTAGCTTGTAAAATCGTCTATTGTAAAAAAACTTGCCTGCGGTTTTATTACGGTGTTTTCAAAGACATCAAATATTTCATCCTGTATCTGACGCATCATATCTTTGATATCATTGTAATAAAAATAAAAGGTTGAACGGTTTACATCTGCCGCCTCGGTAAGCTCTTTTACGGTTATATCGTCAATGCTTTTTTCTTCAAGCATATTAAACAGACATTCACGTAAAACCCTCTTGGTTCTTTTTACTCTGCGGTCTTCTGTTTTATGTATTTTTTTCTCGGTCATAAGAATTCTCCTTGTATGATATCAGACTTGTGTGGTATATGGTATATGTGTATATTATCATACAAAACACAACAAAGCAACAGCAAATCATAATTTATCGGTAAAAAGAGAGCAAAAAAAGTATCCTAAATATCACACTGTGATATTCAAGGATACCTTTATTTTTATTTGTGCGCCAAATAGGGTGATTTTTGCGCCACTTGCGGCTCTCTGATAATTTATGACAGCATTCCGCCATGCTGCAGGGTTGATAATGTAGCCGCTGTACAGGCTTTTGTTGTGATAGTTTTAAGTTCTTCAAAAGACAGTTCACAAAGCTGTTTTCCGCTTTGAAGTATCAGTGCTTCTGCGGTGCCTGTAAAAATATCCCCTGCGCCTGTGGTGTCTTTCGGTGTTACGTCCTGTTCGCTTTTAGTGTAAAAGCTGCCCGCTTTACTTTTGCAGTAGCATCCTTTTTCGCCCAATGTAACAAACACAAGGTAACAGCCGTATTCAGTCAAAAGAAGCTCGGCTGTATCTTCTGCGGATAAGCCGAAAATAAACTCTGCTTCGTCGTTACTCAGTTTTACAATATCCGAAAGCTTAAAGCCTTCAAGCATATTATTTCTTGCAGTTTCTTCATTTTTCCATAAGCTCGGTCTGTAATTAGGATCGTAGCTTATTATTTTTTTCTTATTTCTGGCGTATTCCACAGCTTTAAGCACACTTCCTTTTGAGGGCTCATCCGTAAATGAAAGCGAACCGAAATGAAGGATACTGCACTTTTCAATAAGCTTCAGGTCAATGTCTCCGAAGCTCAGCATTGTATCTGCGCCGGGTTTTCGGGCAAAAGAAAAACTTCTGTCACCTTCTGCAGAAAGTGTAACAAAGGCAAGTGTTGTAAACACTTCGGGATCAATTACTATCCCGCTGACATCAATACCCTTGCCTTCAAGGGTAGATATAAGCTTATTTCCAAAGGCATCGTCACCGACTTTTCCTATAAAAGCGGCGTCCGTCCCCTGTTTTTTTACTGCCGACAAAAAATTGGCAGGCGCGCCGCCCGGAGCAGCGGAAAGAACGGGAAACCCGAATTCATTTTCTTTAGTCTGCACAAAATCAATAAGCAGCTCACCTATGGCACATATCATAACAAAGCCTCTTTTCAGGATCCTGAATAATTTACCGTAATTTTTCCGATATTGGGCGCATAGGTTACACCGTCATTGAAGGAATAGCTTCCGTCATTGGCGAAGGTAAGCTTATTTTCACCCTCTTCGAGATAAAGCACAATTGTTTTTGTTTTATAATTATCCCAGCAATAAGTACTTCTGAAGAAATAATTTCCTTGCTTTATACCGTTTATTGATACGGTTATATATCTTTCAACAAGGTCAACGTTATAATCGTGATAACCGCCCTCTTCGTTGTTGGCATATTCTATAGTAAAAGCATAACAGCCTTCTTTTTCGGCATTTACGGTGAATTCTATATTACTGCCTGTATCGGAAGATATCCAACCTATGTGTCTGCCTGTTGAAGTGTTGTTATTTTCTTCGTTTGTAGCTCCGCCGATAAGAGTTACGTCGGAAGGGGTAACTTCAAGATATACTTCTCTTTCTTCTTTGGTAACTGCCGTAAATGTTGCATTTTCGGGAAGTACCGCTTTATTATAGCCTCTGCCGAAATAGTATACACCGTCACCGCCGCTTTGAATTTCAGTTCCGTTTATTGCGATTTTGCTGTCATCAGTCAAATCGGCAAGCTTATAAAAACCGTCTTCGGGGATAAAAAGAGAATATGCGTTTTCGTTTATATCGGCATTTCCTGAAGTCAGCCTTTCAAAATAAACTTCTTCGTCTTTATCAGGAGTTATATCAATAAAATCAATGGCTATTGTCTTATTATCTTCAGGTCTTACGGTAATTGAATTATTTCCCTTTTTAAGATTTACTGTAAAGCTTACACATTCCATACAGTCTTCTTTTATAGTTGAAGGACATTTTACTGTAGTGCTTTCGCCGTTGATATATAAAGTGACATATGTACTTACTCTGCCGATGTCACCTGTATTGACATTTGAATAAACCATACTGAGCTTATATTCACCCGCTTCGGGAGCTTTTACCTTAAAAGTAATATTCTTTTCCGCCGTAATACCCTTAACACATTTGCCTTCACTTACAGCATAAGCCACTGCATCGGTGGGGGTAAGCTCAGAAGAAAGGACAGCATCTTCCGCTTCGTATCTGAGTAAACCTGCGGTATTTTGATATTCTTCGGCTTCCCCCTTTGTTATTTCAACAAAGAATGCCTGACTTTCTCTTTCGCAAGGCACTGTAAAAGACAGAGAATTTCCTTTTACGGTCACATTTTTAATCTCGCATAAAACAGGAGCATTTACGGCACCGCCGAGACCTTTATAGTCAACACAGCTTATTTTAACACTTACCTTATCACCGTTTTTATATGCGCTGTTTTCAAGATTTTCTATTTTTATCTTACTGTTCTTTTCACTGCCGCCGGTAAGTATATAAAGCTTTTCTTCATTTTCATCATAAGAAGAAAGTGCAATAAAGCCTTTGTTCATAAGGGGATATTTGCCTTTAAGGTAATTGCCTATATTGGAATGCATCATATCCCATTCTTCGGCTTTAAGCTCCTTGCCCTTCATTTTTGCATAGAAGTTATATACCCAATAGTTGCCGTTGGGTGTAACATCGTCTGCAACGGTATCAGAAAGATTGTTTGCAAGTCGCCAATAGGCAACACAACCGTAGGCATCCTGTTTCTCAAGTCTTTGTATCCACTTTACACTTTCACCGGGAATGCCGTTTGTTTTCATAAGACCGTATTCGGAAATACACACGGGAAGTCTTTCAATACCAAGCTCATCACATATGGAATAGTAACCCTCAAAATTACTTTCCATCCAATAAATTGACTGATCGCTCAATTCGTGCCACACCACAACCTCGGGCATACAGTCATTTTCCTTGCAGTAAGAAAGGAATTCTTTTATAAAATCATAATTATATCCGCAGTGGCCGGGACCTGCAATTTTTGCATCGGAATCAATACTTTTTACTAAGCTATATGTATCCTTCCATGCATCATAAAACTTGAATCTGTTTTCTTCTTCCCAGAAGTTACCAAGCCACGCACCGTTATCCATTTCGTTATATATACAGTAAACAAGACTGTCGGCATAATCGGAAGATGCCATTTCTGTAACAGTGGTTTTTACTTTTTTATTGTATTCTTCCAATGAATCAAGCTCGTAATACCAGGTATCATACATATCCTGAGTGTATACCATAAGCATTTCGCCGCCGCCGGCAAGAAAAGTTTCCGAAACATTTCTTACATCGCCTATGGGATGCTGAAGTCCGCCTGCGGTTTTGGTTGCAAGAGAGTTTATGCCGATGCTTTCGGCAATTTCCGCAGTCGGTATATCCTCTTCGGCAAAGCCGTATAAAAAGCCCGATGCCCTGCCTGTAAGCTCACTCTGCTGAGAAAAATCCACCGTTACCGTTGGTATCATAAGATACAGCAATACAGCACCTGCTGTGATAAGAAGACAGAGAAGAGAAATAAATATTCCTAAAAGTACTTTTTTGTATGCTTTCATAACAGACCTCAATTTATAATATCGTTTATCATATCCTGATAATACTTGCTGTCATATAGGGGGATAACATATTTATGCAGACCCTTTATATCTTCTGTAAAATAATTCTGTCCTGTTTCTTCTGAAAGACTTGCTTTGCCCGAAACAGCTTTGTAGCCTGCTTTTTCTTCGTCACAGATAAGGGCAAGAAGTGCCGTGAGCGGATCCCAGGAGCATCTGCCCTCAGCAGAACCGTGTTCGGAGAATGCCGTATAAAGAAAATCATCTTTTTCCAGTTTATTTCCCGAAATAACATTTACACCTGTTTCAAAGCCCAAAAAGGTTACGGGAACGGGGCAAAGCTCGCAGAATACTGCTCCGCCGCAGCGTGAACGGTGATTATTGCAGAAATTATGCTCTTTTCCGCCGTCTTCGTCCCATTTACCTGCCATTACCCAGACTTTTTTTACTTTTTCTTTCACAAGCTCAAGTCCCGTTTTTTCGCTGATGCTATCACTGCCGCTTAAAAGCAGCCCGGAGAACACCTGTAAAAAACCCACTTCAACTATTTCAACATTACCTGCCGAGCCCGCAAGAAGCCGTCTGTAAAGCTTTACTGCATCCTCGGCGTCCTCATTCTTTTTATAATTTACGGCAAAAGCAGAAAGTGTTTTCTGATACTTAAAATGAGTTCCCTCAAAATCAGTGCCCTTAAGATCTATACCCAGAGGAATGTTTTTTACTCCTTCAAGATTTATAAAGCCGTCAACTGACGCAACGGAATATTCCATACAGGCATTTATGCCCACACCCAGCAGTTTGACTTCGCCTTTTTTATGGGCGCGAAGAAGTATTCTCATTGCCGCAAGGTCATCACAATCTGTCCACCAGTCTGTACCGAAAATAAATTCTCTCATAAATATTATCCTTTAATTATTACTAAAAAAATCAAACGCAAGTCTTCCCGAAACCTGATGCTTGCCGTTATGTATATCAACGGTAAAATTCTCTTTTGCACCAAGGCTTTCATAGACCTTACTTATTTTTTCAACAGCTTTTTGTGATGCTTCTATCGGGAAAAGCTTATCCTTTTTTCCGCACTCCAGAAGCAGTTTTCTCGGTGCCAATGCCGAAGCAAAATCGTACATATCTCCCGCTTCAAGTATACCGGGAATATAATTATCGGGGCAGTGCCACATACTGAGAACACTGCTTCCGAAGGTATTTACATAGCCTGATATAACGGTTTTTTCAATTCTGTTATCAAGAAGCGATGTATATAAAGCCACAAGACCGCCGCCGGATATGCCCATAATACCAAAATGCTTTAATCCTTCTTTTTCAAGTATATCAATGCATTTTTGCGCCTGATAAATACGAAGCGAAGCCGTAGTGAAGCCGTACATCAGCGAATGCATTGAAACCGTTTCACAGGAGGAAATATAAAAGGGCTTTTTACTGTCTTTTTTAAGTCTTGCTTTTCCGAATGCCACAGGCTCAAAGGCAATAACAGTATTACCTCTTAAAGCAAGCTCCTCGGCAAAATTTTTCTGATAATTATCAATAAAATTTATCCTTCGGTACCTGCCGTTTTTACTCTGCCTTATTATCTGCCGAACCCCATAACCGTGCCCCGGAACAGCTACAACACCCGTGCCGTTGCTTTTTTCGGGAATAAGCATATAACAAAGCATATTCCAGTTTTTGCATATCCGGACGGAAATGGTTTTTATCACATAAGTTTTTCGCTTTTCCGTTTTCAGCACAGTGGGGGAAAGCTCCTCTGACTTAAAAGGAATTTTATGAAGTGCAAAAATTTCCCTTGCTTTTTCCTTTATACCTTCACCGACCTTAAGCACATCTTCACCGTCGGCTTTTTCGTAGGGCGATATTCTGTTGTCATACATTTCCCGAAAATAAATGTCGGGAGAAAAATTATTTTTATTCATAATACACCAAAGAAATCATAATTTGAAAGGCGATAGCCATTCAAATTATGAAGATAAAAGATAATAGATAATGGATAATAGAATCGGGACCTGCGGTCGGCATTTTAAATAGAGCGCAGCGGAACAAGGCGTTTACGCCTTCCATTTCTTTTATCTTTTCTCTATTATCTCATAATTTATCGAATTTTCAGTTCGATAAATTATGATTTGAATGTGAATTCAAGACTATGTTTTCTTGCATCTTTTTCGCTGTTGCCGATAAATGCAATATAATTTATGTCTTCGGTTACAAATCCGTTTTTTCCGTAATAAGAAAGCTCCTGTTTTGTTACACTAAGCTTTACCTCGGCACTTTCGCCTTTTTTAAGATACATACGCTTAAAATCAAACAGCTCTCTCACAGGTCTTTTTACTGCACTGTTTTCATATCCTATATAAAGCTGCAGAGTTTCGCTGCCTTCACGATCGCCTGTATTTTTTATGCTTACAGTAAATTCTGCTCTTTCACCGTCAGCAAAAGACAGTACGGGCTCGGAAATATCAAACTGAGTATATGAAAGACCGAAGCCGTAAGAATAATCTTCTTCTTTTTCATCTTCAAGAAGCTTTTTGTAACCGTGGAAATAGCCGTAGTCCTGCTCTAAGGTCTGCCATTTTACTTCGGGGAAGTCCTTATCATCCTTACCTATAACGAAGGGGAGCTTACCGCCGGGGTTTACTTTGCCGAATATAATATCAGCTATGGCAGTGCCGCCCTCCATACCGGGGTAATAGGCAAAAAGAACGGAGTTTACATCTTCGTGCCATTCGCTCATTCTTATCATATTGCCGCCCATAAGCACAACAATACTGTTTTTGTTAAGGGAAGATACTTCCTTAATCATATTTACTTCTTTTTTCTTAAGTCCCAGGTCTTTTCTGTCGCCGCCGATAACAACTATGTATTCGCCCTCATCGGAATGCTTCATACCGCACACGGTAATTACGGCATCTGCGTGTTCAATTATGTAATGACGGTCTTTTACTTCCGAAGTGGGAATATATGTCATATGCGCATCGGGATAATTTTGTTCTATTGCCTGTTTTACCGTTACGATATAAGGCGGATGTACCTGGCTTGAACCGTTGTCACCGATGTTTTCTTCATCCGCAAGATCCCCTACAAGGGCTATGCTTCTGACTTTATTAACATTGAGGGGTAAAAGTCCGTTTTTGTTTTTAATAAGTGTTATACTCTTTTCGGCAACCTCTTTTGCAAGGGCAATATGTTCATCACAGGCAATAAGCTCAGGGGGATAAACCTTATCTCCCTTTGCATTTTCAGCGGCAAGAATGGTTCTTACTATTCTCACACTCGCCTCATCTATCTGACGCATAGTTATTTTTCCCTTTTTAAGAGCACGTTTTATATTGGTGTAGGTATATTTTCTTCTGATGTTCATTTCCACATCAAGACCTGCATTCATACCGCCCGAGGTGTTATGAAGACCGAAGAAAAAGTCGGAAACCACAAAGCCGTCAAAATCCCATTCACCCTTTAACACATCACGCAGAAGATAATTATTTGCTCCGTTAAAGTGTCCGAGATATCTGTTATACGAACTCATAACAGCCGCGGCACCGTTATCGATACATTCTTTGAAATGTCTGAGATATATTTCTCTCTCGGTTCTTTTATCCGCATTTACATTTACCCAGAAGCGGGAATTTTCCATACTGTTGAAAGCAAAATGCTTGATGCAGGCAATAACACTTTCACTCTGCACACCCTTCACCAGTGCCGAAGCCATTTTTCCTATATGACGGGAATCCTCACCGAAGGTTTCCTGACTTCTGCCGCCGCCGGGATTATAGGGTACGTTTATACAAACGCCGCCGTAGAAATTACCGCCGTTTGCTCTGATTTCTTTGGCAATAGCCGTACCTACTCTTTCTTCAAGCTCAGGGTCAAATGTGGCACCTCTTGCCATAGAAACAGGGAAACAGGTGGAATTTCCGCTGACACAGCCTCTGGGGCCGTCACAGAACAGCATCTGACTTATTCCCAGCCTGTCGTTACCGCCCGCACCGTAGGGGAATGAATTATAGCTTCCTATTCCCATACTCTGATACCACTTGCAGTGACCTGCAAGCAGAACAACTTTTTCTTTAAGCGACATCTTGCTTACCAGTTCCTCTGCCTCTGCGGTGAAAGAAAGCCTGTATTTTTTGTCATTAAGCATAACGAAACCCCCGATGAATTATAAATTTTGTATATAATTTATAATAACAATTAAAAAATGTATTGTCAATAAAAACCCATTATGTTAAAATACCTATTAATTACTTTTATAAAGGACAATGATACAAATGTTAAAAAACAGAGCATCAGGTGTGCTTATGCACATTTCCTCCATACCTTCAGATTACGGTATCGGAGTATTTGACGAAAACTGCTTGTATTTTGCCGACAAGCTTCACGAAATGAATTTCGGTTATTGGCAGGTTCTGCCCTTTAATCCCGTTGACAAAGCAAATTCTCCCTATTGCTCGGCATCTGCTTTTGCGGGAAACATTCTTTTTATAGACCCGAAGTCTTTATATAATGAGGGACTTTGCACAAAAGAAGAATATGAAGAAAACATCTATCACGGTTCACCCTATACGGCAGACTATGAATTTGCGCTTGATAAGAGGATGAAGCTTCTTAAAAAGGCTTTTTCAAACATATCCCCCGAAACAGCCGAGGATGTGAGGGCTTTTTCAAAAGAAAATCCCTGGCTTGATGATTTTGCGCTTTTTATGGCAATCAAAGAAAAGCACAACGATGCCCCCTGGTGGGAATGGGACGAAGAATATTCCCGTTATGCTACAGCAAAGAAAAACCGCAGAAATTCGGAAGAAGAATGTGCATTCTGGAAATTCACTCAGTATATTTTCTTTAAGCAATGGAACAAAGTAAAAGAATATGCAAACAAAAAAGGCATAGCAATCATAGGCGATATGCCCATATATGTTGCTATGGATTCTGCCGACGTGTGGGCTAACACTTCGCAGTTTCAGATAGACGAAGAAACCCTTAAGCCGGAAGCCGTTGCAGGCTGTCCTCCCGATTATTTTTCCGAAGACGGACAGCTGTGGGGAAATCCCCTTTATAACTGGGACTATATGGAAAAGGACGGTTATAAATGGTGGCTTTCGAGAATAAAACAGTCATTTAAGACATATGACTGTGTAAGAATAGACCATTTCAGAGCATTTGCATCATACTGGGAAATTCCCGCAGGTTCAAAAACTGCCAAAAACGGTAAATGGGTACCGGGTCCCGGAATGAAGCTTTTCAATAAAGTTAAAAAGACCTTCGGTGAGCTTCCCATTATAGCTGAAGACTTAGGCATTTTCGGCGAAGATGTAACAAAGCTTCTTGCTGATTCGGGATTCCCGGGTATGAAGGTGGTACAGTTCGGCTTTGAGCCCGACGGCGACTCCCTTCATATGCCCCACAACACGGTTATAAATTCCGTAAACTACTGCGGCACTCACGACAATAACACACTTCTCGGCTGGCTTTGGGAAGCAAACGAAAAGGAACGTGCCTTTGCTTTGGAATATGTGGGCTTTACCGGAAACAACTGGGGAGACGGCGGTTATAAGTCCGAATCCTGCCGAAAAATAATTGAAGCCGTATGGAAGTCCTCCTCCAACACGGCAATTATAGCATTCCAGGATATGTGCGGCTTCGGAAGCGATGCCAGAATGAACATCCCCGGCGTTCCCGAAAAGAACTGGAGATACCGCACTACAAAAGAAACCATCGATAATGTAGATACGGCATATTTCAGAAAAATAAATTCTCTCTACAGAAGAACCTATCCTGTATTCAAATAAAATAAAGACTGCAGATCTGCCGTAACATATTTCGGAAGATCTGCAGTCTGTTTTTTTCTTATTTAAGTTTTCGTGCATATGCCAGAGTCTGTATCAGTGCATCATCTTTTCTGACACCTGCAAGACGAAGCTTATGTGCGTAACTGAGAATTTCAGTAAAACTCTTATCCGGAGAAAGACCTGCATCAATAAGGTCTCTGCCTTGCACAAAAGGCCTTGACATAACTTCATTGAACCTTTCAAGTTTTTCAAACAGATTATCCTGTTTTCCGTCAGCATTCCTGCCTTTATCGGAAAGAGAAAGATAAATAAGGTCATACGGTGCAACACTTTCATCAAACAGTTTATTAAATGACTTCATCTTTGAATTCTGATTCAGCATAGAGATGGGCTTCATATGAAGCTTTGTCATATTGAGACAATATGATATAACCGATTTTTCCCCGGTTATTCTTTCAAGAAACTCTTTTACCAAAGGAAGTCCCTTTATTTCATGGCCGTAAGCATGTATAACACCGTTTATTTCTTCGCTTGCAACAATTTTTCCCAAATCGTGAACAACAGCCGAAAGCATAAAAGCTAAGGGCGAAGATACTTTTTCTCTCCATTTGGCCGCACGGTCAACAACTTCCATGGTATGAACCCAAACATCTCCCTCGGGATGATATACGGGATTCTGCTCAATACCTATTAGCTGTTTTAATTCGGGAAACCAGAAATCAAGGCCGCCTATTTCCCTTAAAACCTCAAAAAATACCGAAGGCTTTTCCGATTTAAGGAGAGCCTTTTTCATTTCACCTTCAATTCTTTCTTTTGAAAGGAAAGATAAATCCATTTCCCGACAAAGCTCCTTGGTGCTTTCGTGAACAGAAAAACCGAATCTTGCGGAAAACTGCGCAAGTCTGAAAACTCTTAAAGGATCTTCGGGAAAAGTATTGTCGTTCACGTGGCGCAGAATACCTTTTTCAAGGTCTTGCCGTCCGCCGAAGTGGTCAATAATTTCTCCCGTCAGTACATCCTCCATAAGAGAATTTATTGTAAAATCCCGTCTTTCAGCGGCTTTTTCCGTTCCGATAAACGGGTCAACACTTACCTCGAAATCACGGTGACCTCTGCCTGTCATCTTTTCACTTCTCGGTAATGCTATATCAATATCATAGCCTTTAAGCGAAAAAATGCCGAAGGATTCACCCATTTCGAGTATTTCTCCCGTATCGGATAAAAGCTTCCGAAGACTCTCTGCGGTAATTCCGTGAACCTCAATATCGATATCCTTATTTTCAATTCCTAAAAGCCTGTCTCGTACAAAACCGCCCACATAATAGGCTCTGCCGCCGAGAAAGCTGACTTTTTCTGCTATTTCACGTGCTTTAGCTGAACTTTCCACGGTTAAAATCAATATCCCCTTATAACATTCCCCCGAACCGCAAAATAATGGCTCAGGGGGTAATTTTCATGTGTTTTTATATAATATTTTAAGACCTTTAAGAAGAAGGTGCTCGTCATATATCACCTTTCTTCTGCAGACAGGAAGAACAAATTTTGCGGCACCGCCCGTAACAACGGCGGTTACCTTTTCACCCAGTTCATCCTCAACCCGCATACATATACCCTCTATTGCCGAAGCCTGAGAAAATATAACACCGTTATTTATGCAAGACACAGTATCCTGCCCCAGAAGACTATTGGGACGGCAGGGCTTTATTCCCGGCAAAAGGGCGGTTCCTGAAGACAGGGCATTGATTGAAAGCCCGAGACCAGGCATTATCATTCCGCCGATAAAAGCACCGTCTTTATCAATTACGGAAACGGTTGTGGCTGTTCCCATATCAAACACAACTGCGGGCACCCCGTAAAGTTCTTTCGCGGCGGTCATATCCGCAATTCTGTCATTACCCAGTTTTTTTCTGTCGTAGCCTTTAATTATAAGCCCGTCATTAAAATTGCTGTCTATAACAAGAACCGAATTACCGCAAACATCCGTAAGTGCTTTATAAACCGCCGAAGTAAGGGCAGGTACAACGGAGCACAAAACGGCTGAAGAGGGCGAAGGGCAGATTTTTTTTATTTCCTCCGCAAATTCTTCGGAAGAATGAAACATATTATCCGGATAATTTCTGATAAGCTCGGGTTCGTTTTTATCAGAAAAAACCGCAACGCATATATTAGTATTTCCGATATCAACAGTTATTATCATAGCTTTATTTTCTCACAGGTACTTTTTTCATACCTGTTCTTTCAAACACCTTTTCAAGTGCAAAGCATACGGGAGTGGTAATTACGGCAGCGGCTATGGCTTCGGGCACACCGTTTGTGCCTACAACGCCGAGGATTACGGTAAATACCGTATCAACGGGAATATTGTTAGCCGTAGCATAAAGCTCCTTAAAGAATATAAATATCATACCCATAACAAGTACGGTATTTGTAAAAGCACCGATAACGGCGGCAACGGTAGTGGCGGCTGATCTTATTCCGCGGTTATTTTTACCCGAAATCTTTTTAATAAGCAGTTCAATCCCCGTAACCGTAAAATAAGGAACAACGCCCACAAGTATTCTCGGAATAAAGCATATCACAAGCGACAGAATGCTGCCTTTTGTAAGCCCCGGAAGCGGAACAAAGGGGGTGAATGCAAATGAAAGAATACTGGGTGCTATGGAATTTTTGATAAGGCTTGTAAGCCCGAACATAAAGCCTAAGAATGCACCCTTTTTCGGACCCAGCACAACAGAACCGATTATTACGGGAACATGAAGTATGGTCGCCTTTATAAGAGGCAGGTCAATAAGACCTATAGGGGTAAATGCCAACAGTATTACTATGGCAGTGAACATTGAAAGAACAACAAGGTCCCTGATTTTTTCTGCATTTTTTCTTTTTTTCATAATAGCCTCCTGCTGCTGTTCGTTATAACGGTACAGCGCATATAATGGATTGCAGACGGAGCAAAATGCCGTTATTGCCTGATGTCCCGCAAGGGGTACATCGGCGGACAGCTTTAAGTCCCTCTTTTTTATTATACAAACTGCATATGCACAATGCAAGTTTTTTGTGTCATTTTTTAGTATTTTGTTCCATTATTTAGTGAAAGTATTTACAAAAGCCGAATTTTTTTGTATAATTCATTAAAGAAAATTATTTCGTGGAGGTAATAATATGCTCAACGGAAAAACTGTTCTGCTTGGGATAACCGGCGGTATTGCCTGCTATAAGGCGGCAGAACTCACTTCTCTTATGATAAAACAAAATCTGGATGTGCACGTTATTATGACAAAGGGCGCACTTGAATTTATGTCTCCTCTTACCTTTGAAGCGCTCACAGGCAATAAGGTACACACAGATGTCTTTGATAAGGATGCGGGAACAGAGATACCGCATATTTCCCTTTCGGGTAAAGCAGACTGTCTGATAATAGCACCCGCAACGGCAAATGTTGCTGCAAAGCTTGCCCACGGAATAGCAGACGATATGCTCACTTCAACTGCCCTTGCCTGTACCTGCCCCAAAATTATTGCCCCCGCCATGAATACAAGAATGTATGAAAATCCCGTAACTCAGGATAATATTGATACACTCAAAAAATACGGTTGGAGGGTAATCACTCCCGATTCGGGCAGACTTGCCTGCGGAGATACAGGTAAAGGCAAGCTCCCTTCCCCCGAAGTTCTGCTTGAAGGTGTAATAAGTGCCCTGATAAAAGAAAAGGATATGAGAGGGCTTAAGGTTCTTGTTACAGCAGGTGCAACAAAAGAAGCCATTGACCCCGTAAGATATATAACAAATCATTCAACGGGAAAAATGGGATATGCACTTGCCGTTTGTGCTGCAAGAAGGGGTGCGGAAGTCACACTTGTAACAGGTGCAGACAATCTCCCCGACCCGACAGGGATAAACACAGTGCATATAAGCAATGCAAAGGATATGTTTGAAGCGGTAAAAGAATATTCGGATGCTGATATAATTGTAAAAGCCGCCGCCGTGGCAGACTACAGACCTGAAAATGTTGCCGAAGACAAGATAAAAAAGACTGATGCAGATTCACTTATAAAGCTTGAAAGAACAGACGATATTCTGAAGTACCTGGGCGATAACAAGAAACAAGGTCAGATTCTATGCGGTTTTTCTATGGAAACCAAAGATATGCTGCAAAATTCAAGAATAAAGCTGCAGAAAAAAAATCTTGATATGATATGCGCAAATAATCTTAAAACCGAAGGCGCAGGCTTCGGCACTTCAACCAATGTTATCACTATGATAACCGATACGGATGAAACCGAACTGCCTTTAATGTCAAAAGAAGAAGCTTCGGATATAATTTTCACAAAGCTTCTTGATATAAAAAACGGTAACAAATAATATACAGGGGGCTGCAAGCTTTAATTTGCAGCCCCCTGAATTTTAAGCATTTATTTTACTGTTATACGCAGAAATCGAGGAAGCCTTTTGCGCCGAAGAGCTTATATGTGATATCATTTGCGCCCTTAAGTGCATTATTGAGAAGACCGTCGAATATACCGGGCTTTCCTTCTGCTTCGTAAACGCCGATTTCAACAAGCATTGCGTGAACTTCGTCCATAATTGCATTGTCTGCTTCGTAATCGTTTACTGTGTTCTTTGTCATAGCATCTGCCTTTGCAAGAAGAGCTTCCTGTTCTGCTGTAAGAACATAGCCTGTTTCTTTACAGAATCTTTCAAGGTCGGGAAGGTAGCTTCTTGTGAGGGGCTTTAAGTTTCTTGCATCGTTAAACTGAGGGAAGTAAACTCCGTCTTCTGCGAGATTGTCGCAGTCAGCTACTGTCTTTACATTGCCGGTTGCAAGTTCAAGTGCAAGTGCAAGAGCTGTGTTGTTATATTCAAGCTCGTGCTTCTGACCGTAGAAGAACCAGGATGCATCCTTGCGGATAGTTGTTGAAATATCAAGTGAACCGTCGGGAGAGAGTTCTCTGCCTGTGGTGTCGGCAAATGTTGTGCCGGGAGTTACAAAGGATGTTCCGGGAGCAGTTGAATCAATGTTTATGATTTCATCAGAGTTTGTAATGGGAGCATTCTTCATAAAGCCGAACATCTGATAATCTGTTGTGATAGCGCCAAAGGGAAGACCGTAACCTGAAATAAAGGAGAATGTAACACCTTCATTTTCAAGGTTTGTCATTGTGGTGTTGAGTTTCTTCTTTGCTTCCTGGAATTTGTCTGCTTCTGCCTTTACAACATCGGAAGTAATGAGTTCTTTAACATCATCGTATCTGTCGGCGGGAACAAGGTTGCAAAGTGAAGGAGTTGCACAGAACATCTGTGTTGCAATACCTTCAAGAGCCATATCAATAAAGCCTCTTAATATCTTCTTGGGGAAGAGTCTTAATACGATATTGATAAGGTAACCCCAGGGTTCGCCTACGAGATCGGAAATAAGACCGTTGTAGAAAAGATCTGCGGAATTGTCACAGTATTCTCTGCTGAGAAGATCGGCAACAACATCACTGCCGTCCCATGCACCAACGATGCTGACAACTCTTCTGATGTGGTTTTCTGCTCTTGTGGGATAAGCATCCATATAAGCTGTAACAACAGATGCACCCATGCTCATGGGAACAAGAACAACGTCTTTTGCACCGACTTTATTGTCTGCGAGAATTGTTTCGATGAAGTCGTGAAGTCCTTCTACATTCTTTGAAGTGTAAGAGAATGCATTATAATTGAAAACATAAAGATAATCTTCAAAGTTTTCACCGAATTTTTCTCTTGCAATGTCCTTACAGGGAATTGAGGAATAGAAACGGTCCTGAGCTTCACTGTAATATGTACCGTCTTCCTGTATCGCACCGGGGAATTCGGATACGGGCATTACGTATCTGGGAGTAACAACTCTGGGATCGCCGTTGCCGTTTTCGTCAACAAGATTGAAGTGGAAAAGACTCTTTATAAGAGAATTAACCTCTTCCTGCTTCATAATGTTTGTTCTGAGAAAAGATGAAACAAGAAGGTCAACAACAAGGGATACGATTGTTTTGATTGTGCCGAAATCAGAGAAAGCTTCATCAAAGCTGTTGAAAAGATTCCATCTTGCAGTGTGCTTGCCCTGAGCGATAAGGGGAGCATAGTTTTCGTAATCCTGAAGAGTGCCGTTTTCAAAAGCACCTTCCTGAACATAGCTTTCATCAAAAAGATATGAGAAGCTCTGTCCGATACCGGTTACGAATACAACAAGACTGTCTTCACCTTCTGCAAAAACAGATTCCATATCGGAAGCGGTTTTTACACTGACATTGTTTTCGCTTGCAAATGCAGGTATAATTGCCATAGGAAGAACCATTGCAACCGAAAGAAGTATAGCAATAAACTTTTTCATTTTCTGTTTCCCTCCGGATATTTTTTCTAATATATACTATCATTAAAAATAAGGTATTTCAATCGTAAAATGTATATTTCAGCTTTTTGCACAAAAAATGCCGTAATTTTTCACATAAATAACAATTAATAATTACGGAACAAAACTTTTATTGAAAAAACAAAAATGTTGAGTTAAAATTATTACATTAAATAAAGGAGGTCATTTATTTATGGCAACATTAATGGGTATATTTAAATTGGTAATGGCATTTTTTACATTCCTTCCTCAGATTCTTGCACCGGTACCGGCACTTCTTAATGAGGCAGCGTATTTTGAAAAATGGTCACCCGAACAGGCATATACCGAAGATTATGCGGTTGAAATTGAAAAAGAAGCAGGCAAGGATTTTGTTGTGCTCAATCTTGCAGACGTGCAGATTTCGGATGATGAAAATTATTATTCCGAATATGAATATGCAAAAGCAATGATAAACAAGCTTGTTGACGAACAGCAGCCTGATCTTATAACTCTCTCCGGCGATAATGCATGGGACACTGTATCTTATCTCACGCTTGTCGATTTTATTGATTCTCTCGGTATTCCTTGGGCTCCCGTTATGGGTAATCACGACGGTCAGGGCTGTATCAGCGAATTCTGGTGCGGTTATCTTTTCTATAAGGCAGAAAACTGCCTGTGGAAATTCGGTCCCGAAGATATGGGCTACGGCAACTACATTATCAATATCACAGAAAACGGCAAGGTTATCCACACTCTGTTTATGATGGATACACACGATGACGGTACATGGACTCTTGAAGACGGCAAGGAAGTAAGCGGTTATGACCATCTCTGGCAGAATCAGATCGACTGGTATGAATGGGCAGTAAAGGGTATTGCCGAAAAAGAAGGCAGAACTGTTGAAAGCAGTGTTTTTATGCACATTCCCGTATATGAAGTTAAAACTGTATGGGAAAAATACTACGACAAAGAAAATGACGTATGGACCGGCGAATATGCTGATAAGGCAACAGGCGTTATCCACGAAAAACCCTGCCCCGGTGCTGTAGATAATCATTTTACAGATAAGATGCTTGAGTTCGGCAGCACAAAGAATGTTATTTTCGGTCACGACCACGTATGCAATGCTTCAATCAATTATGAGGGCATCCAGCTTACCTATTCTCTCAAGCTCGGCTACGGTGCATATTATGAAGACGGTCTTATGGGCGGCACAACTCTCACAATCGGCTCCGACGGTGCAGCTGAGATAGCACATCATTTCTGCGGCTAATAAATATAGCGATTATAATAAACAGGCTTAAGTTCATTTTTCAGTGAACTTAAGCCTGTTTTTATGTTTTATAATACTTTTGAAATTTACTTTTCGGTTTTTCAGGAATTGTCATTGCTAATTTTCCCGACTCAATAAGAGGATTAAGATATTTTGTTACAACATAGTAAGGTGTATTGACAGATAATATCTCAGATATCTCTTCTTTGCTTTTCGGTGTTTTGCAGAATTGCAGAATTCGGTCTTCGATTGTTCCGATATCACGGGAAGAGGTTTTTTCGGTGTTTTGTTTTTCATTATATAATGTAACTTTGAAATTACCTCTGAAACTTTCAAATACAGGGGGCTTTAATCCCGCAGCTTCCATTTCTTCATATATAGTAGGAATGCCGGAAAAACGGTTTTCGGTATTTATTAAAACCTCAAGATTTCCTGCAATAAAAGGATTTCTTGTATCTGCCGGAATTTTGCCGAGGTCATTGACCGTTAATCTGCCGTAAAGTCCACCCGGATTTTCAACAACCAATCTGTCACTGTAGATAATTACACGAATGGGTGAATCTTCTGTGTGTACACTGTAATCACGGTGAATAAGAGCATTTAATATTATTTCTCTGACAGCAACAACAGGATATTCAGGTTGGTCAATCCGCTTGCCGTTTTTATCGATAATTACGGCATTTCTGATATTTCTTCTTACAAACGCCAATGCGTCTTCAAGCATCTGAGGAATAGTTCCTTCCAGACGTTTATTGTCAACAAACCGTTCGCCTGCTTGTCCGAGAGTACCTATTTCCGTTCCGCTGACCACCATTGCTGTTATGCTCATCTGCGGAAAAAATGCCTGAGGATAATCGCTGAAAAGCATAAGACCTGCTACTGTGGGCATACTGCCGTCAGTTATTCCCTGAAGCTTCATAATTCGTTCTTCGCTGTGCTTTGCTAATTGCGGCTTTTCAAGACGCAGCTTTGAAAAGTATCCGTTAAGAATATCTTTGTTAAAATCATCACAGGTTGCCCGTTCAACACTGCGAAGCTCGTCACGGATTTTTCTTTTATACACTTCGTAACTGTAAATTTCATATTCCGTCATTGGCATATCAGCTTCGCCGACTCTGACAAAGGAACCGCGGATTCTGCCTGCTGCTTTGTAAAAACATGGTTTACTTTCAGGTTCACACTCTGTAATTTCTGCGCTTACGATCATTTTTCCCTTTTTATATTCTGTTACGGTAAAAAAGGGTCTCACAACAGGTTCCATCTGATTGGCAGCATTTGTGACTTGTGCTTGTAAATCCTGTACATCATAAACGCCGCAAACATCATAATTGTTTTTTTCATCAATGCCGAAAATTATAATACCGCCGCCTGTTTGATTTGCGAACCCCGAAAAAGTGTCATATAATCTTTCGGGAGTGCCTTTTGCAGCTTTTTTTATTTCAATATGCTGTTTTTCACATTTTTGATTCCGTATTTCATCGGTTAAATGTTTTAATTCCTGTTCTGTCAATATAACACCACCTTGCATACATATAGTATCATTTTTCAAAACAGATGTCAAGTTTTCAAAACAGATGTTGAATTTTTCAAAACAATTTTGCAATTTTTCAAAACAAATATCAATTTTTCAAAACAATTCTGATATTTTTCAAAACAGTTTTGTAATTTTTCAAAACATATTTTTGAAAATTATTGTTTCAAATAAAATAGAGGCTTTTTTACAGCCTCATATTTTTAATATTATTGTGCGGTAAACGGTTTTTTACATTCATTTGCCTTTATCAGTTAAGAAAGCCTTGTATGATAACTTCTTCTGCCTCTTCGGGGGACATTCCGAAGGTCATAAGCTTTAATAACTGTTCGTTATTTATTCTGCCAATGGCGGCTTCGTGGATTATGGCGGCTTCTGCGTGATTTGCGGCAATTTCGGGGATTGAACGTATACCTGCATTGTCCATAATAATTGAATCGCACTGAACGTGTGCAGAACAGGGAGCATTGCCTACTGCCTTCGGGTAGAACACCTGCTTTGAATCGTCTTTTGCAACTGAACGTGAAATAATCTGTGCGGATGCTCCTTCGCCGTTAAGCTCAATTGTCATATCCGAATCCGCTGTCTGATTTCCGTGGGTCATAAGACGTTCTGTTACAATGAATTTCGCATCTTTACCAAGCTTTGCCACTGTGTTTCTTTTTGTGGAATCAACACCTTTTATCTGTACGGTTTCCATTTCGCAAACGGAGCCCTCTTCCATAAAAACTGCAGTTTCGGGATTGAGGACTTTTCCGCCAGTACCGTTGCCTTCGCCGTAGTGCTTTTCTATATATACCACTCTTGCGTTTTTGCCGATATAAAAGCGGTGTATACCTTCGTGACGGCTTTCGTTGCAGCCCGAATTATGGATTCCGCAGCCTGCAATTATTGTAACATCAGCATTTTCTCCGATATAAAAATCATTATAGACCTTATCGGAAACGCCTTCTTCGGTGATGATAACGGGGATGTATATTTTTTCATCCTTTGTATCGGGAAGAACGGTGATATCAATGCCGGGGTTGTCTGTTTTGTTGGTTATCTGCACTTTTTCATTTGTGCTTCTCTCAATGCCCGCACCGTTTTTTCTTATATTATAGGATGCACCTGCGGGAATTGAGGAAAAATCAGATATGGTGTTGAGAAGATTTTTATCTGTAATACTAAGCATCAGTTATCACCTCTCAAAGAACATTTGCTGTCGAATTCGCCCAGAAGAGTGGGGAGAATTTCCTGCTTTGTGCCGTATGAGCGTATTTTACCGTCAGCAATAACGAGTATATCATCTGCAAGCTGCATAATTCTTTCCTGGTGGGAAATTATCATAACGCTTTCGTTCCTGTCTGCCGCCATATCTCTGAAGGACTGAACAAGCATAGAAAAGCTCCACAGGTCAATGCCTGCTTCGGGTTCGTCATAAATTGCAAGTCCTAAGTCCCTTGCCATAAGAGTTGCAATTTCTATTCTTTTTACTTCACCGCCCGAAAGAGAAGAATCCACTTCACGGTTAAGATAGTCCATAGAGCAAAGTCCTACTTTTGTAAGGTAAGAACAGCACTCATTTTCGGGAAGATCGCTGCCGTGTGCAAGAGAAAGGAGCTTTCTTACGGTAAGCCCCTTAAAACGGGGAGGCTGCTGAAAGGCATAGCCTATGCCGAGCTTTGCTCTTTCGGTAATGGAAAGGTCTGTTATATCTGTTCCGTTGAATAAAATCTGACCCTTGGTGGGTTTTTCAATACCCATAATAAGACGGGCGAGCGTGGATTTCCCGCCGCCGTTGGGGCCTGTTATAACAAGGAATTTTCCGTCTTCAAGAGTAAAGCTTACATCCTCTATGATTTCGAGATCCGTACCTTTTGTGTTATCCTGTACGGTAAAGCCTATATTTTTGACTTCTAACATTTTTGTCTCCTAAAATAAAAAGTAGTATGCTAAATAAATTCCTATGTGAATAATTATTATCACAGGAAGACCGCGCATAAATTTTTTATGCTTGGTTTTATGGCGTATTAATTTCATTGTGATATATTCAGCTGCCGCTCCGCCGATAACGGCAACCACCCAGAGTACCTTTTCGGGAACACGTCTTTTTTTCTTTTTCTTTTTACCTTTTTTGCTTTTACGCTTTGAAGCAAGCTTGTCGTATACTGTAAGAATAACGGCAATCAGCGATACAACAATAAGATATTTTATCATCAGAATTCAACCTTGACTATGCAGTCGCCCTTTCCTGCATAAACCTGAAGTATTCCGTTATCCTTCATTACATAATTTTTTGTGGAATATATCTTTTTTGGTTCCTTGGGAAGATAAATAAGCGTGGGAGCTTTTATTGCGGATGAGCCCTTATAGCTGAGTGTGAAGAGATTTTCTTTTCTGTCATAAGAATAGCTCTTTATTTCACCTGCCACGGCAATAGGCAAGGGACGGGAAATTACATTCATAATTTCGCTGTTTTCAAAGTTGTCGTAATAATGCCAGTAGGTGTGGCTCCATTTGTTGCTGTCGAACTTTTCAATAAGGTGCTCCAGTGTGGGATATTCTTCACTTCCGGGAACCATTCCGCCCCATTCGCCCACAATAACGGGAACCTGAAGTCTTTCCTGTGTTCTTTTGTGTTCGTCAAATATAAAGTCGATTCTGTAGGGGCTTGCGTTATTGGTAAGGGGAGTGTCAACCGTGATGTCATAGCCGTGAGGAGAGAATACGTGGTTATCTTCTCTTTCGCCGTTTTTATATACTATTCTCGGAACGCTGCAGGGAATACCGAGATTTGAGAAATAGCAGTTTTCCGAAAGAATTATGCCTGTTTTATCGGCTTTTCTTATGGCAGCGGCAGCTTTTACAAGGAAGGGATAATATTTTTTTGTATCAAATTCAAAAAGCATATCCTTTGCATTGTCAATTATCTTGTGATATACCTTGGGATCGTCTGCAACCGAAAGCATTGCCATAACGTCTTTTTTCATAGCGTCGGTAACAAGACCTTTTCTGTCAACACGCTTGTTGAAAAGTATAGTCTCAACACCGTTTTTTACAAGATTACGGAAAATCTTACCGCCGGGAGTGCCGGGGAAGGGCTCGTTGAATACATCATAGCCCATAATCGCTTTGCAGTCTTTTAAGTAATCTGCCGTGTATGTGAGCATATCGCAGAAACGGTCAAGCATACCTCTGCCTGCAATTTCCGTATTTGCCCAGAAATCGTCAAAGGAACGCTGAATGTCTTTATGGAAGAAATATCCCTCTGCCCATATCAGTAACTGGTCTTTTCTCTTTTTTGTGTGAATGCAAGCCCATTTCGGTGCACCGTCACCTGCAGACATACAGAAGTTGCTGAAAAGATCCTGATGCCAGTCGATAAATGCATAAATTTCATATTTTTCGCAAAGCTTCAGTATTTTTTTGAAGCCGTCAAGATATTCATTATTATACTCACCCATAGTAGGCTCTATACCTGCCCAGGTAAGTCCGAGTCTTATGATATTGATACCCTTTGCCTTAAGTGCCTCAAGAATTTCGGGGGTGATGTATGTTTTGTATCTTACAACACCGTCGGCATCTTCTTCAACACCCTTGTATACAAAATTGATACCGTTAAAAATGCGCTCTCTGCCAAATTCGTCAACAAGTCTTTTTCCTGAAACTGAAATTGTGTTCATAAAAACGTACCTCGCAATTTATTAATAATATCACATTATAATAATAGCATTACAAAAATACAATGTCAATAAAAACAGAAAGAACAGAAAGCCGGAAAAGACTTTCTGTTCTGATTCTGTCATTACAGTGCCGATACAGACATTGCTATTATCACCGATGCGGTAAACACTCCGGAGATAAGAGCAGCGGAAACTATCTCCCATCTGTTCGAATCTATAAAGCGCTTCATATATATAAATCTCCGTTCTGCCCAAGGGGCAAATAATAAGGCTTTGCCGTAAATTACGAAGGAATAATACTCCAAAAAAATACATTTGTCCATAGCTTTTCGGTTACAAAATATTACAGTTAATGCCTTTTTTTGTAACAAATTTAATGTCGAATAAAATAACCTAAAATAAGCCGAGTATTTTGTATAAAATGCCAATTGTGATGTAAAATATATATGAAAGGAGTTTTTGATTTATGGACTTTACGCAAAAAGAAAAAGATATGCTCAGTGAACTTAAAAACCACGAAAAACTGTGTATCGAAAAATATTCGAGACACTCACAGTGCGCCGCTGACGAGCAGCTTAAAAGCTTGTTTCAGGGACTTTCAGAAGAAGAAAACAAGCACCTCGAATCCCTTAATCAGATTGAAAACGGAACCGTGCCGCCAATCAGTAACGAAGAAAAACCCCTGCCCGTATTTACGGCAAAATACAAATCGATGCTGTCCCCTGAAAAAAGCTCGGATATGTACCTTTGCAACGATTTACTGTCCGGGGAAAAACATGTGTCCCATATGTATGATACTGCCGCCTTCGAATTCCGTGACCAGAATGTGAGAACTTTTCTGAATCATATTCAGAAAGAAGAACAGAAGCACGGCAAAATGATATATGACTATATGACAACCAACGGAATGTACTAAATCATAATTTATCGGGCAGTTGCCCGATAAATTATGATAATGAAATACGCCTGCGGCGTGTGAAATATTTGTCTGCGACAAATGTGAAATTTGACCTGCGGTCAAGTGAAATTTTTGCCGTTGGCAAAAGTGAAGGAAGACACTTCGTGTCTTATTCCGCTTACGCCTATTGCTCGCACCTTCGGTGCATTGCTGAAACCTTATGGATTTTCGTTCTGCGTTTTGCGTTTTGCACTCTGCACTTATAAAATGCCGACCGCAGGTCCCGAAACATTTGCGAAGCAATATTTCACTCACACCAAAGGTGTGAATTTCACTATCATAATTTGCCGGGGAAAATATAATATTACATTTTTCCTTTGTAAAAATGTTACATGTTACACATTATCATACGAAAAAGTGTAACAAATTACATAAAAAATATTGAAAAATCTGTATTTTCGGAATATAATATCATCATCTTGATTTCGGGGTGATTTGATTTGTACAGAATTGCTATTGAAAAATTATATGAGTGGAAAAAATCTCCGCTAAGAAAACCGCTTATCATAGAGGGGGCAAGGCAGGTCGGGAAGACATGGCTTATGAAAGAGTTTGGGTTATCTGCCTACAAAAATACCGTTTATATAAATTTTGACTCAAATTCACGGATGGCAGACTTGTTTTCGAATGATCTCAGCATTGAAAGAATAATAATGGGATTGGAAATTTATTCCGATACAAAAATTCTTCCGGAAGAAACTCTTATTATTTTTGATGAAGTGCAGGAAGTTCCTAAGGCTTTGGCAAGTCTTAAATATTTTTATGAAAATGCACCCGAATACCATATAATTTGTGCCGGCTCACTTCTGGGTATAGCCTTGCATCAGGGAACTTCATTTCCTGTGGGAAAGGTGGATTTTCTTAAGCTGTATCCGCTTTCTTTCAGAGAGTTTTTAATGGCTACAGGAAAAGAAAAGCTTGCACAGCTTCTTGTTTCAGGTGATTATCAGATGATTTCCGCTTTCAGACAGGATTATATTGACTTGCTTAAAAATTATTATTTTGTCGGTGGAATGCCCGAAGCGGTTTTGTCTTTTTCGGTAAATAAAAATTTCAGTGAAGTACGTGCGATACAAGAGAGAATACTTATGGCATACGAACACGATTTTTCAAAGCATGCTCCTAATGAAATTGTTCCTAAAATAAGAATGCTGTGGAACAGTATTCCTTCACAGCTTGCGAAAGAGAACAAAAAATTTATTTACGGACTTATAAGAGAGGGAGCAAGGGCGAAAGAATATGAAGCTGCCATTATGTGGCTGTCTGACTGCGGTCTTATTCATAAGGTAGGTCGTGTAACGTCGGGGTATATGCCTTCAAAAGCATATGAGGATATGAAGGCATTTAAATTGTTTTTGCTCGACGTGGGCTTGTTGTGCTGTATGACGGGTATCAGAGAAACTATAATTCTTGACAAAAATGATATGTTTATTGAATTTAAAGGGGCATTAACCGAACAGTATGTTTTACAACAGCTGATAACCGAAAAGGGTCTTAATATTTATTACTACACTAATGACAGTTGCACTTGTGAAGTTGATTTTGTTGTTGATACGGGAGATGCCGTTATTCCTGTTGAGGTTAAAGCAGAAGAAAATCTCAAAGCAAAAAGTCTCAGAAGTTATTGCGAGAGGTTTTCTCCAAGAACGGCAATAAGAGTATCTATGTCAGATTTCAGAAAAGAGAGCACACTCACTAATCTGCCGCTTTATGCTGTTGAAAATTTTAAGAATATCACATAAATTACAAACTGCCGTGTACCTTTAGTACGGTTCACGGCGGTTTTGATTTTTAAAAACATTTTTGGTAGTTAACGAATGAGGTATTTTATTGTGATTTTAAATAAATATATTAATTATATTTCTATATCTAAATTATTATTTATAATTGCAATTTTCAGTTTCTTGTGATAAAATCAACAATGTATAAGTATAATTCTATCTTTGTCCTTTGATTTTGTGAAAATCGGGGCAGAAAAGGAGAGAAACAAACTATGAAAAAAACCAAAATGACAACTAAGGCTTTGTCAATGTTCCTTTCCGTTATCATGCTCTTTACCATGATATCGGTAGGCATCATTGTGCCCGACACTAAGGTCGAAGCCGACGCTGCAACGGTGGGACAGACAATTCCGGTTGACTCGATTGCCGGATTAAATAGTGCTATAGCCACAGCAAATGCAGCAGGTACAAATGTTATTACAACAATCAAACTTACCGGTACTATACAACATAATAGCACTGACGGTACTACAATAGGAGCCTTTACGACTATTTCAAGTGCAAATATTGTGCTTGATCTTGCCGGCAATCATATCTTGATAAAGACAACTAAGAGTGGTGACTGGGGAAGTAATGATTATAGCGTTCAGTTGCCTTCTGAAAATGCCGGAAGTACTTATGTCGGAACAGAATATTTTACCAAGGCTATGATAAATGTTAGTTCCGGTTCGACTCTTCAGATAATCAGTTCCAGTAATGGTAATGGAAGTACAATCCAAGTTACAACCGATATAGCTGACAATGACAATAATAATGGTGATGATACTCATCATCAGACATCTTCACATGTAATTTATAATGAGGGCACACTTATATTGGGTGATCCTGAAGATTCAACAAAAAACGATGTTAATATATATGCACATTCATCTGCAAGAAATACAAATTCTAAAGCCGCAGGTTTGGTTTGGGATCAAGTAAAAAAGAGTGCAACTGCTAATGCGTATGGTGTAACAATCAACGGTGCAAATGCAGTATTTAAGATGTACGGAGGAAAAATTCAGGCTTCAGGCGGCGCCAGAGTCCACAGAAGCGGAAACGGTAATATCAGAGTTTACGGTCTTAATATTCAACAGTGTTATTGTGCTGAAATATATGACGGACAGATTAATATCCCTCCGATAGATCAAAGCATTAATCCCGATGAGCGCACTGGACTTCGCCAGTCTGAAACTGATGATTCAGGAGGAGCAAATGCAATAGCAGCAGCAATTCGTTGCAATACCCCCAATCTTTATATTTTTGATGCTCTTTCTGAAGTATATATCAAATGCGGAGCTGATTCCGGTGCGGATTGCAGTATGACTGCGGCAAATATATATTGCACCGAAGGTAATCCTGCTACGATTTACGGAGGAAACTATAAATACGATAGTATTGCTGTTGATGATAATCAGACTGCGACAATTTATAATTATACTGTTTGGGGACCTTACAATATCGCCATCAATAATAAGATAAAGGATTTGTATGCAACAAACAGGGATGCCCAAACATCAAAGAAGAATACGAAAAATGCTGAATTTGTTTGTTTTACACTTTTCTTGCACGACGGCGGAACTGCTGAAAACGGTTTTGATATTTTCTCGTACAACACATTCCGAGACTACTATGAAGAATTGAAAACCCCGCCTTTAGGTAAGGAACCTGATGTGTACACCGGTTGCAGTGAAACGGCTTCTCATCACGGTGATGCAAATAGTTATACTTGTGCAACACATAACTATCTTCGTAACGGTTATACTCAGACAGGATGGATAGGCAAGACTCATCCTTCAGGTGGTCTTTCATACGACAGTACCGGTGCGGCAAGTCTTAATGCAACCTCCGGCGGTTCACTTTTCCTTGAGCCTGTATGGACAGAAAATGTTTATAATATAACTTACGACTGGAATGACTCTGACGGTGCTTCAAAGGTAAGTGATACTTCTTCTTGCGGTACTTCTTATGAACTGGCACAGTCTACATATACAATCACTACAACAAAGAAACTTGGCGCACCTGTCCGTCACGGTTATGAGTTTACCGGATGGGAAGTTACAAAGTATGAATATCCTGCAACAGATACAAAAAAACCGTGGTCACTTGCTACATATCCTGCAGGCTTCGAGCTTAACGGCAGAAACGGTCATTTGTGGCTCAAGGCTCATTGGGAAGCTGTTCCCTATACTGCAACATTTAACCTTAACGGCGGTAATATTGCAGGCAATACAGAAACTGTTACTAAGGAATATAATGTTAATAAAACATTCCAGTTCCCTCAGGGACTTCAGAAGGATTATTATACCTTTGACGGTTATTTCAAGGTAACAACAGCAGATGGCTCCTGGGCTGCAAATAACACACTTTATGCCGCAGGCGGTAATTCAGCGCTCGGCTCTTACGGTAACCCCACATTCACCGCACAGTTTACTCCCATACAGTACACTGTTACATATGATTCAAACCTCGGTTCTTCCGTAGATGATGAAAGTGTAAAGACCTATAATGTTGAAAGCACAAGCGTTCTTCCCGCAGTTTCAAGAACAGGTTATTCCTTTGTAGGTTGGCGTCCTGTTTCTTCAAACGGTTCCTGGTCCGGTGCTAAGACATATCCCGCAGGCTTCTCCTTTAAGGATATGCACGGTGATGTAACACTTAAGGCAGAGTGGGAAAGTGCAACTTATAATCTCAAGCTTGACCTTGATGCTACAGAAAGCATTCAGGGTGCTACAGAATATAACTATGCTTATGCTAACTCTCTTGAAATAAGCAACCCCACAAAGACAGGCTATAAGTTTACAGGCTGGAAAGTAATTTCCGCTCCCGATGCAGGTACAACATGGGTAATCGGTGAAACCTTCGTTCCCGATTCCGCTGCTGACACAAATGTTACAATCCCTGCAAACAGAATAGGTTCCGTAACACTTGAACCTATGTGGGAAACAGTAAGCTATACAGTAAGCTTCAATGCAAACGGCGGTCAGGGCTGTAAGTCCTTCACCTTCGATATTGAAGATAGCTTCACTCTTCCCTCAACCACAAAGAAGGGTTACACATTTGCAGGCTGGTCAGTTTCTGAAAACGGCGGTAACTGGACTGCTGCAAACTATGCAGGCGGACAGACTGTAACAGGTATGTACGGTGACGTAACACTTATTGCCAACTGGGAAAGAACAAACTATGTTGTAACTCTTAATCCCGACGGCGGCACTGTTTCCTCCGCTACACTCAGCTATAATTTTGAAACAATAGTTGACCTTCCCGTACCTTCAAAAACAGGCTTCAGCTTTACAGGCTGGCAGGTAACAGCACCGGATGCTGATGCCTCCTGGGTAACAGGAACTGTTTATACAGACTCACTTCCTGCAGGACAGTACGGAAATGTAACTCTTACCGCGCTCTGGGAGCACACTGCATATAATGTTCACTTTGTATCATCGGGTTCAACTCCTTCGGACCTTAAGTATTATATAGATTCTGAAGCATTCAATGTTCCCGCATCCTCATATCCCGGCTTTAATTTCCTTTACTGGAATGTTACAACTCCCGCAGGTAACTGGGAAATGAATGAAAAAGTATATACAACCACCGATATTTCAGGCAAATACGGTAATGTAACTCTTAATGCAGTATTTGAAGCAATTCCCTATACAATTATATATAAGGATATTAACGGCGAAGAAGAAACCGTAGACTATGATATGTCAACTCCCGTTACTCTCAAAACTTATGAGAGAGCAGGATATACATTCTCAGGCTGGAAAGTTGACTCTGTTGAAAACGGTGCAGGTTGGTCAGGAACATATCAGCCGGGTGAATACACCGCAGGTGAGCGTTACGGTAATGTAGTTCTTGTTCCTGTGCTTACTCCCGTTGAGTATGAAATAACATTCATCCCCGACGGTGGTACACCCTATGCAAACCTTGCCTATACCGTAGAATCAACCGACACACTTCCCATACCCGAAAAGACAGGTTATGACTTTGCAGGCTGGAAAGTAACTGCTCCTGCAGGCAGCTGGGCAGACGGAGAAACCGTTAATGGCGGAACAGCTGTTACCGGAGAATACGGCAGTGTAACTCTTACAGCACAGTGGACACCTAAAAAGTACACTATCACATGGGAAACAGGTAACGGCACTCATACTACTGAAGGTGTATACGGACTTCTTCCCGATTATTCCGAAGTTGATACAAGTAAGGCTCCAGATGCACAGTATACATATACATTCTCAGGCTGGTCACCCGCACTCTCTGCTGTTACAGGTGAAGCCACATACACGGCACAGTATTCAACAACTCTTAACTCCTATACTGTAACCTGGATTTATGAAACAGATGAAACCTCAGGTGCAAAGACCGAAACCGCTGCATATAACTATGGCGAGCATCCCATATTCAACGGCGGCGCAAACCCCGAAAAGACATCTTCAACAGGTAAATATTACAGATTTATCGGCTGGAAAGACAGTAACGGAGATTATCTTACTGATGATACGGTTGTAACAGGAAATGCTACCTATACTGCAGATTTCAAAGAGGTCGCTGCTCCCAGAACCGTTACATGGATAATCAACGGAGTAAGATATGATACAATGTGGGGCGTTGAAGAAACACCTGCTTATGCAGGTACTCCCATTAAGCCCGATGCTGACGGTATTAAGTATACCTTCTCACACTGGACTCCCGAAATCACGGTAGTTGAAGCAGGAAAGGATTATGAATACACGGCAGTATTTACAGAAACTGCACAGACCTATACTGCAAGCTTTGACCTTAACGGCGGCTCTTATGGCGGTAATACTCAGGTTGAATATACTAAGAATACTGATCTTACAATGCCCCGACCCGAAAAGGCAGGCTATACATTTACAGGCTGGCGTGTTATTACAAGCAACGGAACATGGACAGTTAATGAACTTATTACTGTTTCAACATATTCAGGCCGTTGGGGTAATGTAAGCTTCAAGGCAGAGTATGTACCCACAGAGTATACCATTAAGGTAGAAGCCGATGACGGTACAACTCCCGAATACAAATATACAATTGAAAGCACAGATACACTTCCCACACTTGCAAAGGACGGCTTCGTTCTTTCAGGCTGGATGATAGTTTCCTCTGACGGTAATTGGGTTGCAGGCGATACAGTTGCTGCAGATAAGGCACTTACAGGTATGTACGGTGACGTTACCATACATCCTCTCTGGACAGCAAAGCTTTATAAGATAAGCTGGATAAGCGGTGATATTACACAGACTGTTGAATTTAAGTTTGGCGATCCTATCGTTACATATCCTCCCATTGCAAAAGCAGGTTATACAGCACAGTGGGACAATACAGTTCCCGCAGTTATGCCTGCAGAAGATCTTACATTTACTGCTGTTTACACTCCCATTCAGTATTACTTAAGATTTAACACATCAGGCGGCAGCGCAGTTGAAAACTTCTATTATGACATCACTTCAGACGGTGTTCTTCCCACTCCCACAAGAGACGGTGCAACCTTCAAGGGCTGGAAAGTATCTGCAGGTACAGGCAGCTGGATAAAGAACGAAGTATATGCAGGCGGCGCATCACTTAAGGGTATGTACGGTAATATCACTCTTACCGCTGTATGGGAAATTGAACTTCATACCGTTACATGGGTAGCAGGCGATGTTACAAGGGTCACAAAGTGGTATCACGGCGCAACTCCTTCATTTGACGGTATTCCCCATAAGTCCCCCGATGACTATCATTCTTATGTATTCAAAGGCTGGGATAAAGCAATCGTTACTGTTACGGAAGATGTAACATATACAGCTCTTTTTGAAGCTACAGAAAGACTTTATACAGTAAAGTGGAATGTTGACGGACACATTGCTCAGGAAAATCAGTACAGATACGGTGACACTCCCGTATTCGGCGGCGAAACTCCCACAAGACCTTCCACAACAGAATTTGACTTTACATTTGCAGGCTGGACACCTGAAGTAAGCTCAGTTACAGGCGATGTTACTTATGTTGCTATGTTCGATGTATTCACAAAGCTTCAGGGACTCAGAGTTGATAAGTCAGCTGTATTCCTTAAGATCGGCGAAGAAGCAGTTGTATCTGCAATACTTTCACCTTCAACTGCAACAAACAAAGACGTTGAATGGATATCTTCCGATGAAAGCGTTGCAATTGTTGATGCTATGGGCAGAATTACTGCAATAGGTTCAGGTGACACAGTTATTTGTGTTCAGTCTAAGGACGGTATGTTCAAGTCTTACTGTGTAGTAAGCGTAGCTCCTGTTATAACACAGTACCTTGTTGTTTCGGCAGGTTATGTTTCCACCACACGTCTTCCCGGTGAAGCAATACAGCTTACAGCAAGAGTAATGCCCGAAAATGCAACAAACAAGAATGTAACCTGGTCTTCAAGCAACACTGCTGTTGCTACGGTTGACGAGAACGGTCTTGTTGTATTCGGCGATACGCCCGGTACAGCAGTTATTACTGCAGTTGCAGACGGATATGCTACAGGTTCAATTGAAGTTACCACAGCTTCAAATTCAAGTGAAATTACTGATTCAACAAATACATACGTTGTTATGTTTATGCAGTCAACTTCACAGTATATCATTTCAGGCGTCAGCTATGATGCAATAACCGTTATCTGTGCAGAAGGTGATACATTGGAATTCCTTCTTTCAGAGCCTCACTTTGTAACTGCAAACGGCATACAGTTCCCGAGAGATACAGACGGTATGTTCAGAATCAGCAATATTGATCAGAACTACACTATTGTTTCAACAGAACGTGCCGATATAGGTTTTGATGACAATGATGATGAGCAACCCACACAGAAGCTTTCATTCTTCGACAGAATCAAAGCATTCTTCAGAAGCATCATAGAATTCTTCAGAAACCTCTTCTCATAAACAAAACAAACAGGGCTGTGTCATCAGACACAGCCCTGAATCATAATTTGAAAGGCGATAGCCTTTCAAATTATGAAGATAATAGATAATAGAGAAAAGATAAAAGAAATGGAAGGCGTAAACGCCTTGTTCCGCTTCGCTCTATTTAAAATGCCGACCGCAGGTCCCGATTCTATTATCCATTATCTATTATCTTTTATCTTCATAATTTATCGGGCATCCGCCCGATAAATTATGATTTGTGTTTGTAAGAATAAAAAACAAAGGCTGTTTCCGTGGGGAAACAGCCTTTGTTGTATAGCGAGGTTTTTTGTTTAAGAATTAAAGTTCTGCGAAGTACTTGATAGTTCTTACCATCTGGCTTGTGTAGCTGTTTTCATTGTCATACCATGAAACAACCTGTACTTCATAAAGATCGTCAGCAATCTTAGCAACCATTGTCTGAGTTGCATCGAAGAGTGAGCCGTATCTCATACCGATAACGTCGGAAGAAACGATAGGATCTTCGTTGTAGCCGAATGATTCGGAAGCAGCAGCCTTCATAGCAGCGTTGATGCCGTCAACTGTAACGTCAGCACCCTTAACAACAGCTGTAAGAATTGTTGTGGAGCCTGTAGCTACGGGAACACGCTGTGCGGAACCGATAAGCTTGCCGTTGAGTTCGGGAATAACAAGACCGATAGCCTTAGCAGCACCTGTGGAGTTGGGAACGATGTTAGCAGCACCTGCTCTTGCTCTTCTCATATCGCCCTTTCTGTGAGGACCGTCGAGAATCATCTGATCGCCTGTGTAAGCGTGGATTGTGCTCATGATACCGCTCTGGATAGCAGCGTAGTCATTGAGAGCCTTTGCCATGGGAGCGAGGCAGTTTGTTGTGCAGGAAGCAGCAGAGATGATCTGATCTTCAGCTGTGAGAATGTCTTCATTAACTGAGAAAACAACTGTCTTTGTTTCTTTGTCTGCGGGAGCGGAGATAACAACCTTCTTTGCACCTGCATTGATGTGAGCCATGCTCTTTTCCTTTGTGCAGTAGAAGCCTGTGCATTCAAGAACTACGTCAACACCGATTTCGCCCCAGGGGAGTTCAGCAGCGTTAGCCATAGCATAGATTTTAAGAGTTTTGCCGTCAACTGTGATTGTACCTGCTTCGTCGTCAGCACATACTGTGTGAAGACCTTCGCCGATTCTTCCGCAGTAACCGCCCTGTGCTGTATCATACTTAAGAAGGTTAGCAAGCATTGAGGGCTTTGTAAGATCGTTGATAGCTACTACTTCGTAGCCTTCTGCACCGAACATCTGACGGAATGCAAGACGTCCGATTCTGCCGAAACCGTTAATTGCAACTTTAACTGACATGATTAATTTCCTCCATTTTTAAGAACCTTTTGTTCCTTAATTTACCATAATATATTATATCCGAAAAAATTGATTTTTCAAGTGAGTTTGTTAAATTTTTCACTTACTTGTGAAAGTTTGGTTAAGTAACATAAAAACACAGAAAAAAGTCAAAATTATTACTGCACAATAACGATTATTGAAAGCAGAAATAATGTACTTTCACACGTTTTCGGTTTTCAGTAACCATTATAGCTGCATACGTGGATTGTTTACCACATTAACGGGCTTGCCGCTGCAGAAAGCTTTTACATTTTCTTCAAGAATTTCCATAAGACGCTTTCTTGTATCATATGAAGCCCATGCAATGTGGGGAGTGATGTATATGTTTTTTGTGTGGAATAAAGGATTTTCGGGAACGGGAGGCTCAACGGACAATACGTCCACGCCTGCTCCCGAAAGCTTGCCTGAATCCAGTGCCGCTTTTACTGCATCCTCGTCAAGCTCACCGCCTCTTGAAGTATTTACAAGGAATGCACCGTCTTTCATTTCTGAAATAAATTCTGTATTCACCATTTTTTCCGTTTCGGGAGTAAGGGGGCAGTGTATGGTTACTATATCAGAATTTTTAAGAAGGGTGGCACGGTCGGTAAAGCAGATATCTTCATCCTTGTATTTTTCGGGATGTGCCGTATGCACAAGAACATTCATTTCAAATGCTTTTGCAATTTCGGCAACACGTCTGCCTATTTTGCCGTAACCGATAATGCCGATTGTTTTATCAAGAAGCTCTTTAAGAGGAGCCAGCATATAACAGAAATCGGGATAATTTGCCCATTCGCCCGACAAAACGGAATCTGAATGAAGTGCAATACGGTTATAGTGTTCAAGTATAAAAGCAAATGTCTGCTGAGCTACTGCAGATGCGGAATAAGAGGGGATGTTCACAACGCATATTCCGTTTTCGTCACAGGCATCGCAGTCAATAATATTATAACCCGTTGCAAGAAGGGCTATCATCTTAAGCTTGGGAAGCTTTTCTACCGTAGCACGGCTCATAGGTGTTTTATTGAGTATAACTATATCTGCATCTTTTGCTCTTTCGTATATCACATCCGCTGGGGAACGGTCATAAACGGTCAGCTCACCGTATTTTTTCAGAAAATCCCAACTGAGATCCCCGGGATTTGCAGTAACTGAGTCAAGAATTACAATATTCATATTCTTCCTCCGACAGTAAAATTTAAAGCGGTTATATTCTATCATAGTTTGTATTTTACTGCAATATAATTTATTATTATTTATTTGTTGACCGTCCTGATAATTTGTTGTATACTAAATAATGGTGATTTATGTGACAAGAAAGGTTAAAAAGCCAACAACAGTGTCAAAGATACTTCTTGTTTCTGCCGTTGTGTCTTTTACTGTAGCAGCGGTTCTTTTTGTAATTCTTATGGCTTTGCAAATTGACCCTATAAGAGAAAAATATGATGAATATCTTTATATACTTCAGGATTTTGAGATGCGTGTTGCAGCATTAAAAAGCAGGTGGCTGATACTTGTTGTTATTCTGCTGCTGTTTTTGCTTCGAAGTCTTTCAATGATGTATCCTTACCCTATGATATTCATTATTACGGCAATGGTATTCCCGCCCGTGCAGTCATTTCTTATAAATATGTTCGGAATGGCATTTACTTTTGCATTCAGATATTATACGGGCTATGAAATGGGTGAGGGCACTATAAATTTTGCATTGAAAAAATATCCTGCAGTACTAAGCGCCATGGAAGAAGACGGAAAAGGGAATCCCGTAATTCTTCTTGCATTCCGTATGATACCGTCAGTTCCCATTAACACAATAAGCCATTTCTACGGATCTATAGAATATTCATTCCCGCGGTTTATGCTTTTGTCATTGGGGGCATATGTACCGAAGCTTATTTCTTATTCTTTTATCGGAAATAATGTGTACGATCCGTTCTCTGCAAGCTTTTTTGTGCCGATAATCGTTCTTTGCTTGTTTACGGGAATTTGCCTTCTTGTGTTAAGAGGCTTTTTAGGTGTAAGTAATAAACATAAAAAATAATTCAATTTACCGAAAGGAATAAAAAAATATGGCAAATCTTAATACTATCAGAAATGAAATAACTTCAGGAAAATTTGATGAAAGACTCTCCCGTCTTTACGGCAGCGAAGTTGAAAAATCAAGAGCAAGATATCTTCATATCACACATCTGTTTGAAGAAAAATTCGGCGATAAAGAAGATATAAGATTTTTCTCTGCGCCCGGCAGAACCGAAGTTTGCGGCAATCATACAGACCACAACCACGGTCAGGTGCTTGCAGCTGCCATTAATCTTGATGCTGTTGCCTGTGCAGTTAAAACAAATGACCATTTTATAAGAGTTTATTCAGAAAACTATCCCGGTGATATTATCGATATAAACGTGCTTGAGCCTCAGATAAAGGAATTTGAAAAGAGTGCTTCTCTTGTAAGAGGTGTTACAGCAAGATTCAAGGAGCTTGGCTATAACATAGGCGGTTTTGACTGTGTTACCGTAAATAATGTACTTAAGGGCTCGGGTATGTCCTCTTCCGCTTCTTTTGAAGTTCTTGTGGGAACTATACTTAACTATCTTTATAATGACGGAAAAATTTCTCCCGTCGAAATAGCAAAAATAGCTCAGTTTGCCGAAAACAAATTCTTTGGTAAGCCCTGCGGTCTTATGGACCAGATGGCTTGCTCCGTAGGTTCTTTTGTTCAGATTGACTTTAAGGACCCTGCTGCTCCCGTTATTACTCCCGTTGATTTTGATTTCGCTTCCTGCGGACATGCTCTTTGTATAGTTGACACACGAGCAGACCACGCAGACCTTACAGACGATTATGCCGCCATAAGACGTGAAATGGAAGCTGTTGCACAGTATTTCGGCAAAACCTGTCTTCGTGAAATCACCGAAGAGGATGTTCTTGCAAATATTGCAGGCATAAAAGAAAAGCTCGGTGAAAGACCCCTTCTCAGAGCAATACACTTCTTTGAAGATAATAAGAGAGTTGCAAAAGAAGCCGAAGCACTCAGAAACGGCGATTTTGATACCTTCAAGGAAATGACCGTAGCTTCAGGCTATTCTTCATATATGTATAATCAGAATGTATTTTCTTCTTCCGCTCCTCTTTCACAGCCTGTTTCACTTGCACTTGCATTAAGTGAAGTTCTTCTTAAGGGCAAAGGTGCATGGCGTGTTCACGGCGGCGGCTTCGCAGGCACCATCCAGGCATTTGTGCCCGAAAATATATTGAATGAATATAAGGAGAGTATGGAAGCCGTATTCGGCGAAGGCGCCTGCTACGTCCTCGCAATAAGACCCTTCGGCGGAACAGAAGGATAAATCATAATTTGAAAGGCGATAGCCTTTCAAATTATGATAATGATGTCGCACCGTTGGTGCTAATGATGTCCGTCATTCGACGGATGATATCCGAACAATGTTCGGATGATATATTTG
>JAZSRT010000046.1:0-17751 GCA_045538645.1 Acutalibacteraceae bacterium | reverse complement strand
GTTGCCAATTTGTCTTCCTAAGACCGCTTGGCCTCCGACTTTAAATCATAAGATTTTTTCTTATTATATAGGAAATTGCTCGCATTGTGAGCAATTTGCGTATAACAAGAAACACCTACAGCCCCCAAGATTGGGGGTAGGGGGTTGATAAATAGTATGATTTTTTCTTATGAATTTATAAAATCAATTATTTTTGCTGCTTTTTCGTAGCCGTTGTTGTAAAGGGCTGTGAGCTTGTCTTTATCTCTTGTAAGAGTAGAAAGTCCTTCCACGCTGTCGGGGGCTATTATCAGCACTTTGCCTTGTTTTTCGTATTCACCGGCTATATTAAGGCAGGTGTTATACATCTGATAACGGCTGTAAAGGGCTTTGGCTGTTTCGGGATATTTGTGTCTTATCAAAAATGCAGCTTTGTTATCAAGCGACGGCACGTGAAGCTCGTCTGCCGGGCGGGTTATTACAAGTACAACCTTGCTGCAGCCGTCATAAAAAGCCTTTTTTATGGGTATCGGGTCCGAAACACCGCCGTCAAAGCAGAGGATTCCCTGACACATTACGGGTTTGCACACGGCAGGTAAGCAGGATGAAGCCATAAGTGCCGTATAGTCGTTCTTTTTGTAAACATCTTTTTCAAAATATACGGGTTTACCCGTAAGGGCATTTGTTGCAACCGTAATGAATCTGCCCTCATATGCCGACATTTTTTCAAAATCAAGAGGTCTTTCTCCGTCTTCGTTGGAAAGCACTCCGTAAATATATGAAAGGTCAACATAAGAGCCTTTATTTAACAGATTCTTAAATCCCATATATTCGGGGCGCATTGAATATTCCGTATAAAAGGGAAGGTTTCTGCCTTTTTGTGAGCTTAAGTAAGAAACAATGTTTGCCGCACCTGCAGATACGCCTATTATATACGGAAACATAACATTTTCATCCGTGAGGCGGTCAAACACACCTGTGCCGAATGCACCTCTTGTGCCGCCGCCGATATCAATTATACCTGTCATCTTTTGTACCGTTCGTCGTCATTGAGCTGTTTATATGCGATAGCTTTTCTTTCTTCCGCTGAAAGAGGTCTGCCTATCCACATATTGTCCCATTTCTGACCTGCAATTTTTTCGAGCCTTTGTTTTTGTTCATCCGAAATATCCACTTCGCCTGTTTCGTGCTTTTCTTTAATAACACGCTGTATTTCTTCGTGGTCCTTTTTATTCATTGTAAAGCTCTTTATAAGGATAAGAGTAATAAGACCGAATATAATGGGCATTACCGAGAAATTAAGACGGAGACCGAAAATTGTTTTTGCTGTCTGATACATGGGTTCCTTCTTTTTTACATCATAGCCGAAGTATTTAAGTGAGAAGCCGAGAATACCTGTCATAAATGAGCTTATCGTCTTTGAAGCGAAGCTTCTGAAGGTTGCTATCGTGCCTTCTCGTCTTCTGCCGGTTATAAGCTCGTCAACGTCGGTAATGTCAGGCTGAATGGTATCAATTGCAAAGCCGGGACCTGAGAAACCGAAGTTATAGAGAATTGCCGCAATGTAAAGAATTGCAACGGGAGTTTTATTGGTTACAAAGAGGTTTACAGCAAGACCTACAAGCATAATGGGTGTCAGCATAAGTCCTGAGGTTCTCTTGTCAAAGAAGCGGTTAAGGAAATAGATTACGGGTGAGCCCATAAATTCCGCAGTGCCCGCAACAGTATTCAGAATATTGAAGTGAGAATATTTATCTGCAATGCTTACAATAAAATACTGATCCGAGTAGCTGTAAAAGCTTGAACGGAAAGAGTTGAAGATAGTTATAAAGAAATACTGTCTGAATGAACGGTTTTTGAAAACAAGCCAGTATTCATAGAAAAGATATTTCCAGTCAATGGGTTTGTTTACAAGTGACAGCGAAGAAGGTTCGGGACAGGTGAAGAACGAAAGAATGGGCGACCATACGAACCATATTGCAAGAACGATACCGCAGAGAAGATATGTTTTTCTGTGTTCGGGTGACGGGTTGTCCATATTAATACCGCCCAGCATCATACCCATAAATAAGAACGATGACACCTGCCCTACGCTGTTCATCATATATTCAACCATTTTATACTGCGTTCTTCTGAAATAGTTCGGTTCAATGGTAGGAAGCATTGCAACGTGGGGAACACTCATCATGGTATAGCTTGTTGAGTAAATAAAAGCTGTCACAAGATAATAAATAAAATTATAGGTCATATTATCCATTGAGGAGATGCCGAAGGAACACCACTTCATTATATAAGCAAAGAAGAACGGAATTGCACCGATAAGCACATAGATTCTGTGCTTGCCGAATTTTGAACGGGTACGGTCGGTAATAAGCCCCATTACAATATCAGATACCGCATCAATAAGTCCGTTTACCATACTTATTTTTGCAGTAACATCGGTAGGCATCTGTTCAACAAAGCTTAAAAACTGCTGGTGATAAAGGTTAATAGGATAGCCTGCGCCGCCAAGTGTTATATTGGCACAGGTGTAAGCCGCCATAGGCTTTATGTAAGTTCCGAAATTGCCCTCGATGCCGGCGGCATTTTTGAGGGAATTACCGGCAGCGGAAATTTTTGTCCTGAAATTTCCGCGGTTGGAATTTTTGCCCATAATTATTTCTCCTCTTTTGTGCAAAATTTTACGAATTATTAAAATTATATCACTAATATAGTAATAATGTCAAACAAATTATAAGAATATTTGTTGAAAAATTCTGTATAAAAAGACAAATTGCTTATTGCATTGAATTGCTTTTTGTGCTATAATTTTTTTCGTATTCGTTTAGGAATTTGTTGTTTTTCACCATATTCCTCACATATTTAGGAGGTAAACATTTTGAAACTTTATAATTCAAAAGACATCAGAAACGTCTGCATTGCCGGTCACGGCGGCAGAGGTAAAACCACTCTCGCAGTGGCTATGCTTTACATTGCAGGTGCATCCGACCGCTTCGGTAAGGTTGCCGACGGTAACACCGTAATGGACTTTGACGCTGAAGAAAAGCGCCGTCATAATTCCGTATCATCAGCTGTATGCCCCCTTGAGTGGCACGACAGAAAAATAAATATAATTGACACTCCCGGTCTTTTCGACTTTGCAACAGGTGTAACAGAAGGTATCAGAGCTGCTGAAACCGTTCTTATCGTAACAAAATCAGGTTCGGGTGTCGGTGTAGGCGCTGAAAAGGCTTACAAGGCAGCAACTCAGAGAAATATGTCCAAGTACATAATCGTTACAGGCTGTGATGCAGAAAATGCCAACTTCTATAAAACCGTTGATGCTTTCCAAGAAGCATTCGGAACTCAGGTTTGCCCTGTTGTTGTTCCCTATGTTGAGGGTGACAAGGTTGTAAGCTACGTAAACTTCCTTCAGAACAAGGCATTTGCTTATAAAGACGGTAAGGCAACAGAAGTCGATATGCCTTCAACAGACAGAATTGAAGAGCTTCACGCAGCATTCACAGAGTCAGTTGCATCTGCAGATGACGAGCTTATGATGAAATTCTTCGACGGTGAAGAATTTACTCACGATGAGATAGTTTTCGGTCTTTCAAAGGGTGTTCTTGACGGAACAGTTATGCCTATGTATGCTTGTTCTGCTTACACTCTTGAAGCGGTAGACCTTGTGCTTAACGGCATTACAAAGATGGCTCCCGCACCCACACAGTTCAAGGAAATTGCAACAGATGCAGACGGAAATGAAATTGAGCTTGAATGTGACGAAAACGGACCTCTTGCAGCAATGTGCTTCAAGACGGTTGCCGACCCCTTTGTCGGTAAGATGACATATGTAAAGGTTGCTTCCGGTAAGATAGACGGCAGCACTCCTTGCTACACTCCCAGAACTGCCGAAAACCAGAGAATGGGTAAACTCATTATCCCCAAGGGCGGCAAAACAGAAGATACATCTGTTATCACAGCAGGTGATATCGCTGTTATCACAAAGCTTGACGGTATCAAAACAGGTGACACTATCTGTTCGGAAAAAGCTCCTCTTTCTCTTAAAGCTCCCGTATTCCCCGAACCCTGTCTTTCAATGGCAGTAGTTGTTAAGAAGAAGGGTGAAGAAGAAAAGGTTGCAGCAGGTCTCAAAAAGCTTTCACACGAAGATCCCGCTATCAGATATTATACAAACGAAGAAACAAGAGAGCAGATTCTCTCAGGTCTCGGTGAACAGCATCTTGACCTTATTGTTACAAAGCTCAAAACAAAGTTCGGTGTTGAAGTTGACCTTCAGATTCCGAAAGTTGCTTACAGAGAAACTATCTCTAAGAAAGTTGAAATCCACGGCAGACATAAGAAGCAGTCCGGCGGTCACGGTCAGTTCGGTGATGTTTGGATCCGTTTTGAACCCTGTGATGAGCTTGATCTTGTATTCGGCGAAGAGGTTGTGGGCGGCTCAGTTCCCAAGAACTTCTTCCCCGCAGTTGAAAAGGGTCTCCGTGAGAGCGTTAAGCGCGGTATCGTAGCAGGTTATCCCGTAGTTAACATCAAGGCTACTCTTTATGACGGCTCTTATCATCCCGTTGACTCCTCCGAAATGGCATTCAAGACAGCCGCTTCTCTTGCTTTCAAGCAGCTTAAAGACACAGCAGGTCCCGCAATTCTTGAACCTATCGGCACCCTTAAGGCTTATATGCCCGACGATAATCTTGGTGACATTATGGGCGATATAACAAAGCGCCGCGGCAGAGTGCTCGGTATGGGCCCCGCAGACGAACCTAAGATGCAGCTTTTAGAAGCTGAAGTTCCCATGGCAGAAATGGGCGACTTCTCAACAACGCTTCGTTCCGTTACAGCAGGCAGAGGATATTTCTCACTTGAATTTGCAAGATACGAAAGAGCTCCTCAGGACGTTGCAACAAAGGTTATCGCCGAATCCACAATGGAAGACGACGACGAATAATAAAATTTACCCGTTCCTTTATAGGGGCGGGTATTTTGCTGTTATCAGTATAATGCAGAAAACTGTAATATTTTGATAATATTTCGGTTTTTGCAGAGTTTATTTTCTATATGTTGTATTGTTGACATTTTTTGTGTTGTATTGTATAATACATATAGATTTTTACATGACTGACGGATGTTCGCAGGATACTGCGGTGGAGTGTAAAAATTTTATATAGCCGACCGTCTGGGCACAATCAGCTTGTAAAATCTGGTTGTGTCCCTTTTACTTTTTTCAGGGTAAAGGGGATTGCCGTAAATGGCAGAATTCGATCATAAAAGGAGAAAGCAATATGAAACACGATAATTGGCTCGGATTCAAAGAAGGTAAATGGCAGGATGAAATCAATGTAAGAGATTTTATTCAGTTGAATTATAAAGAATATAAGGGTGATGACAGATTTCTTTCGGGAGCAACTAAAAGAACCGAAGAGCTTATGTCAACCGTTCAGGATTTGTTCCGTAAGGAGAGAAAAAACGGCGGTGTTCTCAGTGTTGATACAGAAAAGGTATCTTCACTTTTAAGTTATCTGCCGGGCTATATAGATAAAGAAAAAGAACTTATCGTAGGTATGCAGACAGACAGTCCTCTTAAAAGAGGTGTAAACCCCTTCGGCGGTATCAGAATGGCACGTCAGGCTTGTGCTGCATACGGCTACCGTCTCAGCGATAAGGTTGAGGACGAATTCCGTTTCAGAACCACTCACAATGACGGTGTTTTCAGAGCATATGCAGATGAAATGCGTCTTGCAAGAAAAAGCCATATTATAACTGGTCTTCCCGATGCATACGGCAGAGGCAGAATTATCGGCGACTACAGAAGAGTTGCACTCTACGGTATTGACAGACTTATTGCGGAAAAATTAAAGGATAAAAAGGCTTTAGCCGATAAGCCTTATATTGTAGAAAACATCCGTTTGTCCGAAGAGCTTTTCCAGCAGATAACATTTCTCGGTTATCTTAAGGAAATGGCAGCACTCTACGGCTTTGATATAAGTGAACCTGCAAAGGATGCGAAAGAGGCTATTCAGTGGACATATTTCGGCTATCTCGGCGCAATCAAGGAACAGAACGGTGCCGCAATGAGCCTTGGCAGAGTAAGCACATTCTTTGATATCTATATAGAAAGAGATATTGAAAAGGGTATACTCACCGAAGAGGGCGCACAGGAGCTTATGGACGATTTCGTTATGAAGCTTCGTATTGCAAGACATCTGCGCACCCCCGAATACAACGAGCTTTTCGGCGGCGACCCTATGTGGATAACAGAGGGTGTCGGCGGTATGGGTAATGACGGCAGAACCCTTGTTACCAAAAACAGCTTCAGAATGCTTAATACTCTCTATACTCTCGGAAGCTCCTCTGAGCCTAATCTTACGGTATTGTGGTCAAATTCACTTCCCGAAAACTTCAAAAAATTCTGTGCAAAGGTTTCCTGTGACACAGATTCAATACAGTATGAAAATGACGATGTAATGAGACCTCTTCACGGCGACGATTATGCAATAGCCTGCTGTGTTTCCGCTATGGAAGTAGGTAAGCAGGTGCAGTTCTTCGGTGCCCGTTGCAACCTTGCAAAGCTTCTTTTGGTTGCAATAAACGGCGGCTTTGATACCACAAGCGGAATACATATAGGCCCTCAGATGCCCGTAATGGACTCAGAAACTCTCAACTTCGACGAGGTTATGGAGCGTTATAACATCTATATCGAGTGGCTAAGCAAGCTCTATGTGAATACTATGAATGTCATTCATTATATGCACGATAAGTATGCATACGAGAAAACACAGATGGCACTTCACGATACAGAGGTTACACGCTTTATGGCATTCGGTGTGGCAGGCTTCTCGGTTGTTGCCGATTCACTCAGTGCAATAAAATATGCAAAGGTGCATCCTATAAAGGACGAGCTGGGCTACATCACAGACTTTAATACAGAGGGCAATTTCCCCAAATACGGAAATGACGATGACAGAGTTGACTTTATCGCCCGTGATATGGCACATAAGGTTATTACGGAGCTTCGCAAAACTCCCGCATACAGAGATGCAATTCACACTCTTTCCGTTCTTACAATCACATCAAATGTTATGTACGGCAAGCACACAGGTGCCACTCCCGACGGAAGAAAAGCGGGCACTCCCTTTGCCCCCGGAGCAAATCCCATGCATAACCGTGAGGAAAACGGAGCACTGGCATCGCTTAATTCTGTTGCCAAAATCCGATATGAAGACTGCCGTGACGGTATTTCAAACACATTCTCCATAACTCCCGATGCGCTGGGAAAAACTGATGATGAAAGAATAAACAATCTTGTAAGCATTCTCGACGGGTATTTCCTTAAAAAGGCACATCACATAAATGTAAATGTACTTAACCGTGAAACTCTCATAAAGGCTTATGAAGATCCCGAAGCATTCCCCAATCTTACTATCCGTGTATCGGGATATGCTGTTAATTTCAATAAGCTTTCACGTGAACAGCAACGTGAAGTTATAAGCCGTACCTTCCACGAAAGCTTATGATAAAAGGGCGTGTTCATTCTATTCAGAGCCTCGGCACCGTAGACGGGCCCGGAGTGCGCTTTGTAGTATTCTTTCAGGGCTGTCCCCTCAGATGCAAATGCTGTCATAATCCGGATACGTGGGATATGAACGACGGAACTGAGTATTCAGCCGAAGAGATATTAAACAAGGTTTTAAGATATAAGGATTATTTCGGAAAAGAGGGCGGAATCACCCTTTCAGGGGGCGAGCCTCTTATGCAAAGTGAATTTGCCCTTGAAATCTTCCGTCTTTGCCACAAAAACGGAATAAACACCTGTCTTGATACATCGGGGTGTATTCTCACCGATAAGGTAAAAGCACTGCTTCAAGAGACTGACAGAGTGCTTCTGGATTTCAAATATACCACTGACGGGGAATATAAGGAAAATGTCGGTTGCTCAATAAAACCGATATCGGAGTTTCTTTCATATCTCGATGAGAATAATATTCCCGTAACCCTCCGACAGGTGATAATTCCCACGGTGAATGACAGTGAAGAGAATATATTAAAGCTGAAAGAGATAATAAAAAAGCACCCCGTTATCGATAAAACGGAGCTGCTGCCTTTCAGAAAAATCTGTTCTTCAAAGTATGAAAATATGGGAATAGAATTTCCCTTTGGCAATCTTCCCGAAGCCGATAAAGAAATTGTCGGAAAACTTTATAATGTACTCGGAACAGCACCGTAAAAAGTGCTGTTTTCTTTTTGTGTTTACTTTTCACGGGCATTATATTATAATTGAAACAACAAATAATAAGGAGAAAGTTTATGACTTTTGAAATTGTAAAAAATGAATTTATAAAAGACGGTAAACCCATAAAACTTATTTCGGGTGCGGTGCATTATTTCCGTAATATGCCCGATACCTGGGAAGATATATTCAAAAAACTGCTCGCTATGGGCTGTAACTGTGTTGAAACCTACTGTGCGTGGAATATGCACGAAAAGCATCCCGGGGAATTTGATTTTTCGGGTATTCTCGATATCGGTAAATTTATCAAAAAAGCAGGGGAGCTGGGGCTTATGGCAATTGTCCGTCCGGGTCCTTATATCTGCTCCGAATGGGAATTCGGCGGACTGCCCTGGTGGATTCAGACGGATGATGATATGGAAATCCGTTGCATGAACGAAAAATATATCGCCTGTTTTGACCGTTATCTTGACAGACTTCTTGAAGAAGTCAGACCGCATCTTGTTACAAACGGCGGTAATGTCATTATGATGCAGTGCGAAAATGAATACGGCTATTACGGTGACGATAAAGAGTATCTCAATTATCTTAAAGAAGGTTTTATAAAAAGAGGTATTGATGTGCCGTTATTTACTTCAGACGGTACTTCGCAAAGTGATATTCTTGACGGCAGTATTGACGGATGTCTTGCCACACTCAATTTCGGCAGCCGTGTAGAAGAAAATTTCAAGGCGCACGATAAGCTTTATCCCGACAGCCCCAAAATGTGTATGGAAATGTGGAACGGTTGGTTTGATGCATGGGGTGACGATAAGCACCACACCACTTCTGCCGAGGATTATGCAAAGGTTGTTGACGATATGCTGAACAGAGGCCACCTTAATATGTATATGTTCATAGGCGGTACAAATTTCGGCTTTACATCGGGGGCAAACCACTACGAAAAATTCCTGCCCGATGTAACAAGCTATGATTATGATGCGTGTCTCAGCGAATGCGGTGATATTACCCCTAAATATATGGCAGTAAGGGAAGTTATAAAAAAACACATTGACCGTGAGCTTCCCGAAATTCCCGCAGACCGTGAGAAAAAGGCATACGGCAAAGTGGAGCTGACTGATAAAGCAGGGTTTTTCACTTCTCTTGAAAAATTGTCTTCTCCCATACACTCGGATGTACCTAAGTGTATGGAAAAATACGGTCACGGATACGGCTATATCGCTTATAAAACAGTGCTTCGCCGTGACTATGACAATGTAAAGCTCACCTTTGAAACCCTCGGTGACAGAGCGCAGATTTATATCAATGACAAGCTAATTGATATTTTATACATAAACGATTCTCTCGAAACCGAATTTTCCGCAAAGGCAGGGGACACACTTACCGTTCTTTGTGAAAATATGGGCAGAACTAATTTCGGTCCCAAGATGATGCGCAAAAAGGGAATTGCAGGCAGATGTCTTATTGATGACAGAATACATTTCCATTGGGATGTGTATCCGCTTCCTATGGATAATCTCGATAAGCTCAGCTTTGATAACGCCGATTTCAATGAAAAATCTGCATTCTACAGAGGTTATTTTGATATTGACGAATGCAAAGACACATTCTTAAAGCTTGATAACTTCACAAAAGGTTTCGTCACAATAAACGGATTTAATCTGGGAAGATACTGGGAAATCGGCCCGCAGAAAACTCTCTATGTCCCCGCATCCCTTCTTAAAAACGGAAAAAATGAAATTATAATATTTGAATCAGACGGATTAAAAGGCACTCCCGAAGTCGAATTCTGCGATAAACCCATTCTTGAATAAACTGAAAGCATTATGCATTTTAATATGTGTAATGCTTTTATTTTATTTGTTTGTATTGCTTTTGATTTAATATATATGTATAATTATTTTTATAAATTATGAGGAGATTAAATATGAGTGAAATTGAGAAAAAGAAGTCAGACGGTTTACATATTGATAAAAAGACGATTATCAGTATAACCGCAATCCTGCTTGCGGTGTATATTTTTGCAGGTGTGCTGACACAGATTATGCCCCGCGGTGAATATAATACTTTTATTGATGCAGAAACGGGAAAGGCTTCCATTACAACGGAAAGTACCTACAACTCTCTTGAGGATTACACAATGCCGCTGTGGAAAATTGTTGCCGCACCCGTGATGGTCTTTGTTGATGCAGAAACAAGAGATACGGGTATGACGGGACTTCTTATAATTGCATTCATTGTGCTTATGGGCGGAACATTCTTGCTGCTTGACAGGTGCGGAGTGCTGAAATATCTTGTGGCTGTTGTTATAAAGAAATTTTCCCACAAAAAATATCTTCTTATGGCAGTGCTGATATTTTTCTGTATGGCACTGGCTTCCACGGCGGGAATTCTTGAAGAAAGTGTAACCCTTGTGCCCTTTGCCGTTGCAATTTCTCTTGCACTCGGTTGGGACTCTATGGTGGGACTCGGTATGAGTCTGATTGCTGTGGCATTCGGCTTTACTGCCGCAACCTTTAATCCCTTCAATGTTATGACCGTGCAGAAGCTTGCAGGGGATATAGAGGTATTTTCGGGACTGTGGCTGAGGCTTTTTGTATTTATCCTTGTATATCTCGGACTTTTTGCATTTTTGTTCTTCTATGCAAGAAGAATTGAAAAAAATCCGCAGAAAAGTCTTTCCTACGAAAGCGACAAGGCGCTGAGAGAAAAGTATACTGTGGATGATGTGGATGCCATATTCAATGATAAAACTGTCTCAAAAGCAGGAAAGGCATTTATGCTTTGCCTGGGACTTGCATTTATTTGTATAATAACTGACTTTATAACCGGTGCCGGCGGAGTTGTTTCTATGGGCGGTATTGCTGTTTTCTTTGTTGCAGGCGGTATATCGGCGGCATTTATAACGGGACTCAGGGGAAAAAATCTGTTGTCGGGATTTTCTGAAGGCATAAAAACAGTAGCTCCCGCAATTCCTCTTATAGTAATAGTTATTTCCGTAGCATACATACTAAATACAGGCAAGATTATGCATACTATTCTTTACTATATACATTCGCTTATCGGCGGTATGAACCCCTATTCTGCAATTTTGCTGATATTTGTGTTTATCGCACTGCTGGAATTCTTTATAGGCTCGGGAACAGCAAAGGCATTCCTCGTTATGCCGCTCGTACTGCCTCTTGCACACCTTATAGGGCTTAGCTCCAACAGTGTTGTGCTGTCCTTCTGCCTTGCCGACGGCTTCACCAATCTTTTGTACCCCACAAGCGGAATTATGATAATTGCAATAGGAATTATCGGCGTGTCCTATACCAAATGGCTGAAATTCTCCTGGCCGCTGTTTGTTATAGAAGGAATAATCTCCGTAGCTGTAATGATGCTTGCTGTATTTATAGGATACAGATAAATCAAAAATTTAAGGGCTGCAAGCCCTGCAATTTTTGATAATGAAATTCACACTTTGTGTGAGTGAAATATTGCTTCGCAATGTGAAATATGAACTTCGTTCATGTGAAATATTTGCTTCGCAAATGTTTCGGAACCTGCGGTCGGCATTTTATAAGTGCAGAGTGCAGAACGCAGAACGAAAATCCATAAGGTTTCAGCAATGCACCGAAGGTGCGGGCAATAGAGCGCAAGCGGGATAAGACACGAAGTGTCTTCCTTCACTTTTGCCGACGGCAAAAATTTCACTTGACCGCAGGTCAAATTTCACATTTGTCGAAGACAAATATTTCACACGCCGCAGACGTATTTCACTATCATAAATTATCGGGCAAACCGCCCGATAATTTATGATTTGCATAAAAAAGTCTCCCCTTTCGGGGAGATTTTTTTAATACATTCCTCCGCCCTGTGCGCCTGCCATTGCGGCGGCTGCGGCTGCGTCGGCAGCGGGGTCGGGTTTGTCTGTTACGAGAGATTCTGTTGTAAGAACCATAGCTGCAACTGATGCTGCATTCTGAAGAGCAGAACGTGTAACCTTTGTGGGGTCAAGTATACCTGCTTCGGACATATCAACAAATTCTTCTGTTGCGAAGTTGAAGCCGTAGCCCTTCTTTTCGGAGCGGTTAATAGCATCTATAATAACTGAGCCTTCAAGACCTGCGTTAGTTGCTATCTGGCGGATAGGTGCTTCGATAGCCTTTAATACTATTTTGATACCTGTTTTTTCGTCTGCATTGTCGGTGTTTTCAAGAAGAGCAGCTACTGCGGGAATAGCATTGAGAAGAGCAACACCGCCGCCTGCAACATAGCCTTCTTCAACAGCAGCCTTTGTTGCTGCAAGAGCATCTTCAATTCTCAGCTTCATTTCTTTCATTTCAACTTCTGTAGCAGCACCAACGTGGATAACTGCAACACCGCCTGCAAGCTTTGCAAGGCATTCCTGAAGCTTTTCTCTGTCGAATTCGGAAGTTGTGTTTTCTGTCTGAACCTTTATCTGATTAACTCTTGAAGCAATAGCAGCCTTATCGCCTGCACCGTCAACGATAATAGTGTTTTCTTTTGTAACCTTAACCTGCTTTGCACGGCCGAGCTGACTAACCTGAGTGTCTTTAAGCTCAAGACCGAGATCGGAAGTGATAACTTCACCGCCTGTTAAAATAGCGATATCCTGAAGCATTTCCTTTCTTCTGTCGCCAAAACCGGGAGCCTTAACGCAAACACAGGTGAATGTGCCTCTGAGGCGGTTAACAAGAATTGTTGCAAGAGCTTCGCCTTCAACGTCTTCAGCAATAATAACAAGCTTTTTGCCTGCCTGAAGAATCTGTTCAAGAAGGGGAAGGATTTCCTGAATGTTGGAAATTTTCTTATCTGTAATAAGAATGAAAGCATCGTCAATAACAGCTTCCATCTTGTCGGTATCTGTTACCATATAAGGGGAGATGTAACCGCGGTCAAACTGCATACCTTCAACAACGTCACAGGAAGTTTCTGCTGTTTTGGATTCTTCAACAGTGATAACACCGTCTGCAGTAACCTTTTCCATAGCTTCTGCAATGAGTGCGCCTACGTTTTCGTCACCTGAAGAAACGGTAGCGATTCTTGCGATATCAGAAGAGCTCTGAACGGGCTTTGCATCTGCCTTAAGAGAATTTACGGCAGCGTCAACAGCCTTCTGAATGCCCTTTTTAACTGTCATGGGATTTGCACCTGCAACAACGTTTTTCATACCTTCGTTAACAAGTGCCTGAGCGAGAAGGGTAGCAGTTGTGGTACCGTCACCTGCAATGTCATTTGTTTTTGTGGAAACTTCTTTAACAAGCTGTGCACCCATATTTTCAAATGCATCCTCAAGTTCGATTTCCTTTGCAATTGTAACACCGTCATTGGTGATGAGGGGAGCTCCGTATTTTTTGTCAAGAACAACATTTCTGCCCTTGGGGCCTAAGGTTATTTTAACTGTGTTGCTGAGCTTATCTATACCTGCCTGAAGGGCTTTTCTTGCGTCTTCACCGTAAAGTAACTGCTTTGCCATAATAAAAAATCCTCCTGATATATAAAATTATTCTACGATAGCTAAAATATCACTCTGCTTTGCAACGGTGAATTCTTCGTTGCCGAGCTTTACTTCTGTACCTGCGTACTTGCCTAAAATTACCTTGTCACCGCATTTAACCTGCATTGTAACTTCTTTACCGTCAACAATTCCGCCGGGGCCTACAGCAATAACTTCTGCAAACTGGGGCTTTTCCTGTGCGGAAGATGCAAGGATAATGCCGCCCTTGGATGTTTCTTCAACTTCTGTGAATTTAAGAACGACTCTGTCGCCTAAAGGTCTGAGTGTCATAATAAAAATCCCTCCTGAGATAATAAATACTTAAGCTTTTGTGTTTTTAGCACTCTTAATACCCGAGTGCTAAAATCTATTTTAATCATTTTTCCAAAAATTGCAATACCTTTTGTTAAAAAAGTTTGGAAAATTTATCAATTTCTTTTTATATTCTTTACCGCTTGATAAAAATATATAACTGTTTTTTGAAATAATATGTTCGGAAAACTAAATAATCATAATTTATCGGAACAATAATTTATGATTTTTATGTTGAGTTAAAAAATTTCTCTCTCTTTTAATATTAATGTGGAAAAATCTTAAATATGATGTATAATATATATAATTAATTTTTTAGGAAGAAAAAATGGAAAAAAGAAAATATAAGTATGAGCTTCACTGTCACACAAATAATGTAAGCCGTTGTGCATATTCCTCTGCAGACGAAGCCGTAAAATTTTATAAAGAGAGAGGTTATGACGGTATTGTTATAACCGATCATTATTCCCCGCAGACATTTTTGTTTCATAAGGCTGTAAGTCCTCATAAATATATTGATATGTATACTAAAGGATATAGGCGGGCAAAAGAAATTGCCGGGGATGATTTTACTGTGCTTTTAGGCTGTGAAGTCCGCTTTTTCTGTACAATCGACGATTTTTTGATTTACGGAATAAACGAGGATTTTCTGAAAAAAGCAGGAAATCTGATGTCTATGTACCTTAAAAAGCTGTTTAAGCTCTGTGAAGCAAACGGATTTTTGCTTCTTGAAGCACATCCTTTCAGGGAGCTTCGTTTCAGACATAACCCCGGATACCTTCACGGCTGTGAAGTTTTTAACGGTAAGGATGCGGGGAAGGCAGCAAATAAAAAAGCAAAAAAATGGGCAGAGGATAATAATTTTTCCGTGGTGACATCGGGCGGAGATTTCCACGATTATAATGATACGGTCCCCGGCGGTATATTAACCGATGAACCCATAAAAACAAATGAGGATTTATTGAGAATATTAAAAAGCGGCAGATATACTCTTATTGAAGAGTAGGCAATGGGCCGACTGTCGGGCAGACAGGATGCAATATTTACGCATGCATCCTGCCTGCCTTTTTTCTGCCGTAAATTATTTTTCCGCCAAAAGTTTTCCTTATTTTTCAACGGTCGGCGCTTTGCTTCGGCCTGCCGTTTTTTTGCTGAAGATCAGCAATTCTGCCAGCCTTAGGCAAAACATTTCTTAAATTCAGTCAGACATTCTGCAAAACTACATACCATTATATATAAGAAAGTTATTAAAAAGAACTGTAAGAATGTTTTTAGAAAGGCGCATAAGCTTTTTTGAAAAAAATTCAAAAAACACTTATTTGAGGGAGAGAAAAAAATCCGATTCTGATAGAATACACCTGTATTTACAAATAAGGTATTTTTCCTAAATTTCCGGGAGGATGTTTTATGCAGGACAAAGGTTTTATCAAAGTGCCCAGAGGCTGTGTTTTTCAGGATATTTTCAAAGACCCGAGTGTGTTTTATTTATATTTTATGCTTTTATATCTTGCAAGATACAAGGCGGAAGTAATTGACGGAGTGTTTGTTGCTGAAGGTCAGGTGCTTGTTACCAAAAAGAAGCTTGCCCAATATGTGTCTATGAACGAAAGGGAAGTGAGAACCACTCTTGACCGCTTTGAGAGATACGGATGTATCACAAAGGAGAATGTGAGAAATCAGTATACACTTATAACAATATTACCTGTTTTTTCAGACGGTAAGCCTCTTCAGAAAAAACTCTGCGAAAGTAAAAAATCATCGGAGAAGACTAAGCTTTCCGATGAAAAGGCAAATGAAGCTTCCGATAAAGAAGAAATAATTCAGGAAAAAACATATGAATATAAAAATAAGAATGATAACAAAAGTATAGTTCAGATAATTTCCGAGAAAAAAATACGGGAATATGAAGCAAATTCCGTTGGGGCAGATATTGATAAAAAGGATGATGATACATCGGGCGCAAATATAAATAATTGTGATAAAAGTGAAGCTGCGTGTAAAGCCTCAGGATATAACGCGGAAAAAAAGTTATACGGCAGATTCAGAAATATCAGCCTTACCGAAGAACAGTATGATGAGATTAAGGCTATGACTTCAGGCTATATGAATCAGATTGATAAGCTGTCGGCTTATCTTCAGGCAAATCCGGAAAAGAAATATGCGGATCACTATGCGCTGATATGTCTTAATATTGAAAATGACCGCCTGAAATACGGAAACAGAGACCAAAAGCCTGAATGCGAACCCGATCCCACCGCCTCATATAATATAAAAAGAGCGGAATTCAGAGCACGTACCATGGTTCCCAAGGTGATGAAGAAAAACAGGGCAACAGGTCTGTGGGAGGCTGTTGAAAAAGATTAGCGTCTGTTTTTCTGCTTTTTATAAATTACCGCAGCAGCGGTCAATGTGCCTGTTGCGGCAATCATCCCGAGAACAGCAAGACGTTTTACCTGTTCCATACTTGTGGGAATGTGTGTGAGGATGAATTCCTGTAAGGGGTTTGAGAGCTTTTCGGTGGTGAGTTCTTCGTATGTTACTGTGTAGGTATTAAAATCAGTGAGCTTATTTTTATCAAGCTCAATAATTCTTACACCTCTTTTAAGCCTGGGCCCGTATACATTAAAGCCTGCACACTGGGTGTAAATGAGCTTTATACCGTCTTTTTCGGCAACAAATGAATTTATATGGTCGTGGCCTACGAAAAGAGCCAGGATGTTGCCTTTTTCTTTAAGAATATCGAATTCCCCCGAATTTTTATCGGGTATTGCAGGGCTTTCGCCCATAAAACCGCCGTTTTTTCTGATTTCATCGGGCAGTACATAAAATTCTCCCTTATGCGTTCTGAAGGCTTCAACAGCACCTTTTGTGCCGAATTTAACTCTTTTGAGAACATCATAAAATTCAGGTACTGGGATGTGCTGAAAAACTATTGAGGGGGTATAGCTGCCGTTTTCTTTAGCCTTTTCACGTTCAGTTCTGAATAATCCGAGCTGCTTTTTTGTAACGGGCAGATATTCTCCCGTGGCGGTCTGTGCGTTGGAATCAATAAGATATACATCAAAAACGTGTTCATCGCCGCAGTATAAAGGCAGACGGAAAGTGCCCTTGTCATTGATATCAGGGTATTCACCGTGAACGCAGAATTCACTTTCGTTATATATATCAGCCTGTTCGTTGTTTGTAAGTCCCACCTGACGGTCGTGATTGCCGAAGGTGACGGCAAAGGGAGTTTTGCTGTCTTCAACGGGACGGATAATTGATTTTATTGTATTTATTGCATTCTGCTTTTTATCTCCGATATAAAACGACGGATGCACACCGTAAATCTGATCTCCCGTAAAAACAACAAGATCGGGCTTTTCTTGCTGAATCGCAAGACGGATAAGCCGCAATGTATCAGGCGAAACCGCCGCCCCCTCCTGCACATCGGCTATCTGCATTATCTTAAATTTTCCGTTTTCATTAAACTTCAGCATAATATCACCAATAAATATTATACCACATAAATACAAAACAAGCAAATCATAAATTGCCGTCGCAAGTGGCGCAAAAATCACCCTATTTGGCGCACAAATAAAAACAAAAGTATCCTTTAGCATCTGAGTGATGATGCAGAGGATACTTTTTCTGTTCTTTCTTTACTGTGTTGTGCTTTGTCCCCGACGATTCGGAGTACCAATGTACGCCTTGCCATCGTCGGGGACAACAAATAGTGCAATTTTTGTCC
>JAZSRT010000067.1:0-3292 GCA_045538645.1 Acutalibacteraceae bacterium | reverse complement strand
CGCATTTTATTATCCTGATGGCATTGATACGAAAGTTAATCAGGTTGAAAGAAAAAAGTTCTTTAAGGTTGCTGATGATATAATCTGTACGGAAATCAAACCAACAGAGCATCATAATCCCGGACTTGACTTTTGGATAGTCACAGAAACAGATAAAATTGGTGCAGCAGTATCTATTTCATACGATGGAAAAGTTACTGAGAGTCATCCGGCACAAAGTTTTGTTGGACAACCGAAGTACAAAATCAGTTCTGCTGATTTAGGAAAACTGCAACAGTTTATGACCGATAAAACCGAAAAACTTCCTCCACTTGAATCTCCTTATGCAAGATATATTGTTTATGGTGTTTTACTTGGTGTAGTTATTTTAGGTGGTATTGTTGCGATAGTTGGGTATCTGATAAAGAAAAAGAAAAAATGAGGTGTGGAAATGTATATAAGTGCAGTTATAACTACAATAGCAGCGTGGTTTGTTGGTTTGTTCTTGGAAGCAAACATAGGATTTGAACCGGCAGGATTTTTAGAATTAAGAATATTATTCCCGATTCTTACTATGGGTGTGTTTATCTTAAAGGCAATAAACGATAAAAACACGAAATAGATTATAGTATTTTTAAGCGAAAGGAGCTGACTATATGAATTTAAGAAAAAGCAGAAATTTAATGTGGATAGGCTTTGCCGTTGGGATTCTTATTATGGCTCTTGGGTTAGGACATGAAAATGAAAAGATAATCGGCGGCTTTATGGTAGTCGGTGCTATCGTATTCTTTGCTGCTTTGATTCAAGCATTTATTTTCTACACTTGCCCTCATTGTGGGTATTCGCTTATGAATGTTCGTGGTGCAGTTCCGGAACATTGCCCGAAGTGTGGAAAAGAATTAAAAGAAGATTAAAAAATTCGTGGAGGACAAAAAGATGATTACAATTTTCAACCGAAAAGAATTGCTTGTTACAATGGATATGAACCAACAGGCAAATGTTCGTAATATTTTGTCTGCGAATGGTGTTGATTATACAACGAAGGTAACCAATCTTCAAAGCCCGTCTGTGTTTGAAAATAAAAGAGGCAGATATGGAAGCTTTGGAATAAATCAAAACTATTCTTATGAATATAAGATTTATGTTCATAGGAAAGACTATGATTATGCATTGAGTCTAATTAGATAAAATAAATTTACATAAGTAAATGAAAGGAGCTGAGTATATGCACATAGGTATTGCAATAGGTTTATTTATCGTATCATACATAATTGAATTACTCTTATGTTTTAAGGCTCAAAAAAGGCACACAAAACTGATTCCATTTTACTTTGGATTCGTATTAGCATTTATTGCATTGTTGCTTTATATGGGAGCTTTTGGCAATATGAGCATGGGTATGCTTGGAAACGAACACGGATTTTTAGCACTTATTATTATGATTGCAATTTTAATCATGTTCACAGCTCTGTTCCTTGCAATGATTACTCATAGCATTCTTACAGTTTTTAAAATAAAAAACAAGTGAGAGAAAATCTAAATCAATCCGTCTAATAAGTAGAAGGTAAATCTTTCGGAAAGGAGAATGTTATGGAAAACGGTGCAAGTAGCTACCGCCGTTTCCTTGAAGGTGATGAAAGTGGTATCGTAGATATTATCAGAGATTATAAAGATGGATTGATGCTCTATATGAACCAATTTGTCAAAAATATTCATATAGCAGAAGATTTAACGGAGGACTGCTTTGTTAGGTTGGTTGTAAAAAGACCAAAATTCAAAGGAAAATCATCCTTTAAGACTTGGCTCTATTCCATTGGAAGAAATCTGGCGATAGATTATATAAGACATAACTCAAAAACAGTAGAATTAAGCGATGAGGACTATAATGCCTTACTCATAGATGAGAAAAACATTGAAATTGAGTACATAAAAGAAGAACAACGACTCGCTGTTCATAAGATTCTAAAAAAGATTAAGGATGAATACAGTCAGGTTTTATACCTTTCCTTTTTTGAGGACTTATCAAACAAAGAAATCTCTATTGTGATGAAAAAAAGCAAACGCCAGATTGAAAACCTCTTATATCGTGCGAAGCTATCACTTAAAAATGAACTTGATAAGGAGGGCTTCTACTATGAAAAGTTATGAAGAAATGGCAGAGCAAGTCTTGAAAAGAAGCGAAAAAGAAATTGAAAAACGAAACAAGCGAATAAGAAAAACAACAAGGATAGTATCATCGCTTTCGTGCTTTTGTATTATAGCAGTTATATGTTTTAGCGTGTACAATAATGAAATTTTCGACTTGGGGAAGAATGCAGGCTACCAAGAACAGAGTATCGCAACCACCGAAACAGGCGAAAAAACAAATGAAGTAAAAGACCTGGAGAATTATAAGTATTCAATAAATAATTCTATCAACAGAGAGCAAGATGCGGTTGCAGGAACTGCACCTAAACCGACACACGGTGCTCCTTCCCAAGAGGTTGACAAAGTATTCGATGTTTTAGATAGCACCGAAGAGACAGCAGAAATGGAAAGCTTTCCCGAAATTACAACTGAGCAGGCAGTAAAGAACGCAAGAGAAAAGTTAAGTGATAAAGAAATAGAAACCATAATCAATCTTGAAAACCCAAAAATTGAAGAAGTGGTTCTCAAAGGCGATACATCAATATACTTATTTGATGAAAGTATTGATGCTACAGGGAAAAGCCTTTATAAAATCACTTACAATACCGAACTTGACGGATTACTTGGACCAATTACATTTTATGTAGATAAAATGTCCGGTATTGTCATTGGTGCTGATTACAGAGAATGAGGTGCAATATGAAGAAAAAAGGAATTATAATTACAATTTGTGTTTTGGTTATTCTCATTGCTGCAGGGTTGGTTACTAAGTATATTGATACCGCAAATGTATCGACAGGTCATGAACCGGAATGGTGCATCAAAATTGTAAGTCACGATGGCGACAAAGTTACATATTGGGGACTTGGTTATAAAGTAGTGAGATATGTCGGTATTTTTCCTGATGAGCCTTATGAGGACAACATCGGTGTAAAAATGGGTAGTTGGTTTATGAAATATGAAGATCCAACAAATGAGATTTTGGATGTTAAGTCTTTCGAAGAAAACAAGACCTTCAAAGTTTCTGATAAAGCAGATGTTGATTTTATCACCAATTTGCTTAAAAACTCAAAATACATAGGTGAACCTTGTGACGGAATTATTGACTATGCAATTACCTATGATGATTACACTTACGATATTCTTATCAGTTGCAGTGAGATAAAAAAAGGAAATAAACAAGCAA
>JAZSRT010000002.1:0-32461 GCA_045538645.1 Acutalibacteraceae bacterium | reverse complement strand
AAAAAAAGTGATATTATTTTTAGTTTAATTAAATAAAAATATAAAAAAATACTGCAAACTTATCTTCATTGACAGAAAATGCACAGATTTTACGTAAGTGCGCCGCTTTTTCGCAAAAAAGCGGATGCAATTGCGTGAAATGTGTGTATTTAATGTCAATACCACGCACCTGCCTTACGCGCGTGGTAAAACTAACTTAACAAAGTCTGCTGTTACTTCGTTAACCTCACGGGAAAGGGGACAAAAATTGCCATAGTTGTTGGATTTGACACCGGAAGGCGTACATTGGTACGCCGAGACAAGCTCGTATGCCGCCGCCGGGGGCGGATGAAGGCATACGGGATTGGTGAAGAAATACAGAGCATCACGACTGCTCCAAGGGAGTGAGGCGACAATATTTCTGAGGTGCAAAAGACAAAGCGCATTTAAACTTACTGTGAGTATCAATTTCTAAATTTCATTCATATTAAGATAGTCTAACGCACCCTTATATTTACTGCGCGGCAAATATGGTGATTTTTGTGCCCCTTTCCCCAAAAAAAGAAAGGTGTCGTGTTGACACCTTTTTTTGTTGCTGAGTAATTTCTCAGTTGCTGTATACGCTGACCTTTTTACGGTCTTTGCCAAGACGTTCAAACTTAACTTTTCCGTCGATAAGAGCGAAGAGTGTATCGTCTGAGCCTTTACCTACATTGTTGCCGGGGTGGATGTGTGTTCCACGCTGACGAACGATGATAGTACCTGCATTAACGAACTGACCGTCGCTTCTCTTTGTGCCGAGTCTCTTGGATTCTGAATCACGGCCGTTACGGGTTGAACCCATACCTTTTTTATGAGCGAAAAGCTGAATGTTTATCTTAAGCATTACTTACACCTCCGTTGTTACTGTAACATAATCGGGATAATCCTTTGAAAGTTCTGTCAGATGAAGCTGAAGTCCTTTTATAATATCCCGTGCGGCTGAATTACCGCTGACTTTGAACTGTAAATATCCGTCTTTTACCTTTGAAGTATCTTTTTCGCCGAGTATTTCGGTGATTGTGTTGACTGTCATTATTGCGGCAGAGGAAACTGCTGCACATACAATGTCTTCACCCTCTTCTCCGAAGCCCGAATGACCTTTAACGGTAAAGGAAGCGGAATCTTCACGGATACAAAATGATGCTTTGACCATTATGCGTTGATAGCTGCGATTTCAACCTTTGTGTAGGGCTGTCTGTGACCGAGCTTTCTCTTCTCGTTCTTCTTGGGCTTGTAGGTCATAACAGTGATCTTCTTAGCCTTGCCGTTAGCAAGAACCTTAGCATTAACTGTAGCACCGTTAACATAGGGAGCACCTACTTTGATGCCGTCGTCGCCTGCAACTGCGATAACCTTGTCAAACACAACTTCGCTGTCACTTTCAACGTCAAGCTTTTCGATAAAAACAACGTCGCCTGCTTCTACCTTATACTGCTTTCCGCCGGTTTCAATAATTGCGTACATTGATATTTCTCCTTTATAAGTCTCGCTACGCAAGGTGGGATAACCACTTGTACTATTCTGCAAAAGAGCAGAATAACCCTGAATATGCGGCGAAGGTATGATATCATAACAACCGGGATATGTCAAGTATTTTTCACCATAAAAATTTAAAATTTTTTATTGATTTTCTACAGAAATTTGCTTGTAATTTTTAAGATATACATTTATAATAATGTCGTAAAGGTGTGAACTCATAAATGAGAAAGAAAGATGTTATAAATTTTGCTCCGAAAGCAGAAAACAGACGTAAAAAAACGCCGGGTTATGTAATTCTTACAGTTGTTTTGTGTCTTGTTGCTTTTGCTGTTTCGGTTTTTGTTATACTTGCAATCAATGATTTTGATCCGGGCAAGGCTTTAGGTGCACGTGAACCCGAAACTACCGAGCCTGTTCAGGAAATAACCGGCACAGAAGCGGCTGCTTCTGACGTGATCGGCGAAAATGAATTTTCCGATTCTGCAAACTTCCTTTTTTTGTGTTCGTCAGACAGTGATCTTACGTTTTGTCAGCTTATAAGTGCCGATCCCGCGGCAGGAAAAATAAAGATTAAGCCCCTCGCCCTTGATTATGTGCTTGAAGTCGGCGGTGAAAGTAAGCCGCTTTGTGACATTTTTGCACTCAGCTCATATGCTCAGATAACAGAAGCATTTTCCGAAAAGAATTTTACCGTTTCAAGGTATGTTCATATCACGGAAGATAATTTCAAACGTCTTATAGGCATTCTCGGCGGTGTTACCGTTGATGTTGACGGAAATTATGAAATACAGATAGATGCTGTAAAATATACATTTACACCCGGTGTGCAGGATATGACTGCCGATATGTTTTTTAAGTATATGAAGTATGCAGGTCAGGGTGAACTGAGCTTAAGGCTTCAGGCAAATGCTTCTGCTGCAGTATTCAGACAGTATTTCACACTTGAAAATTTCAATAAAGGTGAAAAGTTTTTTTCCACACTTATAAATCTTGTAGAAACAAATATTACGGCTTTCGATTACAGTGCGGCGCAGGATGTTCTGGCATCAATGCTTGCAGGCGAATGTGAAATAGCTGTTGTAAGTTAAAAACTATACTAATTTTATAAAGGAGATCGTTATGGCTATACTTGTTACAGGCGGTTCAGGATATATAGGCTCTCAGACCTGTGTTCATCTTCTTGAAGCCGGCAAAGAAATAGTAGTAATTGATAATTTTTCAAATTCATCCCCTAAATCATCACAGGCAGTAAGAGAAATTACGGGAAAAGATTTTCCCCTTATTGAATGTGATATCAGAGATGAAGAAAAGCTTGATGAGGTTTTTTCAGAATATCAGATAGAGGCTGTAATTCATTTTGCAGGGCTTAAGGCTGTAGGCGAATCCTGTCAGAAGCCTCTTGAATATTATGACAATAATATCGGCGGAACGGTAAAGCTTTTATCCGTTATGAAAAAACACGGTGTAAAGTGTATAGTATTTTCTTCGTCAGCCACCGTTTACGGTGAAAAGCATCAGGCACCTTTCAATGAAGAAATGGAAGCCGGCGGAACCACAAATCCCTACGGCACAACCAAGTATTTTATTGAACAGATACTTAAGGACCTTTCTGCATCCGATCCCGAATGGAGTGTAACTCTTCTTCGTTACTTTAATCCCATCGGTGCTCACGAAAGCGGAAAAATAGGCGAAGCTCCCAACGGTATTCCCAATAACCTGATGCCTTATATTTCACAGGTTGCAGTAGGCAAGCTTCAAAAGCTTTCCGTTTACGGTGACGATTACGAAACACCCGACGGAACAGGCGTGAGAGATTATATTCACGTTGCCGACCTTGCAGACGGTCACGTTTATGCACTCGACAGAGCTCTTAAAGTAAAGGGATGCGAAATATATAATCTCGGTACGGGCAAGGGTGTCAGTGTGTTGGAGCTTGTCAATGCATTCGAAAAGGCAACAGGTGTTGCAATTCCCTATGTTATTGCACCCCGCCGTCCCGGTGATATAGCTGTTTCATATGCAGACTGCAGCAAAGCAGAAAAGGTTCTCGGCTGGAAAGCAAAAAAAGATATTTTTGATGCCTGCAAGGATACTTGGAACTGGCAGAAAAATAATCCAAACGGTTTTGATGACTGATTTTTACATACAGGTGATATATTTTGATAAAGCTTCTTGCGAAATTGTTTATTAAAAACGGCAATGACAGTGAAAAGCTCCGTCAGACATACGGTATGCTGTGTTCAGGTGCGGGTATTGCGCTGAATATACTTCTGTTTGTGATAAAGTTTACGGCAGGCTCCCTTTCGGGAGCCATTTCCGTTACTGCGGATGCTTTCAATAATCTTTCAGATTCGGGTTCATCCCTTATAACTATGTTCGGTTTCCGCCTTGCGGCAAAAAAGCCCGATCCCGGTCATCCCTTCGGACACGGCAGAATAGAATATCTTTCGGGCATCGCTGTTTCAATACTTATTGTTTTAATGGGATTTGAGCTTTTCACAAGTTCTGTTAATAAAATAATCACTCCCGAAACACCGGAAGTGAGTTTACTTGTGTTTATCATACTTATAATAAGTATTGCAATTAAATTTTATATGTTTCTGTATAACAGAAAATACGGAAAAATGTTTAATTCCCAGGCTATGACAGCAACTGCTACCGACTGCCTTTCGGATATGATATCCACGAGTGTTGTTTTTGCTTCTATGCTTCTTACTTATTTTACCGATATAAATATAGATGCATATTGCGGTCTTGCAGTTGCGGCATTTATACTTTTTGCAGGTCTTAAATCGGCATACGAAACAGTGGGGCCGCTGTTGGGTCAGCCTCCCGAAGCTGAGTTTGTTCAGAAAATAGAAGATATTGTGCTGGCGGGTAAGGATGTGCTGGGAGTGCACGATCTTATTGTGCATGACTACGGTCCCGGAAGATGTATGATCTCTCTTCACGCAGAAGTGCCTGCATCGGGTGATATTCTTGATATCCACGATGAAATTGATAATCTCGAAAAGGAGCTGGGAGAAAAGCTCGGCTGCGTTGCAGTTATTCATATGGATCCCATTCAGACCGATAACGAAAATGCGATAAAGCTTAAAGCTCTTGCGGAAGAAAAATGCCGTGAGATATATCCGGAAATGAAGCTGCACGATTTCAGAATAGTAGAAGGAAATACACACACCAATCTTATATTTGATATAGTTGTTCCGCATGCATTCAATATGAGTGACAGTGAAATAAAAACGGAAATAGAAAAGAAGATAAAAGAATACGACAAAAAACTGTTTACCGTTGTTACGGTGGATAAAAATTATGTTCAGGTTAAATAAACAGTAAATATCCCCATACCGTGTTGTTTATCGGTATGGGGATATGTTTTAGTATAAGGCTATGTGAGAAAGTATCGGATTTGTACGGCTGTCTAAAATATTTATTCTTACTTTATCCGTATTAACGGGACGGAAGCGGGCAATTTTTTTATAGCCGATTGTAGTACCTTCGTATATTTTTGTCCATTTTTTTCCGAGTAAGCATTCGATATTAAAGCTTTCTACACGCTGACTGAAAAGTATGTTTTCTTTAATAACTGCCATATGCAGTTTTCTTTTTTCGGGAAGACTTACCGTTATGCTTGCGTAATCGCAATTCTCGTTTGCGGCATAATATGTATCATATGTATCTGTGATAAGATTGGCTGCAGTGTTTATTCCGTCATCGGAGTCCGCAATAAATTCGGCATCCTCAGAAAGGCATTCTGCAAAGCAGCTTCGTATTTTTTCACCGAGCTGAGAAAGTCTTTTCACATCGTTATCGTGAAAAAGGCCGTTTGTATCAGGAGGAATATTCAGAAGCAGTGTGCAGTTTCCGCCTACGCTTCTGAAATATATGTCTGTAAGCTCACTAAGAGACCGCACCTTTGAATTTTCACTTTTATGATAAAACCACCCGGGACGTATGGATGTATCTACTTCTGCGGCTTTCCACACTATTTCTTTTGCATTCTGCATAAGCTCACGGCTGCCAAGGTCTGAATCCTGTTCGGAGGGAACACTTCCGTCTTTGAAGGATTTTGCAACTACACTCCATTCGCTGACACGTGTGCTGCCTGCTTCATTTCCGCACCAACGCACATCGGGACCGCATACCGAAATACAGGCTTCGGGCTGAAGTGCTCTTACCGTGGCATAATAACGCTCCCAGTCATATACCTGTTTTTTACCGTTGGGACCTTCACCGCAGGCTCCGTCAAACCATACGGCGAACAGCTCACCGTAATCTGACAAAAGCTCTGTAAGCTGATTGCAGTAATAATCGTCATATGCTTTTCCCTGACCGTATAAAGGACAGTTTCTGTCCCAGGGGGAAAGATATATGCCGAATTTTATTCCGCCTTTTCTGCAGGCCTCTGCCGCCTCTTTTACAATATCACCTTTTCCGTTTTTATAAGGTGAATTTTTTACCGAATGTTCTGTATAAGCGGAAGGCCACAGGCAAAAACCGTCGTGGTGCTTTGCTGTAAGAATAAGTCCCGTCATTCCTGCACTTTTACAGGCGGATACCCATTGGTCACAGTTAAGCTTTTCGGGGTTGAATATTTCGGGGCTTTCAGTACCGTCACCCCATTCTTTGTTTGTAAATGTATTTACCGTAAAATGGACAAAAGCATAAAACTCCATCTGCTGATGCTTTATCTGGGCGGGCGAGGGAGTTGTTTGTATAAGTATTTTGTCTGCTGCCCTTATATTCATTGATTTTATTCCTTTTATTTGTATATTTATTTTCTTTTTGTGTGTTTTTATACATCAGTTAATTTTACAACAGATTTTTTGATTTTTCAATACTTTATGCAATTTTTACATAAAATACTTTTCTTAAATGTGGGTTGTGCAGATTGACATTTTTAATTTTTTGAATTATAATCATATCGGTATAATATTTTATTCAGGAGGAATCCATATGAAAAAGGCATTAAGTATTTTTCTTGCTGTTCTTATGGTTATGATGTGTGCAGTGCCTGCTTTTGCCGCTGAGGGTGAAACAACGGATGACACAGACGGTACCGTAATGCATACAGTAGTATTCCAGGCTCCGTCCTTTGAGTTCGAAGGCGGTTATCTTTACGCTAAAACAGTAAACGGTGAAATTCAGTACGAAGCTGATCCCGAAGGTGACTATGTATTTTTTGACGGACGCTATATGCTGCCTTCAAATATCGTTCATGAAGAAGATATCCCCGACGAAAGATTCAGCCCTATTGAATATGAAGGCAATATAGAGGTTGCAGAAGGCGAAACCATTGCATTCAGAATTGTTACATCCGAAAAGTATAATGTTTATACAGCTGCTGTTTTTATTAACGGACAGCCTGCAAAAACTAATGCTTTTGACGAATATACAGTTTATGTTGACCGTGACCTTGTTATCAATGTTGCTGAGTATGACGAAAACGGACAGGAAGCACTTCTCAGAAACCATTATAACGTAAAGCTTACATCAGGCGACGGCTATAAGGTTATGACACTTAAGGGTGCAAACTACAATGTAGTATACTACGGTGACAGCTTTGAGTTCAGAGTTAAAATATCAAAGGGGTATTCTGCATCAGGTATCAAGGTAAGTGTTCAGAGAGGTACAAGTGCTCTCGGCGGTTTCCTTGATGAAGAAGACACTGATATGCTTGTTGGTATTATTGGCGGATCCGAACCCCTTGCATCCTACGGTATTGACGAAGACGGTTGCCGTCTTTACAGAATTGAAAATATCACAACAGACTGTAAGATTATTGTTTCAGGCGTTCAGGAAGAATCATCTGTAGGAATTATGGCTTTCCTTAAGAGAATTCTCAGACTTATTCTTGATTTAATCGGAATAAAGCTTGATTTCCTTGATTCTATTACGGCATATTATACAGTAAATATCGATGCTTCTCAGGCAGACGGTGTTACTTATGAAGTTATCCGTTCATCAAGTGATGAGCTTACTCCCTCTGAGTTTAATATAACAAGCGGAGAGGGAATTACGATAGTTGTCACCAAGAAAGATTTTACACAGGATGTCAATGTTATGTGGACTCCCGGAAATGAACTGGGCACATACCAGACAAACTGGCTTGTTGACTATAACACTATTACCGGTGAAGTATCTTATGTTGCAGTGTACAACATAGATAATATTGAAGCTGATACTCAGATTATTATATCATAAAATATCGGGCTGTCCGTTTAAGGACAGCCTTGTTTTAATATCCTGAACAGAATCAACTGCAAAACGCTTACACAGTTAACCGAAAAAAGCATCAGGCAAACCGCAAAGGTGAGCCTGATGCCTTTATATTATAATAATTCGTTTAGTTTTTCCCTGAAGCTGAGGAATTTTTCCGTTTCAAAGGGATAAGATGTAAAATTGATATCACCGAGGTTGTCTTTTATAAAGTCAAGAGCATATTCTCTTGAATATTTGTTTTCCAGTGCCTTAAGTGCCGAAATATCCTGTATTGCATCATAAAATACCTTTTGTCTTAACGAAGGAAGGGGGGTTCCGTCTTTGCCGGGATAAACAACATACGAGTCACCCGAGGGGAATGAGCCGCCTGCATCGGTTTCGGTAAAGGGATCAATTTCTCTTTTTGAATACTGTGCATAATAGAAATTAAAGCCCCACTGTAAAAAGCCTGTGCAATCATATTTGTATAACAGCACGCCGAGAATTCTGTTTTTTATCGAGGGCATGGAAAAGAAACGGTTGGGAAGCTCATTTCTGTACTGACCGCAGCAGTAATATGTCCAGAGCTTCGGAACATTTCCCTTAAAGGCATCAATATTGCCTTCTTCGGGGACGGGGGTGCCGATAAGTCCTTCTTTGTAAAAATCATAATCGGAAAGAGCATCTATATGCTCATAAGCTGAAAAATACTTTCTTACGGCATCGGATGCTTTTTTGTAATGCTTTATGTCATCGAGTGAAGGCTCATCCGAGCAGTGAACAAAGCATATATCCGTAATATTTTTTTTATCGGTATATTCTTTAAGAGCCGCTCCGAGCTGTGAAAGGAAATTCATATAAGCATCACTTGTTGCCTTAGTGTCCCAGCCGAATATTCTTTTTGTTCCCTTTGAGGTTTCTGCCATAATTTTAGGTGCGTGTTTTGCTCCCCACTGGGTAAATAAGTGAGAAAGCTCAAAATATTTTACACCGTTTCTAAGGCACATATCCACCCATCTGTCAAGAAGGGTAAAATCAAATTTGTATCTGTAGTTTTGGCATCTCTTTACTCCAACCAGCTGAACCGTGGGTCGTTCTCCGCCGATTTCGGTATCAAGAGGCGGGGTGAACAGGGGAGTGAGAATACAGTTTACACCGTGAGACACGGCATTTTTTATGAAATTTTCCGTAATCTGCCAGTATTCCTCGCTGAAAACGGGCACTTTATAATATGTAGCAAGACAGTCGGAATGGAACCAGTTTATATGTATAAGCTTCTGTTCGGGCAGCTTTGTTTTGCAAACTTTTATTACGGTTGAAAGCTCGGTTTTTTCTGTGCCGTTATCAATACATACGGTGAATATATGCTCACCGGGGGATAAAAGGGAAGAATCAATGTTTATCCATAAAGCTTTTGTCTGCGCTTTTTTAATCTCAACGCTTCCTGTGAAAATATCAAGAAGGTCCGGATAAAATCCGGGATCACCGTTTTTTTCCAGAAGGATATCGCCGCAGTCTTCTTTATCTATAGGTGTGCGTGAATATATCTCTTTTACTTCATAAAGTGAAGCGGCAGAAAAGTCTGTTGTGACTTTTACAGTACAGTCGCAGTCGCTTTGAAGTACTAACTGAAAATTACCTTTTTCACCTGACAGAAGTGATATAGCCGAAAAATTATCGGTGCATTTTGTATCGGTGAAGATTTTTACAAGAGATGAACAAAATTTTGATTTAATGCTCATTTTTTTTCTCCTTTTAAAAATTTATTAATAAAATAATAACATTGAATTTGAAAATATGCAATATAAAACAGTAAAATGCACAAAAAAGACTGAATAAAATTTTACTGTCAGTAGTTGCGCTGATAAATCAAATGGGTTGACTTTAAATTTTTTTTATTATATAATCATAGTGAATATATGGACTTTTGTCTGAATAAACAGGAGGCTAAAAAAATGAAAAAGACTTTAGCAGTAATTCTCAGTGCAGTAATGCTTCTCTGCTGTGTTCCCTTTGCAGTAAATGCAGCCGAAACAATTACTTACTCTGCAAATTCATCATTTACAGGATCAAATGAGCTCGTATCAGGTAATACTTATATCATTGATGCAGGTGTTACAATGACTGTTCCTTCCAACCTTACTCTTTATGTTCCCACAGGAGCTATCCTCAGAGTTGAAGAAGGCGCAAAGCTCAATGTTCTCGGTCAGATAGTTGTGCTTGACGGTGGTTCTCTTATGGTTGAAGGTTTCCTTTACGGTGCATCAAATGTTACCGTAAACGGCAGCGGTACAGCTCTTTGCGAGCTTCGCTTCCCCGCTCTTGATGTTACTTCAGGTCTTATCGGCGCAGACGGTAAGGCTAAGATTCAGGTTTCTTACGGCTCTTCTTCAAACGGCAATATTTATGAAGATCAGCAGGGTACTGTTGTATTTAACGGAGTAAGTACAGCAGGTGCATCCGTTATGGCTCCCCTTAATCAGTACATCTACATCAAGGCTGATATTGTAGAACCCGACCCCACATTCGATAAGTTTGACGATGCACTTATGAATGTTTACTTCAACGGTGTAGGCGTTCCCTTTACACAGGGCTCACACCACACTCTTCTTACAACATCAGGTGATGTTACCTATTCAAAGTGGGTAAATGATAATATGTTCCTTAATACATTCAGCATTTATCTTCCCACAGGTGAAGGCTATACAGTATACGGCCGTGAAGGTGAACAGAGTGCTGACGGTGAGACAGTTAAGCTTAAATACGGTCAGTCTTTCTCCTTCAAGGTAGAAATTGATCCCGAATTCGATATGTCTTCATATGAAGTATATATCTATAACGGATACGGATGGACAGATCTTGATACATCCACACTTCTTAAGGACCTTGCCCCCGCAAAGGCAGACGAATACGGCTACTATCACATTGATGAAGTTAAAGGCGAACACACCATTTATGTAGTTGGTGTTATTAAGAATGAAACAATTCTTATGGTCGGCGATATTCTCGATATGATAAGAAATATGTTTGAAATGATTGCTGAATTCTTCAGACAGATTGCTGAATTCTTCGGTTTCTCAGTTGCCGAATAATTTAAACTATTAAAATTAAGCCGGCAGATAATGTCGGCTTTTCTTTTTACAGAGGTTGTTTATATGGATGATTTTTTGAAAGATCAGATAATAAATTGTATAAAGTATCTTCCCACTAATATTATCAAATCATATTTTAAGAAAACTTCTTCTGCAGAAACAGAGGATTTCAGAAAAAAAACAGGCTTTATCAGAGGCGTTACCTCTGCAGACGAAAATTATGAGCTGCTTAAAGGTGCAAATATAGAATGGGTGCGTGAATCCTTGCCTGCTCCTTTTATGAAAGACGGCAGTGTTAATGAAAGATATACCGAATTTAAAAATATGTGCAAGCGTTATGCCGAACACGGAATAAAGGTTATGGGTATCACACCTTTGCCGAATGAATATCTCAATCACGGTATTGATATGCGCACTCCCGAAGGGGAAGAAAAGCTCAGAGAGATTTCACGTTTTATAATCAATGATGTTAAAGACCTTGTGGGCGGACTTCAGATAGCCAATGAACTTGGAATGCCGCGTTTTATGATTCCGTATAATATGAAAGAATGCATACGTTTTTTAGGTATACAGATGGAAGAGATGTATCCTTTAAGAGGTAACTGTGTAATCGGCTACAATTCCGCGGGACCACAGGTAGACCTGCATCTTGGTATGAAGCCCTATCTTAAATACTGCGATTATGTGGGAATGGATATGTACCTCGGCTGCTTCTTCTCACTTCCCGGTTTTGCGTGGCTTTTTGATGTTATGGTAAGATACCTGTGGGCATTTACCGGCAAACCCATACTTATGCAGGAATTCGGTTACATCGGCGGCGGCAAACCGAAAGCAAGAAAAGAAAAAGACGAAATTCTTCGTTCTTACGGCTTTAGCAGTGAAAAGGAAGCCAAAAAGGATGTTATGAAATTTGTTGATGCATTGCCGGAGCATTTCCGTAATCACGTAAAATTTGTTTGCGGTGATAATGTTCAGGTTACAAAGGACTTTATGTTTGCAGGGGATATGACAAATCACCTGTATAAGGAATTGCCACGAATAACCGTTATCCCCGGTATGCCTCATACCCCTGAAGGGCAGGCAAAGTTTTTCAGAAATGTTATTGACCGCCTTTATAAAATGGACTTTATGTGCGGTGAAATAATATACTGTTACAGTGATTTTCCCCGTTGCGGCTACTGCGGTCAGACCGATTGTCCCACAGAAACTCTGTGGGGGCTTGTTGATACAAACAGCAACCCTAAACCCTCATATTATGCAGTTAAAGAAGCATACGGAAAAATCAAAGAAAAACAGAAAGCAAAAAAACAGAAATGATATGAGATAACCTATAAAAAAATTGGTATACCGTCGGCTTTGATCGGCGGTTTTTTACTTTATAGGAAATTCTTTCCTATAAAGTAAAAAAAGATTATATGTCCCTGTGAACGCTCAGCCACGCTTCGCTCGGAGATGGACTATCCGAAAACGTTTCGCCGCAGGCGTACGTGAAGCCGTTTTCTTGTGTGCATTAAAATTATATAGAAAAATGCAAAAATTTAGTATGAATATAAAAATGCTTAAATCGGAATAAATTTCTGTTTTTTGAAATTCCGATTTAAGCATTTTGTTAGTTTTGATTGTCTTCGCCGTGAAATCTGTTTATGACTGCTTCAACTTGCTTTATCAGTTCTTCTTTATCGGGGATACAGTAAGTATATTTTGAGACGAAAATGTTATTTGAAAGCCTCTCCTAAGGCGTATTCAGCCGCAACACTGTCCTTATCGGTGCAAAGTATTATTCCGAGCGGGGCATTGTCATCGGGATCATTCACTTCTGAGGAGTAGTAGTTCAGGTACATATTAAGTTGCCCTACTGCTTCAGGCAGCAGCTTTACTGTTTTGAGTTCAATGAGTATTTATGCACGCAGTATTTTATTGTAGAAAACCATATCGACATAATAATGTGTATCGTTAAGCGTTACTCTTTGCTGTGTTCCTACAAACATAAATCCTCTTCCGAGTTCAAGTAAAAATTTTTCGATCTGCATTACCAGCGCTCTTTCAAGATCAGTTTCAAGGACGGGTTTGTTTTCAGGAAAACCTAAAAATTCAAATACATAAGGGTCTTTTATGATATCTTTGGGTTCATTTATTTCTATGCCGTTCTGAGATAATGCCAATACAGTTTCTTTGTTTACACTACCTGATGACAGTAACAGTCTTTCAAAAAGGGAAGTGCTTATCTGTCTTTTCAACTCTCTGACCGACCAGTTTGAATTTATGCATTCTTTTTCGTAGAAGCTGCGTTTGTCTGCATCCTGAATCGAAAGCAGTTCGCAGTAGTGTGACCAACTCAATTTAACAGACACTGTCTGTTGAATTTGATAGTTTAGATAAAATCTTCGCATAAATTGAATGTTGGATACAGAAAAGCCCTTGCCGAATTCGTTTGTCAAAATTTTCGATAATTCTTTTAATGTTTGTTTTCCGTATTCGGCCCGAAGATTATTTTTCTGCTCGTTTTCTATTATTATTTTTCCGATATTCCAATAGGTATTCAATAACTCTGAATTTACCTGCTGTGCAACATTTTTACGGGCATTGAGCAATACATTTATAATTTCATTTATCATATCAATATTATTGACAAGTTCAGACATTTGTATCACGCTCCTGTTAATTGTATTCTATCATAAAAGTTATGATTTGCAAATGGAAAATTCGGATGTATGAATGGTGTCTGAAAATTATGTTTCTTTTTATGAATTGCATAAAAACTCGGCTGAAATTTTGTGGATAATTTAGCTGCTGTTTATTTTTTTGTTTATTGAATTAATTGTATATAAATGTTAGAATAAATATAACTATAAATGTTTCTTTTTATAGACAAAGGAAGCAGAAAATGAATATATGTTCTGCATAAAACAAATCCACCTTATGCAGGGGCGGTCAGAGCCTGTGGCGGATAAGTTTTTTCGGAATATGTTTTCGTTTTTCAGCTTCATAAAATTATTTTTTAAAGGAGATGTGAGAAAATGAATAAGTTAAAGAAGTCCTTAAGCGTACTTTTAACTTTAGTAATGCTCTTCACAACATTTTGTTTCTTTCCTCTTGATTTAGGTGCGATAGAAGCCGATGCAGCTATTGCCGGTATTAAGATAGTTGTTCCCGAAACGATTTATCTTACTCCCTCTACAGGTGCATCAACTACAGGTCAGTATTATGTAAATAACAATGCGGACGGTTCTGTAAAAACGGCTTATGATACAACGGCTTCTGTTTCCGTTACATATCCCGGCGCAACACTTAAAAGTGTAAGTGCCGCAACAACGGCTGCTGCAAATATCGGTGCTATTACAGGTCTTAACGGTACGACACTTGGTTCAAGTGCAGCAACCGCTTCTTCTGCAATCACGCTCGGTGCAGGACTTAATGCAGGCGGTACAGCACTCGTTGAATGGACTTTTGTATTCGATGTAAACGGAAAGACACAGACACACTATGCATATTCAGTGGCGTATTCGCCTTGGTATCAGCCCGTAGGCGCTGCTGCAAAGGCTGTAGGCGCGTACGGTAATGTTTACTCAAGCTCCATTCTCTGGGTCTCAGGTGTTCACGGTTATTCTGACGGTGACAGTAACAGCAGATGGTATATTCAGACTGCTAATTTTATACCTATGCTTGGTACTATTAAAGCCCCCGGCAATAATAACCCTGATACAAACTGGATTCAGTCAGGCAGTAACGGACTTTCTCCCACTATAAATTATCAGGTTATAACCGAAAGTGGATTGAATTATCACGCTCGTGCCAATTCCATAAGCCCCACGGCTAATCTTACGGTTGATACCAGCCGTTACAATAACTTTAATCAGATTCCTAACTTTACCGTAGGCTTTATGGTTACAGACCGTCAGAATGCCAGCTCGGGTTCATGGTATGTTTCAGATTACGGAACAAATAACGGCTCCAGTTATTATAACGGAACCGACAGAGGTGGTAGCAAGTACACTTCCGATTATGATGACACTGGATCAAAGTTTTTAGAAGGTTCCGATAAGGATTACGGTGTTAAACTTAACAAAGCATGGGATAAGAAAATATCAGGAACTGCTTCATACCGAATAAAATCAGGTGTCTATGGTTACAGGAGATATGCATTAATTGATTGTACTTCATGGAACAATAACTTTGTTAATATCAGTGTTACAGGTGCAAATAAGGCTACACTTCGTACCAATGTTATGAACGGTACTTCTTATGCAAAAGAGAATTATACAACTGATTCTTGGAATGCATATATGACAGCACTCAAGGCTGCTGCTACAAACCTCGGTAATCCCGCAAACTCAAATGTTGATACATCTGCTCTTACAAATGCAGAAAGTGAACTTATGACGACTGCATATTTTAATGCAAACGGCGGTTCACTTGGCACAACTCCTTCATCGGTACCGTTTACTATTGGCGGAGCATCTTCCGTAACATTCCCTCAGTCTACACTTATTTCTGCATATCCTGCAACAAGAACAGGATATACATTCCTCGGTTGGGCAAAGGATAAGAATGCAACATCTGCTCCCGACAACCTTTCAGTAGGTTTTAATGAGACAGTATATGCTGTATGGAAGGCAAATAAGTATAATGTAGTATTTGACAATCTTATTGATTTCAGTGCATGGAATAAAACTTCGGCAAGTAACGCAACATTCTCCGATGTTACCTCTAACGGCTTTACACTTACTTGTAATGCCGATGCAGGTGAGGGTACATCATCATCCCCCTTCTTCCCTGTAACGCCCGGAAAGTCTTATACGATAGATCTTGATACTTCCGAAGGTGCATGGGACGTATATATCTTCTTCTGTGATGCAAACGGTGCTTGGATAGATTTTTCAGATGGACCTACAAACAGATTTTCTAACAGTACAGATTGGGGTAACACATTTACAGCTCCCAACAAGTCAGAAGTTGTAAAGGCACAGATAAGAGTTGATGCCAACGGCGCTAATAACTCGGTAAGATTTGAAAATATCCGTGTTTATGAAGTAGGCACTGTAGAAGACGGAGTTTCTTATGTTCCTCCCGTGCAGGTGACTTACGATTCCGTTTACGGTAATCTTCCCATACCCGCAAAGACAGGTTATGTGTTTAAGGGTTGGGTTGATGAAAACGGAAATGCAATAGCAGCCGATGCAAAGGTTGATTTCACAGAAACAAAGCACCTTTATTCAACCTGGGAAATCGGAAATTATACAATTACTTTTGATACAGACGGCGGCAGTGCAGTTTCTCCCATAACAGGAAATTACGGCTCCGCAGTTACAGCTCCCGCCAATCCCACAAAGACGGGCTATACCTTTGCAGGTTGGGACAGAGAGATTCCCGCGACTATACCCGCAGGTAATATGACCGTAAAGGCAAAGTGGACAATTAATCAGTATACTATTACCTTCAATACAGACGGTGGCAGTGCAGTTGCTCCTATTACACAGGATTTCGGTACTACAGTTAATGCTCCCACAGCTCCCACGAAGGAAGGCTACACATTTGCAGGCTGGGAAAATCTTCCCTCGACTATGCCCGCAGGTAATATGACCGTAAAGGCAAAGTGGACAATTAATCAGTATACTATTACCTTCAATACAGACGGTGGCAGTGCAGTTGCTCCTATTACACAGGATTACGGAACTGCAGTTACTGCTCCGGTTAACCCCACTAAAGAAGGTTACACATTTGCAGGTTGGGATGTTTCAGTTCCCGGCACTATGCCTGCTGAAAATATTACAATTACGGCACTTTGGACAATTAATCAGTATACAATTACCTTCGATACGGACGGTGGCAGTGCAGTAGATGCTATAACACAGGACTATAATACTGCAGTTACGGCTCCTGCAGCCCCCACAAAGGAAGGTTATACATTTGCAGGTTGGGATATTGCAGTTCCCGGAACTATGCCTGCTGAAAATATCACAATCAAGGCAAAGTGGAATGTAAATCAGTACACAATTACCTTCGATACAGACGGCGGCAGTGCAGTTGCTGATGCAACTTACGATTTCGGTGCTGTAGTTACTGCTCCTACTGCTCCCACAAAGGAAGGTTACACATTTGCAGGTTGGGAAAATCTTCCCGCGACTATGCCTGCCGGAAATATCACAGTTAAAGCAATGTGGACTGTAAATCAGTACACAATTACCTTCAATGCTAATGGCGGCAGTGCAGTAGATGCTATAACACAGGACTTCGGAACTGCAGTTACTGCTCCCACTGCTCCCACAATGACAGGTTATACATTTATTGGCTGGTCTCCCGAACTTCCCGCGACTATGCCTGCAGAGAATATAACTCTCACTGCTCAGTGGACAATTAATCTCTATGATGTAACATTCAAGTTCTTTGATAAAGACGGAACAGAAATTACCGTAGTAAGAACAGATATTGCTCACGGAACAGATTTCTCTGCACTTCTTTTTCCCACAGCAGATGAAGGTTTTATTAATACTTATTATAACGGTGCCATGGCAGAGCCCGAAAACAACACACATCACTATAATTTCTCATCTTGGGAAAATACAGTTGAAAATATAACCGAAGATATTACATTTACGGCTACTTATACTGAAGAAGGACATAGATATTATGATAACGGTTCTGTTGCTGCTAATTGTACAGATACCGGAATTGAAGCAAAGGCTTGTGATTGCGGATTTACTTACAGAAAGGTTACACCTGCTCTCGGTCACGACTGGAAAGAAACCGGCAGAATTGAAAACTGCACAACAAACGGAACAGTTGATTATAAGTGTAGCAGATGTACTGCAACAAAGCAGGAGACAATTCCCGCTGTGGGACATAAATTCTCCGATGTTACTGCAGAACAGGCTCCCAACTGTACTGATATAGGTTATGAGGCTTATAAGACCTGTACAGTATGTAATCTTTACTTTGCTGCAGATGCCGATAATATGGCAGAAGGTTCACAGACAAAGACAGAAATTCCCGCAAACGGACATAATTACGGCGACCTTATCGCTGAAATCCCCGCAACTTGCGAAGAAACAGGTGTAATTGCATACTATAAATGTTCAGTTTGTTCCGTAACATTTGATGAAAATAAAAATATCGTAACTGACCTTGTAATTCCCGCAAAGGGTCATAATTACGGCGAATGGATAGCAGAAATCCCCGCAGACTGTGAAAATGAAGGTACAAAGGGTCATTATCACTGTGATGCATGCGGAAAGGACTTTGATTCTGAAAAGAATGAACTCGCTGACCTTGTAATTCCCGCAAAGGGACATGATTACGGCGAGCTTATCGCTGAAATCCCTGCAACTTGTATTGAAGAAGGCGTAAAGGCACATTATACCTGCTCAGTATGCGATGTAAACTTTGACGAAAACAAGGAAGTTCTTGATTCTCTTGTAATTGATATTAATCCCGATAATCACGACCTCAAGACAGTTGACGCAAAGGCTCCCACTTGTGAAGAAATAGGCTGGGATGCTTACGAATATTGTCAGAGAGAAGGCTGTGAACATTCAACTTATGTTGAAAAGCCCGCAACAGATCACAATTATGTAGGTGTCATTACAACTCCCGTAACTTGTACCACAAACGGTGAAATGACATACACCTGTAGTAATGACAGCACTCATACTTATACCGAAACTATCGTGGCAGAGGGTCATAAGTTTATAAACGAAGTAGCATATAAGGCTCCCGAATGTCTCGTTGACGGTAACGACGCATATAAAGAATGTTCTGTATGTAATAAGTTCTTTGCAGGCGAAGAAGATATCTTCTCCGAAAATGCAGAAGACAGTGCAGATGTATTCACAATCAAAAAGACCGGCCATACAGAGGCTAAGAAACAGGAAGTTATTACTGTTGCAACCTGTACCGTAGCCGGTGACTATTGGGATATCACATACTGTTCAGTATGTACTCTTGAACTTGACAGAGTTCAGGTTACGGGACAGACACTTCCTCACACATATACCGAACAGATTATTGATGAAGCACATCTCAAAGAAGCCGCAACCTGCGTGAAGTATGCAGTTTACTACTATGACTGTGCATATTGTACTGCTAATGCAAAGGATGTTGATGGTGCAACATTCGAGTATGCCGAAGGCGGATATGATGTAACAAAGCATGTAGGCACAACTACAACAGCAGACGAAGATTTCGTTGCAGGTACTTGTATCACAGAAAGCAAATGGAATGAAGTTACCCGTTGCGATGACTGTAATGCGATTATCACATCCGTTCCCAAAACAGGGGAAATTGATAAGACTAATCATGTTGGCGATACCTACAAGAAGGATGAAAATATCGTAGACGGTACTTGTACAACAGAAAAGACTTGGAACGAAGTAACCTATTGCGCAGATTGTAATACGAAACTTAGTTCTGTTGAAAAGATAGGCGAAAAGGATCCCGCAAATCACTCCACAACCGAAACTGTTCTTAAAAATGACAAGGCAGCAACTTGCTGTGAAAAGGGTTACACAGGCGATATGCACTGTGCCGATTGTGATGCTATAGTGACTTACGGTAAAGAAATCACCGAAAATGCTGAAAACCACGCAGGCGGAACAAGAACAGAAAAAGAAGATGTTGATCCCGGTACTTGTATCGCTCCCGAAACTTGGAATGATGTAACATACTGCTTAGGCTGCGGAGAAAAGCTCGGTACTGTCGCTCAGACAGGTGATATCGATAAGGATAATCATGTCGGCGAAACAAGAGTTGAGAAGATAAACGAAGTAGCAGGCACTTGCGAAACCGAGGCTACATGGACAGAGGTTACATATTGCGTTGACTGCGGCGAGGAAATCAGCCGTGAAGACAAGACCGGCGAAAAGGATCCCGCAAATCACACAGGCGAAACTTACATCGAAAAAATAAACGAAGCAGCAGGTACTTGTGAAGCTGAGGCTACCTGGACAGAGGTTACTTACTGTAAGGGCTGTGACGAGGAACTCGGCAGAGAAGACAAGACCGGCGAAAAGAATCCCGCAAACCACACAGGCGAAACCTACATCAAGGCTGAAAACATTGTTCCCGGCACTTGTGTAAGCGTAAAGACCTGGGATGAAGTAACATATTGTCAGGGCTGTGATGTTAAGCTCGGAACAGTTCAGAAGACAGGCGAGAAGGACGAAAATAACCACGAAGGCACAGCCGATAAGATAGTAGGTTATGTAGCTCCCACCTGTAAGACCGAGGGTTACACAGGCGATACACACTACAGCTGCTGTAATAAGCTTTATGCTACAGGTACAGCTATTCCCACAGTAGATCATACTCCCTCTGAGGCAGTAAGAGAAAATGAAATTCCTGCAACCGAAACAGAAGACGGTAGCTATGAAAGCGTAGTTTACTGTTCTGTCTGCGGAACTGAAATTTCCAGAAATACAGTAGCTATGAAGCTCGAAAGAACGATCACCTTCGTTATGAAGGATAAGACAGTAGAAGTTAAGGCATTTAACGGTGATACAGTAGTGCTTCCCGATGTTGCAGATTATGTAGGTGCTGACGGATTTATCTACAAGTTCAAAGCATGGAATAAGCCCGTTGCAGTTGTAAACGGTGATGCGACATACACTGCAGTTTACACTGAACCCTGTGATTACTCAGAGCTTGATGCTCTTGAAGAAATTCTTAATGAAGTTCTTGAAGACGGTCTTGTTGATGGCAGTGTTCTTGAAGAAAACAAAGCCAAGATAGAAGATATTCTTAAGCAGATTGAAAATATCAATAAAGACAGAAATATCCGTGACAAGTCAGAACAGTCAATTGTTGATTTTGTTTCAGACGGAATCAGCGACCTTATTGATATTATTTATCCCGATGCAGGTTCAACGCTTGTTATCGAAGGTTCTTCCGTAGCATATGTCGGAACTGTTCTTGATCTTAAGGCTGTTAAAATGCCTTTAGGTGCTGTTCTTACAAATGCGGAGTGGGTATCTTCAGACGATAATGTTGTATTCTTTGCAAACGGTAAGCTTTATGCTATCGGTACAGGTACAGTTACTCTTACAGTTACAAGAGGTATTCTTAAGGCTTCTAAGACTGTTACCATTATTGAAGGCGGTAACACAAGAGGTATTAATTTTACTTCTATAAACAATACTCACTTCATCATCGAAGATTATGCGGCTGTTTATAATTCAGCAATTATTTACTGGTCCGATGACTTTGATCTTCGTTTCAGAGTAAGAGTATATCAGAGCTTTATGTTTGAAGATTATATCGTTTATATCAACGGTGTGGAAGTAGAACCCGATGCAGACGGCTACTATGTAGTTCCTGCAGGCTCAGGCGATGCAAGAGTTACTATCGCAGGTGCAATGATAGACACAGGCGACGGTGACGGTGAAGTTGTTACAAAGTGGTCCTTCTGGGAATGGCTGCTTAACCTCTTCAGAAAAATAGCTGACTTCTTCCGCAATCTCTTTAACTAAACTTCAAAAAAGTCTTCCTTTCCCCGTGAAAGGGAGACTTTTTTTGCACGTTAATCATAATTTGTAGGGCTTGCAGCCCTGCAAATTATGATCTGTTAACCTTTTTTATATATGTGCATAAAATGTAAATAGCTGCAGCAAAATATTTTTGGGTTTGTAAAATGCCGAGTGGATTCGTACTTTTTTTAATCGCTTGTGATATTTTACAAAACAGTATTTTCGGGAGGTAATTATGTACAAAAGTCCGTCATCATCGTTTTTTCTCGGTGCATCAACTCCTATGGGTTTTTATTCTTTGTTTTCCGAGCTTCATTTTCCCGAAGAAGGTTGGAAGCTTTACATCATTAAGGGCGGTCCCGGTACGGGTAAATCAACTCTTATGAAAAAGGTTGCCGCCGCAGCGGCGAAAAAAGGATTGTATCACGAGAGAATATACTGTTCATCAGACCCCGCAAGTCTTGACGGAGTTATAATTCCGTCACTTAAAGTAAGTATTGCAGACGGTACCTCACCGCACGTGATTGAACCGAAATTTCCCGGAGTAAGTGAAATTACAGTTGACCTCGGGCGGTTCAGGGATGATAAAAAGCTTTGTGAAAACGGCAATAAAATAATTGAACTTACAAAAGAAAACAGTTTTCAGCATAAAAAATGTACGGACTTTCTTTATGCCGCAAAGGGTGTGGATAACGATACGGCAAGCATTATTTTATCGGCACTCAAAATTGAGCGACTGCATAAATTTGCCGATAAGCTTTCCGAAGCAAAACTCACTTCACTGTCAGATAAAGAGGGCAGTGTAAAAAAGAGATTTCTCAGTGCGGTAACGCCTGACGGTTTTGTACTTTTCAGAGATACATTATCTGAAATGTGCGATAATATTTATGTGCTTGATGATCCCTACGGCCACGCCGCGGCAGTGATATTAAAGGTTCTGTCAATGAAAGCTAAGGAACAGGGGATAAACAGTATTTTGTGCTATTGCCCTATGTCTCCCGAATATAAACCCGAGCATCTGATTTTTCCTGAGTTGTCACTGGGATTTTTTACTGCAAACAGATATCATCCCGATGATTTTAATGATGCGAAACATATCGATTGTAAAAGATTTCTCAGTTCAGATGTTATTTCCCGACATAAAAACAGAATTGCTTTCAACAACCGATCCCGTGATGAATTGATAAATGAAGCAATAAATAAACTCCAAAAGGCAAAAAGCATTCACGATGAACTTGAAAAATATTATGTCGGCTCAATGGATTTTGATGCCCTTGCTGATTACGGAGAAGAAATTATAAAATGTATAATAAATAATAAATAAAGAATTTATACTGATTTTTGCAACAACCGCTATTATAAAGACTTAGTTCTTTATTGTTGCGGTTTTTTTGCATTTTGTATAAAAATCTTCAGCGTAATTTTACATACATAATATTTGTTTTAATAATTTTATATTGAAAATATTTTGTTTACGTGATAAAATAATTATAACTATAATTGTCTTTAATTATATATTAAAGTAACAAGGAGATGTGAAGCTAATGCGAACATTAAAAAAGGCGTTAAGCGTATTTTTATGTGCTGCGCTGATGTTTACAACTTTCTGTTTCTTCCCGCTTGAAATCGGTGCGGAAGCTAACGCGGCTGTTGTAAATACAGGCAACGAAACGGCATTCTATGTACCGGAAACAATTTATCTTTATCCGGATGTTACTTCATGGAATTCTGCCGTAAAAACACCCTTCCAGTATTATGTAAATAATACGGTGGATACGGAAAATATCTATTCCGCTCCCGTGGCTGATGCAAATCTTGACACGGTGGGTAAGATATACTTTGCCGCCGAAGAGGGAATGAGTGATGTTTCACTTAAAGTGAAATTTTTAAATCTCGACGGTTCATATATGAACGAAGCGGCTTTCGGTACCGTGAATTTCACAACGGAGAATAAGGGTACATACTACCTTATCACCGTAACAGACGGTATCTCTCCCGAATTTCCGGCTTCAGTAAACGGCTGTTATATTGAATGGTGCCTTACTTATAAGAATACCCTCGGTGAGGAAAAGGCAATGTTCAACTATTCATATATTTATAAGCCTTATGTTGTTCCCTACGGTGCGGCAGCAAGAGTTTATAATGACAAAGGTGATGTTGACGTATACGGTCAGCATATCACTTGGGTTACGGGTGTTCACTCCATTGATAACACGGCTACACAGAAAAATACCTTTTATCCTCGCTATATCCCCATAAGCAGTGCGGTTGATTCGTCTGATGATACTCGCGGTGAATATCCTTTTTCTCCGTTTTTAAGTAAGGATAATAAGGCATATGTAGGCGGAGTTGAAGTAACAGGCGCAGCTCCTGTAACTAACGGCGGATATAATGCTGTTTTCTCCGGTACTGATGCTGATACTGCATATTTTTGGGCAAATCAGTCGGGTGCTTCTTTCGGCAGAAGTTACAGAGTAAGAGAATTTTTCTATACTGCTGTAACAAACAATACTTATCCCGTTGCTTTTGACCATATGAACAACTCAACTGTTACAACGCAGTATGCTCTTTCTCAGGTAACACCAACAAGGATAGGTTCCATTAAGGTGGACATAAGCCGTTATGATAACCTTAACGAAGTGCCTAATCTTGCTGTTGGTATGATGATTACCGATACCGATGTTCACGATGCTATAACATCAAATATTCCATACGCAGATGCACAGTGGTATATCGGTGACGGTACGGGTAGAACTCACCTTGCTACAGGTGCGTATGATTCAATTAACAATATTAACTCTGCAAGAGATGGAGTTTATGTAAAATTTGCTTCGGGTAAAGACCTTACCGCACCTCTTGATACCGGTATTTGGTATGCAGGCGCATGGACCAAGGAAATTGATAAATCTGTAACCTCTAAGACATATACCGTAAAGAGTTATTATGAAGCAGAAGACAGAGAAAACGACCGTCAGGCGGTTTCTGCTGCGGTTAATCTTAATGTTGAACAGGTTGATAAGACAGAACTTCGTGCTGCAGTTAACAGAGCAGTTTCTTATTTCGGCACACTCGGTGTAAAAGAAAACTGGAACTCCTATTATTATGACATAAATTATATTGACACCGATACAGTACCTCAGGTTTCCGCATGGAGAAGATTCCAGAATGCATATATAAATGCTTGCGGTGCTCTCGGTAATGTGGATACTGCACTGCCCACGTCTTATGACGAATATGCCGCAGAATTGAACCGTTCTCTCGATGCACTTCTCGCAGGTAAGGGACTTCGTGTTTACTTTGATGTAAATCATGACAATATCGGTGTTAACCTTTGGATAAATCCCTCAACTACATATTACTTATGGAATGCAGAAAATGAAACTGCCGTTATCGACGGTACTTTCTCCCAGAGTGTTTACTACGGTATCACTCCCTTCACTCCCGATGCTGCATCATACACTATAAGTGCAAATGCTGTTTCGGGTACATTCAACCAAAACGGATGTACTGTATTTGATGCGGTTAAAGCGGACGGTGCCAATGCCACAAAGGCAGACGGCAACAGATATAATTTTGACTTTAATGGTACAACATCCCGCGTGTTTACATACGAAGAAGCCAATTTTGTGAATATTGAAGGAATAAACTTCTGGAGCTGGTATAATGTAGATGCAGGCGACAGTGTTTATGATAATTTCGCTGTTCAGTTGAAAATTGAAAAGGGTACAACCAAAACCGAATATTCACCTGTTGGTAAGGTAGTAGGTACAACCTACGGCACACTTCCCACACCTACCCGTGAAGGTTATCTCTTTGCAGGTTGGTGTACTGATGAAGGTCTTTCAACAGTTGTTGATGCTTCAAGTGCTGTAAGTGCCAGAATCCTCTATGCAAAGTGGGAAAAGGCTCAGTACAATGTTGTATTTGAAGGCAACGGTGCCACTGCAGGCGAAATGCCCGAGCAGAATATGATTTACGATGAGAGCGAAAGCCTTAACACCAACGCATATGAAAGAAAAGGCTACGTTTTTGCAGGCTGGAAAGACGCAGACGGTAATTCTTATGCAGACGGTGCAGAAGTTCTCAATCTCACAAGTGCGCATCAGGGAAAATTCACTCTCTATGCACAGTGGACCCCCAATCAGTATTCTGTTGCTTTTGACGGAAATACGGGACTTGGCGGTCTTGGTATAGCAAATGCACAGTATGATACTCCCTTTAATCTTCCCGCAAACTACTTTATAAAGACAGGTTACACATTTACAGGCTGGGCAACTTCCCCCGACGGTGAAGTACTTTATACCAATGAACAGGAAGTAAGTAATCTTACAAGTGAAGTAAACGGCAGTGTAACTCTTTATGCAATCTGGAAAGCTAATACATTTACCGTAAAATTTGATGCAAATACGGCTTCGGGTGAAATGGCAGATGTAGATGTAATTTATGACAGCGAAGTTTCACTTCCCGAATGCGGATTTACAAAGACCGGTTATACATTTATCGGTTGGTCACAGACCTCTGACGGTGCGGTAATTCTTACCGATGCCGAATACGATAACCTCAAGACCGAAGAGGGCGACGAAGTTACTCTCTATGCAATCTGGAGTGAAAATTCATACACATTGACTTTCGATAAGAACGGCGGCGATGGTGAAAATATCCCTGCAACCGTATACGGCTATGAAACAAATGTTACACTTCCCAGAAATGTATTCACAAAGACAGGCTATGTTCTTTCAGGCTGGTCACTCACAAGAGACGGTGAGCAGGTTTATGCAAACGGTCAGGAAGTAAATCATATCAATCCCGATAAGAACGGAACCGTAACACTTTATGCGGTATGGACTCCCGTTAAATATACTGTTAAGTTTGACGGCAATACAGGCGAAGGCTCAATGGAAAGTCTTGCTATGACCTATGATATTTATACAGAACTTACAGCCAACACCTTTACAAAGGAAGGTTATCACTTCCTCGGTTGGTCAACTGCTGCAAGCGGTGCAGTGGAATACACGGATGCACAGAGTGTTCGTAATCTTACAACCACTGACGGTAAAGAAGTAATTCTTTATGCCGTTTGGGAGATTAATACATACACCGTAACATTTGTTTACAAAAACTCTGCAGGTGTTGAGATGACAACGCCCGTAAAGGTTACTCACGGCGATGATGCAACACTTCCCTCTGATTTCACTCTTACTCCCAAACAGGATGATACACATCACTTTGTATTCGGAGGATGGTCCAATCCTATCACAAACATAACCTCCGATATAACCGCACAGGCAAGGTACTATGATAATGATATTGTAGCGCACAATATATCAACCGAAACAAAGGATTCCACCTGTGCCGAAGCCGGTTACACAAGATATTATTGCACCTCTTGTGCTTATGCAAGATTTGATGAAATAGCAAAGAAACCGCACACCTGGGACGAGGGTGCTGTAGCTACCGAGCCCGGATGCGTTACGGACGGGTCAAGAGTTTACAACTGCACAGTCTGCAAAGACACTAAAGCAGAGGCTATCTCTCCCATAGGTCACGATTTCGTTGCCTTCCCCGAGAATGCAGCTACCTGTTCCGACGAGGGTAACATAGCACACAAGCATTGTGAAAGATGTAAACAGTGCTTCGCAAGTGATGCTCCCACAAACGCTCCCGATTCATCAGCTCTCACAGATGAACAGATTAAAATAGAAAAGCTTCCTCATACTCCCGGCGCAGAAGCTGATTGTACTACAGCACAGGAATGTACAGTATGTCACGAGGAGCTCGTCGCTGCTCTCGGCCATACCGAAGAAACAGAATATATTACAACTGATGCTACCTGTACCGTTTCAGGTACATACACCGAAAAGGTGACCTGTACAGTCTGCGGCGAAGTAGTATCAGAAACAGAAAAGACAGGCACAATTCCTCATACTTATGAAGAAACAGTAACTGCTCCCGATTGTACAAATGTCGGTTACAGCACATTTACCTGTACTGTCTGCGGTGACAGTTATAAGGGTAATGAAGTGCCCGAACTCGGACACACCGAGGGTGAATGGAAAGAGACAACTGCACCCGGTTGTGTTGATAAGGGTATCGAAACAAACTACTGCTCAGTCTGCGGTGAAGGCTATAAGACAAGAGAAGTAAGTGCTGTGGGTCACGATTCGGGCGAATGGAAAGTAACCATTCCCGCTCAGTGTGAAGAATGGGGAACAGAATCTCTTTGCTGTACAGCATGCGGTGAGGTTATTACCACAAGAGGTATCCAGCCCAAGGGGCACGGCGAAACAAAGTGGGAAGTAACAATTGAAGCCGGCTGTGAAACTGCAGGCAGAAATTCAGAGATATGTGTTGACTGTAATAAAGAACTGAGATTTGAAGTTATCCCCGAAGCAGGTCATAAGTCAAGCGGAGATGCAACCTGTGAAAATGACAGTGTATGTACAGTCTGCGGTATTGTTTTAGCGGAACATTTCGGTCACGATTGGGATAACGGCACAGTTACAAAGGAACCCACCGAGACAGAAGAAGGTGTTAAGACTTACACCTGTAAGAATGATCCTTCACATACAAAGGAAGAAACTATACCTGTAAGAATTGTTATTGTTCTTCCTGAAATTCCCGCTGACGGAACAGTTGATTTTGACGCAGCCGCAAACGGTTATATCGGAAATATCCATAATATAATAAAGGTTGAAGACGGTATGGCTTATACCGTAGCTGTCGGTGATACATCTGTTATCTCTATGGATACTAACGGTAATATGACAGCTCTTAAGGACGGCGAAACAGTAATTACCGTTAAGACTTCAGACGGCAAGTTTGAAAAGAGCTTTACAGCTGCTGTTAGAACTCTCAAGACAATCATCTTTGATGTAAGAGGTACCCTCACAACAGTTAAGGCTTATGTCGGAGAAAAGGTAACTGCTCCCGAAGTTGAATCTTACACTCAGGGCAACTTTACATACCGCTTCAAGGCATGGACAGTTAACGGCAAGGAAACAGAGAATTTCACTGTAACAGGTGATATGACCTTCGTTGCAGCATTCACTTCTTCCTGTGATTACTCAGAGCTTGATAAGCTTGAGGGAATTTTCAATGATGTTATCAGCGGAACATATAATAATGCTGATAAACTCAAGATTTACAAGAGTGAAATTGAAACAGCCAAGGCAAGAATTGAAGAATTTAAGCTCGGCAGAGATACAAGGGATGCATCCGAACAGCCTGTTATTGATGCTGTTGCAGATGAACTTTCAGGTCTTATTTCAACACTCTATCCCGAAGAAAATGCCCGTATCTTTATCGTTTGCGACGATACACTGGCACTTGGCAGTGTAACAGCAATTAAAGCATATCTCAGTCCTGTTAATACTCTTATTACAAACGGAATCTGGACTTCATCGGATGAAAGTATCGGCTTCTTTATAAACGGCAAGTTCCATGCCGTGAAGACAGGTACCGTAACTGTTACCGTTACATCAGGTTCGATTACCGCATCAAAGGAAATTACTGTTGCGGGCGGTTCTGCAGCAAGGGTAATTATGTTTGATACACTTGTTTCAAACGTAAACTACATTGTTGAAGGTTCTTACATAGTAAAGACCACAACAAATATGTTCTGGGCACCCGATGCTCCCTTGCATTTCAGACTTATCACTGACGGTACATTTGAAGAATATGTACTTTACATCAATGATGAAGTTGTATATCCCGATATTAACGGTGTTTATACAATCCCTGCAAACTCAGGCGATGCTCACATAAGAGTAGACGGACTTGTAAACGATTTCAACCAGGACGGAGTAAAACTTTCATTCTGGGAAATGATAATAGACTTCTTTAACAGAATAGCAGAATTCTTCCGAAACCTCTTTGGAATGAATAAGTAAAAAAATTCGGCTCTCCTTAAATTTTAAGGAGAGCCGATATTTTTTTGAAAAAACAAGAAACTGAAAACGTCAGTCAAGCGCTTACTCCGCCTTGCTTTTGCTATATTTAACAATAAACCTATACTCTGCACTCTGCGTTCAGCGTCTGCACTTAATAATCTATCCGATTAACAGCTTTATCAAAGCCAAAATAATTATATGTCCCGGATAGAATGCATAGAAGAAATATTTGTTTATCTTAAAGCCCTTTTGTCCGTTATACAGCATTATCGGTATTACCGCTGCCACGGCGAAAATTTGCGCTTGGGCTATAAATATAAACGGTAATCGGGGAAGTATCACTATCATTGTGCCCAATGTGCAAAGCACATATACCGCAAAACGGCTTACGGCGGGGGCATCGTTGAAAGCATAAAATAACGTTATCAGCACAACTCCCGTAAAACCGTAATCGGAGCTTAAGAACATAGCACAGCAGGCTAATATAAGAGTTGATATTACAGAAAGAAAGCCGAGTTTTTTATCCTTCAGATATCTTAAAAGAATTATGGAAATAAGCCCTGAAAACAGGGTGAAATATACATTTTGACCCGATAAATCGAAAAAACCGGAATTGAAAGCAATATCAAAGGGAATTTCAGAAATAAATGCGAAGATTAAAAGCCGCAGGGCATATTTTTTTATGTCCGATGTATACTTTGCCCCCTCTGCTATCATAAAGGCAAACAAAGGGAATGCAATTCTGCCTATGGCACGCATTACGGATGGGTCGGGACCAAGCATAACAACACCCGTATGATCAACAAGCATTGTGACTATTGCTATAATTTTAAGCACGGATGAGGAAAGTCCTCTGAATCTGCCTAAACCTTTGAAGTAATTATTCTTTGTGTCAGCCATCGTTTACCGCCGCATTTTTGTTGGCTTCACTAAGCCTTTTTTGTCTTGCTTCTTCTACTTTTTTAGTTATATCTTCCATATATTCACCGTGAAGCTTAAACTTTGTGCTGAATACTATAATGGAAAGCAAGAAGAATATGGGGGGAATTATATACATAATTGCAGATATCGCATTTTTGACATTCTTCGGATAAATGATAACTCCGTTTTCGTCCGGCTTGTAAGAATCGTAATTGACAAAACCGAGAGCCGAATACAGCATAACTGTCTGAACGGTGTATGCCATTTTTTGTAAAAAGCCCTTCATTGAGAAGGTAACGGATTCACGGCGCACACCCATTTTTACTTCGCCGTAATCAACAACATCCGCAAGGAATACGGTCTGCGAAATGAACATTGAGGCAGTTCCTATCTGAGTGATGAGATAGAAAATATTGAGCATCGTAAAGTTGCCGATAAACTGACCTGAAAGAAGCATTCCGATATATCCGAAAAGGGCAGTTGAAAGTGAGAACTGATATGTTCTTCTGCGTGAAGTGAACTTCATCATAAGCGGAATTACGGCAAGTCCGAGAATTGAGCCTACAGTTCCGAAAAGGCTGAAGGTTGACTGTGCTTTTGTGTTTTCCATAACAACCGAGAAGAAGTGGTCAACAACTCCTGTTGTGGTGTAGAAGCCAGCATTTGAAAGCATTGCAAAGAGCATAAACACTCTCAGCTGATCGTTTTCTTTTATTACGGAGAATATCTTTTTGAAAGAGAATTTTTCATTGGGTTTTACGGTAACGCTTTCTTTTACCTTGCTCATTGAAAGAACCGAGAAGAAAACAAGGCACACACTGCATATAAGTGTTGTTACGGTGTAACCGTTTGCTGTCCACACTACACTTTCACTACCGTCGGGCATTGTGACAGTATTACCGAGCGCGTTGAGTATTATAGGGGAGCCAATCTGAACTATACCCTGACCAAGTCCCGAAAAAGCACGTGCTATTGTTGCAAGTATACTTCTTTCATTCGGGTCTGTGGTGAATGACGGTACCATAGACCAATAGGGAATGTCTGCTGTTGTATTTGTCATTCCCCAGAAGACATACATAATTGAAATGTATACATAAAGCCATATTGAGGGGCTTTCTATGTTGAAACCGGGATTGAAGAATAACAGAAAGAGTATAACCGCATTCATAACAGACCCCGCCATTACCCAAGGACGGTATCTGCCGAACTTTGTATTGGTGTTGTCAACTATTGAGCCCATCATAGGGTCGTTTACACCGTCCCATATTCTTGCGGCGGCAGTGAGACCCAATAAAAATTCGGGCTTAAGTCCAAGTATGTCCGTAAGATATTTTGAAAGCCTGCCGTTGAACATACCGTAGCTTAAATCAAGTCCTATAGCACCCGTTCCGTACCATACCTTGTCTGTAAACTGTTTTAATTTACTACTCATAAGAACCACCTTTCAAATCATAATTTGAAAGGCGATAACCATTCAAATTATGAAGATAAAAGATAATAGATAATGGATAATAGAATCGGGACCTGCGGTCGGCATTTTAAATAGAGCGCAGCGGAACAAGGCGTTTACGCCTTCCGTTTCTTTTATCTTTTCTCTATTATCTATTATCTCATAATTTATCGAACTTTCAGTTCGATAAATTATGATTTTATTATATATTAAAGAATAACTAAGGTCAATAGTGCGATTAGTATCTTTACGGGCGTGGGTAATTAATAATTTGTTAATAAAATTAACAGAAAATTAATGACGGATTGTATAAGCAATTGTTGAAATTTTTGTTCAATAGTGATATAGTACAATAGTATATGTGTTTTTATATTCTTTCGGGGGAGGTCAGTCCGAAAAATATAAAATTGACATATCAGGTAAAACATTAAAAAATTCCGATAATATATCGGAAAATAAAATGGGATATCCCATTTTGTGTAACAGTACACTGTTACACAATAAGTCTTAAAGGAGATGAAGTTTTTTAATATGAAAATAAGACTTAAAAAAGTATTATCTGTTTTCCTTTCTGTTCTTATGGTGCTTTCCTGCTGGGTATGGGTGGCTCCCGAAAGCCATAACCACGCTCATGCAGCAGAGGTAAATAATACCTTAAAGAACCATTATCTGTTTGCCTATTTTACGGGCAATTCCAGTGACGGACAAACCATCCATCTCGCTGTTTCCGAAGACGGCTTGCATTATACTGCGCTTCGCAATAACGAGCCTGTTATTATTCCGTCAAAGGGTACAGGTGCTATCCGTGACCCTTATATCTGGTACAACGAGCAGGATAACTATTATTATCTTATCGGTACCGATATGGACTCTGCAGACAATCAGTGGTGGGACAACTGTAACGGTTTCCTTATGTGGCGTTCCAAGGACCTTGTCCATTGGTATGATGAG
>JAZSRT010000034.1:0-4086 GCA_045538645.1 Acutalibacteraceae bacterium | reverse complement strand
TGCAGAACGCAGAACGAAAAACAAAAAATTTTCAGCAATGCACCGCAGGTGCGAGCAATAGAGCGCAAGCGGAATAAGGGCGTCAGCCCTTCCTTCATATTTGTCGCAGACAAATATATCATCCGAACATTGTTCGGATATCATCCGTCGAATGACGGATATCATTAGCACCAACGGTGCGACATCATTATCATAATTTGAAAGGCTTGCGCCTTTTAAATTATGATTCGTTTGCTGTTGTTACTAATTCTTTTCTTCTTTCGGCAAGTTCTTTATACATTTTTGCGCGCTTGTCTTTTGTAAGCGGCCAGAGGAATTTGGGGATTATGCCCAATGCTCCGGATATTGTGGGGACTGCACTGCACAGGGCGAAGAGCCAGAATTTTGTTCTGTCGCTTTGTGTGCCGATTTTTATACCCTGAACGTAGCCTATGTTTTTAAGTATGAGGCTTCTTACCGAATTCATCAGTGAACCTTGTATTTTAAGCACAAGACTTTTTGCAACTGATGTGGTAGCTTCCATTCGGTAGCCGTTTTTCCATTCGCAAAAGTCCATAGCTTCGTTCCACAGGTCATTGTTGATTACCTTGTTTACACCGAATGCCCATTTATAGAACCATTCTCTTATACCAACGGCAACCACCATGGGTATCATTTTTGTGTAATTCTTGTTTATCATACCGAACAAGAAGAATCCCAGCGACAGTATATCGCCGTATATGTCGGCACCGACCCATAATGCCTTTGATGAGAACTTCTTTCTTAAAAACGGTATAAATCCGTAGGATATACTTCCGTTAAGTGACGAGGGGATGTTTGCGATGGTTATAAGCGAATAAGAGCCGAAAACATCAATAAAGTAGTTGCTTTCGCTTGTGCTTACCGAGAAGCCGCCCAAGAAATCCGACAGGCACATTAAAAGAACGGGGTAGTTTGTGAATATTGCTCTTAGCCCCTCTTTTACATTGGGTCTTTCAAGTGACTGAGGAACTCTTTCCTTTGATTGGAAGAAATAATACAGGGTGAGTGCCGATGATATCACACTGCAGCCTACACCGAATGACATAAAGGCGGTTGAAAGCTTTATGCCTATTTTTTCGTTTACTATAAGGTCATACAAAGCACCGAATATGTATCTGGGCAAATCTTCTCCGAGATAGCCGGAAAACAGCTCTGCAAGGGTTATAAGCCGCACACGTTCATTTGGGTTTGGTGTGGTGGTAGACATATATCCGCCTTTTGCAAGATTCATTGCAGTGCTTGCAGTTTCCTGAATAACCGTGAATGCAAAATAGAAAATAAGCTTCGGAATATGAGTTCCCGAAGAACCGGGGAAAAACAGCGGTATCATCCAATAAAGTGCGCCGAGAAGCGTTAAGGGTACCTGAAGTCCCAAAAGATACGGACGGAATTTGCCGAGCCTTGTGCGGGTGTTATCAACAAGCGAGCCTAAAAGTATATCGTTTATTGTATCCCAGGCACTTGTAAAAATGTTTACCACAGCGGAAACGGTAAAGTCAACCTTTACAACGTCCCATATGTATCTTTCCTGAAAAGAGTTTATATTGAAGGTGTTTGAAACGTCATTGAGAACATAGGCTACGGATTCCTTTACACCTACGTAATTGAAGTTTTCATAGACGTTTACCTGCTTTTTTTCGGGGAGATTATTTTTATTTTCGTTGTTTTCCATAATATAACCTCCTTACTTTGTTACAGTAACCTTGCAGGTTGCGGCAAGTGCGCCCTGTGAAGAAACTGCGGTGATTTCGGCTGTGCCTTCGCCTGTTGCTGTTACAAGTCCGTTTTCGTCAACCGTTACTACGTTTTCGTCTGAGGAAACAAAGATAACGGTTTTTATTGTTGCATCATCAGGCTTTATTTCTGCCGACAGACTGTGCGTATCGCCTTTATTAAGAGTAAGCTCAGTTTCGCTGATATTTACCCTTTCAACCTCCGTTACTACATATACCTTGCAGGTATCGGAGAAGGTTTTTCCCAGATATGTAAGCTTTACGCTTATTTCAACGGGAGCTTCGCTTTCCTTTACGGCTTCAACCTGACCGTTTTCGTCAACCGTTGCCACCGACGGGTCAGAAGAAATAAATTCAAGTGAAAATTCGTCTTCTGCCAGATTCTCTTCAGTAAAGGGAGTGACGGTAAGTGTGTTATAGCCGTTTTTGTCGAGGGTCATAATATCTTCTGCGATTTTTATTCCCGCATAGGATAAACTGAAGCAGTCAGTGAAGGTAAGCTTCATTTCAAGAGGTGTACTGCCTATGGCAGACAGGGTATTCTGAAAAGCGATGTTTGCCGAAAAATCATATGTTCTGCCAATGTCAAGAGAAGAAATTTCACCTGTTACACTGTCGCAAGTAAGAGTGTATACACATTTTTCGGGGATGAATCTCTGATTTATAGCGGAAAATACACCTGTGTTTTCTGTTATGAACGTGTTTACGGCGGCTGTGTCATCACCTATAAAATACATATTACTGAAAACATTTGTGTAATTAAGGGAAAGAGAAAATCTGCCGTCTTCAGATATTTCTGCTTCAAAGGATGAAGGAGTGCTTCCGGGAAGAAGAGATAAAAGAAGAGAAGCGTCTTCACCGTATTTTATGTCACGTGCTTCATACATTTCTGAAAATTCTGAAGAAAAAGAGGAGGATGCAAACATAAGCACATCCTGTACCGCTTTGTTGTCACACTCTATGCTGTCTATGGTTACGGGGGTAGAACCGCTGTATTTAAGCACACCGCTGTTTACCGCATCGGTTATGAGTGTTTCAAAAAGCTCTGCTGCGCCTTTTGCAGTTGAGGGAACAGCTTCAACAGCTTTTTCTGTATCACTCAGAAGTGACATATCAAAGGTATCCTGAGGCTGTACCGATTTTGCCGTGATGTATATGGCAACACTTGAAGCTAAAATTACAATAACGGGAAGTATGACGGTGATAAGAAGAATGCTTTTTATACTAAGCTTTTTTTCCGTAAGTTTCACTTATTTCTTCCCCCTTTTCTTGTTTTTCTGCTTTTTTGAGGAGGTCTTTTCTTCCGTTTTATCTTCTCTGACTATGGGAAGGGGAAGCTCATCAAGGGTTATTTCACCCTTTTTAAGCTTTTCTTTTATTTCAATTCTTTTTCTGTCAGCCTCTTTTACGGGAATAACGGGCTCGTTTATTATAAGCATTATGTTTGTTGCCAGAAATCCGCCGAACATGGCAATGCTTACGATTCCGCCGAACATAGGCTTTACGGTAATAAATTCAAAAGCCCCCGAAAGATTCATTGCTATAAAAGAGATAACCGTACCTGCAAGCTGAGAAAGAATACCGAAAACGGAAAATCCCACGCTTATTTTGGAGGTCTTTTTAATATTGATGAATGACAGTATCCATGATGCAAGACAGCCCACTGCTGCAAGGGCTGAAAGAATCAACAGAACAAAAGAAACTATCATCAGTACAAAAAGAGTTTTTCCCGCACCGATATCCGACAGGGCAGAAAACAGCTTCCAGAAGGAATCGCTTACGATATTATAAATACCTAAAGCACCCACGGAAATTTCATATTTCCACCAGGGGAAGGAGAGGCTTATATTGTATAAGGGCAAAACAAGAGAAGCCACCGAAAGCAGAATAAAAACAATACGCATTACGGGAACCTTTCCCTTTATAAAAGCCGCCTTGAGCTTTGCCGCAAGAAGCCTTGCCGAGGTAAATTCAAGCTCGGTCAGCTTGGCATCGCGGATAAGGTCTTCTTCCTGGGTGTAATACATTATGTGAACGCCGCATTTTTTGCAGTTCGGGGCAAGATCAAAACGCCCTATTTCCGCATTGCATTTTGGACAATTCAAAATAACACCGCCTTTGATGTATAGTTATTTATATTTTAATAAAAACCGACTTATTTTGCAAGAAGTCTATATCCCGAAAATATACATATTCTTTTGTTCAGAGTGAACAAATCATAATTTATCGGGCAGTTGCCCGATAAATTATGATAATGATATACGCCTTTGGCGTATGATATATTGCTTTTGCAATATGATGTAAATGCTTCGCATTAATGATATATTTGCCG
>JAZSRT010000044.1:0-9248 GCA_045538645.1 Acutalibacteraceae bacterium | reverse complement strand
CGGCAAATATATCATTAATGCGAAGCATTTACATCATATTGCAAAAGCAATATATCATACGCCAAAGGCGTATATCATTATCATAATTTATCGGGCATCCGCCCGATAAATTATGATTTCTGTGTTTGTGTAGTAGTGTTTTATTATCTCCTGCCAGGTCATTCCTTGTCTTGCGTAGTAGTCGGCGCCGTATTGGGACATGCCTACGCCGTGGCCGTAGCCTTTTACATTGAAGGCTATTTCTTCGTCGGTTTTGTTTACGGTAACGGCAGGGGAGCGCAGAGAGAATATTTCACGAAGCTCTTTACCCGAAAAGTCTTTGTTGCCGATGTTGATTTTTTTCAGAGTACCCGAATCGGTGTATTCGCTGTCTTTTATCTGTATTTCACCGTCGGCATCAAAAACTGCACCGTGGGCAGTGAGTTTTTCTTTGAATTCTTCCGTGCTTATGCTTACTTCCGATTCATATTTCGGTGAAAGGCTGTCTCCCTCGCTTTCTACGCTTACAAGATACGGGTAAGATGCCGACCAGATGTTTTCCGCATTTTCTGTCTTGCCGGGGCTTATGGCGTGATATGCGGCAACTATCAGCTCACCCTTATAAACAATTGAATAATCTATAGCTTTATCTACGGCTTCGGTGAGCTTTTTATAATATTTATCAAAGTCATTGCCCCATTTGCTTTTCATATCATCAGTTGTCATATATGCCTGATGCTTTGCGGGGTCTGTGGAAATAACTGCCCCCGAAAGCTCATCATCACTGCCCGACTTAAGCTTTTTTCTTGCAAGAGTGGCTGCGGCAACCGTACCTGCACTGAGTGCCTCGCTGTGAAATTCAACAGGCATCTCGGCGGCAACCACACCTATAATATAATCTCTGAAATCAAGCTCCATAACGGTATTTGTATCTGCATTAAAAACTCTTATGGTGCTGTCGTCAATAAAAGCGGAGGTGTCTTCTTCGGTTGAGGAAAGCTTATCTGCAGAGGTTATGTTCCCGCCGCTACTGTCCGAAGGAATTGACGGTACGTCTGTGAAGGCGAAAACACTGAGAGGTATAATAATAAGGCTTATGGCAGACATTAAGCATTGAACGAGAAATCTTTTCATTGTTTCCACCTTTTTGATAATAGTTTTTCTGTTAAAAGTCCCACCGTCAGAGAAACGATGCCTGTGATCCACACGGGGATCAGGATAGAAAACGGATCTTCACTGCCTGCGGCTGCTCTTAAGGATGCCACCGTTGTGGGAATAAGTGTTATAGCGGCAGAGTTAATTATAACAAAACGCACCATTTCGCTGTCGGCGGTGTCACTGCCGTTTGCTTCTTTCATACGTCGCATGGCTTCTATACCCAGCGGTGTTGCCGCATTGCCCAATCCCAACAGATTTGCCGTTATATTTGCACTTATTGCACTTGCCGCAGAGGTTTTGGAATACTTCGGAAATATCAGCTTTATTACGGGAGAGAGAATTTTATCTATGATTTTATTAAAGCCCGACAAAGATGCAATTTCCGAAATACCGTTCCAGAAGCACATGGCTCCCAACAGAGTAATTGCTATCTGTACCGCATTTTTTGCGCCTTCAAGTATCCCCTTTGAAAGCTCAGGTACCCGGCCCGTTATTATTGCACAAACAAATGACAGCACAATAATAGCTGTCCATATATAATTCATCATAGTTAAATGTATGAAATTATAACAGGTAATATGCCCCGTTCAAAAAATCGCTTACCGCTTGGTTTGCCCCGTTTTTTTCTGTATTTCTTACTGTTTTGCTGTTATTTTATGTTAAAATATTAAATTTTATGATAATACTTGACTTTTATGGTAAAATATGTTATTTTTACTATACAAAAACATAAAAGGAGAGAATAAACAATGAAAGCTACAGGTATAGTAAGAAAATTTGACGAAAACGGAAGATTTGTGCTTCCTATGGAACTGAGAAAAAAACTCCGTCTTACCTCTCAGGACGATGCGCTTGAGATATTTGTGGAAGACGATATGATCATTTTAAGAAAATATGAGCCTTCTTGTGTGTTCTGTGCAAGTATGGAGGAGCTTATAGGATTTAAAGATAAAAAAGTCTGCAGAAAATGTGCAGAAAAAATCAACGTGTTGTTTGAATAAATTATAATTTATCGTCCCGATAAATTATGATTAGCTTCCGGGATAATAACAAAAAGGCTTTAAGTTTACTTTTTTTGTAAACTTAAAGCCTTTTCAGATATATTATTATGTATGTTATTTAATGGCACCCTTGGCTACGAGGATTGTGGTTTCGTCGATGGTGAATTCTGCTTCGGGGGCTTTGCCTTTTTTTGCTGCTTTTTTAGCTTTCTTTGCAGCTTTTTTGTTAGCTTTCTTTTCTTTCTTTGCTAACTTCTTTGCTTTTCTCTTGGATATTTTCTTTGCGGGAGCTGCTACTGCTTCGGGAGCGGGAGCTGCTTCGGGAGCTGCATTTATGTCGGGAGCAGCTTCTGTGAACTGAGTGCCTTCAACAGGTGCTTCTTCAACAGGTGCTTCTGCAACGTCAGCCTCTTCAACAGGTGCTTCTGCTGCGGGTACTTCTGCAGCAGGTGCCTGTGCTGCGGGAGCATTTTCGGTGGCTGCTGCGGGAGACGCGAATATCTTGGTTTTCTTAGTAAGTGCCCAATAGGGGATATGTACGTCATACTTTGCGCCGGTAACAAGAGAGGTTGTTCCGATAACATCGTATTTTTCTGCTGTTGTTTCGTCTGCTGTAACGGTTTCGTCTGTGTCACGACCGATACCTGCTTTTTTAAGATACTTTATGAGCTTATAAGCCATTTTTACATAAAGCTTGTTATTTGCCTTTTCTGTTTTCTTTGCAAGCTTTGCAGACTTTTTGGGGCTCTTTGCAATTTTGGCAGCCTTTTTGTTTGCTTTATTGGCTTTTTTAGCAGCCTTTTTAGCCTTTTTAGCTATCTTTTTGTTTGCCTTTTTTATCTTTTTGATTTCTTTTTTTGATGCGCCTTCGGGAATTGCAAGGGGGGAGAAATCCTTCTGAGGAATTTTTGCGGGATCGGAATTGAGCTTTCCGAACACATCTGCAAAAGCCTTTTTGAAAGCAGCATTATTTTCAAGAGAAGCTACTGCGTTGTTCCAGGAATCGAACACCCATTCTTTTCTGCCTGTGTTGCCTGCGGCAAGAACAAAGAGAGGCTCATAATATTCCGAAAACTCCGAGGCATTATCACGAAGTCCGATAAGAAGGTCTTTTTTGGGAGAATCCTTAAGGTCTTCAAGCACAACAACCTTTTTGAACTTTTTGATATAAAGAATTGCAAGGACTACTACTGCGGCAATAACCAGAGCGGAAATTGCTAAAATCGCATTGCGGTTAAACATAAAAAACAGCATCGCTAAATCTCCTTTGTTTGCATTTATCCGCATAAAAACACATTTTATGAAGATAACTATTTTTATTATAAATAAACAAGAAGCATTTGTCAATCATAATTTGAATGGCGACAGTCTTTCAAATTATAATAATTCCGAATTCCGGATTTTTATCGTCTTTGCCGTTAAACTACAGTCTTTTTCTCAATATGTCTCCCGCGTGCAGTGTATGCGGGCAGTATATATCCACTTTTTCCTGCACAAGGTGGGCACTTTGTCTTTCTTCGCCGTGTTTGCCTTTTATGGATGTAACTTCAAAGGACATACCTATTTTTTCGGGGGAGAGAATTTCGAGGGTATCGCCCACGTCGAAGCGGTTGCGTTGTTCGACTTTATATCTGTTATCGCCCAGCTCTTCAAGAACAATTCCGATAAAAGAACAGGTCTGGTGATAAAGCCCGTCGTTATTGGGGTCTGCCTTTGCTTCGCCGAAATAAAAGCCCGAGGCAAAGGGGCGGTGAGAAGCGCATTCAAGCTCGTTTTCGCATTCTTCAAGTGTGGCTTTTCCGTCCATAAAATGACGGTATGCATTAACAACCGTTGCAACGTAATAGGGGGATTTCATTCTGCCCTCTATTTTGAAGGATTTTACTCCCGCATTTTCAAGTCTGTCCAAAAACTCTATTGCTTTAAGGTCAGTGGAGCTGAGAACTGCCGTGGCGCCGTCTTCTTCTATAACGGGCAGAAACATATTCTGTCTTTTCTCTTCCATAAGGTAATAATTCCAGCGGCAGGGCTGTGAGCATTCTCCGCGGTTGCCCGAACGGTTTGATAAGAACGAGCTGAGAAGACATCTGCCCGAATATGCCATACACATAGCCCCGTGAACAAAAACCTCTATTTCCATATCTTCGGGGATTTTGCCTTTAAGGTCTTCTATCTGTGCCATAGTCATTTCTCTGCCCAATACCACACGTTCAACACCCATTTTATGATATATTTCAATGGTTTTGTAGTTCTGTGTGTTTGCCTGAGTGCTTATATGTACGGGAAGGGAAGGGCATTTTTCTCTTATTTCCGCTACCGCACCGAGGTCTGAAACTATAACCGCATCCACCCCCATATTATAAAGAGTGTCTGCATAACTGCCAAGCATATCTATCTCTTCATTTTCGGCAAAGCAGTTTACGGTTACATAAATTTTTTTGTCTCTTTCATGGGTGTATTCTACGGCTTTTTTGAGTTCATCAAAAGAAAAGCCCGCACCCGATGCTCTCAGCTGTAAAAGAGGTCCGCCGCAGTAAACGGCATCCGCACCGAAGTGCAGTGCGGTTTTAAGACTTTCAAAAGAGCCTGCAGGGGCTAAAAGTTCAGCATTCATATTTTATCTCCTGTTCAGTAGCAAAGTTCGTGAATAATGGCGGTATACATTTTTGCCGTAAGTAAAAGCTCATCAATAACGGCAAATTCATCGGCACCGTGTATTCTGTAATCCGTACCGTGGAATTCAATTCCGAAAGCCACACCGCCTTCTATATCGTGTACATAGGTGCCGCCGCCTATGGCAAGGCATTCGCCCTTAAGTCCCGTGTATTCTTCGTAGACCTTAAGTGCGGTTTTTATTATGGGGGCATCCTCGGATACAAAATGCACGGGTATCATTGAAGGAGAACCGACAAAAGTAAAACCGTATTCCGAAAAAGCTTTTTCTATAACATCTTTTACGTTGTTTTCATTGGCTCCGAGAGGGCAGCGAAGGTCAAGCGAGCCTTTGAACACACCGTTACCGAAGCTGAGCACACCGAAATTAAGGGTAAGTGCACCCGATGTTTCGTCACTCATTTTTACACCGATGCTTTCTCCGTCGGTTTCTTTATGAGGAAAGAGCTTTCCCAGTGTTATGAAAGACTGTGCTGTTTCGTTATCCGTAAGCGGAAGGCTGTTTATAAGCTCAATAAGTGCCGTCTGTGCATTGTTGCCCCCTTCGGGATGTGCCGCGTGGGCAGAAACACCCAGGGCGGAAACAGCAAGCAAACCGTTTTCGGTATTAACGGTGAATTCAGCACCTGTTTTATTATGTACGGCGGTTATTATATCAGATATTTCGTTTTTATCAATACCCGAAATTAAGGCGGATGCCTTACAGGGAACAATATTTCCCGTTGTGCCGCCAAAGAAGCTTACAACTGTTTTGTCTCCGCTGTTGTCGGTTGTTTTTGTAAATTCGGGTGCAAATCTGCCTTTTTCGAGATTTATAAGCGGGTAATCCGCATCGGGTGAGAGGGTATAGGGGAGCTTTTCACGCTTGCTGAAATAATAATCCATATCCTCGCTTCCTGTTTCTTCACCGCACCCCATAACAAGGCGCACGCCTCTTCTGGGTTCACCGAAAAGCTCTCTTGCCGCTTTTATTGCATACAGACAGCAAAGCGCCGCACCCTTGTCATCGGTGGTGCCTCTGCCGTAGGCTTTTCCGTCTTTTATTACCATATTATAAGGCTCATAAGTCCAGAAGTCACCTTCATCAACAACATCAAGGTGGGCTAAAAGCATAAGCACAGGGTCACTGCCGAAGGTAATTTCACCTGCGTAGTTTTCAAAATTAACCGTGTCAAATCCGTGGGAAGCACAGATTTTAACGGCTTCGGCAAGGGCTTTTGCCGGCCCCTTACCAAAAGGCATACCGTCTTCAGGTGCTTCACGTACACTTTTTATGTCAACAAGACCTTTTAAGTCCTTAAGAAAATTTTCTTTTTGTGAATCAATGTATTTTGTAATTAAATCTTTCATAAAACCTCCGTGAATCATAATTTGTCGCAGACAAATATATCATCCGAACATTGTTCGGATATCATCCGTCAAATGACGGATATCATTAGCACCAACGGTGCGACATCATTATCATAATTTGAAAGGCTATCGCCTTTCAAATTATGATTGTGTTGTCCATTGTGCCAGGATGCCCATATATTCTCTCATAATATATGTAGGCAGAAGCGGTAATGGGGTGTAGGCGGCTATGCAGCAGCAGTCTATGCCCAATTTTGTTACCGACAGTGAGGCTCTGTACAGATGAAAATTGTTTGTTACTATTGTTATATTTTCGCTCAGTGAGTTTTCTTTTATAACTTCAAGGGAAAAGGCTATATTTTCCCTTGTGTTTGTGGACTTGTCCTCCATATAAAGACGCTCGCCGTCAATTCCTCTTTTTGTAAGCTCTCTGTACATACAAAGTGCTTCGGGGATATCTTCATTGGGGCCTTGTCCGCCCGATAAAACCGCAGTAGCATACGGATTCGATTTAAGATATTTTTCCGCGGCATCAAGTCTCAGCCTCAGCATCTGACTGGGAGTTTCGCCGTAGACGGCACAGCCGAGTACTATCAGCGTATTCTGAGCAGGTACCGGCGTTTTTGTAAGTGCATCAAGCATAAACACACTTTCAACGGCAAAAAGGGAAGTGAATGCGGTATAGCCTGCAATAAGTATACATAAAAGAGCCTTTGCCCACTTTTTTTCTTTGCTTCTTAATTTAAGCTTCTTTCCGAATATACCCCAAAGAAACAGTACTCCGAAAAACAGAAGCCCTGCAACAGTTCCGATGTTGAAGATTCCGCTGAAAACAACGGGTATCATAAACCATACCCACCCTGCGGCACCTATTATTATTTTCAGAATATTGAGCATTTTTTGTCACCTCGGAAATATGATACTATAAGGAACAATATAATTCAATCGGGTTAAGAATATCTTAAACAGTTTGCAAACATTTTTAAAAAATAAATTTCCACTTGATATTTTATTTTTTGTATATTATAATAAACAGCACAAGTGAATATCCGCTGGTGTGGCTCAATGGCAGAGCAGCTCATTCGTAATGAGCAGGTTGCAGGTTCGATTCCCGTCACCAGCTCCAAAAAAAGACCTGATGCATAGTAGCATCGGGTCTTTTTCAGTTATATTCGCCTTTCGGCGAGTGATATTGCCCTTCGGGCAGTTTTAGTCCTTACGGACGGGATAAATTACAATTTCTCGGATGAAATCACTTCGTGATGAAATCCGACTTCATCGGGAGAAAAGGACAGCTTTGATTTCATCTGCAACGCTTTAACCCCTGCAAATTATGATTCATATTCGCAGATGTAGCCTATATTGCCGCCGAAGTATGTAAGACCTGTGCTCATAAGGTCATTTCTCTGGTCATTCCAGGACCACACTCCCTCAACCCGCCACAGCATAAGATATGCTTCGGGTGTTCCGTCGTGGTCGTTTCTTGAGGGTTCACCGGGATACCAGGCATTAAACGTATTAAAGTCTTCACCTGTTATCCAGTGGCCGTATGCTCTGCCGTTACGTATTGAAGTATATCCGCCAATCCAGATATACTTAAGTCCGCTTTGCTCGGCAAGGTTACAGACCTGATTCATTTCTGACTGCGACGTGATGGTTGCAAGGTGGCCGCCGTTTGCGATACATATATTGTTTGCCTCTGTCCATGTAACATCACCTGCAATAACTTCATAACGTGAATTATGAGGCTTGACGGCAAGGGCTTCAACTGCGGTAAAGCTTGCTGACGGCTCATATGCGAAGTAACTCTCGTCCCCGATAACACAGGAAACATTACGGTTGGCATAGGGGTCGGCAGTTTCGTCGGATATATATTCAACACAGTACATATCCTTCTGCAGACGGTATATTTCATCAAGAATATCCGCCACATCCGAAATAGAATAAGCGTTCCAGTATCTTCCGCCTGTTGAAGAAGCAATATTCTGAAGTACTGCTGTTTCCGCATCGTATGTGCCTATAAGATATATGGGCACTTCTTTTTGCTGTGCCAGAGAAATAACATCATAATAGCTGCTGTAGCTTTCGTTATCCGCTCCGTCGGTAAATGCAATAACACAGTTAGCCCCCGCACGGTTTCCTGCATTGGTAATACCCGAAATAAGGGCATCATAAAGAGCAGTCATACCGCTTGTTGACATATTTTCGATACCGTTGAGAAGTCTGTTGCGGTCATTTGTGTATGTACACATATACATTATAAGACTGTCAAAAGCAATAAGCTCCGCACTGTCGCCCGAATCATAATCAAGAGAATTGATAAACTGTGTCAGTATTCTTTGCATGGTTCCGAAATCGTCTTCCATACTGCCCGACTTATCAATAAGAATGTCTATACCGACACCCTGATTTCCGCTGAGCCGTGAAACAGATTTTACCTTACGTTCTATTTCCGCACCGCCCGAAATGGTTTCCTTGATATATGCTGTGGGTGAAGACATAATAACGGGAGTACCGTCATTGTCCTGAAGATTATAATAAAGCTTAACAGTGGGATAATCCTCTACATCCGAGCTTATAAGCTGAAGATCGGATTCGGTTCTGTCTCCCTTTACAAGTGCTTCTTCAAAGCCGGTATTTTTAACAGGGTCTTCCGTATCTTTGCCGGGCTTATCCATACCACTGCTTATAAGTACAGCAATGAGTATACCCACAAGGAACATTACAACCACACCAAGAGTTGCCAGAACAGCTATTAATGCCTTGTTCTTTCCGCTTTTCGGATTGCCTGCGCCGTTACCTCCCACAGGACCGCCGAAGGAATTTCCGCCGCCGTTACCTATTCCCGCAGTTCCCTTTGCCCCCGCAAGATTTATTCCGCACTTGTTGCAGAACTTCGCAGTATCAGGCAACTGATTTCCGCACTGTGGACAAAACATAAAATCCCCCTCTTTTACACATTTTTACATATGATGACTGATTTTACCACACAATCCGGACAAATGCAACAAAATCATAATTTGTAGGGCTGTAAGCCCTACAAATTATGATAATGATGTCGCACCGTTGGTGCTAATGATATCCGTC
>JAZSRT010000054.1:0-99884 GCA_045538645.1 Acutalibacteraceae bacterium | reverse complement strand
AAGCGTACATTCTTCTGTCTTCGAAATCAGTAAGATTGTAATCGGGAATTTTTGCTCCGTAATAAAGATGCACGAGATAGTTTTCATCATATATCTTAAAAATATAGCTTGATGAAAGAGTATCAAGTTTAAAAATTTTCTTTTCGCTGTCAAAAATAATGGGCATAATTTTTTCCTCCGACAAATCAAAATAATAGCCGTCATCGCGAAAATGAGTACATATACCGGTACCCTACTTTCCGAGATGACGGCTTATTCTTAGAATTTTTTAAGCTTTAGCTTCTTTCTCTGCGGCTTTCTTTGCGATAGTTGAGGGTCTTTCATTATAAGGAAGAAGGAATTCAGAAACATCCTTATATTTAACAGGAATGTTCTTTTTCTTGTACACAACATTTACAACGATAATAGCAACAAACAGGAGTACTATAACAATATAAGCAATGGGATTAACACTGCCTGTAAAAATACCGGGAAGTGAAGCTTCAAGATTGCTTATCATAAGATTGTAGCAAATGAATGAAGCTGTTGCCAATACAATACCGACTGCGGGGAATGCAACATTTCTCTGGAACCCTTTTTTTCCGCAAGAAAGTGTAAGAAGGAAGAATCCGATAAGAGTAACAAGCACCATAAGCACAAGACATACCAATGACACTGCCCACATTATCATTCCTGTTCCTACAAGCTCGGAACCTAACAGCTTAAGTATGAGATCAACATCAAATCCGTTATCTATAATAAAAGTGATAATAGAAACAAGATTTACGGTTGAATCTTTTGCAAGATAAGGTAATACATACTGTACACTGCCCATAGGTAAAAGAGTTGCAACAATGGGTAAAAGACCCAATACAATACGTACTATTGAAAGAGGATGACCTATAAGAGAAAACTTAAGTCTGTCATACTTAGGCTGACTCTTTGCGTGCTGATATTCAGCTTTGTCTGCTTCTTCACGAAGTCTGTCTTCAATACCGTAATACATTACATTTACACCGCACTTGGGACACTCAGGACGCCAGTCGGTTATTTTGAGTTTATAGTTACATTTTGGACAATATTCTGCCATATTCTCACCTAACCTAACGCTAATTTAATTTGCCTTGTCTAATAATTAATTGTAGCACAAAAATTTTAATAATACAAGGATTAAAAAAACTTTGTCAATATTGTTGATTATTCGAGCATTGTTTTGTCGATATTGACATTATAGGGCTCTGAAAGGGCAAGTATCTGTTCTGAGGTAATGAACTGCTTTTTACCGCCGCAGGACATAACCTTGATAAGAATTTCAGCAGCCTTTTCTATTGTATCCATAAGACCGAATGCAACATCAAAATCTTCACCGCTGCAAAAGATTCCGTGGTGTGACCAGATAACTGCATCAAACTGCTTTATTTTCTCTCCCGTTGCAACAGCAATATCTGAGCTGCCGCATACCATCCAGGGAACAACACCGATACCTGCAGGGAAAACAATGGGACATTCTGTTATCATTTCCCATATCTCTCTTGTAAACACCTTATCTTCAAGAGGAAGAAGGAATGTAAGAGCGATTATGTTTGCAGGATGTGCGTGCATAATAACACGGTGAAGTCCGTTTGTCTTTTCTTTCTTTATTGAGTGGTTAAGAAGATGTGTGGGGAATTCACTTGTGGGCACACCGCCTTCATTAAGGCCCCAGACAATTTTATAATTTTCGCCCTTTTCATCAATTTTTACGATAGCAATGTTATTTTCGGGCTCATTCTTAACATTCATATAAAACTTTCCGCTGCCGGTAACAGTGAAATATTCATTTGCGAGATTGGAAACAGTAATGCCGATAGGTCTCCATTCACTCTTGTCGGCGAGAAGGTGCTTTATTTCTGCCACCTCTTCATCCTTCATTCTGTAGGACATATTGCCGCCGTTTCTTTCGTTCCAGCCCTTAAGCCATGACTGATTACAGGTATCAACAAATTTTGCTACTGCTTTAAGTTCAGTTACTCTATCCATTTTATTTATTTCCTTTCACAAAGCACATTTTCTTCATATTCTTTCACAGCACCGAACCAGGCTTCTCTTAAGGGCACTGCATTCAGCTCACAGAATTTATCCCATATAATTCCTGCGGGATAGGTTTTTACTTCTTCGCTTAATACGAACATTTCGGTAAAGTTACCGCTGTTCTGACACCGGGCAAGTTTTTCGTGAGGTGTAAGCATAGCACCTAAAAGTGCCTTCTGCATATTTCTCATTCCCATTACCCAAGCGGCAATTCTGTTTATGCTTGCATCAAAATAATCAAGTCCGATAACAACTTTTTCGGGACCTGCAATAACTATTTCCTTTGCAATTTCTTTGAGTTCATCGGTATATCCTATTACGTGGTCAGAGTCCCAACGGATACCTCTTGTTACATGAAGAGCAACCTTGTCTGAGAAGAGAAGCATAGAGGGAATTTTATCTGCAACACTTTCGGTAGGATGATAGTGACCGTTATCAAGAAGACACAGACAACCGTTTTTTGCCGCATAGTTCATATAAAACTCGTGTGAACCTACAGTATATGATTCAACACCGATTCCGAACACCTTTGACTCAACACTGTCAATAAGATACTTAGTATCGTATTTTACGGAAAGTATTTCATCAAGAGAATCCTTAAGTCGCTGGCGGGGAGAGGTTCTGTCAGCGGGAGTTTCCTTATATCCGTCGGGTATCCATATGTTATTAAGACAGGGAGTTCCCAGCTTTTCACCGATATAAGCACCTATTTTTCTGATAGCCTTGCAATGGTCTATCCAGAAACGGCGTACCTTTTCATCGGGGTGAGAAAGTGTAAGACCGTCTTCTGCTAAAGGATGAGAGAAAAGTGTGGGATTGATATCAATACCAAGTCCCCTCTCCTTGGCAAATTCTATCCATTTATCAAAATGCTTCGGTTCTAATTTATCACGGGAAACCAAGCCATCGGAATAATCGGCATAGGTTGCGTGAAGATTTATTCTGTGTTTACCGGGAATAAGAGAAAGAGCTTTGTCTATATCTGCCATAAGCTCTTCCATATTACGGGCTTTGCCGGGATAATTACCCGTTGCCTGAATACCGCCGGTAAGTTCACCCGATGACTCAAATCCGTTTACATCGTCACCTTGCCAGCAGTGCATTGAAAGAGATATCCCGGAAAGCTTTTTTATAGCTTCATCCGTATCTATGCCTATTTCCGCATAGATTTTTTTTGCTTCTTCATATAAACAGGACATATTCACACCTCTTATTTTTTGAGTTCAATAGCTTTTTTTGCTTTTGCGGCAATACCTTCAGCGTTAAGTCCGAAAATTTCAAGAAGCTCAAGTGCGGGACCTGACTTGCCGAATACATCTTCGACACCCACTCTTGTTACGGGTACGGGACAGTTTTCTGCAACCACTTCTGCTACAGCGGAACCGAGACCGCCGATAACGTTGTGTTCTTCAGCTGTTACGATACAGCCTGTTTTCTTTGCGGCATCAATAATAATATCCTTGTCAATGGGCTTGATGGTTGCCATATTGATGAGCGCGGCAGAAATACCTTCATTCTTAAGAAGTTCAACAGCCTGAATTGCACGTTCAACCATAAGACCTGTTGCAATAATTGTAACATCGGTACCTTCGGCAAGATATACACCCTTGCCTATTTCAAATTTATAATTTTCATCAAATACTCTCGGAACTGCAAGACGTCCGAATCTCATATAAACGGGGCCGTCAAGTTCTGCTGCAGCTAAAACTGCAAGGCGTGTTTCTATGTCATCCGCAGGATTGATAATTGTCATCCCGGGAATGGTTCTCATAAGTGCGATATCCTCACAGCACTGATGACTTGCACCGTCTTCACCTACGGAAATACCTGCGTGAGTTGCACCTATTTTAACATTTATATGGGGATAGCCTATTGTATTTCTTATCTGTTCAAAAGCTCTGCCTGCGGCAAACATAGCAAATGAGCTTGCAAAAACAGTATAGCCTGATGCGGCGAGACCTGCGGCGATACCCATCATATTTCCTTCTGCAATACCGCAGTCGTAGAATTTTTCAGGGAATGCCTTTTTGAACATACCTGTTTTTGTTGCCGCTGCAAGGTCAGCATCAAGTACTATAAGTTTATCATTTTTTTCACCGAGTTCACAAAGAGCCTTGCCGTAAGCGTCTCTTGTTGCGGTTTTGATTACATCTGCCATTTTCTTATCCTCCCTCAATTATTTATTAAGCTCTTCGATAGCGGCATCAAGTTCTGCCATAGCTGCCGCATACTGTTCTGCATTGGGTGCACTACCGTGCCAGGAAACCTGATTTTCCATAAATGAAACACCCTTGCCCTTAACAGTTTTCATAATAATTGCTGTGGGCTTATCATTACAAGCCTTTGCTTTTTCAATGGCTTCTTCTATCTGAGTGAAGCAATGTCCGCAGATTTCAATTACATTGAAACCGAAAGCGGCAAACTTTTCGGGAATGGGATAGGGAGAGTTTACTTCTTCAACAGTACCGTCTATCTGAAGGTCGTTATTGTCAACAATAACGGTAAGACAGCTGAGTTTCTTTGCGGCTGCAAACATACAAGCCTCCCATACCTGACCTTCTTCAATTTCACCGTCACCTAAAATTGCATATACATTATAGGGATTGCCTTCTATTTTTGAAGCAAGTGCAAATCCGCAGGCAGCAGAAATGCCCTGACCGAGTGAGCCTGTGCTCATATCAACACCGGGAACATAGTTCATATTGAGATGTCCCTGAAGATACGAATCGGATTTTCTGAGAGTTTTAAGGTCTTCTACAGGGAAAAAACCTTTTTCTGCAAGCACTGCATAGAGTGCTGGAGCAGCGTGACCTTTTGAAAGAACAAGCCTGTCTCTTCCTTCCCACTTGGGGTTATTTATATCAACTTTCATCTCTTTGAAATAAAGATATGTAAGAATGTCTGCGATTGAAAGAGATCCGCCGGGATGTCCGCTTTTTGCATTGAATGTGCCTTCTATAATGCCTTTTCTGACATTAAGAGCTTTAAGTTTCAACTGTTTTTTTTCTGTCATTTCCATTTGTTAAAGCACTCCTTTTATTGATCTTTATTAATCTTTTTTAATACATTTATAAAATAATCGGGCAAAGGCGCCGAAAATTCCATATAATCACGTGTTTCGGGATGAACAAAACCTATTACTGCAGCATGAAGACACTGACCTTCAAGTCCGAGGCTGTTTTTTGGCGGTCCGTATACTCCATCCCCTGCTACGGGATGTCCGAGATAGGCACAATGAACTCTTATCTGATGAGTTCTGCCGGTTTCGAGAGTAAATGAGCAGAAATCATACCCCGGAAATCTTTCAAGCACCTTATAATGAGTTACGGCTTCGCGTGGGTTCAGTCCGTTTACCGCCTGCTTTTTTCTGTCATTACGGCTTCTTCCCAAAGGGACATTTATTGTGCCTTCAAGTGACGGCATTTTTCCGTTGACTACCGCACGGTATTCACGCTTGAAGCTGTGCTCCTTTATCTGCTCGGCTAAAAATGCGTGAGATGTGTCATTTTTGGCAACTATAAGAAGTCCGCTGGTATCTTTATCAATACGGTGAACTATTCCCGGTCTTATTACTCCGTTTATGGAAGAAAGTCTTCCCTTGCAGTGATACAGCAAAGCATTAACAAGTGTGCCGTCGGGATTGCCCGCCGCAGGATGAACAACCATACCCTTAGGTTTATTTACCACAAGAAGGCAGTTATCCTCATATACAATATCAACGGGAATATTCTGTGCCACCGCTTTAAGCTCTTCGGGGTCGGGAATAATAAATGTTATCACGTCACCGTTTTTCGGTTTTACACTTTTTGAAACGGTTTTGCCGTTAAGGGTAACAAGGCCGTCTTCAATAAGCTTTTGTACGGCATTTCTTGAAAGTTCTCCCGTGCTTTCGGCTATTATTTTATCGAGCCTTTCTCCTGAAGAACCGGGAGAAACTGTTATTACGGTCTCATTCACTTTCTTTTTCCTCTGAAAGCTTATTTTTTTCTTTTTTTGAATCCCTGACCATTTCGTAAATAAGATATATCATCAAAGCTACGGCACCGCAGGTTATAAGACAGTCGGCAAAATTATACACGGGAAAATCCACAAAAAGAGTTTTTATGTAATCCACTACATAGCCTCTTGTTATTCTGTCTATCATATTCGCAGCTCCGCCTGCAAGAATGAAGGGTATAATAATATCATATGCGAGAGGTCTTTTTTTGGGAAGTGCAAGATATACAAGGGCGGCAAAGATGATTATGCCAGTAAAAACCGAAAGAAGCTGCGGGTTACCGTCAAACATACTCCATGCCATACCTGTATTTCTCACATATGTCCATCCGATAATGCCATCAATAAATTTTACATCCTCGTAAAGGGCAATGTTATCAACTACTATCTGTTTGATAAAAAGATCTGCACCGATAAACACTGCCATTCCGAGATACTGTAAAACCAGTGTAATTAATTTTTTTCCGGTATACTTTTTCAATTTATTTCCTCCGGTAAAATGTGTAATTATCTGCGTTTTTTGTTCTTTTTCTTTTTCTTTTTATCTTTTCTTTTGTTGAATAAAACTTCATCTTCTTCAAAAGCACTTACATTAATGTCGAAAGAATCAACATTTTCATCATCCGTCATATTTGCGGCAAGTGCTTCCTCAGAGTTTTCCGTTTCGGTTGCTGCCACATTTTCGTTATCAGCATTTTCCGATTTATTTTCTGTATCTGCACTTACAGATGAAATTTTTTCATTTTCCGTTGAGGGAGATTTACCGGATTCAACGGTAGCATCAGTCATCATACTGCGGATAGATGCTATCTTGCTTGCAATATCAGCGGAGATACTGTCAAAATCAGAATCAAGAACAGGCTCATAATGCGTATAAGAAGGTACATCAAAGCTGTCAAACTCATCATCAGCATCATCAAGTAAGGCATCAGCAATGCTTTCATTTATTTCGGGGATAACCGATTCAACAGCATCATATGTATCTTCTGTTAAGGAATCAGCTGCTGTGCTTTCTTCAGTTACGGATATTTCTTCTGTAATGCTATCCGTAACACCTTCGGACTGTTCTTCTTTAATTTCATCAGGAGCAGCTTCTGTAATTTCTGTGTCTGAACCGAGAGCAGCATCAATATCTGCACTTAATGCGGAAACTTCATCATTTACGGAACTTCTGAAATCTTCAGCAGATGCCTTTATACCGTCTGCCGAATATTCAGAAAACAAAGAAAAATTGTTTCCGAAAAGTTCACTTTTATTTTTATTATCGTTTGATTTATCCGATACTGAATCTTCTTCGGTGTCGGAAATTTTGATATCAGAAAAATCAGAGAATACATCAATTTCTTCAATAAACTTTTCGGCATCAAAATTTTCAACAGAAACAGAAATTCCGTCTGTTCCTTCTGATTTTACATTTTCTGTCTTAAAGCCGGAAACATCAACATCAACTTTTTCTAAAGTAACGGCTTCTTTTGGGGTAACAGTTCTTTGTTCATTTATTCCTAAAGAAGAAAGAATCTGTATTTCTTCAGCGGCATTCAAAAGAGGCTCAAAATGTTCTTCAAGACTCATATTGAAAACTTCTTCACCGTCCTCAAATACGGGAAGGACTTCAAGTGCATCTTTTTGAGCGCTGAGCATTTCCTCACTTGCTTTTACCTGGTTTTCAAGGCTGGCTCTTAACTGAGCTGAGCTGTGCTGAACAATGTTGTAGTTATTTTCAACCATTGTGATGAAATCAGCAAGTTTACTCTTAAGATCAGATGTAAGCGATGTCATACGATCACATTCATGCTTTGCCGTACTTATCATAAATGCAGCTTTCTTTCTGGCTTCATTCATCATTTCTTCGGCATTTTTATCAGCTTCATTTACTTCGTCAGCACTGCGGTTTGTTGCATCGGTAAGCATTGCATTACTCTGTAGCTTAGCCCGGTTAAGAACATTTTCTACCGCAGCATCTGTTTCATCAAGAAGAGTTTTTGCGGAAGCTTCTGCTTCAGTAACAAGGGATTGAGCTTTTTGCTTTGCGGCAGAAAGAATTTCTTCAGCCTGAAGTCTGGTTTCATTTTGTATTTTTTCGCTTGCACTCTTTGCTTCGTTAATAATAAGCTCAGCACGGTTTTTTGCAAGGGCAGATTCATTTGCTGCTTCTTCTCTGATAGAAGCCAGCTCTTCTTCAACGCGGCTCTTTGCCTGCTCAAGATACATAAATGAATTCTGAGAGCTTACACGGTGTATTTCTTCTGCCTTAAGCTTTGCTTCTTCTATCAACTGAACACTGTGTGATTCAGCTTCATCAACAATTCTGGCAGAAGTTTCCTTTGCCTTTTCAAGTGTTTCTTTTGCAAGTTCAAAGTGAAGTCTTGCCTTTTCTTCGGTTTCTGCCTTGAATGCATCGGAATCTGCCTTTGAATTATTTACAAGGTCGGCAGAATACTGTTCAGCGGCAGACGAAAGCTCTTCGGCATTTGCTTTTGCTTCTTCAACTATTTTTTCTGCCTGAGTATTTGCATTAAGCATCATTATCTCAGTCTGAGTTTTTGCATCGGCAAGAACCGCAGAGGCTTCACTGAGAACCTTTTCTGCCTCTGCATTTATTGTATCTGATTCTGATTTTGCATCATTTACAAGTGCATCGGACAGTGTTCTTGCAGAATTTATTATTGAGTCAGACTGTTTATTTGCTTTTTCAAGAATACTGTCTGCTTCGGTTTTCGCAATTGAAAGTATGGATTCGGTACGGACATTTGCATCAGACAGCATTTCCTCACTCTGTGCTTTAGCTTCGGCATACATATCCTCTGCTTCTTTTTTCAAGCTCTCAGCTTTAATAAGAGCTTCGGAAATAATGGTATCAGCCTGTTCTCCCACATCTCCGATAAGGGCATCAGATTTAAGCTTTGCGCCGCTTAACATTTCTTCGGCATTTTTTGAAGCTTCATCTAAAATAGCCTGAGCCTGTTCTTTTGCATTATTGAGCATTGCTTCTGCCTGAACAGAAGCTTCATTGGCACGTTCAGCAGATTCTGCAACACCGCTGTCAACTATTTTAGCGGCTTCTGTAGCAGCATCGCTTAACATTGCCTCTGCTTTTTCTTTGGCTTCTTCTATAATTGCGGCGGCTTTTGTATCACAGTCGGTCATAAGTTCATTAACACTTTTTTCAACTTCGTATGAAACAGCAGCGGCAGAATCTCTTGCGGCATTAAGATATCCGTCCGCCATTACCTTTGCAGACTGAATAATACTTGTATACTCAACTTCTGCGGCGGCAGTTATTTTATCTGCCTTAAGTTTTGCATCTTCTATAATGCCTTCACCGTTTTTGACGATATCTTCAACTGACTTATTTGCCTCAACAATAATTGCATCAGCCTGTGATTCGGCAGTTGAGATAATTATATCCGCACTTTTCTGCGCATTAAGAAGAACGTCCCTGAGAACATTTTCGTCTTTTCTGTATTCATCAAGTTTTGCGGCAAGAACACTTATTTTTCTGATAAGATTACCGTTTTCCTCAAATATCTGTTCATAATCGGTTATTACGGCATTCAGAAGTTTATTTACATCTTCAACAGAATAACAACCGTTTTCAAGCTCGGTGAGCTCGGTCTGTTTGAGTTGTGCAGGGGTAAGCATAATGATCGCTTCCTTTCCTTATTTGGTTGGTAGGACGAATATAAAAATCAGACAAAAAACATTCCGTTGCTTTCAAGTTCATCCAACAGATCGCCCATCACATCAACATTGTAAGGAGTGATAATATAAGTATTGTTTGCTATTTTCTTGAGTTTACCGCCGTTTGCATAGGCTACACCGCTGAGGAAGCACAGGAGCTTTCCGGCTTCTTCTTTTGCAGTTGCTTCAAGATTGAGAACAACTGTTCTCTTATCAAGAAGTTCATCTGCGATACCTGTGGCTTCGTCAAAGTGTTCGGGCTTTTTAAGTACTACCTGAAGTTTTGCTGTTGTATGGATATCAACCACTTTTGTTCCGTGACCTGTATGTGACGGAGGAGGAGTTATTCTTCTTTCACCGGTAAGAATACCCGGTGTACGGTGTGAAGATTCCTGTGCAGGTGTAGGATCATATTCGATATCGTCTGTATCAACATCATCAAAATATCCGTCATCAATATTAAGTAATTTTTTGAATGTATCTCCGATTCCCATAGTTAAAAACTTCCTTTCATATTATAAACATTATTATATACATTAATATATTCTCTTTCCGAAGAGGGCACTGCCCACCCGTACAAGAGTTGCACCTTCGTATATCGCGGGAACATAATCACCTGACATTCCCATTGATAAAACCGATAAGCTGCATTTATCTTTCAGAGAAGCTTTAAGCTCCTCATAAAGAAGTCCGGTTTTTTCAAAATACCGTCTTGCTTCAGTGTCGCTTTCACATATGGGCGGCACACACATAAGTCCTTTTATGTTTACATTCTTCATTTCGGCTATTTCAGCCGCAGTTTCAAAAAGCTTGTTTACATCAAGTCCTGTTTTGGCTTCTTCACCGCCGATGTTTACTTCTATAAGTATATCCGCCTGCTTTTCATGAAGCACTGCCTGTCTTGAAATTTCTGTTGCAAGCGACAGACTGTCTACGGATTGTATCATAGACACTTTGTCAATAATTTTTCTTACCTTGTTACTTTGGAGATGCCCTATTATATGCATTTCAGGTAACGGCGTTTTAAGGAATTCAAGCTTTGACAAAAGCTCCTGAACCTTATTTTCACCGATAAGATCAATTCCCTGTCCGAGCATATGGTTTATATATTGCGGACTTACGGTTTTGGTAACTGCCATAAGCCGTACTTCATTAACATCGCGTCCGCTTCTTATACAGGCTTCCGAAATATTTTCTTTTACTCTTGAATAATTATCATTCAGAAAAGACAAATCTTCGTCAATTGAGCAGTTTCGAGTCATAAAGATCAGTCCCTTCTAAAATTATTTCATCATAAAGCTCCAGATGATTGCTGAGTTCTGCTTCACTGTTATCGGCAAGCACAAGGCTTTCATCAGAGTAAACTATGTTTACGGATCTGAACTCGGCAACATTACCGACTTTTATATAAACACCCTTTACACCGTCAACGGTTCTGAGCGCCTGCCTGTCAACAACAAGTCCGCTGAATGCTTCCACTTTTATTTTTATGGCTGCCACTCTCAGTGCGGCAATATCCTCATCCATAACATTACTTTTAAGAATAAGTGTCACCGAGCTGCCCAAGGTATCCTGATTTACCGCAACCACCTGCATTCTGAGTTCTTCAACGGAAGAGTTTGCAAAGGTAACACGTACCGTATCACCCGATACTATTCCGCCCAACGAATCAACCGTGGTATTACATACAAGATACCAGTTAAAATCAGTAACTATTTTACCGACGTTTGTTCCCGATATAGATTCGGGTTGTTTTAACAGTGCATTTTCAACATCAGCATAACCGATATTTTTTACTTCTTTGTAATCAAATAAATTTTCAAATCCGTCACAGGTATTTACATAATAGCCTGATTGCTGTGCATACACGACAGACGAAGGAACAGAGGAACTTTTAAGGGCATTATATTCATTTGTAAGCTGTGAAAGCTTATCCGACACATCAACTTCCGTTCCTGTTGCTATCTGCTTTTTGGTAATAACTTCCCTTAGATGTCTTGATAAATCATACACTTCGGAAAGTTCATTTTTGTCAACACAGGATTCAAGACTGAACAGACTGTCTGTTACACTGTTTTTATAAAACTCGATATCAGTCTGCATAGTTGACTTTGCTGCACCTGCTATTGATTCGTAATAGCCTATCTCCTCACTGAGTTCCTTCAGCCTTGCGGCATTTTCAGCTGTGGCATCACTTGAATATATCTCAACTACCGTATCACCGATTGCAACTTTGCTGCCGTTTGAAACTACGGGAACAACTGTGCCCGGCGAGGAATTTATTACGGGTGTTTCATTTCTGACAGCAACAGCAACAGCATCAATTGTATCGTAAACAGTACGTTGTACCACCGTCTGAGTTTTCACATCGCTTGTATTGCCTTTGAAAACAAACATAGGATATACAATGATAAACAGAATAAGCATAAATACAATTGCTATCAATGCGGTTTTTAGTGCAGGAGACTTTATCTCAACATCAATATTTGTTCTGACGTGAATTTTCTTCAATATGCACCACCTCTTTCAAATAAACCTGTTTTTTCTATTATATCCGCCGCCGCATTTACGGCATCGGAGAAGTTTTCAAATTTATCACAATAAACATAATTGATTTTTTTGTTACGCCGAAACCATGTCATCTGTCTTTTTGCATAGTGCCTTGTTGCTTTTTTCAGATTTTCGGCGGCTTCTTCAAGGCTTATTTCGCCGAGAAGATACGGAACTATCTCTTTATGGCCAATTGCCTGGGATGAAGTATCTTTTTTATCAAGGGAAAAATACTCCTTTGCCTCACTGACAAGACCGTTTTCAATCATAATATCAACACGTCGGTTTATACGTTCATACAGCACTTCCCTGTTTTCATAAGCAGGGCATATATATACGGGTTCATATGGGGAAGGCACTGCACGTGAACGTTTTTTTGTATCCGACGGTTTTTCACCTGTCAGCATATAGCTTTCGAGGGCGCGGATTATTCTGCCTTCATTATTCAGGTGTAAAGAATATGCTGTTTCGGGGTCAATCAGCAGAAGCTCATTATATAAAACCTCTATCCCCTCTTCTTCACGGCGTTTATGCAGTTTTTCACGGACACTGCTGTTATCGGGCTCATCTGCAAAAACTATATTTTCAAGAAAAGAATCTATATAAAGCCCCGTACCGCCGCACATGATAATGTTTTTATTACGTGAAAGAATATCTTTTACCTTGACTTCGGCATCACGCATATATCTTGCGACGCTGTATTTTTCGTCAGCATTCAGAAAATCAAGCAGATGATGTTTTATTCCGCGCATTTCTTCCTCGGTGGGCTTTGCTGAGGCTATATCCATACCTTTATATATCTGCATGGAATCAGCGGATATAACTTCGGCATCAAATATTTCGGCAAGACTTACAGCCATTGCGGTTTTGCCCGATGCCGTAGCTCCTACCACTGCGATTACGGGTATCTTTTGTGTTGCATTGTTTTTCATTTATACTCTTCCGAACTGTTTTTCTATTTCGTGCTTTGAAAGCTCATACATTACAGGTCTTCCGTGGGGACAATAACGCACCGACGGGTCTGAAAGGAGCATTTTAACAAAAGCTTCTGTTTCCTGCTCTTTCATTTCATCTCCCGCTTTTATTGCAGCACGGCAAGCCGTTGAATGATAAAGCCAGGTAAGTTTTTCGGGCACGGGCCGCATATTGCCTCTTACAAGCTCCCCTGCCATTTCTGTTATTACGGATGCAACATCCTCTTTGTGCAGAGCAACAGGGCAATCACGAACAATCACGGTACCTCCGCCGAAATCCTCTACAGTAAATCCGCCTTCGGTAAAAACATCAATATTTTCTGTAACTGCAGCATACTCTTTACCCGATAATGTTACAGACACAGGGAACATCAGCATCTGCGAATCTTTTGCAAAGCCTTTTTCCTGCAGGCGGTTGAATATCATTCTTTCGTGAGATGCGTGTTTATCTATAATAAGAAGCTTACCTTCGCTTTCAACAAGTATGTAAGTTCTGAACACTTCGCCTATTATTCTGAAGGCTACGTCTTCTTTTGCTTCTTCTCTTATTTCTTCTTTAATATCTCCGTTTGCTTCCTCATCTGAATCTTTTTTGTTATCACAGGATGCAACTGACGGTTCAGTGTGAATTACAGCAGTCTGCTTTTTAAGTTCTTCTACCCTTAAGCGCTGTTGTTCAAGAAGCTCACGGTTACGATTTTCTGCCTCTTCTTTTGAAATCAGATTTCTGAAAACACCCGATGTATCGCAAAATGCGCCGATATCGTGAGTTCCGGCAGGATAAAATGCATTAACGTTACCTGACGAATCTGAATCCTTTTTTATGGCTGACTCTTGTGTTTCTTTTTTGCTTACCGATGCTTGTCCCGCTGAAAAAACACCTGCAGCAACAGAAACACTCTCAAGAGGTTTATTACCGGATTTTTCCGTATTATTTACTGCTTCTGCTTTTGAAGCAGCGGTAAAATTAAGCTGGGTTATTTCGGGAGTTTTTTTCTGAAGAATATCCCGTTTTTCTTTAAGCACAACTTCGGGTCTTCCCGTGTCTCCCTTATTAAGTGCGGATTTCGCCGAATAATATATCGCTTCAAAAACCGATGAATCTTCGGAAAATCTTATTTCTGTTTTTGCCGGATGCACATTTACGTCTATTTTTCCCGGCGGAATATCTATAAACAGGAAGCACATCGGGAATTTTCCCACCATTATACGGTTTTTATATGCTTCATCAAGTGCGGCAGCCGCCGCAGGAATACGAACAAACCGACCGTTTACATAGCAATATTGCAAATTCCGGTTGGGTCTGTTATTAAGAGGTTTTGAAATAAAACCTTTTACTTTTATCGATTTATATTCATATTCACATTCTAAAAGTGAATCACTGACATCTTTGCCGAATACTGAGAATATACAGGACTTAAGGTCCCCGTTCCCCGGAGTTGACAAAACCTGTTTTCCGTCTTTAATAAAAGAAAACCTGACACCGGGATGTGATATTGCGGTTTTTGCTACAATATCAGAAACATATGTACCTTCGGTAACATCCTTTTTAAGAAATTTCATTCTTGCGGGGATGTTATAAAAAAGATCTCTAATTATAACGGTTGTGCCGGTGGGGCAACCTGCATCGTCAAGAAGCTTTTCTTCTCCGCCTTCTGTTTCAAAGGAAGTACCAATATCTGCCTCTGCTGTTTTTGTAAGCATTGTAAGCCTTGATACTGCCGCAACGGAAGGCAATGCTTCACCGCGGAAACCTAATGTATAAATAGAATCAAGGTCTTCCCCCGAAGTGATTTTACTTGTGGCGTGGCTTATAAAAGCTGTTCTCACATCTTCGCGGGCAATTCCGCAACCGTTATCGGTAACACGGATATATTTTATCCCGCCGCCTCTTATTTCCACAGTAACGGAAGTTGAGCCTGCATCAAGAGAGTTTTCTATAAGTTCTTTAACCACTGACGACGGACGCTCTACAACTTCGCCTGCCGCTATAAGTTCTGCTACCGATTTTGGAAGAACATTGATCTTGGGCATCATTCCGCCGCCTTTCTTATAAAATCATTATTAATCAAAGCATCTGCAAAAGATGAGTAATAACGCAACAAAATACTTTTATACTATACGTTTTTTGATATCATACAGCTTCTGTAATGCTTCTATGGGTGTAAGCGTATTTACATCAATATCTTTTATCTCTTCTATAAGTTCGCTGTTTACACCCGAGAACATTCCCATTTGCATTGTATCAGACTCTTCTTTTACACAAAGTGTTTTTTTAGGCACACTCACATTTTCCCCGGCTTCAAGTTCTTTAAGTATAACCTTTGCACGGTTTACAACACTTGAAGGAACACCCGAAAGCTTTGCAACTTCTATACCGTAGCTTCCGTCTGCCGCGCCTTTTACTATACGGCGCAAGAATGTGATATCGTCGCCTCTCTTCTTAACGGAGGTGTTGTAATTTTTAACACCGGGCAAAGTGCCTTCAAGCTCGGTAAGTTCATGATAGTGTGTTGCAAAAAGAGTTTTTGCACCAAGCTTCTTTTTATCGCTTACATATTCAAGCACAGCCCTTGCAATACTCATACCGTCATAGGTGGATGTACCTCTGCCTATTTCGTCAAGAATTATAAGGCTCCGTGAGGTGGCATTTGAGAGAATGGAAGCGACCTCACTCATTTCGGTCATAAATGTGGACTGGCCGCCAATAAGGTCATCGGATGCACCGACTCTTGTAAAAATACTGTCAACAATACCTATCGAAGCAGATGAAGCAGGAACAAAAGAACCGATCTGAGCCATAAGAACTATAATTGCAGTCTGACGCATATATGTTGACTTACCTGCCATATTGGGACCGGTGATTATTGATGCCACATTCTCCCCGCAATCAAGATATGTATCATTGGGAACAAAGGGGGCACCGTCAAGGAATTTTTCAACAACAGGGTGCCTTCCGTCTTTTATATCAATACGGTCGCTCATATCAACCGTGGGGCGCACATAACCGTTTACTGCGGCAATGTGAGCAAGTGAGCACAGTGCATCAAGCTTTGCTATGGCAGAAGCCGTTTTTCTGAGTCTGAACTGTGCATCGGCAACGGTTTTTCTTACCTGACAGAAAAGCTCATATTCGAGTTTTACAATTCTGTCCTGTGCACCGAGTACTTTTGATTCAAGCTCTTTAAGCTCGGGGGTAATATAGCGTTCACAGTTTGTGAGAGTCTGTTTTCTTATGTAATGTTCGGGCACATACTCCTTAAAAGAATTAAGCACCTCTATATAGTAGCCGAATACTCGGTTATAACCTATTTTGAGTTTCTTTATTCCCGTTTCATTCTGCTCACGCTGTTCTATGGCAGTAAGATAATCCTTACCGCCGTTTACTATAGTGCGCAGCTCATCAAGCTCGGGAAAGAAACCGTCCAGAAGCATACCGCCTTCTCTGACAGAAAAGGGCGGATCCTCAACAATCGCATTGTCGATAAGCTCTTTGATATCGGAAAGTGTATCAAGCTCATTGTAAATATCCTTTAGCATTCCCGATTCGCATCGGCTTATCATTTCCTTTAATGCAGGAAGCACCGTTGCAGTAGCACAAAGGCTTCTCAGTTCCTTTGCATTAGCAGACCCGAATACAACCCTTGTGGTTATTCTTTCAAGGTCATTTATACCTGAAACAGTGTCTGCGATTTCGCTTCTCAGCTGATTGAGTTCATAAAGCTCTTCAACCGCATTCTGCCTGTAAATAATGCCTGCAAGATTTATAAGGGGCTGTTCCACCCAGGAACGGAGCATTCTTTTTCCCATAGCCGTTTTGGTTTTATCAAGCACCCACAGCAAGGATCCCTTTTTCTCTCTTCTTCTTTCTGTTTCGGTAAGTTCAAGATTACGTCTTGCAACAGCACCCAGTGCCATATATCTGTCGTTGTTGTAAACTTTAATTTCGGTTATGTTTTCAAGGGAGTTTTTCTGAGTATCAAAAAGATATGTAAGCAGAACACCCAATGCACACACGGCATACGGCATTTCACCAAGGGAAAGCTCAGCACAGTCTTCTGAGAAATGATCTTCGACTATCTTACGGTTGGCACCTTCATCAAAGGCAGATATATCCTTTACGGAAACAAGCATACTCGGTTTGCTTGAAATAAAACTTCTGAGAGCTTTGCTTGCTGCCGTTTCACCGTTTGTGATAAGTTCCGCAGGTGAAAAACGTGCAATCTCGTTTATTATCTCTTCTTCGGTTTTTTCACCGTTTGCTTCGCTCACATAAAGCTCACCTGTAGATACATCACAGAAGCTGAGGCCTGCGCCGTCAGGAGCAAGAAACAAAGATGCAAGATAATTATTCTTTTCTTCATCAAGCATAATACTGTCTGTAACAGTACCCGGTGTGACTACCCTTATTACGTCACGGGTAACAATACCCTTTGCCGCTGCGGGGTCTTCTGTCTGTTCGCACACAGCAACTTTATAGCCCTTTGCAACAAGTCGGGCAATATAATTTTCTGCTGCGTGGAAAGGCACACCGCACATAGGTGCTCTTTCTTCCTGACCGCAATCACGTCCCGTAAGCACAAGCTCAAGTTCCCTTGATGCAGTTACGGCATCGTCAAAAAACATTTCATAAAAATCACCGAGGCGATAAAAGAGGATAGCATCTTTGTATGACTCTTTTATCTTAAAATACTGTTGCATCATCGGTGTAAATTCAGCCATAGTAAAAACTTCCTTGTCTTAAATATCCTTAAAGATTTTATCAGCCGCAGCCGCCGCAGGATGCACAATTGCCGCCGCAGCCCTCTTCCTGAGACTGAGGCTCACAAGTTGCAGGGTCATCACCGTTTACACAAAGAGTGAGAAGCTGAATTACGTAATTCATCATTTCGTCAACATTGCCCTTTGCTTCTTCGTAATTTCTCATATTTTCGTTGAGCATTATCTGACCGTAAATTTCTCTGAATTCACTGTCCATACCTTCAAGCTTTTTCTGATCGGGCTCGTCCTTTGCAGATTCGTTCTGATAAGAAAGCTGAATAAGATTAAGTTTACCGATAAGACCGTTGAGTTCTATATCTTCTTCGTTTGCTTTCTGTGCTGCCTGAAAAGCAATATATCTTTCATCAAGCTGAATTGCCTTTCCCAGTTCTCTTGCTGCTGTAATTACGTCCATTGTTTTTATCTCCGTTTCATTTGTTTTATACCAACTCACCTGAAAGTATCCAGTTGAGCGCTTTTGTGACTTTAACTTTTGAATATGTACCAATAAGTGAAGCGGGCCCTTCAAAATCTATATTTATACTGCCGTCTGTTCTGCCCGTAAGTCTGCCGTCCTCTTCTTTTGTGAAGCCTTCAACAAGCACTTCGTAAGTTTTGCCCACCATTGAAGAGCATCTTTTTGAAGCGATATTTTCCTGAACCTTAAGAAGCTCGGAAAACCAACGGGATTTTTCTTTATACGGTACGGGATCTTCCATATTTATTGCTTTTGTACCTTTTCGGGGAGAAAAGATAAATGTAAAAAGTGATGTAAATTTTACTTCTTCAATAAGTGACAGTGTATCACGGAATTCTTCGTAAGTTTCTCCCGGGAACCCGACTATAATATCACTTGTTAAAGAAATATCGGGCATAAGCTCTTTTGCATATTTTATAAGTGCGAGATACTGCTCACGGGTGTAACCTCTGTTCATCTCCTTAAGCACACGGTCATTACCCGACTGAAAAGGTAGATGCAGATGCCTTGCAACCTTATCACAGGAAGCCATGGTTTCAAGCAGCTTCTTTGTGCAGTCTTTCGGATGAGAGGTCATAAAACGAATCTTAAAATCCCCTGGCAGATCGTTTATCATTTTTAACAGATCGGGAAAATCAACACCGCGGGTTGAATTCTTTCCGTATGAATTAACATTCTGACCCAACAAAGTTATTTCTTTAGCACCCATTGAAATAAGCTCTTCAGCCTCTTTAACAACCGCTTCGGGACTGCGGCTTCTTTCTCTGCCTCTTACATAGGGAACAACACAGTAGCTGCAGAAATTATTACAGCCGTACATTATCGGGAGCCATGTTTTAAAATCCCTGTCACGGTAAACGGGAACGTTTTCAGCTATTTCACCTGCTGTTTCTTCCGTTTCAAAAACTCTTTTTCCGTTTCTTAAAACTTTGTAAAGAAGCTCAGGCAAACGGTGAATGGCGAAAGTACCGAACACAAGATTTACATACGGATAACTTCTTTTTATTCTTTCCGACACGTGGCTTTGTTGCATCATACAGCCGCAAAGTGCGATTATCATATCTTTTTTTTGTGTCTTTATGGGTTTTAAGGCACCCACATTTCCGAAAACTCTGTCTTCGGCGTGTTCACGCACGGCACAGGTGTTAAAAAGCACAAAATCGGCATCTTCTCTGTTCTCGGTAAATATATAACCCATTTCGTGAAGGCGGCCTTTGATTCTTTCGGAATCCGACACATTCCCCTGGCAGCCGTAAGTATGCACATAGGCTTTGGGTGCCCCCAAAGGATATTTTACAGCAAGAATGGTTTTTATTTTATCTGTGTATTCATGCTGCTTAGCTATTTCTTCCGGTGAAACTTCGGAAATCATTTTACTTGCGGGTATCAAAAAAATACCTCCGATACAAACTTGAAGTAATGCATTTTGTACCGACAGACTTAAAACAAAGCTTAAAAATGCCGCACAAACTCCATTATTAAAAAATATTTTCAGTCTATTATATATAATATATTAAAAAAAGTAAAGAGAAAAAAACAAATTTGCTTAAAAAATATTTTCAATTTTTGGTGCTTCTCCGTGAACCGTCACTCTGAGAAATGCACAAAGCTCGGAAATTATAACGGTAATTATCTCATTATCGCCGTTTTTTACCGCGTCGGAAAGAACTATAAAATATCGTTCAATAACATCAGCATCCGAATGTTTGAGCATTGCCGAAAAAGCTGTTGAATGCTTCTTCCAAAGGTTATCAAGTTCAATATATTCCTCAGAAAAATCTTCATCAGCAAGATTCTTTTCTCCAATAATTCTCGCAGTTTCTATTATTTTTTCGGAAGTGTTTTTCAGATAAAGATACGACAAAGTACCGATAATAAACGCAACCAAAATAAGACACAAGGCGACAACAAGTCTTTTGCTCATTTGCTGTTATCCTTTCTCACAAGTACTTTTCTTCCGCTTTTGTCAAGTGTTAATAAAAATACATCTTTTTTGTCAATTTTTATATCTTTCAGCGCTTTCTTTATTTCACTTTCCGAAAACTGAGAAGCAGTAATGTCTGAGTGTATTATTTCACCGTCCATAACAATAGCTACAGGAAGTGCAGAGGGCGGTTTCTCTATCCCCGCGTCTTCAGCTGTCACAGGCTGTTTTTCACTTTTCAGCAAAACACTCAGGGTGCCGTCGGTTTCGGCAACGGCATATTCAACATCGGATATATCAAAAACATCCTTCTGTCGTAAAGCCTCAAGAAGGTCGTCAATAGTAAAACGCAACCGTCTTAACTGTTTCTGATCAAGCACACCGTTTTTTATGAGAATTATGGAATGCCCCTGCAGAAGGTTTCTGAGTTTTATACTTTTTAAGCTTAATGAAGACATAATTATTTCGAGCCCCACCAGCACTGAAATAGCTATAAGGGTATTAAGCATAGGTATATCATTATCCTGCATAGGTGTTGCCGCCATTTCCGATAAAAGAATGGTCACAACAAGCTCCGCAGGCTGCAGCTGCCCTATCTGCCGTTTACCCATAAGCCGCACGGATGCTACTATAAATATAAAAAGTATTCCTGTTCTGATAAAAGTAGTAATCATTTGCCCCCCCAAAATGCAAATCATAATTTAGCTGTGCTAAATTATGATAAGTAATAGGTAAGAAGTAAGAGTGAAGAGTGCCCCTGTCGGAAGCCGCAATGCGGCTTATATTTATAATTAGGGCAAAGCCCTTCCGACAGGCAACTTCTTCACTATTCCCTTTTACTTCTTACAAATCATAATTTATCGGACAGCTGTCCGATAAATTATGATTTGTTGAGTTTTCAGAAAATGTTTTTTTGTTTCTTATTGTGAGTATATCCTGAATTTTTTCGGAAATACCTAAAACATACGGAAAGGAAGAAAAACAATGACAGCTCAGACAAAAAATGAAGGCTTGCCGAATGTTTTTTTTGGCGATGCCGAAAAAGATTCAGGTAATGTTCTTTCTCGATTCGGAAACAGCGCAGATGTTGTTATGCGAAAAATAATCTGCGGCGGCAAAACCGCTTTTCTTTTTATGTTGGACGGAATGTGTGATGAAATAAAAATAACCGAGGGGGTTGTTAAACCTGTTACGGATATGGTTTATGAAAATACGGAAATCCCCTTTAACGAGTATATAAAAACAAAAGTATTCAAGAGTGTAAATGTAAAAGATGTAAAAAATCCTGAGGACGCTGCACTTAATATAGTTATGGGAAATCTTGTGCTTATTTCAGACGGTGAAAAACAGGCACTTGCTTTTCCCGTTCAGGGATTTCCCAAAAAAAATCCCGGAGAGCCTCAGGCTGAACAGAATGAAAGAGGTTCACAGGAAGGCTTTACGGATAATTTTAAGGACAACATCACTCTTTTAAGAAGACGGATAAGGACTCCCGATCTTGTTATAGAACAGCTTACCGTAGGAAAAACCAGCAACACTCCCGTTCTTGTCTGCTATATGTCCGACAGAATAAATGAGGAGCTGTTAAACAATATAAAAAAGCGTATATCAAAAATAGAGCTTGATGCAATACTGGGTTCAGGCTATATAAGACCTTTTCTGGACAACCGCCGTCCTTCTTTTTTCACAGATACCGGAATTACGGAAAGACCCGATTCTTTTTCTGCAATGCTTCTTGAAGGCAGAGTGGGAATAATCGTTGACGGCACGCCGTTTGCGCTTATTGTACCGTATTTATTTATAGATTATTTTCATGCTGTTGACGATTATCTTTCAAGCACATATTACGCACTTTTTATGCGAATCCTGCGGATAGTCAGTTTTATTATTGCATCAACCCTGCCCGGTGCCTTTGTTGCCATATGTATTTTTCATCCCGAAATTATGCCTGCCGATATTATGTACGGCATTGCGGCAGCAACAAGCAAAACTCCGTTTCCCATTATGATAGAAGCACTTACAATTCATCTTATATATGAAATAGTACGTGAGGCAGGACTGAGAATGCCGCGCTCGGTAGGCCACGCAGTAAGTATTGTAGGTGCGCTTGTTATCGGCGATGCCGCAGTTACTGCAGGACTTATTGCCGCACCTATGCTTATAATAGTTGCTCTTACCGCAATAGCATCTTCGGTAATAGTAAAACTTCACGAGCCTGTGGCTATACTGAGATTCGGTTTTATACTCATAGGCGGTTTTACCGGGCTTTACGGAATTATGCTCGGAATAGGGCTGATGATTGTAGATATATGCTCCGTATCGCCTTACGGCATACCTTTTTCGGCACCATTGTCTCCCTTTGTAAAACGGGCACAGGCAGATGTGCTTATCAGAAAAAGCTGGACTAAAATGCAAAATCGCCAAAAACTTATCCAAAGGATGAAATTCTGATGAACAAAGTCAGGAAAATCAGTACGTTTCAGATGTTTTCGGTTCTTTTTTTAAGCCGTATAATATCACTCTTCACATTTATGCTGCCCTCCTCTTTATATCTTCCGTCCGGAGACAAAATAATTACAGCCATACCTGTTATGCTTATTGAATTTTTTTATGCAGCAGTATTTCTGTACACATTCAACATGAACAAAAACAGGAGTGTTATAGAAACGGCAAAAGAGCACTCTTCGGCATTCGCAAAATTACTGAGTATTATTTACACACTCGCATTTATCTGGTTTGCAGGAATAGGCACCGCAAGATTTGAACTTTTTATAAGCACCGTTATGTTCCCGAATTCCGAACTCACGCTTATGATAGTTATTCTTCTTGCTGCATGTTTATATGCTTCTTTAAAAGGATTTGAAGCAATCGGCAGAGCTTCGGCAATTCTCTTTGCAGTGCTGGGATTAAGCATTATTTTTGTGCTGCTTACGGTTACGGGAGAATTTGAGTATCACAACTTAAAACCCTTCTTTACCGAAGGCATTTCTCCCATTGCGGGATTTGCTTTTTACGCAAGTGTAAGAGCCGCCGAACTTCTTTCACTTAATGTCAGTGCTCCTATGATAAGAGGCAATGTCAAAAAAATGACATTTTTATGGATTATCAGCTTTGCGGTTGTCTGCACGGTTATCCTCACGTTTTTATCGGGGGTAACGGGAGAATACGGAGAGGATCAGATATTCCCCTTATACACCCTTACCGTGATTGCCAAATTCGGAATATTTGAAAGACTTGACGATATCCTTACAGGCATATGGGTGCTGTGCAGTTTTATACAGGTGGCATATCTCCTTGCACTGTGTTTACTGGGCCTGAAACAGGGCTTCGGAAAAGCAAAAAAAATCCCCGTCGCTTTTTTATGCACGGCAGGTGTTTTTACTGTATATGCACTTACTTCGCAGACTGTCACCGTTTTTTCGGAAACGGTATCGTCAAAACTGTTTGATCTGGCGTTTATCATACTGATGATCGTTATTCCCGTTACTGTCACATTAACAGAAATCATTAAAAATAAAAGGAGGACACAAATATGAAAAAAGCGGCTGTTCTTATTATTGCTGTGTTTATGTTATTTTTGTCTTCCTGCAAGGAAATAGAAATAATAGAACTGAACGAAAGACTCATAATAGAGGCCATAGGCATTGACTATAAAGACGGCATATACAAGGTGACAATAGAAGGGCTTGATTCATTTACTTCGGGAAGTGAAAACGACAGCATTTCATCAGAGCAGCTTACAAAATGTTATATGTTCGAAGGTGAAACCATAGGGATGGCAATGAACAGTATTTCGCAGATAACAGGTCAGATACCTTTGTTTTCTCAGGCGAGAGTTCTTGTTATAGGCTTTGATACCGCAAAAGAAAAACTAAGCGAAACCCTTGACTTTTTCAGGCGAGAATACACCACAAGAACCGATATTCTGATTGCAGTGGCAGAAAAAACGGCAAGTGAAACGGTATCTGCCGATTTTGGTAAAAACGTATCTGCAGGAAATATTTTTGAAGCAGCTCTTTCTTCATACCGTCACACGGGTAAATGCACTTACACACCGCTTTACCGTTTTCTCAATTCGCTTATGGGCGAAACCGACAGTGCTTTCTGTCCTTTGATTGCAGTAAAAGATAATGCATTCTCAAAAACAAAAGAAGTATCATTAAAAGGTACGGTAGTTTTCAAAAAAGACGGCGGTATTCTGAAACTCAGCCCTGAAAAAACACTCGCACTGATGCTTATTAACGGCGAAACGGAAAACGGCGACATTACGGTAAATAACAGCAAGGGCATATGTACCATTGAAATTATAGACAGCAAAACAAAAACAAAAATCACCACAGCTGAAGAAAAAGCAGAAATAAACATTGATATATCCCTGAGGTGCGACATACCCGAATTTCAGACAGAAAATTTTTCGGGGTTGTCAAAAGATGACACAGAAAAAACTGCTCGGGCTACCGCCAAAAAAATATCCGATCTTGTAGCCGAGGTGATAGATGAATTTTATTATAAAGAAAACTGCGATATATTTAATTTCGGAAGAAAAATTAACCTTAAAGACCATTCATTTTATATAAATCAACTGCTGAAAAACGAGAGTAAAAGTAAAAATATAAAATGCAACATCAGCGTTGATGTATCTGTCAGAAGAATAGGCAAAGTAATTTTAGAAAAAGATCAATAACAAATTTTTGCAATTATACAAACCACAAAAAGAACCGCACCTTTTGCAGATACGGTTCTTTTTATGTTATTTAAGCTTTTTTGTGCTTACATCATAGAATGACCAATGACGGATGCCGTCGGTTTCCTTAATTTCTGCGATAATGTATATTTCACTTTCAACATCAATAACATCGGGATTTTCGTAATTCCAGCCGCTTTCAAGTACAATACTGTACCTGCCGTCAGAGAGCTTTTCTGCAAACTTCACCTGACTTGCCATAGGCCCGTCACCTGCAGCTATTGCATAGGTATACACATAACCGCCCTCACAGTAAGAATTGTCGGAAACATAATTTTCATCAAATTCTATATTGTAAACATTTTCGCACAACCACTTTACATTTTCAGCAGGGAGCTTTGAATAGTACTCAAACATTCCTCGGGGGTCTGCATCGTTTTCACCTGAATAAGTGCTGCAGACCTGAGCATCATCAAAATAAATTGCGTAGTCACCTATACCGAAAATACTCGTAATATACCTGTTGATAACATAAGCAGTATCAGCTGTATTTGAATTAAAGTCAGCCATTCCGTGATATGCCATTTCAAACAAATCCTGATAATCCGTGTCCATGGGGGTAGCAACATCTTGCTGCTGTGACGAAGCAGGCACACGAGAATTAAATTCTTCCTCATTCATATGATCAAAGCTATAAAATGTAAGACAACGTCTTCCGTCAATAATCTGCACATCAGCAATAATTATCCAATAGTAATTGTACCACTCTAAAGCTGCAGCATCACTATCCTTGAGAACAATCTCATATCTACCGTCATCAAATCTTATCTTGCTGATATTTTCAGGCTGCGGAAGTCGATCACCACCATAACCAAGTCCCCTATACACATTCCCTTCATATGCATACGCATTAATCTTATCATAACGTTTCGTTTCTTCCGCAAAATCTGCATGATAGGAAATATGAAAAATATTTTCTACTAACCATTTTACATTTTGCTCAGACATAACAAGATAATGTCCATTAAACATATTATGAGGGTCTGCTTCTTCAGCTGAATATACAGTATCTCTTGCTTCGTTATCATAAAAGTCATATTCTATATAATCATCAAAGTATAAAGAATAAAATTGTGGTCCTAAAGAAAATGTCAACATTTCACTAATCACATAACCAACAGTTGACGATTGATAATCAAACTCATGAAATCCGAGACCTTTAATCATCATATCCTCAATATCTGCAATATCACTATCAGTAAGTTCAAGTCTTTCAACAAATTCACCATCTGCTTCAGTGATTTCTTCTGCATTCAGATCATTATCAGGCTTTGTTTCCTCATATTCTCCCTCAAAGGTGAAATAATCCTTCTTTTCACCTGTTTCAATGTCAACAATTGTATTGACATTGGATTTGTCGTCTGCGGAGAATACGGGGAGAATTACGTTGAGCTTGCCTTCATCTGTGATAAAGGACAGACTGTTTTCAAGGCTTTCGTCCTTTGTTGCATCTTCAAGATAACTGTCATAAATATAGTCGGTATCACCGAGTTTGGGAACTTCGGAATTATATATATCCGTAAGGACATCCTTCATCATATCAAAATATGCATTTTTGTCATAGCCGAAAATTTCAATAAGTTCTTCGTTTGTTATTTCTCTTTCTTTGCCCGTGTCAACATTGAAAACAAAGAATTCATATCCGCCGGTAAAGGCATTTTTCAGCTGAACGGTGATTGAAACAATACCGTCCTTCTCTGCCCACTCATATCCCATTTCGGACACTGTGGGATTTTCTCCGTCATAGAGCACCTTTCCCTTTTCGTATTCATCATAAAGGGTGGTGTACATTTTTTCATTCACTTCTTCTGCCCAGTCTTTTTCGATATTGAGCTTAGGAATACGGTAATATGACTTTTCTCCGGTATCTTTAACCATTTCACAGAAAGCATCCGTAACAAGCTCGTCTGAGCTTCCGCCTCTGAGTATAGCAAGACCGATAAGCACACCCACAAGCACACATACAATAACCCCTGCCACAACTGCAGCAGCAATTATTCCTTTGTTCGGTTTTTTATTCATTTTTTCACCCCATAAAATATTCTGATTTCAGTACAACATATAAATTTTCCGGTCAGAATTAAACAAACCAAGCCGGAAACAAAATATGAATCCGGCTTTGGGTATAATTATTCTACAACTATTTTCTTGAAGTTTTTCTTTCCTCTCTTAAGAAGCACACCTTCTCCGATAGCTTCTTTTGTGAAGGACTTTTTAATGTCGGTAATTTTTTCACCGTCAACAGAAACACCGCCCTGTTCAACAGCACGTCTTGCATCTGAACGGGAGGGGCAAAGACCCGACACAACAAGCATTGTGAGAATATCAACGCTGCCGTCTCTGAAATCATCTTCACCCACGGGAGCTTCGGGAGCATCGCTGCCGCCGTCTGCAAAAAGTGCCTTTGCGGCTGCCTGTGCCTTGTTTGCTTCTTCTTCACCGTGAACAAGCTTTGTAAGCTCAAAGGCAAGGATTTCTTTTGCTGTATTAAGCTGTGCGCCTTCCCATGCATCCATTTTGTCTATTTCTTCAAGAGGAAGGAATGTAAGCATACGTATACACTTGAGAACGTCGGCATCCCCTACATTTCTCCAGTACTGATAGAAATCAAAGGGAGTGGTCTTTTCGGGGTCAAGCCATACTGCACCGCCTACGGTCTTACCCATTTTTTTGCCTTCAGAGTTAAGAAGAAGAGTGATAGTCATAGCGTGGGATTCTTTATCCAGCTTTCTTCTGATAAGCTCTCTGCCGCCCAGCATATTTGACCACTGGTCATCGCCGCCGAACTGAAGGTTACAGCCGTACTTTCTGTAAAGCTCCAAAAAGTCGTAGCTCTGCATTATCATATAGTTGAATTCAAGGAAAGAAAGACCTTTTTCCATTCTCTGCTTGTAGCACTCTGCACGGAGCATATTATTAACAGAGAAACAAGCACCCACTTCTCTTAAAAGCTCAACATAGTTGAGGTCAAGAAGCCAGTCCGCATTATTTACCATAAGTGCCTTATCTTCACCGAATTCAATAAAGCGTTCCATCTGCTTTTTGAAACATTCGCAGTTGTGCTCAATAGTTTCTTTGGTCATCATTGAACGCATATCGGTTCTGCCGGAGGGGTCGCCGATGTGTGCAGTACCGCCGCCGATAAGTGCAATGGGCTTGTTACCTGCCATCTGAAGACGCTTCATAAGACAAAGCGCCATAAAGTGACCTACGTGAAGAGAATCTGCAGTAGGGTCAAAACCGATGTAAAATACTGCTTTACCGTTATTTACAAGCTCTCTTACTTCTTCTTCATTTGTAACCTGTGCTATAAGACCTCTCGCCTTAAGTTCTTCATAAATTCCCATAATATCATATCCTTTCAAAATTACATACTAAACAAAAAAATAACCGCCTGCCCGCAAAAGGACAGACGGATTTGTCCGTGTTACCACCTTTTTTCAGAAATACCTCACGGTATTTCCCTTAGAAACTCTCTGACAAGAGTTTATTCCGTTAACGGAGAAAACCGCCGCAGCCTACTGAGTTTTCTGTTCGGTGCGAAGCTCGGGGATGTAATCACAAAAACCGTAACTGCAGTCTTACACCTGCCGACTGCTCTCTTGAAGTCCGTGTTCTGCTACCTGTTCCCGTCACAGCATTATATTGATGAGATTTTACAACAAAGAAAAACAATTGTCAATAGTATTATTTATAAAACCATATGAAGCCCGAATACATCAAGAGCTACAACCAATGCGCTTATCAGATTGATAACAAAAACACCGATAATCAATCTGTTATCGCAAAGAGCTTTATTCTTACGGTCATTGACAAAAAACATAACCATCCATATTATCAGAATAACAGGCAGAGCTTTTGCAAAGAAATTAAGCACTCCGAAAAGCGGAGAAGAAACCTCTACCGTAAATTCGGTATAGCCTGTCATCAACATATTGTTACACGCCTGATCAATAGCCACGCCTCTTAATACGATGCAGACAAAATACATAATTGTCCACACTGTATACATCGCACCGTTTATAAGCGAAACTATATAAAAAGCAAGACTTTCACCTGTTTTTGTAAAAATTTCTTTCATTATGTTCTCCTGCAGATAAATATGCAGGTAAACCGCCTTTCATTTGTTATCAGAAACTGAAAACTGCGCTGACACCGTATGTAACTACGGACATAATAAGATTTGCAATAAGTACACCAATTGCAATTATGGGAAGCGACTTCTTGATATCAAGGTCAAAAAGTGCCGCAACAAGCGAACCCGTCCAGCCGCCTGTTCCGGGAAGAGGAACGGCAACAAAGGAAAGAAGCGCCCATGGTCCGTATTTTTCTATCTTATCCTTATGCTTTGTGGTTTTGTTTTCAAGTCTGCCGACAATAGAGGTAAGAATATTGTGCTTTTTCATAAAAGCAAAAATCTTTTTGATAAAAAGAAGTATAAAGGGAATAGGAATCATATTTCCGATATAACATATTGTAAAAGCTCTGATAAAGCTGACCCCTGCAGCCATAGCAACTATCATACCGCCGCGGCATTCAAGTATGGGAAACAAGGATGTAATAAAAGCCACCAGTTCACGGCTTGTGTCATTGGGAAACAGGGATTCAAACCACATTACAAGTTGTTCGGTCATAATTTAGCTCCTTTAATAAAGATATCAGATAGCATTTTCAAGCATAAATTCCTTTACGGACATAAGAATATCCTTATCATTTTCAAATTTAAGCATATCAAGAGCTTCGGGATAACGAAGCCATATATAATCCTCAATCTCTTCTTTCTGAATGATAGTCTGGGTATCCTTGGTTGAAGCAAGAAAAACTTCTACCCTTTTTTCGATTTTTGAGCCGATACGGTATCTTGAATCACGGCAAAAACCGTCTATAATATCTATGTGTATCCCCGTCTCTTCAAGAACCTCACGCTTTGCTGTCTGTTCCCTTGTTTCGCCTTTTTCCATATGACCTTTGGGGAAGCCCCAGTGATTGCTTCTTCTGTTTTTAATAAGCAAAAAACGGTATTCTTCATTTATACGGCGAAATACCACGGCACCGCAGGAATGCTCATACAGACATTCAAGAGTATAAGAATCTCTCGGCTCTGCAAATTCAAGTACATCCTTAATTTCAAAATCGATCCGTCTCATATTTTTAGGTGCAACAACAAGAACGGATTTTTTATTTCCGGCAAAGCGCAGAACTGCAATTACCTTCCCCTCAAAAACACGCACCGGGTGATTAACGCCGAGAATATACGCACCGAGAACAAATCCTTTTTTATCAGTTTGCACCTCAGTTGTTCCGTAATTTATAATGTATCGAATACCGGTGCGGAGATCATAATAATTGCAAGGCTTTGTCACCTTGACTTTAACCATTTTTCCTAACATCATTTAACTCCGCAAAAAACAAGTTTCTATCATTATATATAACATTGAAAGATTTTTCAAGATGTTTTTACGCTTTAACTGCTCAATTTGTGCGATTCATTCATTTTTAAGCATTTTTTTAAAAAATTCTTGTATTATTTCGTTTATTAAGTTAAAATATAATTGACAGTGTCTGCCCATAAATCTATAAATTAGCAAAGGGTGATAATAATGGCAGAAGATATTTATTTCAATACAACAAAAAACAAACATAACAATAAAAAATATACCGAGCGCATTGAAAAAGAACAGCTTTCATCAAAGCCCGGCAAGCATTCTTTTGATAATATCAAAACGGAGGACGAATATATAAAAGCTCCGAATCATTCAAAAGACCCGTCAAAAAACCGTTCAAGACCTGAAGCTGACAAAAACGACGGCAAAAAGCCGTCAAAATCGCATTCGGGTAACAACCAAAGCAAAAAAAAGAAGAAGAAAAAGAATGCAGGCTTAAAAGTTGCAATCGGTATAATCTGCGGATTTATAGCATTGGGACTTGTTATCGGTGCAGGTGCATCGGCTGTAATATTAACAGTGCTCAAGGACTATAATGCAAATCAGATGAGCGAGAATTCATACATTGATGAATCAACACTTTTATCCTCTGACAGTGTATATAATGTACTTCTTATGGGTATTGACACGCTTAATACAGACAGTTCATCCCGTTCAGATGCAATGATACTTTTGTCGGTAGATATGAAGCACAAAAAGATCAAACTCACATCTTTCCTGCGTGACTCTTATGTTGAGATTCCCGGTCACGGCAGCGCAAAGCTCAATGCTTCCTGTGTTTACGGCGGACCTCAGCTTGTATGCGATACAATAGAATATAACTTCGGGATAAAAATAGACGACTATGCAAAGATAGGCTATGATATGTTTATAGAAATAATCGATGCCGTGGGCGGTGTTACCATTCCGGAAATAGATGATGTGGAAGCTGCAGCCCTTGCAAAAGAAGGCTTCAGTATTGCTCCCGGCACAAACATAAAGCTTGACGGTTACCATGCACTTTTATACTGCCGGATAAGATCGGGACAAAATGACTTTTACAGAACAAGCAGACAGCGTGAAGTTATATCACAGGTAATAAAAGGTCTTACGGGAACAAATCCCATGACACTTATCGACACAGCAACGGAAATTGCAAAAAATATGGAATGCAGTATTGATCAGGCTGAATTTTTACCTCTTGCAATGAAAGCCGCAACCTGTCTTACTAATGATGTTGAGCAGTTCAGCATTCCTGCAGACGGTACATGGTATAACGACACAATAAATTCTCAGGCTGTGCTTGTGATGGATTTTGCACAAAATAAAGCAAAGCTCAATGAATTTATCTACGAACAGTAATCCCAAACAAAGGAGAATATTATGAAGTACGCAAAGCTTACCATTGCAAGTGAATTCACAAAAGGAAAAATCGATAAAAGAATATACGGTTCTTTTGTTGAGCATCTCGGAAGATGTGTTTACGGCGGTATATATGAGCCGGGTCACCCTAATGCAGATGAAAACGGATTCAGACTTGATGTTATGAATCTTATTAAAGAGCTTAATGTTCCCGTTGTCCGTTATCCCGGCGGCAACTTTGTTTCGGGATACAACTGGGAAGACGGAATAGGCCCAAAAGAAACAAGACCCAAAAGACTTGAGCTCGCCTGGGGTACCCTCGAAACAAACGAATTCGGAACCGATGAGTTTATGGCGTGGTGCAAAAAAACAGGTACCGAGCCTATGATGGCAGTGAATCTCGGCACAAAAGGTCCCGATGAAGCAAGACAGCTGGTTGAATACTGCAATCATCCCGGCGGTACATATTTAAGCGATCTGAGAAAGAAATACGGAAGCGAACTCCCCTACAATGTAAAGCTGTGGTGCCTCGGAAATGAAATGGACGGCCCCTGGCAGATGGGCAGCAAAACCGCTGTTGAATACGGAAGAACCGCATATGAAACAGCAAAGCTTATGAAATGGGTAGATCCCACAATAGAAACAGTTCTCTGCGGAAGCTCCGGCTGGCATATGAAGACCTTCGGCGAATGGGAAACAACATCTCTCGATCTTGCATATGATCAGGTGGATTATGTTTCAATGCATCAGTATCACAGTAATTCTGACGATTATCTTGAAAATTTCCTTGCAAAGGGAGTTGAAACGGATTCATTTATAGAAAGTGTAATTTCAGCCCTCGATTATGTGCAGGGTAAACGCCATTCAAAGAAGAGAATCGATATATCATTTGACGAATGGAATGTATGGTATCATTCAAACGGAGCAAAATTCGACAAATGGTCAAAAGCTCCTCATATACTTGAAGATGTTTATAACTTTGCCGATGCACTTGTTGTGGGAACAATGCTGAACTCCATAATAAGACACGCTGACAGAGTTAAGATTGCCTGTCTTGCACAGCTTGTAAATGTAATTGCCCCCATTATGACAGAAGACGGCGGAAAGGCCTGGAAGCAGACAATATTCTATCCTTTCTACTATGCATCAAAATATGCAAGAGGCTATGCGCTTCAGGGAATAAGCGAATCATCAAAATATGACACACGCTGGTACACAGATGTACCCGATGTTGATACATCTGCAGTTTTATCAGAAGACAAAGAAGAGCTTGTTATTTTTGCCGTTAACCGTGATATAAACGACAGCATTACACTTGAAACAAAACTCTGTGATTTTGAAGGCTTCAGCCCCATAGAATATATTGCTCTTGAAGACTGCGATGCCATGGATATCAACACCAAAGACTGTCAGAAAGTAAGCCCCGTTAAAAAAGAACTTCCCACGCTTGACGGAAAAATTCTCAGATGCTCCCTTAAGCCCATGTCCTGGAATATGATTCGTCTTGCAAAAATCAGAAAATAACCAAAACGAGCGGAAAATTATCCCAATTTATCCTTGAAATCGGTACATTATTGATGTATAATATCCATTAACTGAAAATAAAACGGAGGAATATTAATGTCTAAACTTTTCAATGCTTATTGCAGAGTTTATCAGAAGGCTCTTTATGTAGGCTCTTTTTTCCTTGATTGGTCAAAGCCTGAGCTTCTTAAAGGCACAGGTGCAGTAAAACAGCTTCCCTGTGCTATCAGAGAAAAGGGACTTTCAAAGGTTCTTATTGTTACAGACAAAGGCCTTATGTCTCTGAAGCTTCTTGACAGCCTTTTTGAAGAACTCGAAAATACAGGCATAAACTATGTTGTTTTCGACGGTGTTCAGCCCAACCCCACTATCGATAATATCGAAGATGCAGTTGAGCTTTATCTTGAAAACGGCTGTGAAGGTATTGTGGCATTCGGCGGCGGCTCTCCTATGGACTGTGCAAAGGCATGCGGTGCAAGAATTGCCCGTCCCGACAAATCCGTTCCTCAGATGAGAGGTGTGCTTAAGGTAAACAAAAAGCTTCCTCCCCTCTTTGCAGTTCCCACAACTGCAGGAACAGGTTCCGAAACCACTATTGCGGCTGTTGTTTCTAACCCCATCACCCACGAAAAGAATGCTATCAATGATAATAAGCTCATTCCCAAGGTTGCCGTGCTTGACCCCGAGCTTACCGTAGGTCTTCCCAAGCACATCACATCAACAACAGGTATGGATGCACTTACCCACGCTGTAGAAGCTTATATCGGCAAGAGTAATACCTGCGGCACCAAAAAGTGTGCAGAAAAGGCAACAAAGCTTATTTTTGACAATCTTTATAATGCATATGAAGACGGAAAAGACCTTGATGCACGAATGAATATGCTTGAAGCATCTTTCCTTGCAGGTGTTGCATTCACAAGAGCATATGTAGGTTATGTCCACTCAATCGCCCACAACCTCGGAGGTCATTACGGAATACCTCACGGTCTTGCAAATGCCGTAATTCTTCCCTATGTGCTTGATTATTACGGCGAAACTGCTTACAAGAAGCTTGCAAAGCTTGCCGATATAGCAGGACTTGAAACAATGGGAATGAACAAAGAGCAGAAAGCAAAACTCTTTATTGCAGAAATCAGAGCAATGAACGAAAAAATGGGAATCCCCTCAAAGTTCGATCAGATAAAAGAAGAAGATATTCCCGTTATCGTAGAACGCGCATTAAAGGAAGCAAATCCCCTCTACCCCGTTCCCAAAATTATGGACAAAAAAGACTGCGAAGCAGTTATCCGTCAGCTTATGGCATAATCACAATCTCTTCGGTCCGCCGAAGAGATTTTTTCTTATATTTTAATATAATTTTCTATTGCATTTTGATATTTTTTATTTTATACTTAATTTGTTATATTATAATTAAGGAGATGTATATAATATGTCTGAAAAAGTTAAACTCGGTATTATCGGCATCGGTAATATGGGTATGAGTCATATCAATAATTTTGTAGCAGGTAAAATGCCTGAAATCGAAATCACTTGTGTTGCAGATATTGATGAAAAAAAATTTGCAAATGCGAAGGAAAAGCTTCCTGAAGTAACTTGCTTCAATACAGCAAGCGAACTTATTGCTTCCGGTCTTTGCGATGCAATTATTATCGCAACTCCTCATTATGCACATCCCACTATCGGCATTGAAGCACTTAATGCCGGTGTTCACGTAATGAGCGAAAAACCCGCAGGTGTTTACACAAAACAGGTTAACGAAATTATTGAAGTAGCAAAGAATTCAGAAGCTACATATGCAATTATGTTCAATCAGAGAACAAACTGCATCTACCGTAAGGTTAAAGAAATCGTTGAAGGCGGCGAATACGGCGAAATCAAAAGAGTCAGCTGGATAATCACCGATTGGTACCGTACTCAGGCTTATTACAATTCCGGCGGTTGGAGAGCTACATGGGAAGGCGAAGGCGGCGGTGTAATGCTCAACCAATGCCCCCATCAGCTTGACTTATGGCAGTGGATATGCGGAATGCCTTCTTCAGTTAAAGCTATCTGCCACGAAGGCAAATGGCACGACATCGAAGTTGAAGATGATGTTTCAATCTATGTTGAATATCCCAACGGTGCTACAGGTACATTCATTACCACAACAGGTGACTATCCCGGAACAAACAGACTTGAAATTACTCTCGATAAAGCAAAGATCATCTGCGAAGACGATCAGATAAAAATGTTCAAGCTCAATATGTCAACCTCCGAATATACCAAAAATGCAGATAAGGGCTTCGGAAAGATAGAGGGCGAATGGATTACCGTTGAAACCGACGGTAAAAACGAACAGCATTCGGGTGTTATGAACGCATTTGCCGCACATATTTTAAGAGGCGAACCTCTTATTGCAGAAGGTGCAGAAGGAATAAACGGACTTACAATCTCCAATGCCGCATTCCTTTCCTCCTGGCTTGACAAAACAGTAACTCTCCCCATTGATGAAGATCTTTACTATGAACTTCTTCAGAAAAAAATTCAGAATTCCACAGCAAAAAAGACTGTTGTTGAACAGATTGAAACTGATATGGAAAGCACATTCTGATAACTCTTTTTCAGTTTCTGCAGGGAGCCGTATTTCACGGCCTCCCTGCATTCACTCATTATTTTGAAAGGACGAACCTTAATTATGTTATTCTCTCAGGACATCGGAATAGATCTCGGCACAGGTAACACTCTTGTATGTGCAAAAAACAAAGGTATCATCATAAGAGAACCTTCTGTTGTTGCCGTTGATGTAAAAAATACACCGTCAAAGGTGGTTGCAGTGGGCGAAGAGGCAAAACAGATGCTGGGCAGAACCCCCGGTTCTATCACAGCAGTAAAACCTCTTAAAGACTCAGTTATTGCTGATTTTGACATAACAACGGATATGCTGAGAGAATTTATGAAGAAGGCAACCAGCGGTTCTCTCTTTTCAAGAGCAAGGGTGCTCATCTGCATTCCGTCAAGCATAACGGAAGTTGAAAGAAGAGCAGTTCACGATGCAGCAAAGAATGCAGGCGCACGTTATGTAAGTCTTATCGAAGCACCTATGGCGGCGGCTATCGGTGCAGGTATGCCTGTTGCCGATGCAACGGGTAGTATGGTGGTAGATATCGGTTCGGGAACTTCTGAAGTTGCAGTTATTTCTTTAGGCGATATAGTGGCATCAAGAACCGTAAAAATTGCAGGCGATGCCTTTGATAATGCCATTGTTCAGTATATCAAAAAGAACTTCAATCTTCTTATAGGAGAAAGAACAGCCGAAGATATAAAGCTTACCATAGGCTCGGCATATCCCTATGACGGTGAAGCTGCTGTTTCGGTAAAGGGAAGAAATCTCAGCGACGGACTTCCCAAAACCGTTGAAATCACGTCAAAAGAGGTAAGACAGGCATTAGCTGATCCTCTTGCACAGATAACAGATGCAATACGCTCCACTCTTGAAAAAACTCCCCCCGAGCTTTCATCAGATATTATTTCTTCGGGCATAATCCTTACAGGCGGCTCCGCACTTTTAAGAGGTCTTGATAAGCTTATTGAAAAAGAAACTGGTATGCCTGTACATATTGCAGAAAAGCCTATCGACTGCGTAATAACAGGCATTGCAATATGCCTCAGAAAAGACACATTAAACATTATTAAATCATAACCGATTCCGAATTTCTGTCTACCTAAATTTATATTTGTCGGAGAAGTCCCATGCGTAATTTTTTTCACGGAACTAAATTTAAAATAGCACTTGCTATACTCACTTCTTTATTATTGGGAGTATTCTTTGCTGCTGTTTCAAACAGCGGCTATTCTCCCGTATCTTCTGCACTGAGCTTTATTACGGCACCTTTGCAGAATGCTGCCGTTTATATCAGTGACTTTTTCTCTGATTTCAACGGTTATTTTGTTTCATCAAAAAAATATGCCGAAGAGGTCGAATCTTTAAAAACCGAGGTTTCCGGCCTTAAGTCACAGCTTGTTGACTACGAAAAGGCTTTACATAAACTTGAAGCATATGAAGACTTCCTCGAAGTTAAAGACGACAATCCCGATTTCTCATTTATCCCTGCTACAATCGTTTTAAGAGACAGTTCAGACATTTATGCCTCATTCACCGTTAACAAGGGTTCATCAGACGGTGTAAAGGTAAATGACCCGGTAATCTACGGCAATGCCCTTGTGGGTGTTATCAGAGAAACAAATGAAAACACAAGTACGGTTTTCACCCTTTTCAATCCCGATGTAAGCACAAGTGCTTATGAAATAAGAACACGGGAAGACTGTTACATTGAAGCGGAGCCCGCTCATTCAGCTAACGGACTTCTTAAGCTTTCGGGGCTTACAAAAACTACTCCCGTTGTTTCGGGAGGTATAGTGTGCACTTCGGGTATCGGCGGTATTTATCCAAAAGATCTTATAATAGGAACAATAAAAGAGCTTAAAACCGACGATGTGGGAATTTCATCTTATGCGCTTGTTACTCCCGAAGCAGATTATTCACTTCTTACGGATATTTTTATCATTACCGATTTTGAAGGTAAAAACAAATAAGGAAGATTCTTCAGATGAAGCACAAAAGGCTTACAACACAGTTTATACGAAGACTGTTTTTCATATTTTTTACACTTATCGCATTTATAATACAGTGTATAACTCTGCCTGCCGCAGGATTCAGTTTTCCCGTATATATACTCATCCCCCTGCTTATCAGCATTTCGATGTATGAAAGAGAAGTTACGGGCTTATTTTTCGGTCTTCTGGCAGGTGCACTGTGGGATCTTGCATCCCCTCTTACCGATGGGCTTCTTGCACTGTTTTTTGCGGCTTCAGCCTATATTATCGGTCTTTTGTCACGTTATATATTGAGAAATACTCTGTTAAGCGAATTAGTTCTTACATGTGTATCAAGCATTATCTTTTCGGTTTTCATGCTGATACACACCGGTTTTGCTTCAGGTATTCCGGTTTTAAGACAATTAGCAATAACCGTATATTTACCCGCAGTATTGCTTACTGCAATCATAAGCATCCCCGTATACTTCAGTGTAAGAAAAATTGCTGTTAAATTCAGATACGATAAATTAAAATCCTGAGGAACAATATGCCACAAAAAAATCTTATAAAACGATCAAATTTCATATTTGCAGTATTTTCCCTGTGTTTTCTGGGTTTTATTGCTGTGCTTTTTTACTGTCAGGCAATTAATCCGCAAAAATATATTTCGGCTTCTGCAGTATCCACTTATTCAGTTTCCGTGGATGCGCCCCGAGGTGAAATACTCGACAGAAACGGCAATCCGCTTGTTTATAACGAACAAGTCAACACAATAACCGTAAATGCACTTGATTTTCCCGAGAAGGACGTAGAAAAAAATCTTGTAATTATTGAACTTATAAGATACCTCGAATCGAAGGAAGAAGATTGGACAGATGCCCTTCCTCTTGTTTTTGATGAAAACGGAGAAATTGTATTCAAGGAAAATTCCGAAAGCGCAATAAATTGGCTCAAATCAGAAAATATGTGTGCGGTAAATCCTTACGCGTCGGCACGTGACTGTTTTGATGTGCTTATTGAAAAGTATGAGCTTGAAAATTATCCTGAAGACGAGGCAAGAAAAATTGCTTCCGTTCGTTATAATATGGATAAGCTCTATTTTTCAGCATCTATTCCCTATACATTTTCTGAAAAAATATCAATTACAACAATAGCTTATATAAAAGAAAACAGTGTAACATTCCCCGGCATTGATGCTGGCATAACCTCAGAAAGAAAATATGCGGGTGACGGAAAAACCGCTTCGCATATTTTAGGTGTTATAGGTGCTATCAGCGCAGAAGAATATAACTCATATAAAGAAAAAACAGACGAACAGCTTTTAGCCGCCGCAGGTAATGAAGTTCTTATTCAACAGATAAAAAATAAAAGTTATTCTCTTACAGATCAGACAGGCAAGAACGGAATCGAGAGTGCCTTTGAAGAATATCTGAGAGGATATAAAGGAACAAAAAAAATATCTGTTAACGCATCCGAAGAGATAAGTGAAAGTTATTCCATACTACCGGGAGCAGGAAATACCGTATTTCTTACTATTGACCAGAATCTGCAGGAAATTGCATCAAAATCCCTTGCCAATCAGATTATAGCAGTAACTCCTGAGGAAGCCATTGCAAACGGTCTTCACCCTGCAGGCGCCGTGGTTGTTCAGGATGTAAGAACAGGTGCTCTTCTTGCAAGCGCATCCTATCCTGATTTCAGTCTGAACACATATTATGAGGACTATTCCTCACTTGCAAATGACCCCGGCAAGCCCTTGTGGAACAGAACTCTTCAGAGTACATATTCTCCCGGTTCTACTATGAAGCCCGTTATCGCAATAGCAGCCCTTGAAGAAGGCATTATTGATGCTTCTTCAATATGCTACTGTGAAGGTCAGTATGAATATATCGACCAGGTTTTTGCCTGCTTCGGTCAGACCGCTCACGGAGGCATTAATGTTGAACAGGCACTTCAGCATTCGTGCAACATATTTTTCTTTGAGATGGCAAGGCAGCTGGGCATTGAAAAAATGAACGAATATTCCTCTCTTTTCGGACTCGGGCAAAAAACGGGAATTGAAATAGGTGAAAGCGAGGGTATTCTTGCCGGTATCGCCTACAGAGAATCGTTGGGTCTTGGTTGGAAAGCCGGCGAAACACTTCTTGCGGCTATCGGTCAGTCTGATAACTCCTTTACCCCTTTGCAGCTTACAAACTACTGCGCGACCATTGCAAACGGCGGAACGCGTTATACACCCTATCTTGTAGAAAAGATAGTTGATTCAAATTTCTCTTCCGTTATTTTTGAGCACACCCCCACAGTTGCCGCAGAAACTAACATTGCCGAATCTTCTTTTGACACCGTTAAAAAGGGGATGTGGCTTGTTGCAAATGACGGCTCCTGTGAACCGTATCTTGGTGACCTTAAATACGAAGTTGCCTGCAAAACAGGTACTGCAGAAAAGACACTTGTTGTTGACGGCAGAATAGTTGAAGGCACAAACGGTTTCCTTATTGCGTTCGGTCCTTATGAAAATGCAGAAATTGCAGTTACAGTTGTAATAGAAAATGCCGGCAGCGGTTCTTCAACAGCTCAGGTTGCCGCAGATATATTTGAATACTACTTCTCAACCATCGACAGCGCACTTAACGTGCAGCAGGATAATACCGTTATCTGGTAAGGAGAAAAATTTATGGCAAACAAAACCGTAATAGCATCAGGCAAAGGCGGTGTAGGCAAATCCACACTATGTGCAGGTCTCGGTCAGGCTTTTGCAGATATGGGACTTAAAACCCTCGTTATAGACTGTGACGCAGGACTTGCAGGGCTCGATATTATTTTCGGCTGTACGGAAAAGGTTAATTTCAGCTGGATAGATATAATTGAAGAAAGATGCGAACTGAAAGATGCCGTTATTGAAATCAGAGACTGCCTTTCACTTATTCCTTCCCCTCAATCTCCTCTTACAGAAGAATATGAAGATGCAATAGTTGAAGTTGTAAATTCATTGGAAAATGATTTTGATATTATTCTTACCGATGCACCTGCCGGTCTCGGCAGAGGACTTATAAGAGCATTAAAGGCAGCCGACAACTGCATTGTAGTTGCCACAGCAGACGAAGTCTCTGTTAAGGGAGCATATACCCTTGAAAAAACAGCAAAAGAAAACGGAATAAAGCAAAGCCGGCTTGTAATAAACCGATATGACATAAAAGCGGCATCTAAGGGAAAACTGCTTACTGTTGATGAAATTATTGACAAAACAGCCGTGCAGCTTATAGGAATCGTTCCTGAAGATAAGAATATAATGTATCGCAGCGTTTCACAAAAAAAATTAAAAACCGTTAAAAGCGACAAGGCATTTATGCGTATAGCAAAACGCATAAACGGCGAATCGGCAGAACTTATTCTTTCACAATTAAAATAATTGTTGAAAAACAAATATTTTTATGATAATATTAATTATTCAATAATAAACACATTAAGGATGGTGGATTATGAACATTGCACTTATAGCACACGACTCAAAAAAAGAACTTATGACACAATTTGCAATAGCTTATTGCGGAATTTTAAGTCATCATTCTTTGTGCGCAACCTCTACTACAGGAAAACTTATTGAAGATGCAACAGGCATTCCCATTAAAAAGTTTCTTGCAGGTGCTCAGGGCGGCGCTCAGCAAATAGGCTCCCTTATTTCCTGCAATGAAATCGACCTTCTTCTTTTATTCAGAGACCCTCTTACAAGAAAACCTTTTGAACCTGATGACAATGATCTTTTAAGACTGTGCGATGTGCACAACATTCCCGTTGCTACAAATATTGCAACAGCCGAGTCTCTCGTCAGAGGTCTTGAAAGAGGCGACCTCGACTGGCGTGAACTTGTAAAATAATTCGTATTTTTATAAATTAAATAAAATGCTTTCAGTCGTTATTCCTTTTTTCTCGGAATAGCGGCTCGAAAAATTTATGACTTATCTGAGGATGATACAAAATGGCGTTATTGACAAAAGCTCCGAGAGGTACACAGGACGTACTTCCCGGAGAGAGCTACAAATTAAGACAGCTTGAAAATATTCTCTCCGAAACTGCGGGAAATTACGGTTTCAGAGAAATAAGAACTCCCGTTTTTGAACATACCGAGCTTTTCTGCCGCGGTATGGGTGACACAACAGACGTTGTGCAAAAGGAAATGTATACCTTCAACGACAACGGCAACCGTTCTGTTTCTCTTCGTCCCGAGGGTACGGCAGGTTCTGTCAGAGCATTTCTTGAGCACGGACTTTTTAATGAACCTCTTCCGCAGAAATACTTTTATCACACCTCCTGCTACAGATACGAAAAGCCACAGGCAGGAAGACTCAGAGAATTTCATCAGTTCGGTGTTGAAAGCCTCGGTACAGGCTCACCTGCCGCAGATGCAGAAATAATTTCTTTGGCACTGGGCATTTTTGATTTCTTTGAACTTGATGATATAAGTCTTGAGATAAATTCAATAGGATGTCCCGAATGCAGAAAAAATTATCACGCAGCACTGCTCAGCTACTTCAGATCAAAGCAGGACGAGCTTTGCGAAACCTGTCTTTCCCGTCTTGAAAGAAATCCTATGAGAATACTTGACTGCAAGTCGCCCGTATGCTCAGTAATTGCAAAAGATGCTCCCGTAGTTCTAGACTTCTTATGCGAAGAATGTGACACTCACTTTAAAAAAGTACAAAAGCATCTTGATGCAATGAACATTGATTACAAAGTCAATCCCCGTATTGTAAGAGGACTTGACTATTATACAAAGACCGTCTTTGAATTTGTTTCAAGCTCCATAGGCGCCCAGGGAACTGTCTGCGGCGGAGGAAGATACGACGGACTAATAAAAGAACTTGGCGGCAACGCACTTCCCGCATGCGGCTTCGGTATGGGTATTGAAAGACTTCTGATGCTTTTGCAGGCACAGAGAAAGTCACTCCCCGAAGAACAGAGAATTAATCTTTATATAGCACCTGCCTCCCCCGAATATTCTTATGAAGCATTACGCCTTGTAAATGACCTGAGATACGAAGGTATATCTGCAATAACCGATCTGGGCGAACGCTCTCTTAAGGCACAGATGAAATATGCAAACAAGAAAAATGTTATGTTTACACTGGTGCTGGGTGAAGATGAAATAAAAACTCACAAAGCAAGCGTTAAGAATATGGACTCAGGTGAAGTAACAGAAATTTCACTTGACACATTTACGGAAGATTTTATGCACGTTTCCATCAATGCTGCATTGGGCGGTATGGGAATGGACGGCTTACAGGAACTTACTCTTTTAAACGGAGGAAAAGAATAATGGAATTTGTATCAGGAATGAAAAGAACCGACTATTGCGGAAATTTCAGACAGAGCGATGTAGGTAAAGAAGTAACTGTTTTCGGTTGGGTTCAGCGTGCCCGTAACCTCGGAGGTCTTATATTTATTGACCTGAGAGACAGAACAGGTATCCTTCAGTTGGCTTTTGACGAAACAACTGCTAAAGATGTATTCGAAAAGGCCACACAGGCGAAAAGTGAATATGTACTTGCTGCCAAAGGTACAATCAGAGAAAGAAGCGCAAAAACTGACAAGATCCCCACAGGCGATATTGAAGTTTTTGTTGAAGAATTAAGAATTCTTGCAAAGAGTGAAACAACTCCTTTCGAGATTGTTCCCAATTGTCAGACTGCGGAAACAACAAGACTTAAATACCGTTATCTTGACCTTCGCCGTCCCGACCTTCAGAATAATATTCTTTTAAGAAACAAGGTTACAAAAATTACAAGAGACTATTTTTATGACAACGGCTTTGTAGAAATAGAAACTCCCATTCTTATGAAATCCACTCCCGAAGGCGCACGTGATTTCCTTGTTCCCTCCCGTCTTCACAACGGAGAATTCTATGCACTTCCCCAGTCTCCTCAGCTTTACAAACAGCTTTCAATGGTTGCCGGCTTCGACAGATATATGCAGATAGCACGTTGCTTCCGCGATGAAGACCTCAGAGCTGACAGACAGCCTGAATTTACTCAGATAGACCTTGAAATGTCCTTTGTTGATGTTGACGATGTGCTTGATATGATAGAAGGCTACATTGTAAAACTCTTCAAAGAAGCTATAGATGTTGACATTCCCACTCCCCTTCCCAGACTTAAATATAAAGATGCTATGGAGCGTTACGGTTCCGACAAGCCCGATACACGTTTCGGAATGGAGCTTTTCGATCTGTCTGATATCGTAAAAGAATGCGGATTCAGCGTATTTGAAGGAACAATTGCTAACGGCGGTACAGTAAGAGGCATAACAGCAAAGAATGCTGTTGCTACATACACAAGAAAAGAAATTGACAAGCTCACAGAATTTGCAAAAGGCATCGGCGCAAAAGGTCTTGCATGGGTAAGATATACCGATGACGGTATTGCTTCTTCCTTCGGTAAATTCATTTCCGAAGAAAAAATGGCAGAAATTCTCAAAAAAGCAGGTGCCGAAAAGGGTGACGTTGTATTTATTGTAGGCGACACCAAAAAGAACCTGGTTCTTTCTATTCTCGGCGCTCTCAGAAACGAAGCTGCAAAGAAGCTTGATATAATAGGCGAAGGCTATAACTTCTTATGGATTGTTGAATTCCCCTTCTTCGATTGGGACGATGAAACAGGAACCTGGGTTGCAATGCACCATCCCTTCACATCTCCCCTTGATGAATGTATCCCCTATCTTGAAAGCGACAAGGGTGCTGTAAGAGCAAAAGCATATGACCTTGTATTAAACGGAATTGAACTTTCAAGCGGTTCTATAAGAATCACAAATCCCGAACTTCAGGGTAAGATATTTGAGCTTCTCGGTCTTTCCGATGAAGAAGCACACAATAAATTCGGTTATCTTCTTGATGCATTCCGTTTTGGTCCTCCCCCTCACGGCGGTATGGGCATCGGTCTTGACAGACTTGTAATGCAGATGATAGGCGCAGAAAGCCTCAGAGATGTTATTGCATATCCAAAACTTAAAGATGCAACAGAAGCTATGACAGAATGCCCTTCAAAGGTAGACGACGAACAGCTAAAGCTCTTAGGTCTTACTATAATAAACGCTGAATAATTATATCCAATAATTATATCCAAAAAAACCGTTCATTTACGAACGGTTTTTTGTTTATGGCAGCTTTATATGTTTTGTTAAGTTGCTTTCTCTTATCTTCTGAAGAGTTTTATTATGTACCCAATCCGGCAGCCGTTTTTCTGTTATATACGGAATAATACTGTCACATTGTTTTGCAAGTGCCGTTGCAAAATACCATGATATCATCATATTGATGTAGTACTTATCGCTTCTTATTCCGCTTATAATTCTCGGATATTCTTCATCAAATTCATCATCAAGAAAATGCACCATAAGCATTTCTATGGCAAAACGCACCGTGTATTCTTCGTTACTGTTAAGCCAGGAAAATATATAAGGCAACAGCTTTTCGGCATTTTTCTTAAAGGCTTTAGGACGCAGACTGTCGCAGGTTGCCCAGTTATCAACAAAAGGTAAAAAACGCTCAATTTCTTTTATCAGAGCATCAAAATCTTTGATTTCTGCAATTATAAATGCGTGAAGATTGTTTTCTTCATAGTAACGGTGCGGAAGTTCATTTATAAAATCATCCGCCTTGTCTTCTTTTATAAGTTCTTTTGCAAGTGAACGCACCTTCGGCACACGCACTCCGATAATTCTGTCTTTTGAAACATTAGGCATAAGACGGCTGTGAAAATCTCTGTAAGCAGCATCGGAAAGAGCAAAAAGGCGTTTTTGAATTTCTGTCATAAACATCACCCAATGTTTATTTTATAAAAACATAAAAATTCTGTCAACAAATCTCTATTGACAAAACTCAGAAATTTTGATATTGTAGAAAAAAACAAATTTGGAAGGAGTGAACAAAATGACATATTTTAATTATATTTATGTGACCGAAAAAATTAATAAACGGTTGTTGTTTTGTTCGTCCGAAAAAGCAGGCATCTGATTTTTTTGCACTTAACAAGGCATCTCCGTTTATATGCGGAGGTGTCTTTTTTTGTTTTCTATAACACTTTTGCATTTAATATCATCATTTCGGTATATTGTATTTCTTTTTGTTGGACAAAAGAATAAAATTGAATCTGAATGTTGAGGTAAAAATATGAGAATTTGTGTTTGTGATACAGATGAACTTATATGTAATGAACTAATAAAAAATATAACAGACTGCTTTCTTTCCGAGGAGGCTTTTTCAGTTAAGCGTTTTTTTACCCCCGAAGAAATGCTTTTCAACGATGAAAAGTCTGCAGTGTTTGATGCATATTATATAAAGGCATCACGTGAAGGGTTAATTGCTGCGCAAATAATCAAAAGCAAAATCCCCCACGCCATAATCATTCTGAGTTGCGAAACTCAGGAGTATATCTATGAAGCATTTAAGCTTGAAGCACTGTATTATCTCGTAAAACCCTTTAGCAGCGATGAATTTTCGGGTCTTTTCAAACGAATGATAGCCAAAAGCAAAAGCCTCAATCCGACATTGCACTTAAGGTGGAAAAGTGAGAGATACAATATCCCGATAAAAGATATAATCTATGTTGAAGGATACAACAGACATCTGACTATTTACACAAAAGACGGCGAATTCAGCTCTGTGGGTAAAATACAGAATATCTATGAAAAGCTTTGTATTCACGGATTTTTAAGAATACATCAGGGCTATACCGTCAATATGGAGCATATAAAACAATTCAACACAGATGAAGTTATAATGAGCGACGGCACAAAGGTAATGATAAGCACCCGAAGAAAAAGCGATGCACTCAAAATATACGACAGCTTTATAAGCAACAAATATTAAAACAGAATACTACGACGTGTTTTTCTGAAAATTCATTCAAAACATCATAAAAACTGCACGGATACCCTTAAACAAGGTACCGTGCAGTTTTTTTATGATATTTTTTTGAGTTTAAGTCTTAATTTATCTGCAATCATTGCAATAAATTCACTGTTAGTGGGCTTTCCGCGGCTGTTCTGTATAGTATAACCGAAATAGGAGCTCAGCACATCGATATCTCCTCTGTCCCAGGCAACTTCTATAGCATGACGTATAGCTCTTTCTACTCTTGAGGAGGTGGTTTCAAAATGCTTTGCCACAGTAGGATATAAAACTTTGGTAACAGAATTCATCATTTCGGGAGAATTAACTGCAAGAATTATTGCATTTCTCAGATACTGATATCCTTTTATATGTGCAGGTACACCAAGCTCGTGCATTATATCAGATACAATAACTTCAAGATCCGGCTCGGAAGAGTTTCTGAGTTTTACTATATTATTCCCCTTTCCTTCAAAACCTGTAAGCTGTGCGATTCTTTCTGTAAGAATATTTACATCCACGGGTTTTATAAAATAATAATTTGCGCCCGAAGAAAGAAGCTGTTGCTCAAACACGCTGTTGTCGGCATTGGATAAAACTACTATGTAAGGCCTTAGTGAAAGTTTCATTGAAGGAATGAGCTTTAATACAGCAAGGGCATCAAGTCTTGCCATAAAAGCTTCCATAACAATAATATCCGGCTGTTGTTTTTCAATTGCAGACACAACATCTTCACCGTTTTTCGGCACACTTATACATTCAAAGCCATAACTTCTGAATGAAGCGAGCATATTTTTGAGAAATTCTCCGTTTTCTTCTGCAATCAAAACTTTTTTCTGTTTCATAATACATAATTCCTTTCTTTTTATGGGAAGAATAACCTGAAAATCTGTTATTTATTTCCATTTCTTCCATATATTAACATATGATTTTCTAAAAAGCAAGGGGTTTTTGAAATTATTACCATTTTTTGCCATTATTTTTTTAGCACGCAACCTTTTTCACAAGAAAACGGCTGCGCTGTACACCTACGGCGAAGCGTTTTCGAATAGTCCATCTCCGAGCGAAGCGTAGCTGAGCGTTCACAGGGACATATAACCTTTTTTACTTTATAGAAAGAAATCTCCTATAAAGTAAAAAAATAGCGTAGATTTACTCTTTTCAGTAAACCTACGCCATGTATTTAAATATTTATATTTGTATTACGGATATTCTTAAAACATCATAAATAAATTAATAGTTTTCTTCTCTTACTTCGAAGAAGCTCTGGGGATGTGCGCATACGGGGCACATTCCGGGGGCTTTTTTGCCCATTACAAGATGTCCGCAGTTGCGGCATTCCCACATTGTTTCTTCTGCTTTAGCAAAAACTTCCTGCATTTCTACGTTTGAGAGAAGCTTTCTGTATCTTTCTTCGTGGCTTTTTTCAATTTTTGCTACTTCACGGAACTGATAAGCAAGCTTTGTAAAGCCTTCTTCTTCAGCATCCTTTGCAAAGCGGTCATACATATCTGTCCACTCATAGTTTTCACCTGCTGCAGCAGCTGCAAGGTTAGCGGCTGTATCACCGAGTTCACCAAGTGCCTTGAACCAGAGTTTTGCGTGCTCTTTTTCATTTTCTGCAGTCTTTAAGAAAATTGCGGCAATCTGCTCATAGCCTTCTTTTTTTGCAACTGATGCAAAGTAAGTATACTTGTTTCTTGCCTGGCTTTCACCTGCAAAAGCTTCCATTAAATTCTTTTCGGTTTTTGTTCCTTTAAGTTCCATTCTTATTTCCTCCGAAATATTTATTTTATACCCGACATTCGGGACATTTGCAATGAATAACAAGCTCATAATCTTCAGTTTCGCAATTCAGCTCTTCTGACAGACGCTCCTGAAAATTCTCAAGCCATACATCCACAACCCTGCCGCAGTTTGTACATATTATATGCTCGTGCGGTACAGGATTACGGTCAAACCTGTCAGGTTGACCGGATTGACAGATTCTTCTGATAAGCCCCTCATCAACCATACTGTTCAGGTTGTTATATATTGTTGCCCGAACAATTGAAGGATATTCGTCTCGGGCAAGTTCAAATATCTCTTCAGCGGTAAAATGACCGCAATTTTCACGCATTACTTTTATAATCGCTGCTCGTTGTTTTGTCATATTATCGCCTCTCTTTTTGAATTGTTCTAAATTTATTATACTCATTCTAAAACAATTGTCAAGAGGAAATTATATTTTACAGTAATGAAAGTATTTCCGCCGCATTGGTATCGGGCTTTACGTCAGGCATAATTCTCTCGATATTGCCCTCTTCATCAATTATAAATGTGGTACGCACAACACCCATAGAAACTTTTCCGCAACGCTTTTTTTCCTGCCACACACCGTAGCTTTCTATAGCTATTCTTTCAGGGTCGGAAAGAAGAATAAACGGAAGTGAATGTTTTTCGGCAAAATTTAAATGAGATTTCACACTGTCTTTGCTGATTCCTATCACCTGTACATTTCTATCTGTAAATTCTTTATATAAGCCTGCAAAAGCACACGCCTGACGGGTACAGCCGGGAGTGTTATCCTTAGGATAGAAATATAAAACTACTTTCTGACCGAGAAAATCTGCAAGTGCAACATCTTTGCCATCTTTATCTTTAAGTATAAACTCAGGAGCTTTCTGTCCTGTAATCAACATTATTTATCATCCTTTCAATGTGTTTCTTTTTATTATTTTATGCCTTCAATGCCGGTAAAATTGTAATTTACTATACTGAAATTGACACTGATTTATAAAAATGCTATTATTTGATTATATACCCTGTATATGTTTTGTGAGCGCTTACCCTTTGCAACAGATTATGCAGTACAGCCTGATATAACACCGACAATAATTAATATTTGCCTTACTTATAAAGGAGGATCAATATGGCTCGAAAAATGTTTGAACCGGTATTCACAGAAATTTTTCCGTTCTGGAAAAATCTTGACGAAAACGACAAGGAATTCATATGCAATAATTCACTTGCTCTTACTTATAAACAGGGCACCACCATTCACGACGGAAACACCTGTTCGGGAGTTATACTTGTGCGTTCAGGCTCTTTAAGAGTTTATATGATGTCCGAAGAGGGAAAAGATATAACTCTTTACAGGCTTCATTCGGGAGATATGTGTATGCTATCGGCATCCTGCGTACTTGAAGCAGTCACATTTGATGTTTTTGTTGACTGCGAAGAAAACAGCGAATGCTATGTTGTAGACGGAAGTGCTTATTCTGAAGTATCCCGACACAATCCCGAAATAAGAATATTTACACTTGAAACCGCACTAAACCGTTTTTCGGATGTTATGTGGGTAATGCAACAGGTTCTTTTTATGAGTATGGATAAGCGCCTTGCAATATTTTTGCTTGATGAGTCCTCACGTCTGGGAACTGATACCATAAAACTCACTCACGAGCAGATAGCAAAATATATGGGCTCTGCCCGTGAGGTGGTTTCAAGAATGCTTAAATACTTCAAAAACGAAGGTATTGTTGAAGTTTCTCGAAAAGGTATTAAGATAACAGATAAAAACAGTTTAAGGAAATTAACCCTTTAATAATGAGAGTATCTGTTCTTTGGGTCTTGCCCCTACAGACTGTCCTGCAAGTTTTCCTTCTTTTATAACCACAAGCATAGGAATACTTACAACACCGAATTTTGCGGCAAGCTCAGGTTCTTCATCAACATTTATCTTACCGACAGCAATTTCGGGATTTTCATCTGCAATCTCTTTTATCACAGGAGCCACCATTCTGCAGGGCCCGCACCAATCCGCATAGAAATCGATAAGCACCGTTTTATTGGAATTAATGATTTCATTAAAATTATTATTGTTTATTTTCAATACTGACATAAGCTTCAGTCCTTTCTTTATTTTCTGAATTTAGTATATACAAAAAAATGAATAATTTCAGTGACAAAATCACAAACTCAGATAATTTGAAACTTGAAGTTTGCGGATTAACAGCAATTAAAAAAATTCTCCCGTCAACCTACCAAATCGGTTGCGGGAGTTTTGTGTTATCTTTTTACTGTTGCAAAAACAGGGGTGAGTTTTCTGATCGCATTTGCATAGAAACCTGCTGTTCCTGCTGTGAGCAGAACTGTTACTACGGGAATTATAACTTTTAACATTTATCATCTCTCCGATAATTTATTTCAGAGATATAGTATAACCAAAATATTGCGTATCAACAAACAAAGTTTATTGATTTATTGATATTTATATTAACAAATAATGAACTGTGTTATTTTATTATCAATACACATCCCTTTGCTGTTATTCCCTTCTTTTACCGGTTGACGCAAACAGTTTTACAAAGCCGAACCGTCGAATTTATGTGTCTGCCGATTTTTCTTTATTGTGTCATAAAGAAACTGCATATCTTCCGGAAGAGGTGCTTCAAAAACCAAAGGAACTTTTGTCACGGGATGAATAAATCTTAAACTTGTACAGTGGAGTGCTGCACGGGCAATGTCTTTATGATCGGAACCGTACATATCATCCCCGGCAAGGGGTGCACCGAGAGAAGCAAAGTGAACTCTTATCTGATGAGTTCTGCCTGTTTCAAGGTGTATGCGAAGAAGACTTCTGTTTCCGTCTGTTAAAATACAGCGCCAATGGGTAACGGCATATTCACCATCTTCACCCACCCAACGGCACGTCTTCATAGGGTCAGGGCGGATAATAGGCTTATTTATCGTACCTTCGCCGTAAAACACACCGTCTGCAACAGCAATATATTCTTTTTCGATACCTTCTGACAGAATATTTGCAACATGAGGATTGAGGGCAACAACTACAAGTCCCGATGTGCATTTATCCAATCTTCCCACAGTGCGGAAAACTATATTTTTATTATTTTTGATAAAATATGCGGTTATCATATTTGCAAGTGTATCCCCCTGATGATTGTGAGTGGGGTGCATTGCTATTCCTGAAGGCTTATTAACAACAAGTATATCCTCGTCCTCATATACTATTTTAAGACCGTCAGTCACACTTGGCGGAATATCACTTGTTTCATCGGGTAAATTTACAGTTATGGTATCACCTGCATAAATTCTGTCGACGGTTCTTATATGTTCCCCGTTTTTCAAAAGACCCACAGGATCTTTTTTCAGTTTAGTGAGAAGCCGTGCTGAAATTTTAAGATGCCCCCGTAAATAAGCTACGAGTTTTACACCATCAAATTCACTTGTTATTTCAAAATTCAGTTGTCTCGGCATATTTCCTCCGTGGCATTTATAACAATTTATTAACAATTAGATATAATCTATGTATAAATACGGTCTTAAAATAAAAAATGAAAGGGGATGCAATAAACATATGGGTAATGTTCAAAATATTTCATTGTCAAGGGCCTCTTCTCCCGAAGAAGCAGGCGTTTCATCAAAGATAATAGGCAAATTTCTTGAAAAAATTGAAGAAACAAAAACGGACATCCATTCTTTTATGGTTATCCGCCACGGTAAGGTTGCCGCTGAATGTTTCAGAGCACCCTTTACGGCAGAAAGACCGCACACCATGTATTCAATAAGTAAAACTGTCACAGCGACAGCAATAGGCATTGCTATGGAAGAGGGGCTTTTGTCTCTTGAGGAAAAGGTCAGAGATATTTTCCCCGATTACACAACCGGAATATCCGACGAAAACCTGGATAAATTGCTGATTAAACACCTTATCACAATGACGAGCGGTAAGGATCCCAGCGTTTTTGCTGACAAAACAAGGGGAAGCTGGATAAGCTATTTCTTTTCAGCCCCGTGGTATAACGAACCCGGAAAAGAGTTCAAATATATAAATGAAAACATATATATGCTTTCGGTTATTATCAAAAGAAAAACAGGTCTTTGTGTGAGAGATTTTTTACGCGAGCGGCTGTTTGAACCCCTTGGTATCGATTATCCTTTCTGGGAAACTGATTCATACGGCAACGAGGCCGGCGGTTGGGGACTTTACCTAAAAACAGAAGATCTTGCAAAAATTATGCTTTTATACGCAAATAAAGGTGTTTTTGAAGGAAAACGTATTTTTTCCGAAAAATGGGCAGAGCTTGCCTCATCAGCGCTTGCCGATACTTCGGAAGAATTCGACAGTGACGCAACGGCAGGCTACGGCTGCTGTTTGTGGCGTTGCAAAGCGGTAAACGGCTACAGAGCAGACGGAATGTTTTCTCAGTTCGGCATAGTTTTTGAAGATTATGATGCAGTTCTTGCAGTTACTTCTTCCGTGGCAGAATCACAGAAATGCCGTGATCTTTTATGGGAATTTTTCCCGAAAGCCTTTGATGATTTTGATTCGGGTGCAGATACATCTTATGCCGGACTTTATGAAAAGCTTAAATATGCAACCCTTGATACTCCTTATAAATTAAACGATTCATCAACCGAAGAAAAAATAAGCGGTAAAGAAATAAGATTCAGAAAAAAGATTTTTTTGAACCTTATCGGATTTCCTATGAGTATGCTCCCGCTTGCAGTTACATATATGACCACCGACAGAGCAGGTAATATTGACAAAATGGTATTTGATTTCAATTCCAATGAAAGCCGGTTAAGCTGGAGCGAAGGTGATGAAAGAAATACCGTTCCCATAGGCTTTGACGGGCACTACCGTTACGGAACAATGCGATTGGGACAGATAAATTATAAAGTATGTTCAACCGCAAAATGGCTTGAACGTGACAGATTATATATACAGATACGCCCCATTGAAACCATCGGCAAGAGGATGCTTGATATAAAATTCAAAGAAAACGGCAAGGTACATATGAAACCCTACAGCACACCCTCGGTTTATTCCATTGCAATGAATCTTGCCCCGGGCTTTGAAAAAATGGTCGGGAACAAAAAAATAACCGACAGACTAATCCCCCTGTTCCGCTTTGGTCCAAACCTTCTCGAACCGACATTAAAAGGAAAAATAACACACAAATCATAATTTATCGTTCCGATAAATTATGATTTGTAATAGGTAAGAAGTAAAAGTGAAGAGTGCTCCTGTCGGATGCCGCAAAGCAGCTTATGTTATATGATTCAAGGGCGAAGCCCTTCCGACAGGCTACTTCTTCACTATTCACTATTACGAGTTTACGAGTAACAAGGTTCTGCCGAAGGCAGGTTCTTATTACTTCTTACTTATCATATTGCTGAGGTATTTTCCTGTGTGGCTTTTTTTGTTTTTTGCCACTTCTTCTGGAGTACCTTCTGCTATTATTTCGCCGCCTCTGAAACCGCCTTCGGGCCCCAGGTCTATTATATGGTCGGCGCATTTTATTACATCAAGATTGTGTTCTATAACTATTACGGTATTACCCGTATCAACAAGCTTTTGTAAAACTTCAATAAGCTTATGAACATCAGCAGTATGAAGTCCCGTGGTGGGTTCGTCAAGTATATACATGGTTTTTCCGCTGGGTCTGCGTGAAAGCTCCGTTGCGAGCTTTACTCTCTGTGCCTCACCGCCCGAAAGCTGTGTTGCGGGCTGACCGATGCTGATATAACCTAAGCCTACATCATATAAGGTCTGCAGTTTTCTTTTTATTGCAGGCTGATTTTCAAAGAAATGCAATCCTTCCTCAACGGTCATGTCAAGCACGTTGCTGATATTTTTACCCTTATATTTTACTTCAAGAGTTTCACGGTTATATCTTGCACCTTTACAAACGTCGCAAGGTACATATACGTCTGCAAGGAAGTGCATTTCTATTTTCACAATACCGTCACCGGAGCAGGCTTCACATCTGCCGCCCGAAACATTAAAGGAAAATCTTCCGGGCGCATAGCCTTTAATTTTTGCGTCGGTAGTTTCTGAAAAGAGTTTTCTTATATCGGTAAACGCCCCCGTATATGTGGCAGGATTACTTCTCGGAGTTCTTCCTATGGGCGACTGATCGATATCGATTACCTTATCAAGATTTTCGATACCTTCAAAGCCGTCATTTTTACCGGGGAATTTTTTTGCACCGTTCAGTTCGTTTGCAAGCTGCTTATAAAGTATTTCGTTTATAAGAGAAGACTTACCCGAACCCGAAACACCTGTTACGGCAATAAACTTTCCGAGAGGAAATGTGACATCTATGTTTTTAAGATTATTCTGTGCCGCACCGTGTATCTTAAGGAATTTGCCGTTACCTTTTCTTCTGGCTTCCGGTACTTCAATTTTCTTTTCACCCGTGAGATACTGCCCCGTTATTGAACGGTGGCATTTTTTTATGTCTTCAAGTGTTCCTGCGGCTACTATTTCACCACCGTGAATACCTGCTCCGGGACCTATATCTACGATATAATCGGCATTTTTCATAGTATCCTCATCGTGTTCAACAACAATGAGTGTGTTGCCGAGATCTCTTAGATTTTTAAGTGTATCAATAAGCTTTTCATTATCTCTCTGATGAAGACCGATACTTGGTTCATCAAGAACATATAAAACACCTGTAAGTGCAGAGCCTATCTGAGTGGCAAGGCGAATACGCTGGCTTTCACCGCCCGACAAGGTACCGGATGAACGTGACAAGGTAAGATAATCAAGACCTACCTTTTCAAGGAATTCAAGCCTTGAGCGTATTTCTTTTATAATACCGTCAGCAATAAGATGTTCTCTTTCAGTAAGGGTAAGCCCATTAAGGAATTTAATTTCTTCGGAAATTGAAAGACGGGTAAATTCATCTATATTAAGTCCGCCAACTGTTACTGCAAGTATTTCTTTTTTCAGTCTTGCACCCTTGCATTCGGGGCATTCGTGATCGAACATAAAAAGCTCAATTTCCCATCTTGCCCACTCACTGTTGGATTCACGGTAGCGGCGTTCAAGATTGTTTACAATACCTTCAAACGGGGCTTCGTATTCGGTTGAACCTGTATGGAAGCTTCTTTTAAGCTTAAGCTTTTCGTCACCCGTTCCGTAAAGAATTGCATCAACCGCTTCTTTCGGTATATCATTTATAGGATCATCCATCGAAAAACCGTATTTTTTTGCGATTCCTTCAAGATACATCCTTGCTATAGAACCGTATTTTTCATTGGTCCAACCGCAGCCCTTTATTGCGCCCTTATTTATGGAGAGTTTTTTATCGGGAATAATAAGCTCGGGAGCAACTTTTTTGAATATACCGAGACCTGAACATTTTTGACAGGCACCGAAGGGATTGTTAAATGAAAACAGACGGGGGCTGAGTTCTCCTATACCTACATTATGGTCGGGGCAGGAAAAATTCTGAGAAAACAGCATTTCTTCACCGCCGATAACAGAAACCAAAACTATTCCTTCACTGAGTTTCAGTGCAGTTTCAAGAGAATCTGCAACTCTTGATGCTATACCCTCTTTAAGCACAAGACGGTCAACAACGACTTCTATAACGTGCTTATTGGTCTTCTGAAGTTTTATTTCTTCAGACAGCTCCCGCATTTCACCGTCTATTCTTGCTCTTACAAAGCCGGCTTTTCGTGCGTCGTCAAGAATCTTTACGTGTTCGCCCTTTCTTGCTCTGACAACAGGCGACAAAATCATAAACTTTGAGCCTTGCGGTAATGTCATTATTTTATCAGTCATCTGATCCACACTCTGCGGGCGTATCTCTTTTCCGCAGACGGGGCAGTGAGGAATACCTGCCCTTGCGTACAAAAGCCTTAAATAGTCATATATCTCCGTTACAGTACCGACTGTGGAACGGGGATTTTTTGATGTTGTTTTCTGATCGATAGAAATAGCGGGAGAAAGCCCCTCTATAAGCTCAACATTTGGTTTTTCCATTTGCCCTAAAAACTGACGGGCATATGAAGAAAGGGACTCAACATATCTGCGCTGTCCTTCGGCATATATCGTATCGAAAGCAAGGGTAGATTTTCCCGAACCTGAAAGTCCCGTAAACACAACCAGCTTGTCACGGGGAATTTCAAGGGAAACATCCTTTAAGTTATGCTCCTTTGCTCCGACTATTCTTATTTTTCTCTGTGCCATAATTTATCCTTCTTGAAGTTCTTTGATTTTATCTCTTAAGTATGCGGCATTTTCAAAATCGAGTATCTTGGCTGCGGCTTTCATTTCTTTTGTCAACTGATTTATGAGCATTTCTTTTTCGTGCTTTGAAAGCTTCATGCCGTTTGCTTTTCTTGCCGCTTTGTGGGTATTGGATATCTCAATTATTTCTCTGATACCCTTTACTATTGTTTTCGGAACAATTCCGTGTTCCTCATTATATTTCTGCTGTTTTTCACGTCTTCGGAAGGTTTCGGTTATTGCCCTTTCCATTGACGGTGTAACACTGTCGGCATACATTATTACTTTACCTTCAGAGTTTCTTGCAGCTCTGCCGACTGTCTGGATAAGTGAAGTTTCGGAACGCAAAAAACCTTCTTTATCTGCATCAAGTATAACTACAAGTGAAACCTCGGGCAGGTCAAGTCCTTCTCTGAGGAGATTTATTCCCACAAGTACATCAAACTCGCCGAGTCTTAAATCCCTTATTATTTCCATACGCTCCATAGTATCTATATCATAGTGCATATAGCGGACCTTTATGCCGTAATCGGTAAGGTAATCCGTAAGGCTTTCTGCCATTTTTTTTGTAAGAGTGGTAACAAGCACTCTTTCTTTTTTTGCTGTTCTTTCGTTTATTTCACCTATAAGGTCATCTATCTGACCGTCAACAGGACGAACTTCAATTTCAGGGTCAAGCAGTCCCGTTGGTCTTATTATCTGCTCTGCCGTGCGTACACTGAGACTCTTTTCAAGGTCGCCCGGTGTGGCACTGACAAATATTTTCTGACCTGCTTTTTCATAAAACTCATTGAATGTAAGCGGTCTGTTATCATAAGCGGAGGGAAGTCTGAAGCCGAATTCTATAAGCGAATCCTTTCTTGATTTATCGCCTCCGAACATTCCTCTTACCTGAGGCAGTGTAACGTGCGACTCGTCAACAAACAAAAGGTAATCGTCGGGAAAGAAGTCAAGAAGCGTAAAGGGTGCAGACCCGGGAAGTCTGTCGGACATAATTCTTGAATAGTTTTCTATTCCCTTGCAAAAGCCCGTTTCAAGAAGCATCTCCATATCATATTCGGTACGCTGTCTTATTCTTTGTGCTTCAATAAGCTTGCCCTGAGTTTTGAACCATTCTTCCCTTTCTTCCATTTCTGCCATTATTTCTTTAACAGCCATATCAAGCTTTTCGGGCGAAACAACATAGTGAGAAGCGGGATATATTGCCACGTGGGACAGTACGGTTTTAGTTTCACCTGTAAGAGGATTGATTTCGCTTATTTTGTCTATTTCATCACCGAAAAATTCAATTCTTATAGCGTTTTCGTTATTATATACAGGGAAAATATCAACAACATCGCCTTTTACCCTGAATTTATTTCGGATAAAATTGATATCGTTTCTTTCATACTGTATTTCAACAAGCTTCTCCAGCAGTTCATCACGGCTTTTTTCCATACCCGTGCGAAGTGATATTACCATATTTTTATAATCAATAGGGTTACCCAAAGAATAAATACAGGACACACTTGCAACAATAATAACATCACGCCTTTCGGCAAGTGCGGAAGTTGCAGAGTGCCTTAAACGGTCAATTTCATCATTGATTGCAGAATCCTTTTCGATATAAGTATCGGTAGTTGCAATATATGCTTCGGGTTGATAATAATCGTAATAGGATACAAAATATTCAACTGCATTGTTCGGAAAAAATTCCCTGAATTCGGAGCAAAGCTGTGCGGCAAGAGTTTTGTTATGGGCAAGCACAAGTGTGGGACGGTTTACTTCAGCTATAATATTTGCCATAGTAAATGTTTTACCCGAACCTGTAACACCTAAAAGTGTCTGTTCCTTAAAGCCTTTGTTTACGCCGTCAACAAGCTCTTTTATTGCTTCAGGCTGATCACCCATAGGCTTGTAAGGCGACACAAGTTCAAAATGATCCATATGATACCCCTCCTTTTGCCGATATATAAATATTATATCAAAAAAAATAACAAATGTAAACATAAAAATGAACAAATGTTCTCATTAAAACAAAGTATCTGCACCGAAAAACAGACTCGATGCAGATACCGAATAAATTATATTCATACAAAACGGTGCAATTATTTTGTATCTATTTCCTTGAAATAATCAAGCAATCTGAATTCCTGACCGAATATGGATTTTATGTATTGCTCTGTCAGTCGGTTCAGTTGAACAAGAGAATTTTCAGGCATTTCAAAGGAAAATATTTTTGAAAAATCCGAAAAACATATATGCCGTATAGCTTCAATTACACCTGAGGGAACTTCGGGAAAGGGCTTGCCTCTTCCGCAGTTACCGCAAAAAAGCCTACCTGTAGCGCAATCAAAAAACATAGTATCGCCGGAATACTCACCACATTCATCGCAACCTATAACGGCAGGCATAAAGCCTGCTTCCGTAGCCAGACGCATTTCAAAAACAGACTTTATCTGCAATTCGTTTTTGCTGCCTTTACACAGAAAGTGCAGAGAATTGAGCAGCAGTCTGAGATATATTTCCTCATCACTGTTTTCAGGCATTACCTTTAATATGACCTCACAGAAATATTGTGCAAGTGTGAGAGTTTCCATACTTTTTCTCAGGTCAAAAAATATTTCTTTTACCTGCGCTTCATATATGTTATATACATTATTTTTTTCGCTGAATGTAAAAGTACAGTATGCAAAAAGAGACGTTCCCCCGTGCAAACGGCTTTTTGTGCCTCTTGCACCTTTTGCGAACGCCCTGATTATTCCCCTGTTACGGGTGAGCACCCACACTATGCGGTCTGCCTCACCCGTAACAGATGTTCTTATTACAATACCGTCTACAGTAAATCTTTCCATTAATCCAACCCGAAATTGTGGATAAGACCTTCACGGTTTCTCCAGTCTTCTTTAACCTTTATCCAGCATTTAAGGTTTACTTTGCAATCAAAGAATTTTTCCATATCTATTCTTGCACTTGAAGATATCCTTTTGAGCATAGCACCGTTTTTGCCGATGATAATACCCTTGTGCCTGTCTCTTTCACAATAAATGGTGGCTTCAATATCAAGAATATCACTGTCCTCACGTTCTCTGAAACGTTCAATTGCAACAGCAGTTCCGTGGGGAATTTCTTTATCCGTATATCTTAATATTTTTTCTCTGATATATTCGGCAGCAATAACCTTTTCGGGCTGATCGGTAAGTGTGTCATCAGGGAAAAGATGCTCCGAAGGAAAAGTCAATGATTTAAGCTCCTGAAGCAGCTCATCAAGACCGTTTCCGTCAAGGGCAGATACGGGCACTATAGCCTTAAAGTCATAAAGCTTCGAAAATTCAAGAATACGGGCAAGCAGCTCCTCTTTATTTTCAATAGTATCCACTTTATTTATTGCAAGAATTGCAGGAATTTCAGCACTTATAAATTTTTTTATAAGCGTATGCTCTGCCTCTCTTATCTCACCTGCAGGCTCAACCACCAGCAATGCTGCATCAACATCGTGTATGCCCTCACCCACTGCTTTTACCATTTTTTCACCGAGCTTTGTTTTAGGCTTGTGATACCCCGGTGTATCGGTAAAAACAAGCTGAGTTTCTTTATCCGTAAGAACACCCATTATTCTTGTTCTTGTGGTCTGGGGTTTCGGCGAAACTATTGCAATTTTTTCACCGAGAAGTCTGTTAAGTATTGAAGATTTTCCCACATTGGGACAGCCGACAATAGCAATAAATGCTGTTTTTGATTCTGTCATAAAAATTATTCCTCGTCCAGATAGTAACTGCCGTTTCTTTTAAGTCCCAGCTGAGTAAGTACAGTTTCTTCTTTTTCTCTCATTCTGACAGCCTCAAGTCCGCCGTCGATATGATCATAACCAAGAAGATGAAGCATTGAATGTACTGTAAGGAAAGCAACTTCACGGTCAAGCGAATGACCGTATTCTTCTGCTTGCTCCATTGCCTTCTCCATAGAAATAACTATATCTCCGAGAAGTGCTGCACCCGTTGAGGGATTGCGGTCATATTCACCGTCTTCACCGAGAGGGAATGACAGCACATCGGTTTCTTTTTCTATATTTCTGAATTGGGTATTAAGCTCTTTTATCTGTTCGTTATCAACAAAACGTACACTTATTTCTGCAGAATCGTGAAATTCTTCCATAAGAAGCACTGCATTACAGCAACGTCTTATAAGAAGTCTGACACCCGAAGGCACCTTTACAGTGTTCTGATCGTCTGAAATTATTACCTTGATTTTATTTACCATATTATCTCCCTTTCTGTCTTTTGCCCGATAAATAATATCTTAGTCGCGCTTTTTTTCGCTGACCTTTTCATATGCTTTTATAATATCCTGAACAAGACGGTGACGCACAACATCCTTTTCCGAAAAACGTACCGTTTCTATGTCATTGATACCTTTTAATATTTTTACAGCCTCTTTAAGTCCCGATTTTTTACCGTCGGGAAGGTCTATCTGTGTTATATCACCCGTTACAACTATTTTGGAATTGAATCCGAGTCTTGTTAAAAACATCTTCATCTGTTCGGGAGTTGTATTCTGGGCTTCATCAAGAATTATAAAGCTGTCATCAAGAGTTCTGCCTCGCATATATGCAAGAGGAGCTACTTCAATATTGCCTTTTTCCTGATATTTCTGAAAATTATCCGCACCGAGCATATCAAACAGTGCATCATATAAAGGTCTTAAATACGGATCAACCTTCTGCTGAAGGTCACCGGGAAGAAAGCCCAGCTTTTCGCCTGCTTCAACTGCAGGGCGGGTGAGGATAATTCTGTTGACTTCCTTTGCCCTGAATGCCTTAACTGCCATTGCAACGGCAAGATAAGTTTTTCCTGTGCCGGCAGGACCAACACCGAAAACTATGGTGTTTTTATTTATGGTGTCAACATATTTTTTCTGTCCCAGAGTTTTGGGCTTTACGGGCTTGCCTGCCATAGTTATGCAAATACAGTCCGAAGCTATGGAAGGCAGCTTATCGTCATTACCTTCATTAACAAGGGATATACAGTATCTTACATTCTGCTCGGTAAGCTGTTCACCTTTATTGATAAGCATAATAAGCCCCTGAAGTGCTTTTGATGCTTTTACCACATCGGTATCTTCACCGCAAACCTTAAGAGAACCGCCGCGGTTTACTATATCCACGCCATACTCTTTTTCGATCATTTTTATATTTTCATCAAAACTTCCGAAGAGGCTCACAGCCTGCTCCATTCTGTCTACATTTATTATCTGTTCGTACATATTTTACCTCATAACAACTATAATGTCAGAGCATCTATTATTCCCGAATACAGTTTTTCGGGATTCTTCATAAAGCTTTCGCCTACATTTTCGGCCTGCAGATAATCTGCGGCATAAATTTTTGTCTGCATCATAACTTCGCCCGAATCGATAACCGTGAGGGTTACATAATATCCGTTTTCATTTTTTTCTATCTCATAGTCAACAGTACCCTTAAGGCGTTCTCTTGCAACCACGGCAAATGCGGCAGACAGAGCTTTTTCCCTTGTGCCGAGAGGTATATCCGTTTCAAGCTTTGAGGCTACGGATATTCCGTCGGGGGTTATTGTAAAATAATCGTCGTCTTCTTTCTGAATCAGTAATGCAAGTCCGTTTTCACACAAAGCATCAAGCGCAGGGTTTATTTCAAAAAAATTCACAAGCTGAGTAGATTGCAGAATTTCTATAAAAGCTGTTCTCGAAACCGAACTTTCAACATTTTTAAGTATATAGCACAACAGCACACGGATGCCGTATTTTGAACGTACACCGCCGAAACCTACACCCTGTGTGAGTGCATCAAATCCATCATTCATTATATCACCTTTTTAGGAATAAAGCATTATCCTATTCTGAGATAGTCATAGGGAAGTACAGCAACATCACCTATTATCACTGAATAATTATTGTAATTGACAAAAACTCTTATGCCGCCTTCATATTCTGTGCAGTAAACACCGTTTTCGTACATAAAATGATCAGTAATACGCTTTGATGTAAGATCACCTAAATTTTTATTTGCTTCAAGATAAAAATCAACAGCATCATTTAAAGCGGGTTCATAATATTTATCCGAAGAAGCGGAAAAACACCATACATAATAAGGCATTGCACCGTATTCAACAGCTTTAAGAAGCTGAAGAACGGGCGCCGAATAGAGATTGGCAGCTTTTCCCGAATATATAACCGAAGAATGAAGCACCGCAGGAATAAAGGGTACTGCCGTATAATATCCGCTTTCTTCAATATTCGTATAAAGCTCAATATCTTTAATATATTCTGCAAAATTGAGCGTGTTCATTCCTGCAGAAGAAAGCATTATATCTGAATGAACAGATACAGCCGAAACACTGTTTTCATAAATTGATGCAGTTTCGGAAGCGTTACTGCGGGAAGAAGAATAATCTCCGTTGAGTTTACCGCTGTCGAGAATGCACACACCGGGAACTTCCAGCTTTTCAATCTTGTTTATAAACCTTGAAACCGTCTGTTCGGCGGCAAAGGAACTTAAATACGTCATCTCGTATTCTTCTTCACCTACAAAGGGAGCAAGAGGATTCTGACGCACAAAAATATTTTTTTCTCCGTTTATATTTTTGGCGGGAGAAACTGTGGATGCTGAAGAAAATAAATTTGTTCCGGCAAAAACATTAAGCTTTTGTGAAGAAGCATATTTACACAGGTCACTGAATTCCTTTTCGCCTCCAAGTGTACTGAGAACATTTAAAAGAGAAGCATTTTTCTGACTGAGTCCCCCGGTAAACATACCTTCAAGGATAAGGTTGATATCATTTATTCCTTTACCCTTAAGTATGGTAAGAAGATTTTCTGCCTGAGAAAATGATGTGACCACAGTGTCTTTTTTACCGTCGGTGCTGCCTATAAGAGAAATATATAAAGGAAATTCATTCTCAGAGATTTTGTCTCTCAGAATTCCGTTGTTGACAAGTATCTGACGGACGGATACTGCCGCACCGATATAATCGGCAGACTCCCCTTCAAGAGTTTCGTATACAACCGTAAATCTGCCGTTATAAGAACTGCCCACACTGATACTGCCCTCTTCACCGCTTACGGGAGTAACGATAAATTCAGGATATATGCGGTTTATGTTCTTTTTATCTGCATTTGCACGCATTGCTCTTATAAGAGTATTTTCTTCGCCTTCGGTAATAACGGCACTTAAAAGTGCATCACCCTGTTTTACGGCATATGCACCAATAGAGGCTGATACGGTATCCTCATAATACTCATTACCGTAAACAGAAAACAAAAATGAGGAAGTGGCTTCGTCTTCCACGGCTGTATACATAAGCCCTCCCGGGCCGTCGGGAACAAGAAACCAATCGCCGAAAGAATTTATATCAAAATCATTTTCGGAATATCTTATTGCTCCGAGATACGGAAGAAATGCAACAGAAATAAGTTTTGCATTTTCGCTCAAAATAACCGCAGATGTATCAATACTTGCATTAAAGAAAGCTCCGTCAAGCGTAAAATCAACAGGCACAGACACACTTACATCCTCTGCGGAAAAGGTATATGTGACAGTAATTCCGTCATCCTTTTTTTCATAAACTATACTTTCACTGTTGTCAAGAGAATTAACAAGATCAAGCTCATAAACAAAACTGTCTTTAAGAACCTTTATCACAAGCACTGATGCAAAATCATTATTGAATGCAGGCAAAGAATTCCAGGTATTTCCCGAAAGCTTATCATAAAATGAAATACTTCCGTTTTCGGAATCAAAATAAAGCTCTGCACTGTCTGAAGCAGCTGCTTTTATACTTCCGCGTTTAACGGTGCTTCTGTATTTTGCTTCGCCCGACAGATATTCCCTGCCGGAAATATCCGAAAGCTTTTCGGTTTTCACCCCACAGGAAGACATAAAAAACACGGTCAGAACAAGAAAAACTGCAACCGTTATTTTTAATGCTTTTGCATAATTACGCATCAGAATACTCCTAACTAAACAGATAGAATTATAATAACACAAATACAAAAAAATATCAATATTTATAAGAAAAAAGCTTGCGATTTATCAACCCCCTTCCCCCAATCTTGGGGGCTGTAGGTGTTTCTTGTTATATGCAAATTGCTCACAACGCGAGCAATTTCCTATATAATAAATAAAAAGTATCCGAATCACAAGCATGAAATTGATTCGGATACTCTGTATTCATTTATATTGACAAAACAGAAAAACCGTCACGGTTGCTGTTTTATCTTTCTTCTCGGAAATAGGAAATTCCGAGAGATGCAGGGGGCTGGTTTTCACGCTTTTTGCGGATACTTATGATAATAAGAACAAGAATAGTTACCACATAAGGAAGCATCTTTATAAGCTCCGTTGCGGCAGATGAAAGTCCGTTGAACTGCATAGGAAGAATATAAAGTCCGCCAAAAAGAATTGAACCTAAAATACCGAACTTTGGCTTCCACACGGCAAAGATAACAAGAGCAATGGCAAGCCAGCCTCTGTCACCGAAACCGCCGTTTGTCCATGCACCGCCCGTGTAGTCCATAACAAAATACAGACCGCCGAGACCTGCTATTGCACTGCCTATGCAGGTGGCTATATACTTATACTTTGTAACACTGATACCTGCGGCATCTGCCGTTGCAGGAGATTCACCTACAGCCCTCAGATTAAGTCCCACTCTTGTTTTGGTAAGAACAACAGAGCATATTATTGCAATAATAACTGCAAGATAAGCAAGAAAACCGTAGGACAAAAATGCAACACCGAAAGCACCGAGCTTATCGGCAAAAGGAAGCGTGGTCTTGAAATAGTTTCCCGTTGCAATAAGAGAAATAGTACCGCTGGGCTGACCGAAAAGACTGGGAAGAGAACCGCCGAAGAAATTGCCCACACCAACACCGAAGGTAGTTATGGCAAGACCCGTAACGTTCTGATTTGCTCTTAATGTAATAGTAAGAAAGCTGTAGATAAGTCCCATAAGAACGGAACCGATACAAGAACAGATAAGGGGAACAAGCACGCACAAGAATGCATTATCCACATTTCCGTACATTTCATAGAAAAATGCACCGATAATTCCTGAAATACCGCCCATGTACATAATACCGGGAATACCGAGATTAAGGTTACCTGATTTTTCGGTTACAATTTCACCTGTAGAACCGAACAGAAGCGGAATACCCTGAATGACCGCCTGCTTAAAAAACTGAGCTATGGCAAAAATCATTTTTCCACCTCCTGCTTATTCTTTCTTGAACGGAAGTTTACCTTGTAATTAATAAAGAATTCACAACCTATAATAAAGAAAATAATTATACCTGTGAGAATTTCGGCAACACTTTCATTCAGATTAAAGGATGATGCAATCTGACTTGCACCGATATCAAGGAAGGAAATAATAAACGAAGTGATTATCATAACAATGGGATTGAACTTTGCAAGCCACGAAACCATAATAGCAGTAAATCCGTTACCGCCTGCCGTGTCTATAGAAATTGAATGGTCAGTACCGGCAACAAGCAAAAAGCCTGCAATACCGCAAAGTGCACCTGATACTATCATAGTTCTGATAATAACTTTTTTAACATTTATACCGATATATCTTGCAGTATTAACACTTTCACCGACAACCGAAAGTTCATAGCCGTGTTTTGAATATTTAAGATAAATATAAACAAGAATTGTAAGTAAAACCACAACAAGTACATTTATTACATACTTCTGACCGAAAACATCAGGCAACCAGCCTATTTTTGTGCTTCTGTTGATAACACCCACAACCTGTGAGCCCGTGGGAACCCAGACAGCGATCATAAAAGAAACAAGCTGAATTGCAACATAGTTCATCATAAGTGTGAACAGAGTTTCATTTGTATCAAATTGGGCCTTAAAAATTGCAGGGATAACACCCCATATGATACCTGCAAGAACACTGCAGATAAACATAACGGGAATAAGTGTTGCAGAGGTCATTCCCGCACTGAAATATTTCATACATGCTGCAGTAGCAAGTGCTCCCACAAGCACCTGACCTTCTGCACCGATGTTCCAGAATTTCATTTTGAACGCAGGTGTTACGGCAAGTGAGATGCACAGAAGTATTGACGTTTCCTGGAGCATCTTCCACATTTTGTTTTTAGAGCCGAAGCTGCCTTTAAAAACTTCAACAAAAAATTCTATAGGATTGATATCTGTTACAAGAATAACAATAAACGAGCATACTACCAATGACAGAAGTACAGCACATATTCTTACCATCCATGCCTTCCACGCAGGCAAAGCATCGTTTTTTGAAAGCCTTATGAGAGGCTCAGAATGTTTTTTGATATCAGACATCGCTCTCACCTCCCGATTTTGTCATAAGAAGACCGATTTCTTCTTTTGTTGTATTTCTCGCATCTACAGTTCCCGATATTTTACCGCCGCTTATAACCATAATACGATCGCAAAGCTCAATAAGCACGTCAAGATCTTCACCGACAAAAATAATGGATGCACCCGAATTTTTCTGCTCATTCAGAAGATTATATATGGTGTAGGATGAATTGATATCCAGACCTCTTACAGGGTAGGCAACCATAAGCACCGTAGGCGCGGAAGATATTTCTCTGCCTACAAGCACCTTCTGTACATTACCGCCCGACAGACGGCGCACAGGTGTTGCGGCACTGGGGGTTACAACTTCAAGGTCCCGTATAATACGCTCTGCAAGGTCCTTGGGTTCTTTTCTTTGCAAAAATGCCGAATGACCTTTTTTGTAGCTTCGAAGCATTATATTATCGACAATATCCATATTACCGACAAGTCCCATACCAAGTCTGTCTTCGGGAACAAAAGAAAGACGAACGCCGAGATTTCTTATCTGCATAGGTGTTTTATTTCTGAGGTCTTCTGTTTTTCCTGTTTCGGGATCATTGTAAATAATTGAACCGCTGTCAAGCTTCTGAAGACCTGCTATAGCTTCAAGCAGTTCTCTCTGACCGCTTCCCGAAATGCCCGCAACACCGAGTATTTCACCCGATTTTGCAGTAAACGAAACATCTTTTACAACATACTGCCCCTCGCGGTTGCGGCAGTTAAGATTTTCAACAACAAGCCTGTCGCTGCTGTTTTTGGGTTCACTTCTTTCAATATTAAGCTCAACCTTTTTACCCACCATCATCTGAGTAAGTGAAGACGCATCAGTATCGGCAGTTCTGACAGTGCCTATATATTCGCCTTTACGAAGAACAGAAACGCTGTCGGAAACTTCAAGTACCTCATTGAGTTTGTGTGTAATTATAACTATGGATTTTCCGTGTTCCTTCATATTCTTAAGAACCGCAAAAAGCTTTTTTATTTCCTGAGGAGTAAGAACAGCCGTAGGTTCATCAAGAATAAGAATATCTGCACCTCTGTAAAGAACCTTTACGATTTCAACAGTCTGCTTTTCAGAAACAGACATTTCATGAACTTTTTTGTTAAGGTCAACATTAAAACCGAACTTGTCGCAGGTTTTCTGTATCTCTGCTGTCGCCTTTTTTATATCATATTTCCCCTGACCTTCAAGTCCGAGAACGATATTTTCAGCAGCAGAAAAAACATCAACAAGCTTAAAATGCTGATGTATCATACCGATTTTATACTTGAAAGCATCCTTGGGTGAAGCAATAGTCACCTCTTCACCGTTTATAAATATCTGACCTTCATCGGGGAAATAAATACCGGAGATCATATTCATAAGCGTTGTTTTACCGCTGCCGTTTGCACCGAGAATAGAAAGTATTTCACCTTTATTCACCGTAAGACAAACATCTTTGTTTGCAACAACAGAACCGAAACGCTTGGTTATACCCACAAGCTCAATTGCGGGTACTTCACGGGCTTTTACATTGGCAGTGCCTGTATTCTCCATGGATATCCTCCTTAGTTTAACCTTTAAGAATATCCGCAAATGCTTACGGACATTATTAAAAATTAATCTTGTTCAAGTAAAACCTAACGGGCGGAGCAGAAACTTGCTCCGCCCGAATGAGGTTATTCAATCAAGCCGAAAAATTATGCTGTGATACCGTCGATAATGATATCGAAGTAAGGAGCACTTCTCATACCTTCAACATCGGATTCATTGAAAGCACCGTCAGCAACAACTTCTGTATCCTTTTCAAATGCTTCGTCGGGAATAACGTCAGCAAGGTAAGAAGTGAGTTCTGCACCGTTTACTGTGAAAGTAGTTGTGTCGAATACTTTAAGAGTACCGTCTTTAAGCTCTGCAAGAGCCTTGTCGATAGCTTCCTGAGTACCTTCAGCAGCTACATCAGCATTGAGTTCTGTAAGAACAACAGAACCAGTAGCAAGAGTACCGCACCAGTCAGCGGGAATAGCTGTATCAGCAGCTACAGATTCAACGATAAGCTTGAAGTAGGGAGTCCAGTCAATCTTGGAAGAAATAAGAGCTGTTGTGGGTCCAAGGTTGATTGTGCTGATATTGTAAGCAACATTGGGAACACCGTTTTCTTCACAAGCCTTGGGAGCACCTTCAGAGTCAGCGTGCTGGCTTACAAGGATGCAACCGTCATTAATAAGAGCAAGAGCAGCTTCCTTTTCAAGAGATATATCAAACCAGGAATTTGTATACTTAACACTCATTGTAACTGTGGGGCAAACACTCTTTGCGCCAAGATAGAAAGATGTGTAACCTGAGATAACTTCTGCATAGGGGAAAGCACCTACATAACCCATCTTTGCTTCTTCAGCAGTGATGTCGCCTGCTTCGATCATTTCATTGATCTTCATACCTGCAGCAATACCTGCAAGATATCTGCCTTCGTAGATAGATGCGAAAGCATTGTGGAAGTTAGCAATACCTGCTGTTTTTGCATTTGTACCTGTTGCATGGCAGAATTCAATATCGGGATAATCTTCTGCTACAGTCATAATGTAAGATTCGTGGCCGAAGCTGTTAGCGAAAATAACATTGCAACCGTCTTCTGCGAGTTCTTCTGCAGCCTGTGCACAAGAGTCATCTTCGGGAACGTTTGTCTTGATAACAAGTTCAAAACCGAGTTCTTCCTGAGCAGCCTTTGCAGCCTGGATGAAGTTTGAATCGTAAGTTGAGTTTTCGTCATGAAGACAGATAAGACCCATCTTTACGTCGGCAAGAGCGCCTGATGCAACTGTTGTCTCTTCGTTTGCAGCTGTGGTTTCTTCTGTGTTGCCGCCGCAAGCAGCGAATGCAACTACCATAGAAAGTGCAAGAACGAGAGCGAGTACTTTGAATACTTTTTTCACTTTGGGTTCCTCCAATTTTTTTATATTCTTATATCAATCATCACTTCTGAAACTGATACTTGTATCAGTCATAGAATCAATGATTGCTAAAGACTTGACATTAACGCCGGCTTCTCGAAGCTTTTTGCCGCCGTCCTGAAAACCTTTTTCAATGGCAATTCCCACACCCTGAAGTGTTGCGCCTGCATCTTCAACTATCTTTTTAAGTCCTAATGCAGCTTGTCCGTTTGCCAGAAAATCATCTATAATCAACACATTATCATCGGGGGAAAGATATTTTTTTGAAACAAAAACAGTGTAGCTTGTTCCTTTAGTAAAAGAAAAGACCTCCGCTGTATAACAATCGGGACCGATATTTTTGTGATGACCTTTTTTTGCAAATACCACGGGCACATCAAAATGTAATGCGGCAAAACAAGCAATGGCAATCCCCGATGCCTCAACAGTGAGAATCTTGGTTATATTTTTATCAGAAAAAAGTCTGTAGAATTCTTTACCCAGTTCGCTGAGAAGCTGAACATCAAGCTGATGATTAAGAAAACTGTCTACCTTAAGGATATTTCCGGGGAACACGCTTCCACAGGTTATTATTTTATCTTCAAGCAGCTTCATACTTGCCCTCCCGAACAAAAACAGATAATTAATTCAAACCAATGACAGTATAACTCACAAAAAACGCAAAATCAAGAAAAAAGAAAAAGAATCTTAAAGTTTTTTAAACTTTTCTGCATTTTTGCTAATTTTTATAAATTCGGTAAAGATTTTAATTTGCAGTTTCTTCAAAATACCAAGCTTTTTACAAGTGTAACAAAAAACCGGGCTCAGTTTGTGAAATTTTCCTGAAAAGCCGGAACTGATTTTTTTTATCCTTGAATTTATTACAAATTAATGAACAAATTATTGGTAAAAACCACAAACATTAGAGTGTTGACAATTAAAAAAAGTTAATTTAAAATATACGTATAATCGCCGTATATCAATGCGCCACGGTTATAATTACACAGAAAGGATGTTTTTTGATGAAAAAAACAAACAAAATCATTGCATTAGTACTCGCAATGGTACTCGCTTTCTCCTCTGTTCCGCTTATGGCATCTGCCAGCGCAATAAAGGATGATGTTACAACAGTTGAAAAGCTCATTCAACCCGACAGCCTCGGCTCTCTTGTAGAATGGCTTCTTAAGAGCATCAACAACAGAAAAGAAGAAGTAACAGGTTCAGTCCTCCGTCTTGTTTTTATGTTAGTTGAAGATGAAGACCTTCAGAAGGCAATCGGTAGCACAGATTTGACAAAAGCTACAGATGAAGAACTTGCAACAATTCTCGTAACATGGCTTGACTCATATGTTCTTGCAAATCTGGATATCGACAAAAACGTAAAAAATATTCTTGGTATTTTTGGTATCAAAATCGGCTCTGTAAACCAGCTTATCGATTCTCTTTACAGTGTTGCAAATACTCTTAAAGTCGGCGAACTCAAGCTTAACGCTGCTGCCCTTAAGAATGTTGACACAGGTAAGAATAAAAATCTCAATGCTGTATATGCACTTCTCCAGTTCCTCAGCGACAACACAAGCGTAATAAAGGAAGCTGTTAAGGGTGACCTTTCTTTCGGCTTTATTATTGACAATGCACTTAAGCTTGCAAACTTTGATCTCAATAAAGAAATTACAAATGTAATAGGACCTGATGCCATCAAGGAAATGCTTTGCGATGCACTTTCTCTTGATTACAACGCATATAAGAATTACACAACTGACGAGCTCGTTGCTGTTGCTTTCCTTCAGCTCCTCACAGGAACAGATTCAGTTTCAAAGGCAGATGCAGGCAAGGTTATGAACCTCACAATCTACGGTCTTCTTGAAACATATGCAGGCGACATCTATGCAAACCTTCTCCTTGACCTTCTTAACAACGATGCAAAGAATGCTCTCAAGGACCTTGCTGCAAAAGATACAACCGGCACACTTGCAAAAGTTATCAATCTTGACTTTGAATTCAAGGCAGATACATTTGATGCTTATCTCGGTGCAGGCAAGGGTAACATGGTAGCTCAGCTCAACAATGCGGTTATCACTCTTCTTGAAGTTATTATCAAGCCCGCAGAGCTCAAGAAAATCGGTCTTGAAAAGGGCGGAAATGACAAGCTCAACGGCAACCTTACAAAGACATTCCGTTATATCCTTCCTCTTATTAAGGATCTCCCCGATCTCGGTGTTGACCTTTCAGGCTTCACTGCCGCTAAAGTAAAGAATATGTCCTCTGAAGAAATGGCAGTTGCAGTTCTTAAGCTCTTCTTCGAGGGTTGGTTTGAAAATGCAAACATGAAAGAAGTTAATTCTGCAAAAACTCTTGAACAGCTCGGCGTTCTTGCTGCTAAATATGCAGTAACAAACAAAGACTGGGTTCCCGTAAACATTACAGCAGCAACAAAAGCAGCTAACGTAACAACTCTTTCAGATGCAGCTTGTATCGACCTTATTTTTGAAATCGGTATGGAAACAGCTGCTAAGTCTCTTGATTACAATAAGAGCACAACATATTATGAGCTTCCTGCAAACACTTCCAAGTGGACAGGTGCTGATTATCTTGATGATATTGTAGACTGGGCGCTCAACCTTGTTGACGGTCTTCCCGCAGCTGCTGATTCTCTTACAACAGTAAGAGGCACAACAGACGGTAACGGCGGATTCTACAAGCTCAATGTTATCCTCGATTCTCTCATTGATCTTTCTTTCATATCAGGCTGCGGAAATAATTCCTTCAAGTTTGATATTGAAACAATGCTTATGGATAAGCTCCTCGGCAATCTTCTTAACTTTGATTTAGAAGCTTCTGTTGCTATCCTTGCTCAGAACGAAAATGCTTCTCTTTTCGGTAAGAAAGTTAATGTTGCAGCTATCGACCTTGTTGACGATCTTCTTACAGGCCTCTTTGAGTATGATGCATACACACTCGGTGACGTAGATAACGACGGTAAGGTTACAGCATCCGACGCAAGACTTGCTCTCAGAGCATCCGTAAATCTCGAAAAGCTTACAGCAACTCAGACTAAGGCTGCTGATATTGACAAGAGTTCAACAGTTACAGCTTCTGATGCCAGAATGATACTCAGAGCTTCAGTCGGTCTTGAAAAGTTTTAATTTCACAGATATGTAATACAACAACAGGGCAGCGCAATATGCGCTGCCCTTAATTTTTACTACTGACAAAAAATTCATTGTTATTTGCAGTTATTAAAACAGGTTTTTATGCTTTTATTAATATGCATTGCCCCAGACTACCATATTGACGGCTTTTTTGCCGCAGCATACGCAGGTATCTGAAAGATTTTCCTGTTCAAAGGGGATACATCTTGAACCTACGCCTGTAAGTTCCTTAACTTTATCTTCACACTCTTCACTGCCGCACCACATAGCTTTAACAAAGCCGTCGCCGTTTTCTGCAAGTGAAGTCTTTATTTCATCAATTGAAGTGCATCTGTATGTCTTCTTCTCTATATTCTGAAGAGCTTTCTCATAAAGAGCAGTTCCCAGTTCATTAAGAAGATTTGCAATTTCTTCTTCAAGATTATCAAGAGAAACAAAATACTTCTGTCTGTTGTCACGGCGGACAAGAACACACTGGTTGTTTTCTATATCCTTGGGACCGATTTCAAGACGAAGAGGCACACCCTTCATCTCATATTCAGCGAATTTCCAACCTGCTGAATTATCTGTATTATCGCATTTTACTCTGAACTGAGAGGCAAGACGGGTTCTTAACTCTTCTGCCTTTTCCTTAACACCGGGTTTATGTGCGGCAATGGGAATGATAACCACCTGAGTGGGGGCTACCTTGGGAGGAAGCACAAGACCGTTATTGTCGCCGTGTGACATAATGATAGCACCGATAAGTCTTGTTGTTGTTCCCCATGAGGTCTGATGAACATACTGTTGCTTATTTTCTTTATCAGTGTAGGTCATATTGAAAGCTCTTGCAAAGCCGTCACCGAAATAGTGTGATGTGCCTGCCTGAAGCGCCTTACCGTCGTGCATAAGGGCTTCTATGGCATATGTAGCCTCTGCACCTGCAAACTTATCGGAATCGGTCTTTCTGCCTTTAACAACGGGCATATTAAGAACATCCTTACAGAAGTCTGCATAGAGGTTAAGCATACGTTCTGTTTCTTCAATGGCTTCTTCGGCTGTTGCGTGAACTGTGTGACCTTCCTGCCATAAGAATTCTCTTGAACGAAGGAAAGGTCTTGTTGTTTTTTCCCATCTTACAACATTACACCACTGATTGTAGAGCTTGGGAAGATCTCTGTAAGACTGAACAATATTTGCATAATGCTCACAGAAAAGGGTTTCAGATGTGGGTCTTACACAAAGACGCTCCTGTAAGGGTTCACTACCACCGTGAGTTACCCATGCAACTTCGGGGGCAAAGCCTTCAACGTGGTCTTTTTCTTTCTGCAAAAGAGATTCTGGGATAAACAGGGGCATATAAATATTTTCGTGACCTGTTTCCTTGAAACGCTCGTCCATCTGTTTCTGAAGAAGTTCCCATATTGCATAGCCGTAGGGACGGATTATCATACAACCTTTAACACTTGAATAGTCTATAAGGTCAGCCTTTTTTACAACATCGGTATACCATTTGCCGAAATCTTCTTCCATTGAAGTAATGGCTTCGACCATTTTTTTGTTATCTGCCATAAATAATATCCTTTCGTAAGGTCAGACCAACAAGCATCCGACCGTATTATATACTGAGAAAGCATTTTACGAAAATATAATACCGTTTTCATAAAAAGCAAAAATCGGGGCGTCTGCAGGACGCCCCTTAGTATTTATTGAACAAATTCTGTTTTTAGGGGGATCTGATCAGTTCTTGTTCTTAAAGATATTGAAAATATCCATAATGCTTTCATCGTCAACACCCTTGTCATTTTCGGGTTCAAACTGAGCCTTTTCGCTGATTTCGGGTTCAACTGTCTTCTTCTCTGCTGCGGGAACGGGATTAACATTATTGCCGTCTTTACCGAAACCTGTTGCAATAACGGTTACTACCATTTCATCATCAAGTGAGGGATCGGTTGATACACCGAAAATGATATTTGCATCGATATCTGCTGCATCTTTAACGATTGTTGCGGCAATATCAACATCATCAAGTGTAATATCAGTTGATGCGGAGATAAGAATGATAACACCCTTTGCACCCTGAATGGTTGTTTCAAGAAGGGGACTGGAGATAGCAGCATTTGCGGAAGCTTCTGCTTTATCCTTACCGCTGCCTCTGCCGACACCCATATGAGCGTGACCTGCATCCTTCATAATTGAAGTTACATCAGCAAAGTCAAGATTGATGATTCCGGGAATCTTGATAAGTTCAGCAATGCTCTTTACACCCTGACGAAGAACATCATCAGCAATTGAGAATGCATTGAGGAATGTAATTTTCTGATCGGATACGAGCTTAAGTCTCTCGTTGGGAATAACAATAAGGCTGTCTACGTGCTGTGCAAGTTCTGCGATACCTGCCTCTGCCTGCTGCATACGGCGGCGACCTTCAAATTCAAAGGGCTTTGTAACGATACCGACAGTAAGAATGCCCTTTTCTTTTGCAAGCTGAGCAATAACGGGAGCCGCACCTGTACCTGTGCCGCCGCCCATACCTGCGGTAATAAATACCATATCGGTACCTGCAAGAACTTCATTTATAGCTTCTGCACTTTCTTCTGCAGCCTTTTTGCCTATTTCGGGCTTTGAACCTGCACCCTGACCGGAAGTAACTTTTTCACCGATCTGGATCTTATTTGTAGCCTTAGAACTGATAAGAACCTGTTTATCTGTATTAACAGCGATGAATTCAACACCCTGTACATTTGACTCAACCATGCGGTTAACGGCATTTCCGCCGCCGCCGCCAACGCCTACGACCTTAATCTGAGTAACAAGATCGTACTCATTTGACATTTCAAATCCCATATTTATATCCTCCAATACTATTTTGCACAATAATCTTTTTTTATACTAACATACTTATTCTTAAAATTCAAGAATAAAATAAAAAAATATTACAAATTGTTACACGATATATTTGCGCGCATATTATTGCGCCATTTTTTATGCAATTCCAATAATAGACGCCCTTATCCGACACTGAATGAGGCAGTTGTTTCTTCTGCCGGATGCGATTCACCTTCTGACAGGGTCACTTCTTCAAGTGTGGTTTCTTCTTCGTAATTTACATGATTATCATCTTTTACCCGTGCATATGCGGTTCCGTCGGCTGTGATATCAATAAGCATTGCGTGATTGGAATCTTCTTCCAGTGTGCGCTTTATTACCTCACGGCAAAAACCGAGCTTATCTGCGGCGGAAGCAAGTGTTCCGAGCTTTACTTCTATTCTTCTGTCTATCATAAGAACAATATCTGTAATTTTGGTTAAATCGTAGCAGGAAACTTTTTCGATTCCGTTTTCTTCAACCGCATAAACAAGCGATGAAAGAGAAGCTGTGTCAATTTCTCCGTCAAACACTATCTGGCTTCCGGGTTGGGCTGAAAGCACCTTTACACCTTTCACCTGTGCCGCCATATCCATAAAAACGGGAGCATCGTTATCAAGAACCTTACAATTTTTGTTTAACAGAATATATCCCGAACCGCTGTCTATTACCATTGCGGTTTCAGCATATTCAACAGTAATAACTACTTTATCGGGCCACTGTCTTTCTATAACGGCATTTTCGATAAACGGAAGATTTGTTGTAATTGCATTTTTTGCAGCTTCCGTATTAATAAGAAGCATACTATCCCCCTCTTCAATACCTGACTGAGCGGCAATGCTTTTGTTTGAATATGTGTCCGATAAGTTTACTATCTCAACAGTATTTATTTTGAGAACAAAAACACAGGCTATGCCAATAGCAGCGATTGCCGCAATAAAAAGCAACGCCACAAGAAGATTGTTCTGTCTTTTTTTCTCTTTTTTTCTCTGTTTTGTACTTGTACGTACTTTGTCGTTGCGGCTTCCCTCACTCTTTTTGGCACTTGCCGCATTTTTATTTGAGTTACTCTTTTCAGCAGAATCCTTGCCGTTTTTGGCATTTCTTTTTCTTGCACCGGCATTGGCTTGAGCCATTCTTGCTCTTTCCTCACCCGAAAAACGGCTGTCATGCATATTCAGAATTTCATGTTCAGTCTGATTTTTCCGATCCATCTTTATCAATCCTTTTAATTATTCCCGAAAGACCTGATATCACCTTTTCGGGACTTTCATATCCTCGTTCGATGTGTCTTATGTCGCTTATAACGGTAGTACCCGAAGCACCGAGTCCTGCTATCATAAGGGCAGCACCGCCTCTGAGATCCGGTGTTATAACATTCGCTCCGTGAAGGGAGCGCACACCTTCTATAACAGCCATTCTGCCGTCTACACTTATTTTTGCACCGAAACGGACAAGTTCTCCGATATATTTGAATCTGTTTTCAAAAATTGTTTCAATCATAACACTTGTTCCGTGTGCTTTTGTAAGCATTGCGGCAACAGGTGCCTGAATATCCGTGGGAAAACCGGGATACGGCATTGTGCGTATCATTCTGACGCTTCTCAGTTCGCCCGAAGATTCGATACATACACTTTTGCAGTCTGTACTCACCACGCAACCGGCTTCCTCAAAAAGATCTATCATCGGTCTTAAGTGTGCCGGAATTACATTTATCAGCTTTAATCTGCCGCCCGTAATTGCTGCGGCTGCCATATATGTTGCTGCGGCTATTCTGTCAGGAATAACACTATGAGAGGTGCAGGAAAGCTTTTTCACACCCTCTACCGTCACAGTTCCCTGCCCTGCGCCCGATATCCTCGCACCGCAGCTGTTGAGAAAATCGGCAAGATCGCTGATCTCAGGTTCTCTTGCCGCATTTACTATAGTTGTTGTTCCTTTTGCGGTACTTGCCGCAATTATAATATTTTCCGTAGCTCCCACACTCGGGAACGAAAGTGAAATATTTGTACCACGAAGACCGTCAGGGCAGGTGCATTCAATGTGACCGAATTCGTCACTGATTTCAGCACCGAGCTTCTTCATGGCATCAAGGTGAAGATCAATGGGACGAAGTCCTATTTCGCAGCCGCCGGGAGTTGATATTCTTACTCTGCCGTTTTTGGCAAGAATAGCTCCGAGAAAAATTACGGAAGAACGCATTTCACGCATCAGGGGTTCGGGTATTTCATAGCCCGAAGCACCGCCTGAATCCACGGTAACACAAGAGCCGTCTCTTGTTACCTTACATCCCAGATGCCGCAATATATTTGATGTAGCCTCCACATCAAGAATATCGGGGCAGTTATTTACGGTACATACGCCGTCACACAACAGTGTTGCGGCAAGTATGGGGAGTGCGCTGTTTTTGGACCCCTGCACACCACATTCACCGTAAAGTCTTTTTCCGCCCTCTATAACATACTCACTCATACTTACACCCTTTCACTGATAAACTTACGTTTTATTCTATGAAAGGATTTTTGTCCGTGTTACAAAGATGACTTATATTCTATGTTACTCACCGGGCAAATATTACTGCAATTTTGTTTTCTGCTGAATTTTATTTAATAAGCGAAAGAACTATATCGGTTATGCGGCGCTTTGCATCGCACTTTGCCATTTTACGGGCATTTTTTCCCATATTTATGTATTTTACACGGTCATCTGTCAAATCTTTTATAACATCAATTACTTTTGATGATTCAAGATCTTTTTGCTCGCAGACCATAGCCGCGTCCTGATTTACAAGTGCCATGGCATTATGGAACTGATGATTTTCCGAAGCATAGGGATACGGAATAAGATATGAAGCTTTTCCCAATGCCTGAATTTCCGCCAATGAGCTTGCTCCCGCTCTGCTTATAACAAGATCTGCCGAAGCCATATATGTTGCCATATCGTAAATATATTCGCTTACAAGTAAATTACTGTGTTTTTCAATATCGATACCGTATTCTTTAAGTTTTTCGGGTACCCATTTACCGTTCTGACCGTAGCCGTGAACAAAAACTATATCTTTATCGGAAAATTCTTTTATAATCTCGCACATTACTTCGTTTATTGCCTGTGCACCGAGACTGCCGCCGGTTGAAAGAATAACCGTTTTATCTTCGGGAATGGAAAGAGCTTTTCTTGCAGCTGCCTTTTCTGCCGTTAATATCTCTTCTCTTACGGGAAGCCCCGTTACAACAGGAGAAGTCTGACATTTCAGATATTTTTCTGCTTCACCCGCAGTAAGCATTACGGCATCGGCGTATTTAGACAGTGCAATATTTGTTTTTCCCGGAAAAGCATTCTGCTCGTGTATAGCAGTTTTTACCGAACACTTGTGCGCAGTTCGGATAACGGGACCGCTTACATATCCGCCAAAGCCTACGGCAACATCGGGTCTGAACTCATCAATTATCTTTTTGCACTGCCCTGTTACAAACAGAAGCTTTTTAAGTGTCCGGATATTATAAATTATATCCGAAGGAGCAAAGGATCTCTGAAAGCCGCTGATATCTATGGTTGCGAAGTTAAAACCGGCTTTGGGAACAAGTGTTGCTTCCATTTTATCCTTTGTTCCCACAAAAAGGATTTCCGCATCGGGAAATCTGCTTCTTATTTCCTGTGCTACGGATAGCGCGGGGTTTATGTGTCCGCCCGTACCGCCTGCAGCAAACATTATCCTCATAATAATTCACCCTTTATCTGTCAGACTTTTCTGATACGCGAACTTCTCGAAACACTGAGAAGTATTCCTATTTCCACCAGGTTAACAATCAAAGCTGTTCTGCCGTAACTGAAAAACGGTAATGTAATACCTGTGTTCGGTATAAAATCAGTTGCAACACCGATATTAAGCGCAACCTGCATAGCAAGCTTGAATGTAATACCGAATGCAACAAGTGCGCCGTATCTTGTAGGACAATTGATACCGATAACAGTACCTCGCCATACAATAAGCGCAAAAAGCAATATTAAAAGAAAACCGCCTAAAAATCCCAGTTCTTCAACAATAATTGAAAAAATCATATCGTTCTGAGGCTCGGGAACATAGTCATACTTCTGTATAGACTGACCGAGTCCCTTGCCGAAGAATCCGCCTGAACCTATTGCATACAGTGCCTGATTGGTCTGCCAGTCTGCACCGAGGGGGTCTTCGTTATCCCCCACAAAAGAAACAATACGCTGTATCTGATAGGGCTTTATTATTCCTGTAAAATAAGCAAGTGCAAAAGCAAGTATCGCACAGATTATTCCGACACCGAACCATGTCATACGCACTTCTCCCACATACAGCACACAAACAGAAATGCCGAGCATAATTATTGCACCCGAAAGATGTGAGCCGACAAGAACAAGTCCCACATAAGCTAAAATTACAAAAGCACACGCCATAACAATAATTGCGGATTCGTTTATAACGGGCTTTCCTACTTTTCCGTTTACGGCATTTGCCAAGCCGAAGTTTAGGGGCTTTTTACTGATAACAAGATAGTTATATCTATGAAGCATATATGCCAGAGTAAGAATCAATGTCAGCTTTGCTATATCTGACGGCTGAAACTCTATTCCGCCGATACGAAGCCACCGCTTGATACTGCTTCCGTCTTCATCTTCACCCATAACAAGAACCGCAACAAGAAGCACAAAAGATACAAAAGAACCTGCGTATGCACCTAACTCCATAAATATCTTGTAGTTCATTTTGGAGATAATTATCATAGCAACAAAGCCTACTGCCACACCGAAAAGCTGTTTTTTAAGATAAAATGCAGGATCGTCTTCTTTGACAGAACCGTCGGGATAGCTTGCCGAATAGAGCATTACAAGGCCAAAAACAATGGCAATAGTGATAAATACAAATAATTTAACGTCAAATGAGCCTTTTGCCCACAAACCGCCTTTTTCTTTCAGGTAGTGATATATAAAAGAAGCTAATCCGCCCGAAGATGAACGTTTTCTTGTTGCGCCGCTGTTTCGGCTTACGGTTGCACCGTTTTGCATAGATATAACCTACAGCCTGCAAAAACAAAAGCATTTGCGGCCGCTTTTCCTTTCAGAATTTTATTATATGTAAAGTTTTTTTCTTTACTGCAGTCTGCCGAACCACGTGAGAGCTACTGCAGCTGCAGAGCCGATAGCAGTGACAAGCATAAACACTTTACAGATTTTCTTTTCACTCCAACCGCTCATTTCATAATGATGATGTATGGGAGCCATTTTAAAAAGTCTTTTTCCGTTATGAGTTTTCACATAAGCTATCTGCAAAAGGTCTGAGCCGAATTCAATAACATATATAACACTTATAAGAACAATAAGCCAGGGGGCATCAAGATCATATGCAAATGATACTATCATACCGCCGATAAAGAATGAACCGAGATCGCCCATAATAACTTTTGAAGGATTCCAGTTCCACATAAGAAAACCGAGAAGAGCACCGAAAAGAGCCGCACAGATAACTGTCATGCCGGAGAAATTCATTATGACACCGCATACGGCAAAAGCTATACACATTATTGCTGTTACGGAAGAACAAAGCCCGTCAACACCGTCTGTAAAGTTGGCAGCATTTACAGTTCCGTATATTGCAATAAAGCCGAGTATCCAGAAAATAATATTATTTTCCAGCATACCGAAATAAGGAATAAATGTATACTGAACGCCGCAGGAATTGAGCGTAAAAAGATATACAGCGATTACAAGAACCTGCAAAATTGTTTTCTGCAGTTCGGTAAGACCGAGATTTCTCTTTTTAACAACTTTTATATAGTCATCAATAAACCCAATCATTGAAAATGCCGCTGCCATAAGTATTCCGCTGAATATCTTGATATATACAACATTTTCAGGGCGGCTGTTTTCATTTATAAGTAAATTTCCGCCGAGAAGCTTATCAGTAATAAGCACAACGGCAACACTTGCAATAAAGCCTGCAATTATCAGAATACCGCCCATTGTAGGTGTACCCTGTTTTTTCTTATGCCAGCTTGGTCCGATATCAAGTATTGTCTGACCGAATTTCAGCTTATGAAGCCACGGAACAACACCGAATCCGAGTCCGAAAGAAACACCGAATCCGATTGTCACACTTAAAATCAAAGAAAGCCATAATTCCATCACTATCTGTCCTTTCACAAAAGAAAAAAGTTAAACACCGAGTATCTTTTTTACGGCTATTTCATCACTGAAATACTTTTTTTCACCTGCGGTAAGCTGATACTCCTCGTGTCCCTTACCGGCAATAAGAACAATATCTCCTGCCTGAGCCTTTCCGAGAGCATACTCTATTGCACGGTATCTGTCAAGCTCTGCATATATATTGTTTTTATTATTAATACCTTTTAATATATCGTCTGCTATTTTTTCAGGATCTTCATTTCTCGGGTTATCGGATGTAATAACAACAAGATCACACAGCGAAGAAGCCACATTTCCCATTTCGCTTCTTTTGCCTTTATCTCTGTCACCGCCGCAACCGAAAACACAGATCAGATTATTTTTACACACTTTTTTCAATGCAGACAATACCGAAAAAAGTGCATCGGGCGTGTGCGCAAAGTCAATATATATATCCTTGCCCGAAAAAGATATTTTTTTCATTCTGCCTTTTACATCGGGAAGAGTCCCGACAGCCTCTGCCACAGTATCTGCATTTATACCGTAAGCCAGTGCTGCAGATGCTGCTGCAAGGGAGTTATACAAAGTGATATCGCCTATTCCCTTTACTTTTATACGTTTAAGGGTAGTGCCCGATAAAAGAAGATACGATATACATTCATCCGAATATCTGACATTTTTTGCGGTAATATCCGCATAATCGTCTTTTACCGAATAAGTAAAACAGTTATCGGAATTAAAGCAGTCAGTTACTTTTCCGAAAAGGCTGTCGGCATTTACAAGTGCTTTTTTACAGAGCCTTGCAAGTCTTAATTTGGAACGGATATAGTTTTCATAAGTACCGTGATAATCAAGATGATCCCTTCCGATATTTGTAAAAACTCCTATATCAAAAACTATAGGATCAACCCTGTACTGAGCAAGCGCCTGAGAGGAAACCTCAAGTATCACACATTTTACACCCGCTTTTGCATAAAAAGAGAGTTCTTCAAACAGTATTGAAGCTTCGGGTGTGGTAAAGCCTGTTTCTCTTGAATGTTCGCCGCATCTGCTTCCGAGAGTGCCTATAACCGCACATTTTTCTCCGGAATATTCAATTATATGCTTTATATATTCCGCAGTTGTTGTTTTTCCGTTTGTGCCTGTAATTCCGATGATTCTCAGATTATCCTGCGGATCGCCGTAAAAAGCACTGTACAAAAACGCATATGCACGTCTGGCATCCGAAACTTTGATAATATTTCCTTCAGCGGGGTGTTTATCCGTTACAACAGCCGCAGCACCTGAAGAAAACGCTTCGGCAATATAATCGTTTCCGTCTGAGTTCTGTCCTTTAACGGCAACAAAAAGACTGCCTTTTTTTACATTTTTCACATTTTCGGTAACGGATGTTATTTCAACAAAAGGATTTTCACACTCCGTACCTAACCTCATTAACAGTGTACCAAGATTCAAAAATAATACCTCCGGATAATTTATGAGCCATTATTCTTCCTCTTTTTTACACATCCGTTTTATATCAGTCCGAAATACCGCTTGTTCTGAAATATACAGTAATAATACTGCCGAGTTCAAGCTCGGTACCGTTTTCATACTCCTGCTTATAAGCTACAACTGAGCTGCTTGAGAAGGAGCTGCCCGATATTTTGATATTAAAGCCTCTGTTTACTGCAAGCTGATTTGCCTGTGAAACGGTAAGCCCGGTAAAATCAGGCACCTGTGCCGTTTCGGCGGGGATACCCTCTTCAGTATAAAGAACTATAACACCGTTGGCGGGAGTTGTTCTGCCGCCTTCGGGAGACTGTGAAATTACCGTATCTCCGCTTCCGACAACTCTTACGGTATAATCCGTTCCTGCAAGTGCGCTCTTTGCTTCGCTTACACTCTTTCCTTCAAGATAAGGAGCAGGCTCGGAAAGCTTTGCAAGTTCATCCTCGCTGTAATCAGGTTCAATTCCGAGATACGGAAGCACTTTTTCAAATACTTCGCCTGCAACGGGAGCGGCAATGTCACCGCCTGAATAAGCAGCACCCGTAGGTGTATCAATTACAATGATTACCGTGATTTCAGGATCATCGCAAGGAGCAAAGCCTGCAAAAGATGCAATGTATTTTATTTCTTCAACACCTGTTTTTTCACTGGTACCGGTTTTACCTGCAACGTGATAACCTGCAACATATGCATTTGCACCGGTGCCTCTTTTTACAACCTCTTCCATATAGGAGGATACGGTACTTGCCGTTGTACCTGAAATTACCTGTCTTTTTACCACAGGCTGTGTTTCTTCTATAGTGTTACCCGAATCATCAACAGTCTTCTTGACTATATAAGGCTTCATAAGATAACCGCCGTTACCTACTGCACTGATTGCCGTTGCAACCTGCATGGGTGTTACCTGATTTGACTGTCCGAAAGATACACTGACAAGGTTTGAATTTGTAAATGATATATCGGGTGAATGGTATGTAATACCTGCAACAGGCGTTGTTTCACCGGGAAGATCTATCCCGGTTTTTTCGGTAAACCCGAAAGCTTCAAAATACTTATAGAAATTGTCAATTCCCATTTTCTGTCCCACAAAAACCGAGAACGTATTACAGGAATTTACAAGAAGTGTTATGGGAGTTTCAAGACCGTGTCCCGTGGGATTATAGTCCTTAACGTGTCTGTCGCCCACAGTAATTGTACCGTGGCAGGTATAGGAAGTGTTTTCATCTATTATGCCTTCTTCCATTGCACCTGCTACAAGAAATACTTTATAAACCGAACCGGGATAATAATAGTCGGCAATGGCTTTATTTTTCCACTGGGAGTTTCTTGCCTTAGATTTTTCTTCTTCTTTCTTGTTTTCATCCGTTATCTGCTCTATCATTTCAAGAGTTTTCAAATCGGCAATAGTAAAAGGATCGTTAGAATCGTAGTCGGGCACGTTACACATACCTAAAACAGCACCTGTTTTAGTATCCATAACAACACCGTAAACGTTTTCCGCACCGTTTTCCTGCAAGGCTGTCATACACGCACTTCTGAGGATGGTCTGTATTTCATTATCAAGTGTGAGCACGTGATTTGCACCGTTTACCGGCTCATACAAAACTTCGTTTCCGCCTTCAAGGTCATTTGACTGACCGTCCTGAAGAGTATATATCTTACCGTCCACCCCCGTCAGAGCATCGTCATAATAATACTCAAGTCCGTTAAGGCCGTAGCCGTCTGAACCAGTAAAGCCTATAACAGTGGAAGCAAGTGTACCGTCGGGATAATAACGCTTGGTATCCGGATCGTTAAAAATTACATCGGTTATCTTATTTTCTCTTGCATATGCCATAATTGCGGTTTTTTCGGAATATTCAACTTCACTTTTTATTCTGTAATATCCGTAAGAACTCTTTTCTGCAATATTTTTTCTGAGATTTTCTTCATCAACACCAAGAATATCAACAAGCCCTCTTACTACAAGCTCCCTGTTTTCATCGGTCACCTTACCCGGGTTTATGTAAACAAGCCATACAGAAGCCGTCTGGGCAATAACATTCATATTACAATCATATATAGCGCCTCTTGAAGAGGACAAAGTTGATGCATTATACTGCTGATTTTCAGCAATAAGTCTGTACTCCTCGCCTTTAATCATAGTGAGATACATAAGTCTTCCCACAAGCATTATCATAAGTATTATTGCAAATACAGCAAAAAGGATAACACCTCTTTTTGCTGTAAGCGAAGTCCGTTTCATCTGATTACCGTTAGCTGCCACCTTACATTTCTCCCATTATCTTCTCCAAAAAAAACTGCCGTAAAAACAGGAATTCAGAAGAATTTTCATATTTCCGACACCTTAATAAAGTTGTTCATAAGACCAAAAAACGGGCGAAGCTGCTTCGCCCTTTGCCGTAATTTTCAATGCCGGCATCTTTTTTTGTTTCTTGTAAAAAAACATACTTTTGCAACTTGTACCTGTTTTTATATATGCACAAGTTAAGCAAAAGTATGCAACAAATCAGCCTCCCAACAAAGAAGATGAATACAAAACAGCATCTCCTTCGGAAAGATCTATACATTCTATCTGATAATTTTCAACCTTTGTCATTCCGAGAACATCTGTAGCATAGCTGTCGATTATCGCAATTCCCGTAATGCCGTTAAGTTCGGCATTAAGACGGATATTTTCGGACTGTGCTACTTTTATTTCACTTTCGGCATACTGAATAGCTCTTACAAGCTCATATCTCTTTGCGCTTGCTGATATCTGTAAAGCCACCAGCGCAAAAACAACAAGAACAAAAGCAAGAATACCCACAGATTTTTTCAGGCCGCGGATCTCTTCCTTGTGTAAATCTTCTTTTGTTCTCGGTTTTACCTTTTTAAGCGGTACTGTCTTTTGCTTTTCCTGCTTTTTGGCAGGTGCGGCAGAAGATACCGTCTCAAAATATTCTATATCAAGTTCATAAGCATTGGATGCATATGCTGCCATATTTTATTCTCTCTCTTTATTTCAGTTTTTCTATGCTGCGAAGTCTTGCGCTGCGACTTCTGGGGTTGAGTTCAAGTTCTTCATCAGAAGGACTTACGGATTTATAAAGAAGTTTTCCGTCGGGTGTTTTTCCGCACACACACACGGGGAAATCCTTCGGACAGGTACAGCCTTCGGTAAAACTTTTAAACATATTTTTTACCGCTCTGTCTTCAAGCGAATGGAATGTGATAATTGAAAGCACGCCGCCTTTTTTCAGCATTGAAAACATCTTTTCAACAGCCATAGGCAAACGCTCTATTTCTCCGTTAACCTCTATTCTTATTGCCTGGAATGTTCTCCGGGCGGGATGTCCGCCCTCTCTTCTTGCCCTTGCGGGGATTGCATCCTTTATGGCATCAACAAGCTGAAACGTGGTCACAAATTCTTTTTTGCTTCTTCTTGCCACTATAACCCTTGCAATACTTTTTGCAAATTTTTCTTCACCGTAACATGAAATTACCCGTGCAAGCTCCCTTTCGGAATATGTATTTACCACATCAGCTGCGCTCATTCCGGATCTGCTCATACGCATATCAAGAGGCGCATCATTATGAAAAGAAAATCCTCTGTCTGCCGTATCAAGCTGATGTGAACTTACACCAAGATCGGCAATAATTCCGTCAAAGGCTTCAATTCCGAGGGAAGCAGCAACACCGTCTATGTTACTGAAATTGTCTTTAATAATTATTACATTATTATATGCGGCAAACTTCTGCCTGAGATTTTCTATTGCATCAGGGTCCTGATCTATTGCCACAAGCTTACCTTTGCCCGTAAGCTTGTCCGCAATTGCTTTTGAGTGCCCGCCGCCGCCTGCCGTACAGTCACAGTAAATGCCGTCGGGGTTAACACTGAGTGAATCTACCGTTTCATTGAAAAGAACGGGAATATGACTGAAATCCATATATGCACCGTCCTGTTATCAATAATAAATGGGGGGATAATTTTCGGGAGAGAAAGCTTCGCCTGACTGCTGACGGTCAAACTCTGCCTGACTCCAGAGTTCAAGGCGGTTACCTTCACCGGTTATTGCAACCCCATCCTGAAGGGAAGCAAATTCTATATAATCTGCAGGTACGGTAAATCTGCCCTGCTTATCCTGTGTGACGGTTCTTGCTGCTCTTGTGAAGGTTCTTGCCTGACGTCTACCCTCGGGAGTGTTTGTATATTGTCTTACCTGCTGAAGAAGACCGTCGAAGGTTTCTTTATCATAAACAGATACACACCCGTCGGGAGATTTGAACAGAACAAACTCGGGACCGATTTTTTCTCTGAATGCAGAGGGAATGACCAAGCGGTTGTTATTATCTATGTTGTGGAAAAATATTCCGAGATAAGACACTGCTTTTCACTCCTTTCCAAATCGTTCCGTTTTGTGTGTTTTTTGTTCCTATTCGTTCCATTTTTTTCTTTATTATATACTGTAACTATAGAAATTTCAAGGGGTTTTCACACTTTTTTTATGTTTTTTTATTTTTTTATAAAATCATAAAATATTCAGCAGCAAAAAACCGTATTTTTGTGTTATATATTCACATTTTTCTCTTATTTTTCCGCATTACGACAAGATGTCGTTTCTGCCGCTGAAAATGTTTCGCCTGACATCATCTGACACTATTTTATCTTTTAAACAAAAACATCTGTTTACTTTCTCTTATATCTGTACATCTATTAAAAAAAGTAATTATTATAATAAAATCAAGTTGACAAAAACACTCTTCCGTGGTAAACTATTCGGGAATAAAAAGTAAAAGTTTTTATCGGCTTTCGCCGTTCAGACTGTGCGAAAATGCTCCTTTGTGTTTTCGCCCTTGTTTTGTGTCTGAAACAAAGCCGCAGTAATACTACTGAAAGGAAATAAATATGACTGGTTCAATTAAGGCTCAGGTTATAGGAATGTCAGCAATGCCCGGTTTTCTCACCGGTAGTGGTGACTTTTTCTCTGTTCCCGGTATTGAAGAAAAGTTCAGCAATTCAAAATATACTGTTTTTCCCGGTTTTTGCGATGTGCATGTGCATTTTCGTGAGCCGGGCTTTTCTTATAAAGAGGACATAAAAAGCGGATCACAGGCTGCTGCTCACGGGGGATATACCGCAGTATGCACAATGCCGAACCTCTCCCCTGTGCCCGACAGTGCAGAGCATATGCTTCTTCAGACAGAAGCAATAAAAAAAGATGCTGTCATTTCCGTTTATCCCTACGCCTCAATTACCGTAGGACAAAAAGGAGAACAGCTTTCGGCTATGGATGAATTAAGTGATATGTGTATAGCTTTTTCAGACGACGGCAGAGGTGTTCAGTCAGACGAAATGATGAAGCAGGCAATGCTTAAAGCAAAAAGTCTTGACAAAATAATAGCAGCTCACTGTGAGGTGAACAGTCTGCTTGAAGGCGGATATATACACAAGGGCGAATATGCATCTCTTCACGCTCACAAGGGAATTTGCTCCGAAAGTGAATACAAGCAGATAGAAAGAGACATAAAGCTCATACGTGAAACGGGTTGTAAGTATCACGTTTGCCATATTTCAGCAAAAGAAAGCGTTGAACTTATAAGACAGGCAAAAAAAGAAGGTCTTGATATCACCTGTGAAACAGGTCCCCACTACCTTGTGATGAATGATATGGACTTGCTTGAAGACGGCAGATTCAAAATGAATCCCCCCATACGTTCAGAAGAAGACAGACTTGCTCTTATCGAAGGTATTAAAGACGGTACCATAGATATGATAGCAACCGACCACGCACCCCACTCAGCAGAAGAAAAATCCAAGGGGCTTCAAGGCAGTGCTTTCGGAATAACAGGACTTGAAACCGCTTTTTCCGTAATGTATACACATCTTGTAAAAACAGGCATAATAAGCCTTGAAAAACTTATAGAACTGATGGCTGTCAATCCCAGAAAACGTTTCGGGATACCTTTTGACAACAGTTTTTCCGTATGGGATCTTGAAAGTGAATTTACCGTGGATCCCGAAAAATTCTTATCAAAGGGAAAAGCAACACCCTTCAGCGGCAAAAAGCTTTCGGGAGTTTGCCTTTTAACAGTTCAGAACAACAAAATCGTTTATGATAATACTGACATATAAGGAGAGAAAGTTATGGCTAAAAGAACAGACATCAAAAAAATTATGATTATCGGCTCAGGCCCCATAGTTATCGGTCAGGCAGCCGAATTTGACTATGCGGGAACTCAGGCTTGTCTTGCCCTTAAAGAAGAGGGATATGAAGTTGTTCTCTGCAATTCAAACCCTGCAACAATAATGACAGACACAACTATCGCAGATAAAGTTTATATGGAGCCTCTGACCCTTGAATATATTGCAAAAATTCTCCGCTACGAACGTCCCGATGCAATCGTACCGGGTATCGGCGGCCAGACAGGTCTTAACCTTGCAATGCAGCTTGAAAAGAAGGGTGTTCTTAAAGAATGCGGAGTTGAGCTTCTCGGCACAAGCAGTGAAAGCATTGAAAGAGCAGAAGACAGAGAGCTTTTCAAAGAGCTTTGTCAGTCAATCGGCGAACCCACCATTCCTTCCGAAATAACTTACTCTCTCGAAGAAGCAAAAGCTGCTGCCGAAAGAATCGGCTATCCCGTAGTGCTTCGTCCCGCATTCACCCTCGGCGGCACAGGCGGCGGTTTTGCATACAATGAAGAAGAACTTATCGACATCGGCACAAACGCTTTCAAGCTGACCCCCGTTCATCAGGTTCTTATCGAAAAGAGCGTTAAAGGCTACAAGGAAATCGAATTTGAAGTTATGCGTGACGGAAGCGACCATGCAATAACCATATGCGGCATGGAAAATGTTGATCCCGTAGGCGTTCACACAGGTGACTCCATAGTTGTAGCCCCGATTCTCACACTCAATGACCATGACCTTAAAATGCTCAATGACTCTGCAATAAAAATCATCCGCGAGCTTAAGATAGAAGGCGGCTGTAATGTACAGTTTGCGCTTAATCCTGATTCAAGCGAATATTATCTTATCGAAGTAAACCCCAGAGTTTCACGTTCTTCGGCACTTGCTTCAAAGGCAAGCGGATACCCCATAGCAAGAGTAACAGCAAAAATTGCCGTAGGTATGACTCTTGAAGAAATTGAAATTGCAAACACAACAGCCGCATTTGAACCCAGACTTGACTATATCGTTGCAAAATTCCCCCGCTTCCCCTTCGATAAATTTGCAGGCGCACCCAACACATTGGGCACTCAGATGAAGGCTACGGGTGAAGTCATGGGCATCGGTTCTACTCTTGAAGAATGCTTCTTAAAGTCCGTGCGTTCACTTGAAACAGGTGTATGTCACTTCCATCTTGCAAAATTCGATAATCTCTCCATAGAAGAAATTTATGATTACATAAAAGAATTCAAGGACGACAACATTTTTGCAATCGCAGAGCTTCTCAGAAGAGGCGAAACTGTTGAAAAACTGCACGAAAAAACAGCAATCACTTCCTACTTCCTAGAATCAGTAAAAAAGATAATTGATCTCGAAAAAGATATAAGAGAAAACAAAGGTGACTTTGAAACACTTAAAGCCGCCAAAAAGATGGGCTTTTCAGATAAATTCATCGCAAAGCTCTGGAATATGCCCGAAACTGAGGTTTATGCAATAAGAAAAGAACACAACCTTTTCCCTGTCTTCAAAATGGTAGATACCTGCCATACAAATGCATATATCCCCTATTTCTACTCTTCTTACTACGATGAAAATGCTTCAAGACTTACCGACAAGAAAAAGCTTGTGGTTCTCGGTGCAGGTCCCATCCGTATCGGTCAGGGTGTTGAATTCGACTATTCAACTGTTCACGCTGTAACCACAATCAAAAAGTCAGGTTATGAAGCTATCATTATCAATAACAACCCCGAAACAGTTACCACTGACTACACAACGGCAGACAAACTCTATTTTGAACCTCTTACAACAGAGGATGTTATGAACATTCTCGAATTTGAAAAGCCCGAAGGTGTTATAGCTTCCCTCGGCGGTCAGACTGCCATAAACCTTGCTGAGCCTTTAAGAGAAAGAGGAATCAAGATAATCGGTACGGACTGTGATGCTATCGAAAGAGCAGAAAACCGTGACAGCTTTGAAAAGATTCTCAAAGAACTTAACATTCCCCAGCCTAAGGGCAGAGCCGTTACAAAGATAGAAGACGGTGTGGCTGCAGCAGCAGAAATCGGCTACCCCGTGCTTGTCCGTCCCTCATTCGTTCTCGGCGGCCGCGCAATGCAGATAGTTGCAAACGAAGAGCAGCTCCGTCATTATCTCAAGACAGCCGTTGAAATTGATGAAGACAAGCCCGTTCTTGTTGACAAATACATTCAGGGCAAGGAAGTTGAAGTTGACGCTATCTGCGACGGTATCGACGTATTTGTTCCCGGCATTATGGAACTTATCGAAAGAACAGGTATCCATTCCGGTGACTCAATAAGCGTTTATCCCACATTCTCCGTATCAGACAAGGTAAAAGGCACTATCCTTCAGTATGCAAAGAAGCTCGGTCTCGGGATCGGTATTGTAGGTCTTTACAACATTCAGTTCATCGTAGATGATAATGACGATGTTTATATCATAGAAGTAAATCCCCGTTCATCAAGAACAGTTCCCTTCCTTTCAAAAGCAACAGGATATTCACTTGCCGATATTGCAACGGAAGTTATAATGGGCAAAACCCTTAAGGAACAGGGTATATTCAGCATCTACCCCGACGAAAAGAACAGGTGGTATGTAAAAGTTCCCGTGTTCTCATTCTCAAAGATCAGAGGACTTGACGCATATCTCTCCCCCGAAATGAAATCCACAGGTGAAGCAATCGGCTACGATGATAAGCTCAACCGTGCTCTTTACAAAGCCCTTCAGGCATCAGGCACAAAGCTTCAGAACTACGGCACAGTATTTGCAACAATAGCTGATAAGGACAAAGAAGAAGCGCTTCCTCTTATCCGCCGTTTCTACAACCTCGGATTCAATATTGAAGCTACCGAAGGCACAGCAGAATACCTTAAATCTCAGGGTATCAGAACTCATGTTCACAAAAAGATAAGCGAAGGCAGCACTGAAATAATTGACGCTATCCGTCAGGGGCATATTGCATACGTTATCAACACAAGAGATATCGGTTCTTCAGGTCCCTTAAGCGACGGGCACGAAATAAGAAGATATGCTACAGACAACAACATCACCCTCTTTACCGCACTTGATACAGTAAGAGTTCTCCTTGATGTTCTTGAAGAAACAACTCTTTGCATATCCACAATAGATGCTTAAAAGGTGAATCGTCAATGAAACAAAGTTTATTCACAATAACCGAAAACCGCCTTATTGCAAAAGACGTTTTTCTTATGCGTCTTAAAGGCGACACTTCAGATATAACTTCTCCGGGGCAGTTTGTAAACATAAAGCTCAACGGCTTTTATCTCAGACGTCCCATTTCCGTAAATGATGTTGAAGGTGACATTCTTTCAATCATCTACAAAGTCGTAGGGAAAGGTACGGAATATATGAGTACTCTCACAGAGGGTACTCTCGATATCCTCACAGGTCTCGGCAACGGCTATGATACTTCACTTTCAGGTGACAATGTACTTTTAGTCGGCGGCGGTGTGGGCGTGCCTCCCCTTTATATGCTTGCCAAAGAACTTATAAATCAAGGCAAAAAAGTAAGTGTTATCTTAGGATTTAACACAGAAAACGAAGTATTCTTTGAAAAAGAGTACAAAACACTTGGCTGTGATGTTACAGTTACAACAGCAGACGGTTCATACGGTACAAAGGGCTTTGTAACCAATGCTCTCGGAAATTACCCCGATGCAACTTACTTTTATACCTGCGGTCCCGAACCGATGCTTAAGGCTCTTTATAATGCAACCCCAATCAGCGGTCAGTTCAGTTTTGAAGAAAGAATGGGCTGCGGATTCGGTGCCTGTATGGGTTGCTCGTGCAAGACACTTTACGGCAACAAAAGAATATGCAAGGACGGCCCCGTGCTTAAAAAGGAGGAGATAATATGGGAAAAATGAGTGTTAACCTTTGCGGAATAACCCTTGATAATCCCGTTATCCCCGCAAGCGGAACCTTCGGCTACGGATATGAATTTGCAGAGCTTTACGATATAAATATACTCGGCACATTCTCTTTTAAGGGAACAACGAAAGACCCGAGATTCGGCAATCCCACTCCGCGAATTGCGGAATGCACAGCCGGTATGATAAATGCCGTAGGTCTTCAGAATCCCGGTGTAGAAAAGGTAATTTCCGAAGAATTACCTAAGATGAGAAAGGTTTTTCACAAGAAGGTAATGGCAAATGTCAGCGGTTTTTCAATTGAGGACTATGCCTATACCTGTGAAAGGCTTGATAAATGCGAAGAAGTAGGCTGGCTTGAAGTAAATGTAAGCTGTCCCAATGTTCACGGAGGCGGAATGAGCTTCGGCACATCCCCCGAAGCTGCCGCAGATGTTACAAAAGCTGTAAAAAAAGTTACAACAAAGCCCGTCATAATAAAGCTTTCCCCCAATGTAACGGATATAGTAAGCATTGCAAAAGCCTGTGAAGAAGCCGGAGCAGACGGAATAAGTCTTATAAATACACTTCTCGGCATGAGAATTGATCTTAAAACAAAAAAGCCCGTTATTGCGAATAAAATGGGCGGTTTTTCAGGAAGTGCAATCTTCCCCGTTGCCGTAAGAATGGTTTATCAGGTGGCTAATGCCGTTAACATTCCCATCGTAGGAATGGGCGGTGTTGCAAGTGCGGAAGATGTTATAGAAATGATACTTGCAGGTGCTACGGCAGTTGAAATAGGAGCACAGAATCTTATTGACCCGTATGCATCAAGAGATATAATAAATGACCTTCCCCGTGTAATGGAAAAATACAAAATAAATTCACTTTCAGAAATAATAGGAGGAGCAAAGTAATGGGTAAAGACGTAATTATTGCCTGCGATTTTCCGAACAAAGAAAAGGTTATGAGTTTTCTTGACCTTTTCACCGAAGAAAAGCCTTTTGTAAAGATAGGTATGGAGCTTTTCTACGGAGCAGGTCCTGAAATCGTAAAAGAAATCAAAGCAAGAGGACACAAAATTTTCCTCGACCTTAAACTTCACGACATTCCCAATACAGTAAAGAAATCAATGGCAGTTCTTTCGGGACTTGACGTTGATATGACAAACCTTCACGCAGCAGGAACTGTCAGAATGATGGAAGCCGCAATTGAAGGTCTCACCCGTGAAGACGGCACACGTCCCATTCTTATTGCTGTTACCCAGCTTACCTCCACCGATCAGGAAGCTATGGAAAACGACCTTCTTATAAAAGAGCCTATTGACAAGGTAGTTATGCACTATGCAGAAAATGCAAAAAAAGCAGGTCTTGACGGTGTTGTATGCTCTCCCCTTGAAGCAGAAAAGGTACACACCGTATGCGGTAAGGATTTCGTAACGGTTACTCCCGGTGTACGCTTTGCAGACGGAGATATAGGCGACCAGAAGAGAGTTATGACTCCCGAACAGGCAAAGCTTATCGGTTCAGACTACATTGTTGTGGGCAGACCCATCACAGGCGCAGAAGACCCCGTGGCAGCATACCGCCGCTGTGTTAAAGAATTTGTAGGTTAAGGAGAATATTCATGGAAAGTTACAAGAGAGAATTTATACAGTTTCTTGAGGGCGCAGGCGTGCTCAAATTCGGTGATTTCACTGCAAAAAGCGGAAGAAAGATTCCTTATTTTATAAACGCAGGCGATATAAAGACAGGCGATCAGATATCAAAGCTCGGCGAATTCTATGCAAAGGCATATTTTGAAAAAGTCGGCAACAAAAAAACTGTTCTTTACGGTCCCGCTTATAAGGGTATTCCGATTGCTGTTTCTGTTGCAGTTGCTCTTTCAAAGGAAGGCCTTGATGTTCCCTTCTTCTTTAACAGAAAAGAAGAAAAGGATCACGGCGAAGGCGGTGTTTTTGTAGGTTACAAGCCTCAGGCAGGCGAAGAAATCGTAATTGTTGAAGATGTTATCACAGCAGGCACGGCAATCAGAGAAAGCATGTCAATTCTTTCTTCTCTTAAGGACACAAAGGTTGCCGCAACATTTGTTATGGTAGACAGAAAAGAAAAGGGACAGACAGAAAAATCGGCAATGGCAGAAGTAGGCGAAGAATTCGGATTCCCTGTATATTCTGTTGTTGATGTTTATGATATCATTGAATATCTTGAAGAAGACCCCGCAAACAAGGAAAATATTGACCGTATAAAGGCATACCTTGAAATAAACGGAGCAAAAGCATAATAAAATCAAGGAAAGGACACGGACAAAATGAGAAGTCTTATAAGCATTTTTGATTTATCCGTCCCCGAAATAGATGAACTCATAGAAACCGCAAAGGATATTATTGCCAATCCCGACAAATATGCTGAAAAGTGCAAAAGAAAAAAACTTGCAACTCTTTTCTATGAGCCTTCAACAAGAACAAGACTCAGCTTTGAAGCTGCTATGCTTGAACTGGGAGGAAGTGTTCTGGGCTTTTCGGAAGCCACAAGCTCTTCTGCCGCAAAGGGTGAAAGTGTAGCCGACACAGCGAAGGTAATAAGCTGTTATGCAGATATAATAGCAATGCGCCACCCCAAAGAGGGCGCTCCCTTTGTTGCGGCTGAAAATGCGGATGTACCCGTAATAAATGCAGGTGACGGCGGTCACAACCACCCCACGCAGACACTTACGGACTTACTTACCATACACCGCGAAAAAGGCAGTCTCAGCGGTTTTACAATAGGTTTCTGCGGAGACCTTCGTTACGGAAGAACCGTTCACTCACTTATTGAGGCATTGTCAAGATATGAAAACATAAATGTTGTGCTCATATCTCCCGAAGAACTGAAGCTGCCGGGAAACATAAAGAAAAAATATCTCAAGGAAGGCTCATTCAAAGAAACAAGAAGTCTTGAAGAAGCTCTTCCGGAGCTTGATATTTTGTATATGACAAGAATTCAGCAGGAAAGATTTTCTGATTTTGACGAGTATCTCAAGCTTAAGGATTCTTATTGTCTTGATACTGAAAAACTCAGTTTCGCAAAAGCTGATCTTACAATAATGCATCCCCTACCCAGAGTAAATGAAATAAGCGTGGGAGTGGATAAAGATCCCAGAGCCTGTTATTTCAAGCAGGCACTCAACGGAAAATACATAAGAATGGCACTTATATTGAAGCTTCTTGAAGAAGCCGACAAAGACAGTGCTTATCACCCTGTTACAGATTATGTTATCGACAACACTCTTCGTTGTGATAACAAAAAATGCATCACGAGTGTTGAACAGGAGCTTCAGCATAAATTCCGTCTTACAGACCCCGAAAACGGAATTTACAGATGCATTTACTGTGAACGACAGAGCAACAAGAACTGATCGCAATATTGTTTTGTGCCTTGACTTAAACGTGTATTTATGTTAATATAAATACTGTTAAAATAAAGGAATTCTGCAACTGACGGATAAATGTGGAGCACCACAGGGAAGCAGGATTTTATCAGCCGACCGTCTGGGCACATTTACTTTTACAAAGTAAGTGTGCCCTTTTGTTTTTCCATAAATTTCCAGGAGGTTTAAAATGAAAAAAGTCGGAATCGTAATGGGAAGCGACAGCGATCTTCCCATCATAAAAAAAGCTACAGATACATTAAAGGAGCTTGATATTCCTTTTGAAGTGCATATATATTCTGCACACCGCACCCCCGAAGAAGCAAGAGATTTTGCTCTTAATGCAAGAGAAAACGGTTTCGGTGCAATAATTGCAGCTGCAGGTATGGCAGCACACCTTGCAGGTGCCATAGCAGCAAACACAACTCTTCCCGTAATCGGTATCCCCTGCAAATCCTCCGTACTCGACGGAATGGATGCACTGTTATCTACGGTTATGATGCCTCCGGGAATTCCCGTTGCGACTGTTGCAATAAACGGCGGTGCAAATGCAGCACTGCTTGCAGCACAGATGATAGCAATTGAAGACAAAGAACTTGCAAAAAAACTTGACGAAAAGAGAAAGTCTGCCGCGGCAGTAGTCCTCGAAAAGGATAAAAACGTTCTTTCTCAGCTTTAATTCATATAAGACCCACAGCAAAAAAGGAGGAAGAATAAATGGGCGGATTTTTCGGTGCGGCTTGTAAAGAAGACGCAATGAGCGATGTGTTTTTCGGAACAGACTACCATTCACATCTCGGAACAAAAAGCGGCGGTATGGCGGCTTACGACAAAAAAATAGGATTACAAAGAGTTATCCACAACATACAAAACTCTCCCTTCAGAACAAAATTTGAAGATATATTTGACGAAATGGAAGGCTCATCCGCTATCGGATGCATAAACGACAGCGAACCTCAGCCTCTTCTTATCCGTTCAAATCTTGGAACATACGCAATCTGCATAATAGGAATAATCAACAATGCAGATGCACTTATCAAGCAGTATCTCACCTTTTCAAGCGGTCACTTCGGCGCTATGACAGGCGGAGCCGTAAATTCCACGGAGCTTGTAGCTGCTCTTATCAATCAGAAAAGTAATTTTGTTGAAGGTATCACCTTTGCACAGGATTCTATTGACGGCACGGCAAACATTATGATTCTTAAAGATGACGGTGCGATTATTGCCGCCCGTGATAAAATGGGAAGAATTCCGGTAATTCTCGGAAAAAGTGAAGACGGCTACTGTGCCGCTTTTGAATCATTCGCATACAAAAAGCTCGGTTACTCCGATTATAAAGAACTCGGTCCCGGAGAAATTGTTGAAATCACCTCAGACGGTGTGACACAGCTGAGTCCTCCCAGAAAAGAAATGCGGATATGTTCATTCCTGTGGACATACTATGGCTACTCAACATCCACTTATGAAGGAATAAATGTTGAAGTAATGCGATATAAAAACGGTGAAGTTCTTGCAAGAAATGATGAACAGAATGAGCTTTGCAAGGACATAGACTATGTAGGCGGTGTTCCGGATTCAGGTACACCTCACGCAATAGGATATGCAAACAAAAGCGACATACCTTTTGCAAGACCGTTTATAAAATACACACCCACCTGGCCCAGAAGTTTCACCCCTTCTAATCAGAAAGAGAGAAACAGAATAGCCAAAATGAAGCAGATTCCCGTACACGAGCTTATTGAAGGGAAAAATCTTCTTTTTGTTGACGATTCAATCGTAAGAGGAACTCAGCTTCGCGAAACCGTTGATTTCCTTTATGATAACGGAGCAAAGTCCGTACATATGCGTTCGGCTTGTCCTCCCATAATGTACGGCTGCAAATACCTTAATTTCTCAAGAGCAACAAATGATATGGAGCTTATAACAAGAAGCACCGTATATGAGCTTGAAGGTGATGAAGGACTTAAACATCTCGACGAATATTCTGATCCTTCAACCGAAAGAGGCAAGAAATTAAGACAAACAATAAGCACAAAGCTTCATTTTGCTTCCCTTGAATTTCAGACTATGGAAGGACTTATTGAAGCTATAGGACTTCCCAAAGAAAAACTTTGTACCTATTGTTGGAACGGAAAAGAATAAAAAAACAATACAGGAGAATAAGATATGGATCATAAAAATTCTTTTTCTGCAAGCTATGCAGCTGCAGGTGTAGACATTACTGCCGGTTATAAAGCGGTAGAACTGATGAAAAAGCACGTTGCAAGAACTCGAAACGAGGGTTCTGTGGATGATGTAGGAGGCTTCGGCGGCTGCTTTGATCTGAGCCTCGTTGCAGGAATGGAGCATCCCATTCTGGTTTCCGGTACCGACGGCTGCGGTACTAAGGTTAAACTTGCAATCCTTATGGATAAGCACGACACTATAGGAATAGATGCTGTGGCAATGTGTGTTAACGATATTATCTGTTGTGGCGCAAGACCCTTGTTCTTCCTCGATTACATAGCTTGCGGAAAGAATATTCCTGAAAAGATAGCTGCTATCGTTGGAGGAGTCGCTGAGGGATGCGTTCAGTCTGGCGCAGCGCTTATTGGAGG
>JAZSRT010000001.1:0-5111 GCA_045538645.1 Acutalibacteraceae bacterium | reverse complement strand
CGATATGGACCCCGATTTTATCGGAAAGGACGTCAAGCGCCATAAAACCCGTGTTGTGGCGGGTCGTTTCATAATCTTTTCCCGGGTTTCCAAGTCCGACTATAATATATTCCGGGGGACCCGAAACTTTTTCTGTTTTTTTGATTTTATCAAACAAACTCCAGATGTCGCTCATATTTTCTCCTTTCAAAAGCCTCCTTTGTGTAAGGGGAGGTGGCATTTGCGAAGCAAATGACGGAGGGATTGTAACCCTTTTATATGATTAGGTCGGATAATATCTGCTCCTGCTTTTTATCAATGCGCCAAAAGCCAGGTTTTTCCGATTCCGACGTCAACTTCCATGGGAACGGAAAGCTTTGCCGCGTTTTCCATTTCGTATTTAAGAATTTCCGCAACCTTTTCCGCACAGTCTTCCGATGCTTCAACGATAAGTTCGTCGTGAACCTGTAAAATAAGCTTTGCGTCGAGCTTTTCGGCTTTAAGACGTTTGTATACATTTATCATTGCAATCTTGATAAGGTCTGCGGCAGTTCCCTGAACAGGAGTATTCATTGCAATTCTTTTTCCTGCTGCCTGAAGAATTTTGTTTGATGATGAAAGTTCGGGAATACGTCTTTTTCTTCCGAACATTGTTGTAACAGAGCCTGTTTCGAGAGCATTGTTATATGTGGTTTCCATAAATTCTTTAACCTTAGGGAAGTTATTCATATAATCTTCAATATACTTTTTTGCCTTGTATATCGGTACATTTATATCCTTTGAAAGTGAAAATGCACCTATTCCGTAAATAATTCCGAAGTTTACGGCTTTTGCGGCACTTCTCATCTCGGATGTAACCATTTCAACAGGCATATCAAAAACCTGTGCCGCTGTTGATGTGTGGATATCAAGATTATTGTTGAATGCGGAAATCATATTTTCATCACCGCATAAATGAGCCATAACACGAAGTTCAATCTGACTGTAATCGGCGTCAAGAAGCACATTTCCTTCATCGGCTATAAAGAACTTACGCATTTCTCTTCCAAGCTCAGTACGAACGGGGATATTCTGCATATTCGGTTCTGTTGATGAAATTCTGCCTGTTCTTGTTTCGGTCTGCTTGAAGCATGTGTGAATACGGCCGTCATCGGCAACTGTTTTTAAAAGTCCGTCAACGTATGTTGAGTTAAGCTTTGTATATTGTCTGTATTTGAGTATGTTTTCTACAATCGGATTTTCGTTTCTGAGTTCTTCAAGCACCTCTGCATTAGTTGAATATCCGCTTTTTGTTTTTTTCTTTGCAGGGAGTCCGAGTTCCTCAAACAGAACAACCGCAAGTTGTTTCGGCGATGAAATGTTAAAAGTATGTCCTGCGTCATCATATACAGCCTGACTTGTTTCTTCAATCATTTCTGAGAGTGAAACTCCGAAATCTCTGACACCGTTGATATCTGTTTTAACGCCGTAATGCTCCATTGAGGCGAGAACCTCCGTAAGCGGCATTTCAATGTCACGAAGAAGCGGAATAAGTCCTTCGCTTTCAAGCTGAGGAATAAGGGCCTCGGCAAGAAGCGGTCTGAGCGAAAGCAAATCCTTGAAATTCTCATGTTCTGAGTAATAATGCACCTGATATTCACTGCAAAGCTTATCAACGGAATAATCGCTTGATGAAGCATTTAAAAGATATCCGCATATTTCGGCATCATATTCAACATTTTTCAGCTCGCTGTTATTTGCAAAAGCAAAACGATAATGCGACTTTGCGGCATTTGTTGATTTTTTGCAGTCTGATGCAAAAAATTTAAGGATATAATCTGTATTTTCGGTAGTATATATAGTGCTGTTATCCAGAATCTGAAGCGTATTATCCTCAAAAAGATAATAACAGCTTTTCATATTGCAGATAGAACCTATATTTTCGTCATTAACAGGTACTTCAACAGGATTTATTTCTTCTGCTTTAACTTCATTGAAAGTAAGCGGCGTATCTGCGGCAGAAACTCCGAGTTTATCCATAAGCTTGAACATTTCAAGCTCGGCAAGAAATGCACTCAGCTCGTTATTATTCTGCTCTGCAATTTTATAATTTTCTATTGCAGTATCAAGAGGAACATCACGCTTTATTGTAGCAAGCCACTTGCTTTCCTTTGCGGATTCTTCACCTGCGGTAAGCTTTGTGCGTACACTGTTTGTAACCTCTGCTGTTTCAAGATTTTCATACAGGTTTTCAATAGTTGCATACTTGCTTATAAGCGTTTTTGCAGTTTTTTCACCAACTCCTGCAACGCCCTTGATATTATCCGATGAATCACCCATAAGAGCCTTCAGGTCGATGAGATTAATTGGCTGAAAACCGTAATCCTCAATGAATTTATCGGGAGTATAAAGAATAGTATCCTTATTTGTTGCAAGACGTACAGTAACATTTTCGTCTATAAGCTGTAAACTGTCCCTGTCACCTGTAAGAATACTGCATTGAATATTTTTTTCTGAACAAGTGGCAGAAAGAGTACCGAGAATATCATCGGCTTCAAATCCCTCTTTTTCGAGAACAGTAATTCCCATAAGAGTGAGGAGCTGTTTTACAAGAGGAAGCTGTTGTGCAAGCTCAGGCGGCATACCTTTTCTGTTTGCTTTATAGCTTGCAACTGCTTTATGTCTGAATGTAGGTGAACGCAGGTCAAATGCTACTGCGGCATAGTCAGGTTTTACTGCTTCAAAATGTTTGAAATAAATATTCATAAATCCGAAAACAGCGTTTGTGAAAACTCCTTTTTTATTGGAAAGTGGTTTTATTCCGTAGAAAGCACGGTTAAGTATACTGTTTCCGTCAATAACAAGCATTTTCATATCAGGTTGCTCCTTTATAAAATTGACATATCATCTTATTATATCACATTTCAGCGTAATTAGCAACTTTCTGCAAAAAAATAAAAACCGCTTCCGAAAAATCGAAAGCGGTAATGTATGAATTAAAGGAACATCTTGCTGAAGCTTTCGCTGAGTTTAGCTTCAAGTGCAACACATTCTTCATTTGTAGGAGCTTTTGCTGTATAATATGTCTTGATTTTAGGTTCTGTACCTGATGGACGAACGATAGCCTTGTTTCCGTTTTCAAGCTGGAAAACGAGTACGTTTGACTTAGGAAGTGTAAGCTGAACTTCGGAATTATCAGTTAAATCCTTAGAAATACTTGTTTTATAATCATCAAATCTTACAACCTTAAGACCACCGATTTCAGCAGGAGGATTGTTTCTGAGATTTGTCATTATATCGTTCATCTTAATCATACCGCTTTCGCCTTCAAATGTGAAGCAATGGAGAGTATGATAGTAAACGCCATATTTCTTGTAGAGATTTTCTCTTGCCTGAAGAAGTGAAATACCCTGAGTTCTGTAATATGCAGCCATTTCACAGATAAGCATAGAAGCATTTACAGCGTCCTTATCTCTTACATATCCGCCTGAAAGATAGCCATAGCTTTCTTCAAATCCGAAAATGTATCTGTTTTCTTCGCCCTTGTCTTCGAGGAAGCCAATCTGTTCGCCGATAAACTTGAAGCCTGTGAGAACATCAATGATTTCAACGTTGTAAGCCTTACCGATTTCATTGATGATATCAGTTGTAACAATAGTCTTAACTGATACTGGATTTGCAGGCATAGTACCTTTTATAGTTCTCTGTGAACAGATGTATTCAAGAAGAAGTGCGCCTACTTCATTACCTGAGAAGAGAACAAATCCATCTTCTGACGGAACTGCAATACCTACACGGTCACAGTCAGGGTCAGTAGCAAGAAGGAGGTCAGGTTTAACTTCTTCACATTTTTTGAGTCCGAGTTCAAGTGCTTCCCTGATTTCAGGATTTGGATATGGACAAGTTGTGAAGTTGCCATCAGGCATTTCCTGCTCAGCAACAACAGTAACATCTGTAATACCGATTTTTGAAAGAATTGTGCGTACAGGTTTGTTTCCTGCACCATTAAGAGGAGTATAAACTACCTTTAATCCGCTTGAAGCACATAAATCTGTATTAATTCCCTGAGCGAGAACACATTCAAAATATCTGTCGATAACGTTCTGACCGATATATTCAATAGTGCCGTCAGCAAGCTTTTCATCGAAAGAAGCAATCTTGTAACCGTTGAACATATCAAGCTCATTGATTTTTTCGAGTACAATTTCTGCACCCTTTAAAGTAATCTGACAGCCATCATCACCATAAACCTTATAGCCGTTATATTTAGCAGGGTTATGACTTGCAGTAACAACAATACCAGCCTGACATTTAAGCTCTCTTACAGCAAAAGAAAGCATAGGAGTCGGCATAAGCTCATTATAAATATATACCTTGATTCCGTTAGCAGCAAGAACTGCGGCAGCATTTTTTGCGAAAACATCTGATTTGATTCTGCTGTCATAAGCAATTGCTACGCTTGGATTTGTGTATTCCTGATTAACATAATTTGCGAGACCTTGAGTTGCACGACGAATAGTGTAAATGTTCATACGGTTAGTACCTGCACCGATAACGCCTCTTAAACCACCTGTGCCAAATTCAAGATCACGATAGAATCTATCATTTATAGCTTCGTTATCACCTGATATGCTTTTAAGCTCAGTCTGAAGATCTGAATCTTCGTCAGCATTTTTACACCAAAGTTCGTATAATTCAATTTCTGACATTAGAAAGCCTCCTAAGTAAAAATATACATTCATTATAACATATATTTTCCATTTTGAAAAGGGGGTAAAACAAATTTTTTTATTTTTCTAATACAAAATATGAAAATAAAACTTTGAAAATCGGAATTAGCTTTATATAATGTATAAAAGCGAGAGAAATATACAAAACCTAAAGGGATATAACAAAAATTGACAAAAAAAAAAGAAAATCGCAAATTTGTTTTGTAGTTTTGCGATGTTGACAACCCCACTAATAAATGCTATAATAATAAAGCACTCGACGAGAGGGTGCGAAGACAGTAGCTTAAAAAGGTTAAGCAAAAAGAAGTAAAGCGAAGCGGAAGCAGAAACCGAATGAGAACAAGTCGGAGTAAAAGAAGCGGAAGGCGAGCATGAAAAAAAGAAAGTTTAAAAAACTTTTGAAAAAAGCTTGACAAAGAAAAG
>JAZSRT010000036.1:0-2139 GCA_045538645.1 Acutalibacteraceae bacterium | reverse complement strand
ACCTTCGCTTCCTTGAGGCACAGCAACACAATATGAAATGTCTTGCGGAGCATTCGCAGAATACTCGGTGAAATACATTCTCCTTGTTGTATCGGTTCCTTGTAGTCTCATTGCTTCAAGTGCCGTATCTCTTAAAAGATTTGTCTTGTCTGCAATCGAAGTGGAATTATATGTACGGCAATAAATGGTTTGGGGTGCAATAGTGATTTCTCGTATAATATCACCTTTTTTCTGTGTTCTTTCCTGCAATTTCTCTATGGTGAGGTTAAGTTCATCTCTCATTTTTTCAAGTCGGTTTATAACCGGCTCCAAATCAGTCGAATCATCAAAGTATTCCCTTATTTCGTCAAGCGAAAGACCTAAATTCTGAAAAACACGGATTGTACGGATTTGAGTAAATGTATCAATGGTGTAATATCTGTTACCCGTAGTGCCGTCTTTTTTGTCCGGAGTAATAAGACCTTTTGTTTCATAGTTCAATATAATTTTTCTTGTGATTCCAATGGCTTTTGCAATCTCGCCGATGGAAAATAAATTGTTATTATCCATAAAATAATCCTCGTTTTTGTATAAAATAAATATTTTTGAAAAGAATTTAAAAAATTTTCCAAAAACTATTGCATCGCCCATTGATGGGCGGTGTATAATCATTATAGCATAGAATATTTAATTTTTCAAGATGTGGAGGGTGATAAATTTGAAACTGAAGGATTATTGCATTAAGGAAAGAAAGGAGTACCTATTAACAGAGTGGGATGACGAAAAAAATCTTCCGTTCACCCCGGAAACAATCAGTCATACAAGTTCATTACCTGTTTGGTGGAAATGTGAAAAAGGTCATTCATGGCAGACGCAGCTCAGAAGCCGATCAACTACACTTACAAAGTGCCCTAAATGCCGTGATGCTGAACTGAATAAAAGCAGAAAACTTAAGGTAAAAGAACTTTCGAAACGATTGAAGCCCGAATAAGTTATTTAAATTAAATTTTATGATACGAAAGAAGGAATGAACAATGAAAAAAGTGCTATGTATGCTTTTGTGTCTTTGTATGATGATTGGCATATTGCCAACAACTTTGGTTGCAAATGCACAAACCGATTCAAAAACAATGACGTTTGGTTATGCCTATGATGTCCAGCGAAATCCGGCTTTCCCAACAAAAAAAGGGGATAAAGTTACAGTTTCCGGTTTCCAGACTCCGCTAAGATACGGTGCAAGTGCTTCAGGCAGTATGATACGTTATGAAAACAGTGCAGGCACCTGGACTCTTACCGAGGTTGGAACTTTCGGTAATATAAGCAAGGTTTCGCCTGCACCTACAAGCAACTTAAAGCCTATAGTAAAAACGGTTGCTGAAAGCTGCGGTATATCCGATATGAACAGTATTGTAATTCACAAGCTGACAGGTATAAACAACAATCTTGTCGGCTATGGTGTTGTACTCTGTATTGATGAAGACAACGGTCAGGCTTTGTTTTTAGCTGACCTGTTCAATCAGTCCGGTGCGGGCTTTTTCTTATCAAAATCAGAGGTTAAAAGTAAATCGGTAACAATTACTGCTGACAAGATAACACAGGCAAGCACAGAGAAAAGTGAAAACTCAGATGTTTCATCCGACGCAAAACCTGTTGAAGCTTTGAATTTCACTATAGATGAGCCTTATGCGTGGGAGACGGCGGCAAAAAAAGCAACCGTTGAACAGAGCAGTCAGGTGGAAGTTACAGATGTGAAATGGAACGGTACAATGTGGAATCCCGATGGCTCCTTTATGCAAAATGCAAGCTATACAGTTGACATCACAGTACGCATAAAGTCAGGGTCAAATATGTATTTTGACAAAAATAAGCTCCGTATTAAAATCAACGGAGAATCGGGTGCAGAAGCAGTTGAAATATCAGGTGACAAAAAACAGGCTGTTATCCGCGGATATTATGATTACCTGAAATCCAAAGACCAAGCTGCATTAGAGGAAAAAAAGCAAGAAGAAGCGAAGGCAAACAGAAAAGGTACAGCAGTCAGCAAGTTTGAACCCGGGGACTACGGCACTGCAAGATTTAAAGACAGGCTGAATGTGCATTTGGAACCTAAAACAGGAAGCAAGGTTGAAAGCATGTCGGATTATTCGTATCTGGATGCTC
>JAZSRT010000047.1:0-9519 GCA_045538645.1 Acutalibacteraceae bacterium | reverse complement strand
GCCCACCCCGCCGGCCCCGCCCCCCCCCCCGGCCCCACCTGTACCCCCGCCTCCGCCACCACCTCCGCCACCACCCAAACCTCCCAAACCGCCTGTAAAAGTATCAGGTTCAGCAAAGCTTATAATTTTTGTGATAATTGCGGCTTTGCTTATCGGTATTATTACCGGAGGTATAATACTTGCAATTCGAAACGGATGGATCTTTCCACCGGTAGATTTTCCCTCTTCGGGAAATTTTACTGAGATAAGCTATAGTGAAATGAAGATAGGCATTATATGTGAAGGGAACAGTGATGTTAATTACGACAGAACATTTATTGATGCCTTAAGAGCAGTTCAGCAGAAATGCGGCATGTCGGATTCTCAGATAATTGTATGCAGCAATATTCCCGACGGTGAAGAGTGTTATAATGCGGCAGTTGATCTTGTAAATGAAGAGTGCAATGTTGTTATCGGCACAACATCCGATTATGAAGAATATATGATTCGTGCTGCAGAAGAATATCCTGATGTGCGTTTTTGCTGTATCGGAGGTAAAAAAGCACACATTGAGGAGCTTGCCAATTATCACAATGCCTACGGAAGTGTTCACGAGGTCCGTTATGTAACCGGTGTTGCGGCAGGGCTTTTGCTTAACCAGATGATGTATTACGGCGAGATATATGAAGATGAAGCCGTAATGGGCTTTGTAGGCACATATACCTCATCCGAAGTAATATCCGCTTATACAGCATTTTATCTCGGTGCAAAGAGTGTTTGTCCCTCGGTAAAAATGTATGTTGAGTTTACAGGTGAGGATTATAATAAAAGTGCAGAAGAAAGTGCCGCAAACAATCTTATCTCAAAGGGTGCGGTGATAATCAGCCAGTATTCGGACCTTGGTGCAGCGGTTTATGCTGCCGACAAGAAGGAAGTAAATACGGTTGCATTCAATCTTGATTCTCATGCTTATGCTCCCGACTATTGTGTTGCATCCTGTGCAATCAACTGGGAATCTTATTTTACATATGTTTTAGACTGCGTAAATAACGGAAAGCGTATGGAAGAAGACTGGTCTGCAGGACTCCGACAGGAGGAAAGCGGTGTTAAATATGCAGTAGACTATAATATGCTTCCGTATAACGCAGAAGAAGATATTAATGAAGTTGTTAATGATATACTTCTTGATTCTCTGAATATATTTGATACAGCTCAGTTTACTTATAACGGCAGCAAGATAAGAACTTATTATGCCGATGTCGATCCCGATCCTTCGTTTGAAGGTGACACAGAAGTTGTTTCGGGCGGTTGTTTCAGGGAATCTTTATATCGCTCGGCACCGTATTTTGATATTCTTATAGATGAAATAGAACTTATTAACGAAAAATACTGATACTTAAAGGAAGGAAAAGAAATGATGCAGTGCAGTTCATGCGGTTTTAACATTAATAATGATAATGCATTATTCTGTCCGAGGTGCGGAGCAAAGACAAATGTGTCATCTCCGGATAAATTTCCTCACAACATAAGCAAGGTATGGCCTGAATGGGAACTTGAAAAACAGATAGGAAAAGGCTCATACGGTGTTGTTTATCAGGCGGTGAGAACTGATGACTTTGTCGGAAACCGCCGTGCGGCAATCAAAATCATTTCTATTCCTACCGATCAGTCGGAAATTGATTCCCTTCGTTCAGAGGGACTTGATTATGAAAAATCCCGCACTTACTTCAAGGATATTGTTGACGAATTTGTAAAAGAAATAGAAGTTATGGAATCCCTTAAGGGGATGCAGAACATAGTAAGCGTAGAAGATTACAAGGTTATAGAAAAAAAAGATGAAATAGGCTGGGATATATATATCCGTATGGAGCTGCTCACTCCGCTTAATACCTATTGCGCAGTTAAAGATTTTACACAAAGCGATGTTATAGCTTTAGGTGTTGATATGTGCACGGCACTTGAATACTGCAATAAGATAGATATTATCCACCGTGATATAAAGCCCGAAAATATATTTGTGAATGATTTCGGCGATTTTAAATTAGGCGATTTCGGTATTGCCAGAAAGCTTGAAAATCAGACAGGTGCTTTTTCTCAGAAAGGTACCTACGGCTATATGGCACCTGAGGTGTTTTACAGAAAGCCTTATGACAGCCGTGCAGATATATATTCACTCGGTATAGTTTTGTACCGTCTGCTTAATAATAAGATGCTGCCGTTTATCGATTCAAGCAAACAGCTTACAAGCCCCGGTGAAAAAATGGCAGCCATTGAAAGAAGACTCAACGGAGAACCTCTTCCTGCACCTAAAGAAGCTTCAAAGGATATGGCAAGTCTTATCCTTTGCGCCTGCAGATATGACCCCGAAAGGAGATTTGCTTCTGCAAGTGTAATGAAAAAAGCACTTGAAAGTGTTAAACAGGATAATTACGTGCAATATGCTGAAAAGTTCGGGGTGCTGCGTGATAACAACAGTGAAGCACAGGCTGTCAATAATAATCAGTATGTTGCTTCAGCAGAAAGCTTTGTTAATCAGAATACTGCAAACAAAGCCGAAAACACCTCCGGCGGAACTTCAAAAACATTGTCCTTATTGGCTGTTGCCGTACTTGTTGCGGTGCTGATAATAGCCGGTATATCAGGCGGTATCTTTGCTTCCGTTAAGCTTTTCGGAGATGAAGATGAAACAACTTCGGAAGCAGTGCAGACAGAGGAACCTGCAACCGTAAGTGACATTGATAATAACTATTATTATCCTCCGGATAATCAGGGCGGATATTATGATTCGGGTAATAACAATGTTCCCGTAAGCATCATTGATACATCTTCAGGGAATAATATTCCGAGTACTACCCGTGACAGGCGCAATGAACAGACAACAGAGTCTGTCGGAACAACTGCCGATGTTGATTATGTAACAACTACAGAGGGCCCCGATAACGGCGGTAAAACCACAACTACAACCACAACCACAACTACTACAACTACCGAACCTACAGAGCCCGAAAAACAAATGCCTTCTTCAAAAACGGAAGTGATAAATTTTTATAAGGATGCTGTCAATAATGTTAAAAACTCAGGTGCGGCAGGGTATTCAGTAAAAAAATGGCAGGATATAGATGAAGTCAATCTTGGCATAAGTATGGTAAATTCTGCAGCTGTGGCGGTTATTGAGAAATTTATCACTACTGAAAGCGATGCCTATGCCGAGGCATATTCAAGAGGAAGCAATCAGGCACGCAGTAATTTCCCCGGCTGGAATCTTACCGATAATTCGTATGTGAAAAGTGCAAGCTGTGTAAGACACGGAGAAAACTACCGTATCACAATTGTTCTGAATGATGAAGATACACCGACAAAATCAGGAAGTGTACTGGCACGTGTTTCAGATTCAATTTATTATTGGGAAGAAGTAGACGAAATACTTTCAAACAGCTCTGTAGTTACAAAAGTGCTTAATGAATATGATGATGTGCACATATATTACAGAAATTATACCATTACTGCAGATGTTACCCCCGACGGTGAGTTTATCTCCGTTATACACAGCTGCGATATAGAAGTTTTTATCGGTTATGCAGAGGTTCTGGGTAAGGCATTCGAAGATAAAAGTGCATATCTGTGGATGACAACAGAATACAATAATTTTACTTATTAATATAAATTCAGTAAACGGAGGTGTGATTATGCATTGTTCTCAATGCGGACATCCCATCAAGTCTGCGACAGCTTCATTCTGTGCTTATTGCGGCACAAAGCTTGAAGTGCCTTCGGATGAGCTTGATAAAACAGTTTCTGCTTCAACTGCGCGCAGAAGAAATAAAGAGGCGGACAAACCGCCAATGATTTTTGACCCGGTTTCGCCTGAACAGGCGGATATCAGAACCGTGGGTACCCCGGGCACACGTGAAAAAGAGACGGCAATGCCTGTAAGTCAGCAGACTGCGGAAAATAAAAAAAATACGGAGCCGGTCGGTTCTTTTGCTTCGGATGATTTCTTTGATCCGGATGCAACCGTAAGAGTTTTTGATGAACCCGTAAAAAAATACAATTTTAATAATGACAGATTTGACCTTCCCGAGCCTGAGGAAGAGGATGTGTTTGAAACAACTGCTGAGGATATTATGGCTGATCCGATTGTAAAAGCTTCATTCACAAAGGCTCAGACCTATGACCCGTTCAATGACAGTGCCCTTGACTCACGAAGACCCGAGGTGCAGTCACAAGGCTACAACCAAAGGGGAGGCTATAACGGTAATGCACAGCAAACCGTAAGCCGTGAACCGAACAGTAAGGTTGTTATTCAGAGACCCGAACGTGTATATCCGTATAGTGAAAATGCGGCAAACGCAAATAATATGAACGGTCAGTACGGTTGGGCTCAGCCCGAAAGCCGCGAGGGCTTTACACAGGCCGGTACAGGTGCCGATAATTTTTTTGTTCAGCAAGCTCCCGTGTATAATCAGCAGGAATCAAAAAAAATGAAGCCCGGAATGCTGGTGCTGATAATTGTTCTGATAGTTGTATTATTCGCTGTTGCAGTTGCAGGTGGAATTTTTGTGGCATCGGCAATTCTTAATAACGCCGTAATAGACAATGTAAACGGTATTGTTTTTGCTTTTCTGAATACATAACCGGCATTGTCAGTGCTTTTGATTTTTAATACGTTTTGTTTATTACCGCCGTTTTTTCTGACGGTAACAGACAAAAGGAGGTAATCTTTATGCGTTATAATATTTCTTATTCGTGCATCAGCCATATAGGAAAAATAAGAAGCATAAATCAGGATAATTTTATCTGTGAAGGCAGATATCTTGCAGACGGCAAGGAAGATATACGCTTTCCTTTGTACGGAAATGTTACATCCGCTTCTCCTGTTCTGTTTGGTATATTTGACGGAATGGGCGGCGAAGAATGCGGTGAGATAGCTTCGTTTATCGCAGCAAAAACGGCGGCATCGCAGACACTTACAAAAAACGGTGTTTCGGATATGTCCTTGTTTTGCAAAAATGCAAATGCCGCAATATGCGATTATACCGAAAAAAACCGCCTGTCCTCAATGGGTACAACGGCGGCAATGCTTTTGTTCAATAAAAAGGATATTATACTTTGTAATATCGGCGACAGTAAGATAATACGGTTTTCAGGTGCCGAGGCACAGCAGATATCAAAAGACCATGTAGCTGTTTCGGCATTCGGTACAAAACCGCCGCTCAGTCAGAATCTGGGTATTCCCGAAGATGAAATGACAATCGAGCCGTATATATCAAAAGGTGCATATAAACCGGGAGATAAATACCTTATATGCTCCGACGGTCTCACGGATATGGTTTTTCCCGAAGATATCAGAAATATAGTAAATTCATATAATATCAATGATGCCTGCAAGGAGCTGCTTAAAAACGCTTTGCAAAACGGCGGAAAAGACAATGTTACCATAATGTTGTTTGAAATTCAGAAAAAAACATTGTTCGGTAAATAATCTGCAGTATGAGAATAATTTTCAAGAAATAAATATATTTACCGAAGGGAAACAGTGAGAGGAGAAAAGAAGATGGATGATTTTAATGCAACCACCAGAACAGGACACAATGTGAGGCGGCCTGCAGCGAATCTCAGAGAGGCTGTTGTGTCTGTTTTTGACGGTAATAATGTGCCTGTGCGAGTAGAGCTTGCTTCATTTAACAAGCAGGTTGTTACTTTCGGACGCGAAGGGGATAATGATATAGTGTTGAAATCCCCCCTTGTTTCAAGACACCACGGCAGATTTTATTTTGCAAGCGGTATGTGGGTAATTGAAGACCTTCAGAGCCTTAACGGACTTATATATAATAATGCTTCCATAGTACGCAGAAATATCTGTGACGGTGACTTTATCCGTATTGATGACGGTGTGGAAACTGTTACGGAGGGCGTACTTTTTGTTTTTTCTTCGGCTGAAACCGAAAACAGCTGGAGAACGCTTCCGATAAACGGTATGCAGTCGGTTACAATAGGACGTGATAACAGATGCGACATAATACTTCCTCACGTTTCTGTTTCAAAGTGCCACGCAAAGATAGTTTATGAGCAGGGAAGCTATTACATAATAGACAATGCAAGCACAAACGGTGTAATAGTAAATAACAGACGCATTTCGGGTAAAGTGAAGCTTCACGAAAAGGATGTAATAATAATTACAAACTCAAAGCTTATATTTACCACATCGGCAGTATTTTTCTGTTGCTACAAAAGCGGTATTTCCGTTGATGCTTCAAATATTATTATTAAAAGAGGTAAAGGTAAAAAATCTTTTATTACCTGTAATCACGTCAGCCTTAATATCAAGCCCGGTGAGCTTGTTGCAATAATAGGCGGCTCGGGTGCAGGTAAATCCACAGTGCTCAACTGTATGTGCGGTTATCTTAAGCCTGATGAGGGACATGTCTATATCAACGGTATAGACCTTTATCAGAATTTTGATTCCATTAAAAAGCTTGTGGGATATGTTCCTCAGCAGGATATAGTTTATGACAATCTTACTTTGCATGATATGCTTATGTATACGGCAATGCTTCGTTTGCCTCAGGATACATCTCCCGAAGAAAGAGAAGCCGCCATTACACGTGCCATAAATATGGTTGAGCTTCCCGAAAAGCGTGACAGCTTTATTAAATCTCTCAGCGGCGGACAGAGAAAAAGAGCAAGTATTGCAGTTGAGCTTTTGTCTGACCCCAATCTTATGTTCCTTGATGAGCCTGCATCGGGACTTGACCCGGGAACAGAAAGAAACCTGATGAATTCACTCAGAAGAATGGCAGACGGCGGAAAGACGGTTATTCTTGTTACTCACAGTACCTTACAGCTTAAAATGTGCGATAAAATAGTATTTATGGGTAAGGGCGGTAATCTCTGCTGCTTTGCTTCATACGAAGATGCACTCAAGTTCTTCAAAGTGGATGATGTGGTTGATGTATATAATATGATCACTGATAAAGCGGAATACTGGAGCCGTGAGTTTGAACGTACACGTTCTGTTGCGGGTAAGGTCCGTGTAAGTGATGAAACTTCTTCAAAACCCAAGAAAAACCGCTTGAGACAGCTGGGTGTTTTAAGTGCAAGATACCTGAAGCTTGTGGCTAATGACCGTCAGCGACTGATTCTTCTGCTGATTCAGGCCCCCTTGCTTGCTTTACTTATATCTTTTGTTGCCGACGGCGAACAGTTTGATCAGTACGAAATGACAAAAAGCTTGTTGTTTGCATTGTCCTGTTCCGCTTTCTGGGTAGGTATGCTTAATGCCATTCAGGAAATATGTAAAGAACGAACCATTATGAAGCGTGAATATATGACAGGTCTTTCTCTTACATCGTATATTCTGTCAAAGATAATTGTTCTCGGTGTGCTTTGCTTTATTCAGAGTATTCTTATAACAAGTGTATTCAGCTTAAGAGTAGGCTTGCCTTCAAAGGGAATAATAACGCATCCGTTTATAGAGATATTTATTACGGTGTTTGTAACAGCGGTTGCTTCCACTGCTATGGGTCTTTTTGTTTCATCACTGTTTACCAATGCCGACAGAGCAATGACCGTAGCTCCCTTGCTTCTTATGCCGCAGATACTTTTCTCAGGTCTTCTGTTCAAGCTCGACGGTGCAACGGAGGTTATATCCTGGGTAGCGGTTGCACGCTGGAGTATGGAATGTCTCGGCACAACTGCAAATCTTAATGACCTGCCTTTAAGACTTCAGCAGGAAGGTGTAAAAATACCTCACGAAGCAGAGGATTTCTTTGAGTTTACACCTGAGCATATGCTTATAAGTCTTGGTATTCTTCTTGTGTTCACTTTAGCATGTCTTGTTCTTGCACGTATCGTATTATCAAAAGTCGGAAAGGAAAAGTCTTAAATGATAAACGGTGGTAATGAATTTGATTTCACGGGAGCCGCATGGAGATCTCTTTATGCAGCTGTGGATGATGATGAGTTTATGGATCAGGATGCAGAGCTTATATATAAGTCTTTGCAGCATAAGCTGAAGCTTATTTCCTTCGGCGATTATCTCAGACGCTATATCTATCTTAAGGCGGGACTTACCGAGCCTTTCAATGAAGTTCCGCTGAAGGAATATCAGCTTATCATAAGAAGTGCATTTGAGGATAATCATACCCCCGCTTCTTTTGTGCCCACTACTGCCAAGCTCAGCGCACTTTCAAAAAACTGGCTGACACAGCAGACAGTAAAGCGCAGTGTTGTCTTTTTGCTGGGCTTCGGTCTTAATATGAGCGTGGAGGATGTGAACATATTCCTTACAAAGGCATTGAGAGAGCCTGAAATAAATCCCAAGGATCCCTTTGAAGTCATATGCTGGTATTGTTATAAAAACAAGTATTCATATCTTAAATTTGAGCAGCTGTGGGAGCTTTATAAAAATACCCCCGCAAACTCCATTGATATGTCGCTCATATATAATGAACGTACCATCGGTATGCGCAACAGTATGTATTCGGTACATAATGATGCAGCTTTGATTTCTCACGTATCCCGATTGAAAAATGCCGATAATATTCCTCTTATGAGTGTTACGGCGCGTGAGTTTTTTATGCAGCTTTATAACGAAGCACGGCTTCTTATAGCTGAAGCATATAACCGTTCCGTTGAAGAAAAGCATAAGGCGGCAATGATAGAATATATGCGCAAGCTCAGTAACAATGACCGTCTTTTTGATTATGAGAAAAAAGAACGGATTGAAAAATTCCGCCAACAGATAAAGTATTACGCAGTTACCGACATAACGGAAAGTGATATCGAACATATAATATGCGCATCCATACCCACTGACCGTTACGGTAATCTTACACCTGCAAAAGCATCAAAGCTCAATGCACAGTTTGCGGGTAAGCGTTTCAGCAGACAACGTATAGGCGAAATTTTATCAGGCAGCACGGGTATAACAAGGTTTGATCTTATTACACTTAATTTCTTTGTTTTTTCTCAGAAGCTGAATGTTTTCTCCGACCCCAAAAAGAGGTTTGCGGAATTTTTGCGCACAACAAACGAAATGCTTGAAAAATGCTATATGGGCAGAATGTATATACAGAATCCGTATGAATGTTTTGTACTGATGTGCATTCTCTCAATAGACCCCTTAGGCACATATGCCGATGTGTGGGAACTGTCGTATGATGAAGCATAGGGCCGCAAGTGGCGCAAAAATCACCCTATTTGGCGCACAAATAAAAATAAAGGTATCTTTGAATATCACAGTGTGATATTTAGGATACTTTTTTTGCTCTCTTTTTACCGGGTTGTGCTTTGTCCCCGACGATTCGGAGTACCAATGTACGCCTTGCCATCGTCGGGGACAACAAATAGTGCAATTTTTGTCCACTTGCTACTGCGTGGCTCAAGGGAAGTGAGATAGTGAAGGTTCGTCGGGCTACGCCCAACGAATTTTGGTTTTTTGGTTTGTATATCAGGGAAGTAAAGGTCGGACAATTCATAAATGCCCACATTTCACGGTATTGCATCCGTTTTTCCAAAACGGCGCACTACCGTAAAATC
>JAZSRT010000079.1:0-3431 GCA_045538645.1 Acutalibacteraceae bacterium | reverse complement strand
CGCATCAAGAAGAGTCGCTTTCCGCTTCCTGTTTGACGCAAACGCAAAATCATAATTTGAAAGGCGATAGCCTTTCAAATTATGATAATGAAATACGCCTGCGGCGTGTGAAATATTTGTCTGCGACAAATGTGAAATTTGACCTGCGGTCAAGTGAAATTTTTGCCGTCGGCAAAAGTGAAGGAAGACACTTCGTGTCTTATTCCGCTTCGCTCTATTGCTGGCACCTACGGTGCAACACTTAAATTTTACAGGAACGTGCGAAGCACATATAATGCCGACCGCAGGTCCCGAAACATTTGCGAAGCAAATATTTCACATGAACGAAGTTCATATTTCACATTGCGAAGCAATATTTCACTCACACCAAAGGTGTGAATTTCACTATCATAATTTATCGGGCATCCGCCCGATAAATTATGATTTACTGGTGGTTTTATGGATTTTACGAATATAAATAAAAAGAAATTAGCTATCTGGATAATAGGCGTTTTTACCGTCTGCAGTCTGATTTTTCTCGGAGTGCAGAATATCGGCAGTGTGATGGGTGCCGTGGGTTGGTTTGTCAATCTTATTATGCCTATAGTTCTCGGATTCGGTTTTGCTTTGGTGCTTGATGTGCCTTTAAAGTTTTTTGAATCACATATTTTTTCAAAAACAAAAAAGCCGCTTCTTCAGAGAATAAAAAGACCGGTGTCCTTTGTTGTTTCACTTATTGTGATAATCGGGATCTTGACAGTTATTATTATGCTTGTTATCCCCGAGCTTGTTGAGGCAGTTAAGGTTATCATTCAGATAGTCACCGATTTTATAAATAAACTTATGGCTATGGACAAAGCTCAGATAGCCGAATTGCCATTCGGTGAAAGACTGCTGAATTTTGACTGGCAAAAGCTTTTATCCTCTGCACAGGAATGGCTTAAAAATCAGGGCGGAACTCTTGTGAATACTGCGTTTACAACAATCGGCTCTGTTGTTACCGGTGTTGTAAATGTAGGTGTTGCTTTTGTTTTTGCCTGCTATGTTATACTAAATAAGGATAAGCTTATAAATCAGTCAACACGGCTTATAAAAGCCTGGCTTCCCGAAAAATTCGGTTCGTGGATGCTTTATGCCGTAAAAATAGCAAATAAGAATTTCAGAAACTTTATTGCAGGTCAATCGCTTGAAGCGATGATACTGGGTGTGCTTTGTATGCTGGGTATGTTTATCCTGAGAATACCATATGCTCCTATGATAGGCGCGCTTGTGGGTGTTACTGCACTTATCCCCGTGGTCGGCGGCTTTATCGGTGTGGGTATCGGTACTGTTATGATACTTACCGTAAGCCCCATAAAAGCCCTGATATTTATTATTTTCTTTATAGTTTTACAGAACCTTGAAGGCAATTTTATTTATCCCAAGGTAATGGGTAACCGTGTAAAGCTCCCCGCAATGTGGATTCTTGCGGCAGTAAGCATCGGCGGAAGTGTGGCAGGACCTTTAGGAATGCTGTTAAGTGTCCCCTGTGCATCAACTGTCTATTCCCTTGTAAAAGATGCCACCGCAAACCGGGAAAAGAAGCTTGCAGACAAAACTGAAGAAATCCCGTCGGAAGAAAACACAGAAAAAGAAGAAAATGTTGATAAGCCCGAATAACAAAAAACCGCCTTTATGGCGGTTTTTTGATTTTTATGCGCAAAAATCAGAAGAAAAATTATATATCTAATAAAAAAATCGGGCAAAACCCGATTTTTTTATCAATAACCTTTTTTTCCTTCAAGAGATTCGTCATTTTCGATCCATTCGTTTACATTGATTATTCTGTAGTTATCCTTATCATCCCGGATAACTACTTCTTTTATGCCTGCGTTTATTACCATACGCTTGCACATAGAACAGCAACAGGAGTTTGAAACATAGCTGCCGTCTGAAACCTCTACGCCTGTAAGGTAAAGTGTGGCATCAATCATTTTATCTCTTGAAGCACTTATTATTGCATTGGCTTCTGCGTGCACGGAACGGCAAAGCTCGTATCTTTCGCCGCGGGGAATGCCCATTTCCTGGCGGATGCAATAGCCTAAATCAGTGCAGTTTTTTCTGCCTCGGGGGGCGCCTACATAGCCTGTAGATATAACTTCATCATTTTTTACAATAACTGCACCGTATCTTCTGCGAAGGCAGGTGGTTCTTTGTGAAACGATTTCTGCAAGGTCAAGATAGTAATTTATCTTATCTCTGCGTTCCAAAATACTCATCCTTTACATAAAATTTATTTGCTGAAATCAATAACTTTTACTCCGTCTTTGATGTAAATGATACCTGAAATAATGGCAAGAACTGCCGTTATCCATAAAAGAACGGAGGATATTATACCAAGAGGGAAGCTGTCGGAAAGAATGCCCGAATCTGCAAGGGCTATAAACAGCATTATTAAAATGGTAGAAACCATCTGTGATACGGTTTTTAATTTTCCCCATATATTTGCGGGAATAACAACTCCCTGAGCTGAAGCGGCAAGACGGACCGAGGTTACCGCAAATTCACGGGTAAGCACAATAAATACTATGTATAAACTGCAATATCCTGCATCCATCAATGCTAAAAGTGCCGCAGTCGTAAGCATTTTATCCGCTACAGGGTCGGCAAGCTTGCCGAAGGTTGTTATAAGATTATATTTACGGGCTATTTTTCCGTCAAGAAAATCCGTTATGCATCCTGCTACATACACGGCAAGCCCGAGAAAATGGTGATATGGAATAAACGGTGCCATAAACAAAACAAGAAAAACAGGGGTAAGCACCATTCTTATTACAGTTAATTTGTTGGGTAAATTCATAAGTATCCTTTCTTAAATATCCGCGGTACCGATAAGGTCGTATTCGTTTACCGCAGTTATGAGTACATCTGTTATTTCGCCTATTGCCAGCTCCTTTCCTGAAACGATATTGATTCCTGAATCGATTTCGGGAGCATCCATCCAGGTTCTGCCCGAATAACTGTCTGAATAGCCGTCATAATCTTCAATGATACATTTCTGAACGGTTCCTACAAGCGATTCAAGTTTATCTGAGAAAATACCGAACTGCTGTTCCATAATAATTTCGCCTCTGCTGACTGCAGTTTCAGCATCTACTCTGTCGGGTAATTTTTCGGCAGGTGTGCCGTCTTCCGGAGAATAGGAGAAGCAACCCAGTCTGTCAAAACGTGCATTATTTACAAATTCGGACAGCACTGTAAAATCTTCTTCGGTTTCACCGGGGAAACCGGTTATTTCGGTCGTACGAAGGGTTATATCGGGTACTGCCGCACGAAGTCTGTTTACTGCGCTCTTTATAACCTCGGGACCGCCGTGGCGGTTCATACGTTTCAAAACGCTTTCGGAAATGTGCTGAATAGGCATATCTATGTATTTTACCACACAAGTCGGAGGCCAAGCGGTCTTAGGAAGA
>JAZSRT010000075.1:0-21357 GCA_045538645.1 Acutalibacteraceae bacterium | reverse complement strand
CGCATCAAGAAGAGTCGCTTTCCGCTTCCTGTTTGACGCAAACGCAAAATCATAATTTGAAAGGCGATAGCCTTTCAAATTATGATAATGAAATACGCCTGCGGCGTGTGAAATATTTGTCTGCGACAAATGTGAAATTTGTCCTGCGGTCAAGTGAAATTTTTGCCGTTGGCAAAAGTGAAGGAAGACACTTCGTGTCTTATTCCGCTTGCGCTCTATTGCTCGCACCTGCGGTGCAACGCTGAAATATAAAGGAACGTGCGAAGCACATATAATCCCGACCGCAGGTCCCGAAACATTTGCGAAGCAAATATTTCATATGAACGAAGTTCATATTTCATATTGGGAAGCAATATTTCACTCACACCAAAGGTGTGAATTTCATTATCATAATTTATCGGGCAACTGCCCGATAAATTATGATTTTTGGTGGTAGATATGACAGAATCAAGACATATAAAAGCACTCGAACTTGATAAAGTGCTTAAAGCCCTTTCTGAGCTGGCTTCTATAAAAGACAGTAAAGAAATGGCGTTGGAATTAAAGCCTGCAACCGTTTTATATGATGCTCAGGCGCTTATAAATCAGACAAATGCCGCATATGTCCTTCTTGCTAAGTTCGGAGGGCCTTCTTTCGGTGCGGCAAAAAATGTTAATTCATCCCTTTCAAGAGCTTCGGCAGGCGGTGTGCTTACCATGCGTGAGCTGCTTGATATAGGTGAAGTTTTAAGAGTTATACGTTCATTATATGAATGGCGTTTTTCTCAGCCCGGTGCAGACAGCTGTCTGGATGTATTTTTTTCTTCTCTTTGTCCCAACAGAATGCTTGAAAACAATATCTTCACTTCTATATTGAATGAAGACGAAATGGCAGATAATGCTTCGAGAGAGCTCAGCGATATAAGACGTAAGATGCGTAATCAGGCACAAAGCATCCGTGAAAAGCTTGAAGGACTTGTAAGAAGCACCCATTATCAGAAATTCTTACAGGATGCAATCATTACACAGCGTAACGGCAGATTTGTTGTCCCCGTAAAAAATGAACACAGAGGGGATGTGCCGGGACTTGTTCACGATACATCAGGCTCGGGTGCCACGGTGTTTATTGAGCCTATGGCTGTTGTTGAGGCAAATAACGAAATCAGAGTGCTTCAGGGTAAGGAAAGGGAAGAGATAGAAAGAATTCTCGCAGAGCTTTCCGTTGCGGCAGGCGAATATGCCGAAACCATAAAAAGCAACTTTGAATCTCTGGTTGAACTGAATCTTATTTTTGCAAAGGCTCAGCTTGCTTACAAGATGAAAGCAAGCGTTCCCGTGCTTAATACAGAGGGTATAATTGACCTTAAAAAAGCAAGACACCCTCTTTTGGATCCTAAAAAAGTAGTGGCAACGGATATAAGACTGGGTGAAGATTTTGATACCCTTGTTATTACCGGTCCCAACACAGGCGGTAAGACCGTTTCAATAAAAACTATAGGTCTTTTGTCTCTTATGGCTTGCTGCGGTCTTCTTATTCCTGCAGCTGACAACTCAAAAATTTGTGTATTCAGCAAAATTTTTGCCGATATAGGTGATGAACAGAGTATTGAACAGTCACTTTCAACCTTCTCTTCTCATATGGTAAATATTGTTGATATACTTAAAAATGCAGACCATGAAAGTCTTGTTCTTATTGACGAGCTTGGGGCAGGTACCGACCCTGTTGAAGGTGCGGCGCTTGCAATAGCAATACTTGAAAGACTGAATTTCAACGGTGCAAAGATTGCTGCCACAACTCACTATGCGGAGCTTAAGGCATATGCACTTGAAACTCCCGGAGTTGAAAACGGCAGCTGTGAATTTGATGTTGCCACATTAAGACCCACCTACAGACTTCTAATAGGTGTTCCCGGAAGGTCAAATGCATTTGCAATTTCCGAAAGACTGGGTATCGATAAAGAGCTTATCGAGCGTGCAAATGAGTTTGTTTCAAGTGAAAACATCCGCTTTGAAAATGTGGTGGATTCCCTTGAAGAATCCCGCCTTTCTATGGAAAAAGAGAGAAGCGAAGCCGAAAAAGTACGTGCTGAATACGAAGAAAAGCTAAGACGTGCGGAAGAAAAATTAGCCGAAGCTGAAAATCTCCGTCAGAAAGAGTACGAAAAGGCACAGGGTGAGGCACTTAAAATTACGGAAAAAGCAAGAAGAGAAGCAAATACTCTTCTTATGCAGATTGATGAACTGCGTAAAGAGATGAAGTCAACAAAGGACGCTTCTGAGCTTCAAAGACGTGCAAAGCAGGCAATGAAAAAGGGACTTTCGGATATCGACAGAACCGTAAATCCCGTTACAACATCTCTTTATGAGGATGACGATTATGTTCTGCCCCGTCCATTGCAGGTGGGCGATACCGTGCTTTTAACGGAGTTGGGAAAAGAAGGTTCTGTTTTATCCCTGCCCGATAAGCGTCAGCAGGTAGAGGTGCTTTCGGGAGCACTCAGAATGAGAGTTGCCGTAACTAAGCTCAGACTTATTGAAAAGAAAAAGGATACAAAGCAAAAAACCGCCTCTCTTTCAAGAAGCGGTTCAATGGAATCCCGTCTTACTGCAAGTGCCGAAAACCGCTGTGACCTGAGAGGTATGACAGTGGATGAAGCTCTTCTCACTCTCGACAGCTTCCTTGATTCTATGCTTATGTCAAATATAGGCGAATTCACCGTTATCCACGGCAAAGGCACAGGTGCCCTCCGAGCTGCAGTACAGAAGCATCTTAAAAATAATAAATTCGTAAAATCCTACCGCCTCGGTGTCTACGGCGAAGGCGAAAACGGTGTAACGATAGTAACACTTAAATAATACCGGATTAATGAATAAAAGGACTTGACATGCATATAATATTATTGTACAATAAATTGTACAATAAGCTGACAAAGGAAGATTTTTATGCTTGCAGTAAATTATTCAACTATACGCGAGAATCTGAAGTTTTATTGTGACAAGGTAACGGATAATAATGAAACCGTTATTGTTACCCGTAAGGATGAAAAAAATGTTGTTCTTATAAGTCTTGATGAGTGGAATGAACTTCAGAGAGCTTTGAAAAATGCAGAGTATCTTGCAAAATTGAACCGTTCTGTTGCTGATATCAATTCCGGACATTTTATCACCAAAACAATGCAGGAGTTAGAGGAAATGGCAGATGAGTAACTTGACTTTTTCTCCTGTTGCATGGGATGAGTATATATACTGGCAGATTCAGGATAAAAAAACATTACGGCGCATTAATCAGTTATTAAAAGATATATGCAGAAATCCTTTTGACGGGATAAGCAAACCTGAACCGTTGCGGTATTGTGACGGCTGTTGGAGCCGTCGCATTGACGACAAAAACCGGCTTGTTTATTCCGTTACAGATGATAATGATATTGTTGATATTGTTGTTATTTCCTGTAAAGGTCATTATGAAGATTAAATTAAAACAAAAAACAGCCTGCTTCGTTTTTTTTTTGAAGTAAGCTGTTTTTTATTGTTTCAGTCTTTGTGCCTTTTTGCTTTTAAGGTTTTTAATATCTCGTTGACATTGGATTCTTGTGCAACTTTCGGATAAGCTTTTTCAAAGCCTGCCAAAATATCTTTTGATTCAATTTCTTCTTTTTTTACCGAAGTATAAATATTTTCAAAATCGCCGTTTTTAAGTGCAGCTTCAATAAACGGTTTTGAATCATCAGGGAAGCTGTTCCAACTGCCATAAAGATTTTTAACCGCAGTTTCAATCATTTCAAATGTAATTGGCGTTCCTCTTTTTTTGTGCTCAGCTAAAATGCCGATTACATCGGAAATATCATTTTTATACTTTCTGCCGGAGCGTAATTTCATAGCAATCAGATACTCTGCTGTTATTGTACGGACAGAAAGAACACCGTAAAAAGATTTATAATATACAGAGAATTCATCTAATTTCGGTGAATATGAGCCGGTATGCATAAAATCTGCATTCAGCCAGCCGTTTGGCAGATTGTATTTATCTCCGACTTTATTTATGGCTTCTTTGATTGAAGAAGCGGCATGGATTACGGCATCAATATCCGTAGTTATATCGCGGAAATTGTAATTTGTCAGAATGGCGGCACCGCCGACTAACACAATTTCTGCCGGAACGGATTTGCCGTTAAGCCTTTTGAATTCTTTTGCCAGCTCCCTGAGGCAGGTATCAAGATTTTCCTTTGAAAAACAATCAGATAACATTGCGCACATCACTCTCCACGATATTAAATCGCATAAATTCGGGAATTGCCTCACTGACGGAACGATTTTTTAATTCATCATTTCCGGTAACTCTGGCGGAAACCGATACACCGGATGGGAACAGAATGTTTTTTAATTTTAATTTGCGCATATCATTATACTGTGTGCAGAGAGGAATATTATTTTCCCTGCTGATGAAATCGAGCATAGCAAGAAGGTATAAGCTTTCGGGATACCATTTTTTTTGGTAATACCTGCGGATATGATCTTCTTCCAGAAGTTCAATTACAAATTCAATATCTCCGAGCTCCTTTAATCTGTGACATACATTGCTTTTAAATAGCTCAAAGTCGCTTCGTTTATCAAGACAGGGTTCTATGAGGCTCTCCATTGAAACACCGAGTGCTTTTGAAATGCGGTAAATTGTTTCTGCGGAGCATTTTTCAAGCTGTGCTTTGCCGCTGCATATGTCATTGATGGTTGTGTATGCAATACCGCTGTCTTTTGCCAATCGATATTGAGTTATTTGCTTGTTTTTGATTAACTCGTTTATTATCACGGTGTTTCACCTCCTGTTATTATTATATCGGTCAACCGTGATAATGTCAATAGTGTTTGCTATTCTCTATTTTTTATGCAGCCCGGTCTATTTTTGTTTTCTTTGATTTGAATTCCTGCGGTAAAAAACTCCGTCTTCGGGCTGTTTCAGCATCAGTATATTTTCATTTATGATCTGTATTTTTCAGCCTGAAGGTTGAACATATAGGCGTATTTGCCGTTTTGGTTCATCAGTTCTTCGTGGGTGCCGCTTTCGATAATTCTGCCGTTTTCAAGCATAAATATTCTGTCTGCGTGGACGGTGGTGGAAAGGCGGTGGGATATGAATATTACGGTTTTGTCCTTACAGCCTTCGCTTATTGCAAGGTTGAGATTATATTCCGCTTCGCTGTCAAGATTTGCAGAGGGTTCGTCAAGTATTATGTAGGGACACTCTTTATAAAATACTCTTGCTATGGCAAGCTTTTGCTGTTCGCCGCCTGAAAGCATAAGTCCGTTTTCTGAAAACTCTTTAAGAAGAACGGTATTTACTCCGTCGGGAAGTTCTTTGTTAAAACCAGCTTTTTTAAGAGCTTCTGAAACTCTTTTTTCATCGAAGCTTTTACTTAATGCTACGTTTTCACCGATTGTTGCAGAGTATATGCAGAAATCCTGAAAAACTGCGGAGAATCTCATTCTGTGAGATAACACTGTGGCATCTCTTATATCTCTGCCGCCGATTTTTATTGAACCGTCTTTCACATCGTAAAGTCTTAAAAGCAGATTAGTAAGTGTTGTTTTTCCCGCCCCGTTGTAGCCGACGAGGGCGATTTTTTCATATGGTTTTATGCTGAGTGATACCTTATCGAGAGTATTTTTATCGTTTCCCTCATAAGAAAAACTCACATCCTCAAGTTCTATTTCCTCGGGAACTGTGCTTTTTTCTTTGGTAATTCCGTCTTTTATGTCAGAAGCCGTATCGAGAAAAATTCTGCATTTTTCTATCATTCCGGAGCGTTCCGTAAATGCTCTTAAGGAATAAACCGTAAGAAAGAGTATTCCCGAGCCTATCTGAACCGAGCCGTTGAAGGCGGCGACAAAATCGCCTGCAGTCATATCCTTGGCGACTATGGTTTGATATCCGATATAAAGTCCCAGCACAAGCACAAAGCCTATGGACTGAATTGTAAAATCCTGTAAAAAGAAAAGGGCGTCAAGCTTTTTCATAAATTTATTCTGAGCGGATATTACTTCGTCGGCACTTTTCAGGAACCGTTTTCTTAAAAGCGGGAAAATACCGCTTGTTCTTATTTCTCCCGCATATTCGGGAAGGTAGAAAACTCTTGCAAAATAGTCTGAGCGACGGTGCTTTTCGGTTATTTCTTCACGCCGTTTTGTCTGCAGCAGTCCCGTGTATTTGCCGAGAGGGATGAATACGGTTACAAATAAAAGAACTATAAGAAGGCATATGGGGTCTATGGTCAGCATAACCGCCGAAATCGTGATAAAAGAGAGTACTTCTTCGACCCATCCTTTTACAATGCCCAGAGTATATTTTATGCTGTCCGTTGAGTTTTCTATAGACAGAATGAAATCAGCGTAAAATTCCGGGTCATCATATTTTTTCATATCAAGCTCTGCGGCTTTTTTATAAAACATAGACTGAATCCCTAAGTCAAGCTTTTCTCTTTCACGGTGAACGAAAAGTTCAAAGAACAGGGAAGTGGATATTTCACCGAAAATAAGCACTGCTATCATAAGTGCCACTCCGATAAGTATTTTTATCGGGTCACCGCCCTGCTGAACTTCGTCTATTACAAATTTCAGACCGATTACGGAAATGATTCTTGAAGGCATAACGCTCATAATATGTTCAAATATTTCACCGATAACAAGAAACGGTGATATCTTAAACATTATTTTCAATATATAAAGAATGTTCGAAACTGTTTTGATTGCATTTTTAACACGTTCACGGATTTTCATTTTCTGTGCCCTCCTTTCTTTCATCTCTGTAGCTTTCTGCCTGCAGATTGAACATAGTGCAGTATATGCCGCCTTTTGTCATAAGCTCATTGTGAGTGCCGCTTTCTTTTACCGTGCCGCCGTCAAAAACATAAATTCTGTCAGACAAAACAGCACTTGAAAGTCGGTGGGAAATATAAATTACCGTTTTATCTTCTGTAGCTTTTATAAGGCTTTCATACATTTTATACTCAGCCACAGGGTCAAGTGCGGATGAGGGTTCGTCAAGCACAGCAAGGCTGAAAGCTTTTGCAAACATTCTTGCCGCGGCAATTTTCTGCTGTTCGCCGCCTGAAAGTCCCGTACCTTTTTCATCGAATTCACGGGTGAGGACGGTATTTTCTTTTTCGGGGAGTGCTCCGGTTTTTTCATATATTCCCGCATTAAGAAGTGCTTTTTTTACAAGTCGGATGTCTTCCTCGTTTTTTTGTTCTCTGCACAGTACATTTTCGGCTATTGTTAATGCAAACACCTTATAGTCCTGAAAAACTGCGGCGAACTGCTTTCTTAATGAATTTACATCATATTCTTTTATGTCAGTGCCGTTATAAAGAATCACACCCGAATCGGGATCGTAGAATCTGAAAAGCAGCTTTACGAATGTGGTTTTGCCTGCACCGTTGTGGCCTACAAGTGCCACGGTCTGTCCCTTTTCGATTTTCAGAGAGAGATTGTTTATGTTTTTTTCTTCCCCTGTGTACGAAAAAGACACATTTCTGAATTCAAGACTCTTAAATTCTTCGGCTTCTTTTGTGCCGTTTATTATTTTTTCTTCATATTCAAGAAAGTCTTTAAGAAAACCGAAGAATTCACTTTCGCGTCTGACACTTGAAAATGCTTCACCCAAATCATTGAATACATCTTTCAGATTGCTCATAGCTGTCATAATAACCGAAAAATCCGATACGGGAAGATTTTTCTTTACAATAAATCGGTAAGCTGCGTAAATATATGTTGCGGCAATGGGAAGAGCCTTTCCGAAAAATCCCGAGGATGTTTCAAGTATTGCAATTTTAATACCGTATTTCTTTATTATTTCACGGTTGCTTTCAGCGGCAGTCTTATATCTTTCGTGCAGCACCGCAAAAATGCCTGAGGTTCTCATATCCTTGGCAAAATCTCTCAGATATAAAGTTCTTTTTACATATTCCTTTGAACGCTTGTTTGAGGTCATTTCACGGTCTTTTTTTACCTGTACTTTTCCTTTTATGATTTCAATTATCAGAACAATAATTGAAAAGGACAGCATCAGAAGAATCTTCGGGTCTATGGTTATTACATATATAATAAGGAATATTCCCGTAAGTCCCCCTGCAAAGAAGCTTGATAAATAATAAGCGAATTCATCAAAATGCTCTTCGGTTACAATTTCCGTGGCTCTTTTGTATTTATCATAAAAGTCAGGGTTTTCAAAGCATGCCATATCTGTAGAAACTGCTTTTCTGAATATGCGGTCATTAAGATTTTTATAAAAAATCTTTCTCTTTTTTGCGATATAATAATCGGAAAGTGTTCCGATGCCCGTTGAAAGTAATTCTGCGGCAACAAACATAAGTATTAAAAATGCATATTCCTTAAAACTGCCCCCTCGGGTTATTACATCAAGCAGCAGCTTCAGAAACAGTATTTCTTTTACAAAGCCTGTAAAGAACCAGTATGAGGTCTGAGCGGCAATACGGCAGAATATAAGTCCCGGCGCATCACGGTGTATTGTTTTTACTGCGTATAAAGAATTTTTTATAAATGATTTTTTATCTGTTTTTTTCACGTTGTCCTCCTTTTTTTGCCCGAAAATCAAAAAAATCCGCAAGCATTTACGGCTTGCGGACAAAAATATTCTTTATTCCGTTTAACACAAAAAACGGACCGGGCAGCCGATAGTATTCATTTGGAAAATATCTGTTCTTGTCATTTTTTGTCCGCTCCTTTCTGTGATTTGTTGACTTCATATTAATAATCCTGCAGTCATTTGTCAACGTGAACTACAAAAGTGTTGCAAATAAATGCGGAAGTGTGTTATTATTTAATAAATATGATTACCGGAGGAGTATTTTTATGTTTATCAAAGCTTTGGCATATCTTCTTGCATTTTTGCAGGTAAGCATTTTAGGACTTTTTAACGGAGATACAGACCAGTATATTGATGTTGTTGATATTTCTGAATATCAGACATTTGAATCTTTCGGAACCTCCACCTGTTGGTGGGCGCAGACTATTGAAGACGAAAAGCTTCGTGACAGCATCGCAAAGGCACTTTTCTCCGATACCGAAGGATTGGGACTTGACGTTGTACGTTATAACATCGGCGGCGGCGAAGCCGATAATCCCGACTCAAGAATATGGGATACATCAAGAAGAACCGAGAGCTTTTATGTGTATGACGAAGCCAAGGGCGAATATGTGTATGATTTTACCCGTGATGAAAACGCAAGACTTTTTCTTGATAAAGCAATAGAATACGGCGCAGAGGAAGTTATTCTTTTCTGCAACAGCCCTCATTTTTCAATGACAAAAACAGGACACGCCAGCGGCGGATTTACTGAGAATACCTCAAACCTTCCCGAAGAAAATTATGATGATTTTGTGAATTACCTTCTTACAATTGCCGATTGGTTTGTTGAAGAAGGCTATCCCGTAACCTATATTTCTCCCATAAATGAACCTCAGTGGAGCTGGGGCGGCGAATGGGTAGGGCAGGAAGGCTGTCATTATGAACCCGATGAAGCCGTAAAGCTTCTTTCAATGTTTGCCGAAGAAATGATAGAACGTGATACTCCCTACGGACTTTCGGGCGTTGAAACAGGTCAGCTTTCCTGGTGGTATAATGACTATCTTTTCAAGTTCTTTGAAAACGAAACTCTTGATTCATACTGTGACACATTCGCAGGTCATTCATACTGGCTTGACGGAAACCGGGAAGAAAAGAAGAATTTCGGCAACACCTTTAAGGATAATTTCTGTGATAAGAAATTTGAAATGAGCGAATGGTGCGAGCTTCCTTTAACCATTGATTCAAAAACAATAGACAGCGGTCTTCATATGGCAAATGTTATGATAGAGGACTTAACTCTTCTTAATGCTGTTTCCTGGCAGAGCTGGACGGCCTTTAACGGTGACGGACTTTTGTATGAAGAAAACGGCGAGCTTAAAATGTATAACCGTTACTATGCCTATAAACAGTTTTCATCATTCATTGAACCGGGAATGACAAGAGTTAAGGTGTTTGACTCAATAGGCTTTGATGAAAATATATCAAAGGTTGCATTTACAGACGATGAAAAAACAGTTCTTGTTGTTGTAAACAGTTCCGAAAAGGCTGAAACACTTAAGTTCCTCGAAAAATACTACGGCGCCGAAGTTTATATGACAGATGAAAATCACAACTGTGAACAGGTTGAAGATTTCTACGGCACACAGTACACCCTGACTGCAAAAAGCATCACCACATTCGTATTTGATAAAACTATATTCTGACAAAAAAAGCACCCGAAATTCAAACGGGTGCTTTTTTTGAATACACGGGTTGAAAATCACGGATGAAAATCAGTACGGTTCCGTGATTGACTTCTCTTGGATAATCTGTTATGCTGATAAAAAGTGATTAATATTCCAAGAAGCACAAGAGAAAAAGTGATAATTCAACATATCACATAATGCTGCGCGGAATAAATCAGCAGCAGATTTTTCCCTGATTTTTCTATTTAAAGGAGCAATTGAAATGAACAGACTGACAGATACATTTGTTCTTTCCAACGGAGTCAAAGTGCCCTGCGTTGGTTACGGAACTTATCTTACTCCCAACGGAGAAGTTGCAAAAAATTCTGTTATAGAAGCAATAAATGCGGGTTACCGTCACATAGATACCGCTTTTGCTTACGGCAATGAAACCGCTGTCGGTGAGGGTATAAGAGCCACAGGTATCAAAAGAGATGAGATATTTGTAACCACAAAACATTGGGTTACTATGCGCGGTTATGAAAAAGCAACGGAAGCAATTGATATTTCTCTTAAAAATCTCGGTCTTGACTATCTGGACCTTTATCTTATCCATTGGCCTTGCGTAGAAAAAGTATCTCCCGACTGGAAAGAGATAAATGCAGGCACATGGAAAGCATTTGAGGATGCATATAAAAACGGAAAAATCCGTGCCATCGGTGTCTCGAATTTCCAGAAAAAGCACTACGATGCTTTAGTTGAACACTGTGATATCAAGCCTATGGTAAATCAGATTGAGTTTCACCCCGGTTACACACAGCCCGAAACGGTGGCATATTCGCAGGAAAGCGGAATGCTTGTTCAGGCGTTCAGCCCTCTCGGATGCGGAGCTGTTCTTGGCGACGAAACATTAGCCGCCATTGCAAAGAAGTATAACAAGAGTGTGGCTCAGATATGCCTCAGATTTGTTTTGCAGTCCGATCTTAACGTGCTTACAAAATCGGTTACACCTGCAAGAATAATCGAAAATACGCAGATATTTGACTTTGAACTCAGTGCCGAAGATATGATGGTCATTACTTCAATGCCCGAGCTCGGCTTTACAGGTTGGCTTCCCGAAAATGCTCCTGCAGATGCAATAGCTTAGATGAAAAATCAGAAAAATCAGGAAAAATTTTTGCTTGTTCAGATCGCTTAAGACCTTACTTTTTCAGTGGTTTCGGATGGTTATGTGATAACAGAGTTATTATCAAAACCGCCCCTGTTTTTTTGAAAGTTGAGGGGATTACAATTCAATCATAGAACCGACCCCTGATTTTTGAACAATAATATGAGAGGATGTTGAATATGAAAATTACGTGGTACGGAACAGCGACCATCGGGATTGACGACGGAAAAACGAAGCTGCTTTTCGATCCGTTCGTGCGAATGAATGAGCACATAGAAACCACTCCCGTTGAAGGCTTTGTCGGTTTTGACGCGGTTTTTGTTACACATGGGCATTTTGATCATATATACAGCATCCCTGAACTTGCCGAAAAAGACAAAACCGTTCCGATCTATTGCACCGAAACCCCTAAGAAAACGCTTATGGGAAGGGGCGTACCCGAGGAGCGAATTAAAACGATTCAACCGGATGATGTGGTTCGGATCGGTGATTATACCATACGTGTACGTCGATTCAGGCACATCGTTTTTGACCCGATTTATATTCTCACTGTCGTACCTAAATGCGTCGTGATGTTGCCGCGTCTGTTCCGGCAAGCATATATGAATCACAAAATGCCGGAGGGCGGAGAGATCGTCGCCTATGAGATTGAAGCCCGTGGCAAAAAGATCTTCCTGACCGGCTCCTTCCGTGAGCATCCGTCTGAGCTGTATCCGGAGGATATTGATCTTTTAATTCTCGCTAATGGGGGAAGCATTTTCGTGCCCGAAAAAGTTAAAGGATTTATAGATCGGTATCATCCGAAGAGAATCTTTGTTGACCATTTTGACAATGCATTCCCGCCTGTTACACGGACGGTCAGTGTCAAAAGGCTAAGAAGAACGATAAAAAAGAACCATCCTGAAATTGAGTTCATTATTCCGGAAATCTGTAAGTCTATTGAATTATAACCACAAAGATAGTGATGTTTATGAAAAAATGATTCCATCGGCTTAAGATTGCCGTTGTAATGGCTGTTGAGCATTAAAACAGTAAAAGCTGTTACAACCCAGACAGGCTACGAATACAGAGCTATATGCACATGCTACGCAAAGAAAAATATTTTTTCTGTTGAGCGTTTATATGTGGAGTCAAATATTATCGCTTGGTAACAAATAAATTGCCACCTTCTGCACCCCTTAAGCGGGGTGCATTTTTATTTATAATTGATAAGAAAAAGAAAGTTCCCGACCGGCTCCGGGCGGGAACTTAAATTATGAGTTTATATGTATCAGTATGTAACAGTGAAATCCTTAACGAATGTCATACCTACCTGTGCGTCGATGCCGAGAGACGATGCAACATTCATAATAATGGGAGTTGCGAAGTTTATCCATGTGATGTGGCCTGTAGCCTTATCAACTTTGCACTTAACCGTGCAATCATAATATTCTGTATCAAATGATTTAACAATAAAGCCGGCTGCGTTCATAACGTCTTCGGTTTTGATGATTTCAAAGCCTGCGGAAACACCCTGGCCGTATGTGGGATTCTTTTCTGTGACGGCGACGATTGTGATTTCGTATTCGCTGCCGTTATCCTTACACTCGGCAGATTTGATCTGTGCTTCGGTGAGCTTACTTGTATATGTTTCACCGGTAATATAGAAATCCTTGACAGAGCCGCCTTCAAATGTATGGGGAGTTTCATTCTTCTTGAGGAAGCTTCCGATAAGACTCTTACCTGCCGACTGAAGGAGACCGGGAAGTTCGAGTTTATCTTCATTATGCTGATAGTCATCATAATTTCTTGTAACACTTGTTGCGTTAACCTTAATATCATTAGCAGCCTTGTTGTAATAAGCTAAGATTTCAGCGGTAGTTTTAGGTGCTCCGGTTGAGGGTGCATCCGTATTTGCAGCTGTTGTTGCTTCTGCAGAATCAGAAGGAGTTGTATCGGATGAGTCAGAAGGAGTATCTGTTGCAGAAGGTGTGGTGGGTGTTTCGGGAGTTGTGTTTGTATCGGGCGAGGGAGTAGGTGTGGGTGTGGGAGTTGGTGTAGGAGTGCTGTTGTTTGCAGCAGGGATATCACCTAACTCAATAACAAGTTCAGTTGTACAAGCTGTGCAGGATAAAAGCAGAACTGCGGTAAGTAATAATGCAAATATTTTTTTTGCTTTCATAAACGAACCTCCGATTAATCAGTATTGTTATTTATATAATAATATCAGTGTGCATATTTTGTCAAGAAAAATAATTTACCTGCAAAAAAACAGCGACAAAAAAGATCCGTCTGCAAAAAGCAAACGGATCGTGAAAAATCAGTTGAATTAATATTCAACGGTATACTTCTGATGGAAGAGAAGACCTACTTCGCAGTTCTGAATCTTAACAACTATAGCTGCCGTAACCTGATCGAAGTGGAGAACGCAGGGAGTTTTGTATTCAAGCTCTGTGATGTGGCCTGTTGCTTTGTCTATCTTAGCAGTAACAGTAGCGGTTGCATACAAGGATGCAAGACCTTCAAACTTGATGAGAGAACCTGCAGCACCTGAAACGTCTTCTGTTCTGAGAAGAGGACCGAAAGAACCTACAGAACCTGTTCCGGGCTGTGAATCAACTTCATAATTATCGTCTGTGCCTGTTGAATAAAGAGTTACTATGTAATGGTCGCCCTTGTCTTCGCAGGTTGCATTGCCTATAAGAGATTCGCTGATGTTGATGCTTGTGCTGCCCACGGGAGGAAGAGCATCGTGGCTTGAGTCAACAGGATCTGTGGTTTCAACCATAAACTGGGTCATAAGAGACTGAGCAATTCCCTTGAGGGTATCGTTGTTATTAACATTAACGATGTTGTTATAGTTGGATGTATAGTCGTATGTTTTTATAACCTTTGATGCTTCTGAAATTTTGTTGTAAGCATCGCAGTAATATTTAACAATTTCAGCCTTTGTTGAAGGAGCACCTGTTGAAGGTGTTGATTCAGCCTGATTGCCCTGTGTGGTGGGAGTTTCTGTGTTGCTTGCAGTGGGAGTTTCATCTGCAGAAGGCTGAGAGGGAGTTTCTGTTGCCGTTCCCTGATTTGTGTCGGGTGTAGGTGTGGGTGTATTTGTGTTTGCATTTGCATTTACATTTGTGCTGTTGCTTGCAGCAGGAATTTCACCTAATTCAATAACAATTTCTGTTGTGCAGGCTGTGCAGGAAACCAGCATAACAGCCATAAGAATTAAAGCAAGTATCTTTTTTGCAGTCATTATAATTACCTCCGGAATAGATGTATATAAATAATACTGATATATGATAATATGTAACTGCTATGTTGTCAATAGACAATTTATTAATATAAAGTGGTTTTTCTGCTTTATTTGCATCAGGAATATACTTGATTTTTAAATATATTTCCTGTATAATAAATACAAATATCCATAAGATTCGAAAGGATTGATAAATATGAAAAAAATTCTCGCAATAATCCTCGCAGTAATAACTGCATTCTCCTGTCTCGGTCTTGCAGCTTTTGCTGCTGACGACAATTATACAAATTCTTATTTTGTTGCCGTAGCTCCCGACTGTCAGGACAGACTTGCTATCACAAGCCTTTCCGGTTCAAGCTATGTGATTGAAGGCGGAACATTTCAGTTCACTGCAGAAGCAGTAAACGGCTATATGTTTGATCAGACAACTGTTCTTAAGGTAGCAAACACCCATTATGAAGCCGATGTGATTCTCGGTGTTGAAAGTGAATACGGTTACATTATCTATCCTGATGCAGACGGTGTTTATACAATAGAAAATATTGAAGAAGATCTTTACATCTATGCTGCAAATCTTGAAAAAGCACAGATGGCAGACCTTAAGGATTTTCTTATGAATATCTTCTACTTTTTCCTTAACCTTATGAAGTGGTTCTTCGGAATTAATTAATTACAGGCGGTGTTTCCATAGCGGAAATGCCGCTTTTTTTCGTTATTATGTATGTTACACAAAAAAAACTTTCCTTTTACTTGCAATTTATAAAAAAATTGACTTGAAAAATAAGGACAGGCTTTGCTATAATATGTAAGGTTAATTATAACTCATACGGTATTTTGCCGTTAGAGATAAATTAAGTAAAAAAGCGGTTACTGCAAAACAGGACTGCATAAGATTTTGGAGGAATAAAAATGAGCAAAAAATTCGTTTATTTGTTCAGAGAAGGCGACGCTTCCATGCGCGAACTTCTCGGTGGTAAGGGTGCTAACCTTGCTGAAATGACTAAGATCGGTTTACCTGTTCCCCAGGGCTTCACAATTTCTACTGAAGCTTGCACACAGTACTATGAGGACGGCCGTAAGATCAATGATGATATTCAGGCTGAAATTATGGAATACATCGTTAAGATGGAAGAGATCACCGGCAAAAAGTTCGGCGATCTTGAAAATCCCCTTCTTGTTTCCGTTCGTTCCGGTGCACGTGCATCAATGCCCGGTATGATGGATACAATCCTTAACCTCGGTCTTAACGAAGAAGTTGTTAACGTTATGGCTGAAAAGTCAAACAATCCCCGTTGGGCTTGGGACTGCTACAGAAGATTCATTCAGATGTACTCCGACGTTGTTATGGAAGTTGGTAAGAAGTACTTTGAAGAACTCATCGACAAGATAAAGGAAGAAAAGGGCGTAACTCAGGACGTTGACCTTACAGCTGATGACCTCAAGGAACTTGCAGGTCAGTTCAAGGCTGAATACAAGGCAAAGATCGGTTCTGACTTCCCCTCAGATCCCAAAGTTCAGCTTATGGGCGCTGTTGAAGCTGTTTTCCGTTCATGGGACAATCCCCGTGCAAACGTTTACAGAAGAGACAACGATATTCCTTATTCATGGGGTACTGCTGTTAACGTACAGATGATGGCATTCGGTAACATGGGCGACAACTGCGGTACAGGTGTTGCTTTCACACGTGACCCCGCTACAGGTGAAAAGGGTCTTATGGGTGAATTCCTCACAAATGCACAGGGTGAAGACGTTGTTGCAGGTGTTCGTACTCCCATGCCTATAGCAGAAATGGCTGAAAAGTTCCCCGCAGCTTTTGAAGAATTCAATAAAGTTTGCGCAATTCTTGAAGATCACTACAGAGATATGCAGGATATGGAATTTACTGTTGAAGACGGTAAGCTCTATATGCTTCAGACAAGAAACGGTAAGAGAACAGCTAAGGCTGCTCTTAAGATAGCTTGCGACCTCGTTGACGAAGGTATGATCGACGAGAAGAAAGCTGTTGCTATGATCGATCCCAGAAACCTTGACACTCTTCTTCATCCTCAGTTCGATGCTAAGGTACTTAAAGCATCTACTCCTGCAGGTAAGGGTCTCGGCGCATCTCCCGGTGCTGCTTGCGGTAAGGTAGTATTCACAGCTGAAGATGCTGTTGAATGGAACGAAAGAGGCGAAAAGGTTGTTCTTGTTCGTCTTGAAACATCTCCCGAAGATATCACAGGTATGAAGGCTGCTCAGGGTATCCTTACAGTTCGCGGCGGTATGACATCTCACGCAGCTGTTGTTGCCCGTGGTATGGGTACTTGCTGTGTATCCGGTTGCGGCGAAATCAAGATGGACGAAGAAAACAAGAAGTTTGAGCTCGCAGGTAAAGTTTATAACGAAGGCGACTACATCTCCATCGACGGTTCAACAGGTAATATTTATGACGGTATCATCCCCACAGTTGATGCTGAAATCGCAGGCGAATTCGGCAGAATTATGGCTTGGGCTGATGAATTCAGAACTCTTAAGGTTCGTACAAATGCTGACACACCCGCTGATGCTAAGAAGGCTCGCGAACTCGGTGCAGAAGGTATCGGTCTTTGCCGTACAGAGCATATGTTCTTTGAAGCTGACAGAATCGCTGCTTTCCGTGAAATGATCTGTGCTGATACAGTAGCTGAAAGAGAAGCTGCTCTTGAAAAGATTCTTCCCTATCAGCAGGGCGACTTCGAAGCTCTCTATGAAGCTCTTGAAGGCAACCCCGTTACAATCCGTTTCCTTGATCCTCCTCTTCACGAGTTCGTTCCCACAGAAGAAGCTGACATCAAGCTCCTTGCTGAAGCTCAGGACAAGAGCGTTGAAGAAATCAAGGCTATCATCGCTTCTCTCCACGAATTCAACCCCATGATGGGTCACCGTGGATGCCGTCTTGCAGTAACTTATCCCGAAATCGCTGCAATGCAGACAAAGGCTGTTATCCGTGCAGCTATCAATGTTCAGAAGGCTCACGCTGACTGGAACGTTGTTCCCGAAATTATGATTCCCCTTGTAGGCGATATCAAGGAACTTAAGTTCGTAAAGAAGGTTGTTGTTGACACAGCTGATGCAGAAATCGCTGCAGCAGGCGCAGACCTTAAGTATGAAGTTGGTACAATGATCGAAATTCCCAGAGCTTGTCTCACAGCTGATGAAATCGCTAAGGAAGCTGACTTCTTCTGCTTCGGTACAAACGACCTTACTCAGATGACATACGGCTTCAGCCGTGATGACGCAGGTAAGTTCCTCTCTGCTTACTATGATACAAAGATCTTTGAAAACGATCCCTTCGCAAAGCTCGACCAGACAGGCGTTGGTTCTCTTATGGAAATGGCAGTAGCTAAGGGTAAGGCAAGCGGCAAGAACCTCCACTACGGTATCTGCGGCGAACACGGCGGCGACCCCGTATCAGTTGTGATCTGCCACAAGATAGGCCTCACCTACGTATCCTGCTCACCCTTCCGCGTACCGATCGCTCGCCTCGCAGCCGCTCAGGCAGCTATCAAGGATTAACGGAGAACTTCTTCAAATTTGCCGAATTTACTCTCACAATCGAGGATGCACAGGAATATGTCTATTCCATATCCCCGACAAAGCATGTAAGAGGCTGGCGAGATATTGAAGTAAAACTCTATATTTAAAATGAACTCCTCATCGAGAAATCGGTGAGGAGTTTTTGCGATTTATAACCGGAGGTTTGTGAAATTCAAATATGAATACTTGTACTACTTTAGTCGTTATGCTATAATGATATTGTCGAATTTTGCAACAAAAGCGAGGGAACACAAATGAAAATATTGGTTTTGGGCAATGGCTTTGACTTAGATCATAATCTTCCCACTGGATACAAAAATTTTTTATACTTTTGTCTATATATAACTAGGAATAATACATGGCAAAACTATTACGAAAAATTAACTTCCATCCAGAAACGGTATGTAAAAAAAATAGAACAAAAGAAAAAATTAAAAGATCAGTTTATATCCTTGTTGGAAAATAATCATCTTTTGAGTTATTTTGAGTTTAGATTAGAACAGCAAGGGGATAACTGGATAGATTTAGAAAGAGAAATAAAAAGTATTGTTCAAGAATTAGAATCAATAGAAGAAGAATACGTTCTTTCAAAAATGAATTGGTATACAGCCACTGGGGAACACAGAATTCACGAAACCCTTGATAAATTAGGTTTAAATAGTATTGCTTATGGAAAGATTAATGAAATAAGCCTTAATTTAATTCATAGCGCGCTTCAAGAATCATTAAGAGATTTTTGCAAAGCATTAGAACTATATATTGTAACTTTCATTAACTCAACTCCAATCGATGGAGTTTCTCCGGATATTATAGATTTTGATGCTACTGACGTTATTACATTTAATTATTCGAATACATATGAGCGGGTATATAGTGGTGTTCATTGGAGAGAAAACATTGACCACGTTCATGGTATAGCGTGCGAATGTGATTCTGAAGAAACAAATATTGTATTGGGAATAACTTCCGTAAAAGAAAACAGAGCAATTAATAGATACGTAGATTTTGAAAAATACTTTCAGCGAATAACAAAGAAAACTGAAAATACATATAAAAAGTGGTTGCGGTCTAAACTATCAGATAAGGGTACTATTGATGTTGTCTTTTTTGGACATTCTTTAGATGCATCGGATAGTGATATCATAAAAGACTTAATATGCCATGAAAACACAAAAATAATTATATATTATTATAACGATATCGCTTATCAAAACATTGTTGCTAATTTGATTGAAATATTAGATAAAAAAACAATGTTAGAGTATACCTATGGTGAAAACCCAAAGATTTCTTTTAAACCACAGAAAAAGCACCAACACAATAATACTGCTGGTGTGGAAATTGAAAGAGATGTACGTAAATTATACAAACTTTATTCGCTTAAAAGCAAAGAGGTACATAAGCTTATTGATAAACTTCGTAGAAAAATGAGAGGAGCACGATCTTCTTATTTTTATTCTCAAAGAAAAACTATTGACCTTTTTGAAGCGTTAAAATATATAGAACTTGATTCTGTTGAAAAAGAAACTTTTTTTGAGATTTGTAACTCTCTCGATTTTGAACTTTCAAAAGGTGGCAATCTTATAAGATATGATTATGACGAATGGTATGGTGAAACTCCTTGGGGTGAAACTTTACAGTGTAGCGATGCTACTAAAGAGCTTATTGATTTAGTAAATAATTCAAATGCCATTCGCTTCGAAGAAATGAAGGCAAAAAAACCATATGCATATTTTCATTCATTATCAACTGTTGAAGAAATCAAATCGGAATTGATTAAAGTTATTCAAGAAGAACCTTCAGATGTATATTGGAAAAATCTAAATAATTTAATGTATGAAATGGTTGAAAATGATTTGTTTGAAAAAGCAGTTAAAATAATAGAGACAGATACCTATCCTATTCCAATTAATTCAAAAGTAAAGCATTTTTGCATGGCATATTATGAAACCATTTATGATTATGATATGCAAAAACAATGGGAAGAGGAACAGAAAAATAATAGACTTTGATATTTAACATATCATTTGTAACTTAATGGTATTTGGCTAAAAAAACTCTTCGCACATTCGACAAAACACAGACCTCCTTGTAAAATGGTATTACCAAATACAAGGAGGTCATTTTTATGTTTAATAAGAAAACCAAACTGAAGCTCACGGACTTTGAGTGTAACCTGTTAATCAACGGAATGAACGAGTTCCGAAATATGCTTCTCTCGGACGGTATCCCCACAGAAGATGTTGACGAACTGCTCCTGAAAATCATCGACAAATCTGAACGGTAGGGGGTGATACAATGTCAGACTTCATTGAAGAATTTTACTACGGAAACATCGAGCCGCAGGAGTGTACAACCAACCTGACGGCAAAGGTTAAAAAGAGCCTCAATGAGCTTGCCGGCAAAGAGGAGCACCTGACATCAATTCTCACTGACAAGGAGCAGGAGCTTTTCACCGACTATGTAGCAACCTACATCAAATTTTCAAGCCTCTGCAACGCAGACAGCTTCACCGTCGGCTTCAGACTCGGAGCAAGATTCACCTACGACACTTTTATTGACAACAAGAAAGGATGAAATTTATGGCAAACATTACCTACAGACAAGTCAACGATTATATGATACCCAACCTCAAACTCCCACCCGAAGAAACAGCCATCCGTCTCGGAAAATGGGGTATGCTGCATAAGGACCACCTACAAAAACACAATCCCGTCCTCTTCGCAACCCTCCTGACCCAAGGCACCCTATACCAACACTGTGCAGAGATTGACACCCAAGCTCAGCAGATGTTCAACACTCTCGTAGAGCAAATGACAAAAACCGAAAACATCACCGAACAACTCAAGGAACAAAACCAACTCGAATGGGTACAACGAATGAACAGCATTCAAAACATAGCCACCGAAATCGTCTGCAAAGAACTTATATATGTATAAACATCAAGCCGCCCGATTACTCGGACGGCTCTTTTTATTCAGTCAGGTTAAAACAGTTGTGTGGGGAGCTTCAGCTTTTCTTTCGGCGGGAACTGTTTGTCGAATTCTTCGGCTTGAGCCTCATCAACAAAATATCCTTTCGGCGGAGTATATTCACCGCTGATGCCGTCAAGATAACCGTTTTTCAGCTCCTTGCACAGAAAGAACGATGCGTCCGCACCTTCGGGCAAACCGTGGTAACG
>JAZSRT010000014.1:0-12076 GCA_045538645.1 Acutalibacteraceae bacterium | reverse complement strand
GCTGACACCTATTGCACCGTTTTCATAGCTGAATACGGTAACGCAGTTATCCTCAACGCTGTCGCAAAGAGTGTTTGTGAATACGCTTGTGCATTTAACGGGTTCACCCATAAGCCAGTTAAGAAGATACATACCGTGTGCACCCAAATCCATCATAACACCACCGCAGGTGGGAACGGGATCAAGGAATGAGGGAGGAAGCCAGCCGCGACTTACACCGTCGTGTGCGTTTCTCATTCTCATATATGTAACCTGACCGATAAGCTCTTTACCAAGTGCTTCTTTTACCCATAAAAAGTCGGAACGTGTTCTCCATGGGAAGGAAATGCAGAATTTGATATCTGCATTTTCTACAGCTTCTTTAACTTCGAGAGCGTCTGAATATGTTGCAGTAAGCACCTTTTCAGTAAAGATATGCTTTCCTGCATTTGCAGCTTTCACAAGCACATCTTTGTGAATATTTGTAGCGGCACATACCTGAACCGCATCAAAGTCCATTGCATAAAATGCATCAATATCGGTGGTATATGCACAGCCCAGCTCCTCTGCTTTTTCTTTTGCAACAGCTTCATCGGGATCCCATAAAGCGGTAATTTCAACGTCGCCTCTTGAAAGAAACTCTCTTACGTAACCGCCGAAATGAACGTGCCAAGTGCCTGCAAGACCTAATTTAATCATCGTTAAACTCTCCTTTATTCATCGGTGCCGAGAAGGAAATCGGCAGTTTCACTGTCTACTCTCTCCACACCTTTTAATTTTTTTACAATAATGGAATTTCTCTTCTGTGCATCATCAATACTTAAAGATGCTTCATCGAGTTTCCGTTTTGCCTTATCAAGTGCCAGACCGAATTTATCATACTGCATTTTTGCGGCAGATAAAAGATCCATAACCTCGTTTGCCTTCTGATTAAGTGCCACGGTCCTAAAGCCCATTGCAAGTGAAGATAAAAGTGCAGTTACAGTGGAAGGACCGGCAAGAAGTATTCCGTATTCATCGTGCAGTCTGTCTGCTATATTTTCTTTTGAAGACAAGACCTGAGCATATAAAGAATCTGTTGCAAGATACAGCACCGCAAAGGGTGTTGTGTGCGGGGGATTAATATATTTTGATACCGTTTTTGCTTCTGCAAGAACTCTCGTTTCGAGTGCCTTTGTTGCCGTCTTTACTCCTTCGGCATCACCGATGTCGGCAGCATCGCAAAGTCTCAGATAATCTTCCATAGGGAATTTTGAATCTATGGGAAGATATGTTTTTTTATCACTTTCAGAATCGGGAATTATTACGGCAAATTCAACCACGTCCCTGTTTTCATCTGAACGGTAATTTTTAACATACATCCCCGGTATTATTTGATCAAGTATACCTTCAAGCTGAGTTTCTGCCCAGTTGCCTCTTGTTTTAACATTTGTAAAAATTCTGTTAAGTGCCGTTACACTGTTAGAAAGCTCCTTCATCTCACCAAGGGATTTATAAACATTTGAAAGCTGCTCCGAAACGGACTTAAAAGAAGAATCAAGCCGTGAAGTAAGTGTGGAGGTTAATTTTTCATCTACGGTAAGACGCATTTCTTCAAGCTTTTTTTCGTTGGAATTCTGAAGCTTTTCTATTGCAAGAGCAACAGCCTCAGTCTGCTGACGTCCGGAAGAACCGAGCTTTTCGCGCATATCGGATAATGCCCTTACGGTACTAAGCTGTCCCTCGGTGGTTTTTTCCGAAAGGCGGTTCATTTTTTCACCGATATTTTCAAGAGACGCCCCCACAGCACTGCGCACAGCCTCAGAAGAAGCAGCATTTTCGCTTCTCATTTTAGCAAAACCGTCAAGGGTAAGCTTTGAAAGATTATCAATTTTTTCATCGGTAACGGCAAGTGAATCTTTTTTGCCGCCGAAAAGTTTTATAACTATTACCAAAAGAAGTATTACCGTTATAACACCAAGTATCAGAAGTACAGTATCCATATGCCACCCCTTTATAATATAATTGATACTATTGTAACATACATATGTGGAAAAATAAACTAATTTTATATACAAAAAAAATTTTTAAATCTATGGAAAAAAGATATTTTATCTGTTAAAATATAATAAATACACAAAACGAATGGAGTATATACGGTATGAAAAGACTTACGGCGTTTTTGCTGGTTATTGTTATTTTTGCGGGGATGCTTGTTTCCTGCGGCAGTGATGACCCTGTTGTGCTTTTCTTTGCCGTAAAGGACAGTGCGGGGACATTTGATCCGCAGATTGTGTCAAATTCCACATCTTCAATCGTTGTCAGAAACTGTTTTGAAGGTCTTTTGAGAAAAGACGAAAACGGAGAAATAGTAAACGGTGTTGCAAAAAGCTGGGATGTTTCTCCCGACGGACTTACATATACATTCCATTTAAGAACCGATGCGGTATGGCATCTTACATCTAATGCCGAAAAGCAGCTTGAAGGCAAAATACCCGAAAACTTTGACCTTTCGGTCACTGCAGAGGATTTTCGCTTTGCTCTTATGCGTGCGGTCGATCCCATGACAGCAGCTCCCCTTTCATATATGCTTTATAACATCGAAAATGCCCCGGGAATTCTTTCAGGCAATATGGATAAAGAAGAACTGGGAGTTAAAGCAATTGACAGATATACGCTTGAAATAACTCTCTCACAGCCTCAGAGCAACTTTCCCGAGGTGCTGACAGAGCCTGTATGTATGCCCTGCAACAGAACATTTTTTGAAGCCTGCTCGGGCAGATACGGAACACTTATTGCATTCTCTTTATCAAACGGTCCTTTTTATCTTTCAAGATTTGACGAAACCTCTTACAGAATAAACAAAGCCGCAGACTACAAAGGTGAATCGGAGGCTAAGCCCGACTATGTATGGCTTTACGTGACGGAAGATGAAGAAACACTACTTGAAGTACTCGAAACAAATGATTACTCGGGTGCAGTTATAAGCGAAGACACATATAATGCACTTAAAATCAAAAAATCAATGACTGTCACCGAAACACCCAACATTCTCAGAAGCCTTATTCTCAACCTCAGAGACGATGTTCTTTCGAATGAAAACATCAGAAAGGCAATAACTGCCGCAACCGATATAAATTTAATCGCAGCAAATGAAAACAGAACCCCGGCAAAGGGAATTGTCCCCTTAAGCGCAGCTTCTCAGGATGCGTCGGAAACAGCCGGTGCATTGGATGAAAAAGCGGCTTCGGAGTATTTGAAAAAAGGACTTGAGGAGCTTGAAAAAACAAGCATTGACATTTCAATTCTCTGCGAGCAAAGATATGAGGACACAATGCGCCGTCTTATGCAGGAATGGCAGAGAATACTTGGTATTTATGTCAATTTCTCCGTAAAGACAGCAACGGATTCCGAAATCAAAAAAGCGGTAAGCTCGGGCAATTATCAGATTGCATTCTATCAGAGAGCAGCTGAAACAGACAGCATTTATGAATACTTCGGTTCGTTTATTTCAGATTCAAATATAATTGTTGCTCCTGAAGAAATTCCCGAAGAGGAAACCACCGAAGAAATTTATCCCACTCCCCCCTCCGAAGAGACATATACGGGACTTGTCCCCGAAATCATGCCCGCAACCCCCGAAAATACACCTGAAACACCTGAGACAATACCCGAAATGCCTTCTCTCCCCACAGCTGAGCCCGAAGAGGAGCCTGCTTCCGACGACCCCGAAGCCTCTGAAGAGACACCTCAGCCTGAAGACATCGGTGTGACACGTTTTTCACGTCCGCAGGTATCGACTCTTTCTTTCAGCAGAAACGTGCAGACTTCACCTCTTGCAAATTCTTCATTTACCGTTTCAGAGGATGCATCTTCACTTATGAAGCTCATATCGGAGCTTTATTCGGGAGATGATAATACCTTCCGTGAAACTTATAAGGCTATAGAAGACAATATAATGGAGCATAATGTTTTTATCCCCGTATGGTACGAAAACAGCTATCTTGTCTGCACAAAGGATGTAACAGGAGTTATTTTCTTCTCGGGCAGTGACAAGCTTTATTTCCACAAAGCAACCAATATAAAAGAATCGGTCGCTTCTTAAAACAGCTTCCCTTCTGAACAACACAAATTTTATCAAAAATAATATAACGGAAAGGTCAGTATTCTGATGTCAGTATTCAAACCCTTTAAAGCGGTAAGACCGAAAAAAGAATATGCAAGCGAAGTCGCCGCTCTCCCCTATGATGTAATGAATTCCGAAGAGGCAAGAGAAAAAGTAAAAGGTCATCCCTATTCTTTTATACACGTTGATAAAGCAGAAGTTGACCTGCCTCCCGAAACATACCTTTATTCGGATGAAGTTTATAAGAAGGCTGCAGAAAATCTTAAAGCACTTTCAGATAACGGAATCTGTATTCAGGACGAAGCTCCCTGTTTTTATATATACAGACAAATAATGGGTGAAGTTTGTCAGACAGGTATTGTGGGCACAGCCGGCGTTGACGATTATATGAACAATGTTATCAAAAAGCATGAGCACACAAGAGCGGATAAAGAGGAAGACCGTATCCGCCACGTAGACACCTGCAACGCAAACACAGGTCCTATTTTCCTTGCTTACAGAAGAAATGATATCATTGATGCAATTATTGATAAATACACGGCATTAACACCCGAATACGATTTCACTTCCGAAGGTGATGTTCAGAATACCGTTTGGGTTGTATCTGATAAAAATGATACGGAAGCTCTTACACAGGCTTTCGGCAGTGTTGAGAATTTTTATATAGCCGACGGTCACCACAGAGCCGCCTCTGCAGTTAAAGTAGCACTTAAAAGAAGGGAAGAAAATCCCGGTTTTACGGGAGAAGAAGAATTCAACTTTTTCCTTGCCGTTGCTTTCAGAGCAGAAGAGCTTAAAATAATGGACTACAACCGTCTTATAAAGGATACTAACGGTCTTTCCGACGAAGATATGTTCAGTAAGCTTTCGGAATTTTTCAGCATAAAAGAAGAAACAGCTGCTGTAAAACCGGATAAGCGTCATACCTTCGGTTTATACTATAACGGTAAATGGTACAGACTCTCTCTTAAAGACGGCCTTTCGGATGAAAGCGATACACTTTCAAGCCTTGATGTATCAATTCTTCAAAAATATGTTATAAACGGAATTTTCGGCATTTCTGACCCAAGAACCGATAAGCGAATAGACTTTGTCGGCGGTATAAGAGGACTGGGAGAACTGGAAAAAAGATGTAACGAAGATATGAAGATAGCAATATCTATGTTCCCCACTTCTCTGAGTGAACTTATGACCATTGCAGATATGGGACAGGTTATGCCGCCCAAATCCACCTGGTTCGAACCGAAGCTTCTCAGCGGTCTGTTCATCCACGAATTAAAATAATTTTCCTCAAATATAAAAAAAGTTTAAAAAACACTTGCAATTCACGACATAATCTGCTATTATGTCTTTTGCTGATTTAGATATTAGGGTTTATCCCAAAAAATAAGGGAGGTGCGCTCCATGGCAAAATGTGATTTTTGCGGTAAGGACGTAAAGTTCGGTATTCAGGTTTCTCACTCACACAGAAGATCAAACAGAACTTGGAAGCCCAATGTAAAAAGAGTAAAGGCTATCGTTAACGGTTCTCCTTGCAGAGTTTATGCTTGCACTCGTTGCATGCGTTCCGGTAAGGTTGAAAGAGCTGTTTAATTTCACAAGTAAATTAACAACGATAAAAAGACTGTCTCCATTGCGTAGACGGTCTTTAGTCTTTTAAGAATAAAATTATAATTTATCGGTCTGATGCCTGATAAAAATTCGGAATTCAGACTTATCTGTTTGTGTGGTGTGGTAATGAAAAAAAGTTTTACGGGGCTTAATAATAATCAGCTTAAGCTGATAGCAATGTTTTCTATGCTGCTCGATCACGCGGGCAGAGAGCTGCTTCCTCAGCTTGATATATTACCGATTATCGGAAGGCTCGCTTTTCCTCTGTTCGCTTATATGATAGCAGAGGGTTGCAAATATACAAAAAACAAAAAGAAATATTTTCTGATAATAGCCCTTATAGCCCTCGGCTGCCAGGCGGTATATTTTATAGCTATGGGCTCATTATATCAGAATGTGCTCATTACATTTTCTCTTTCCATTGCAATTATTTTTTCAGTTGATAATTTTATCAGAAAAAAGAACATAGGCTCATTTATACCTGCTTTTCTCATATCCTGTGCCGCAGTGTTCCTTTGCGTTTTTCTTCCCGATATATTAAACACAACAGATTTTCATATAGACTACGGCCTCGTGGGTGTACTGTTGCCTGTTGCGGTATATTTTGCCCCTGAAAAAAAATCAAAAACGGTATGCTTTACGGTTATGCTTTGCATATTAAGTCTTGTTATGGGTTCAATACAATGGTATTCCCTTTTTACCGTACCGCTGATAATTATGTATAACGGAAAAAGAGGCAAGCTGAATCTTAAAATGCTGTTTTACATTTTCTACCCGGCACACCTTGCAGTGATTCATCTTATTGACATTATTATAGGCTTATGATCCCTGATTCCCTTGCTTGCGGTCAAGTTGCACATTTTTGTATTCATATTTTTTTCTTATCTTTGCGATATTACAAATTTACTCGAACCATATAATTTTTGCTTGTAATAAAACAGATATTTTGATATAATTTTTATATTAATTTTAAGAGGAAATACATATGGATACTATGATCCTTGTGCTTGAGCTTATCGGAACCTGTGCTTTTGCCGTTTCGGGAGCAGTTCTCGGAATTATAAAGCGGTTCGATATTTTCGGTGTTATATTTTCCGGAATCATAACTGCCCTTGGCGGCGGCACTATAAGAGATGTTCTTCTCGGAAATCTGCCTCCCGCAATGTTCAGAGATTACATATATCTTATATTTGCAGTTTCAGCCTGCATTATCACCTTTATCGTTGCAGGCATTCTCAAAAACAAATTTTCGGAAAATATTGTAATTATCGATAAAGTCAATAATATTTTTGACGCTCTGGGACTCGGTGTTTTTACAATAGTTGGAATGAATATAGCCGTAAACAGCGGTTTCGGCGATAACTTCTTCTTTGTTATATTCCTCGGAATGACTACAGGCTGCGGCGGCGGAATACTGCGTGACGTTATTGTAGGCGATGTCCCCTTTGTTCTCAGAAAAAGAATATATGCGGTAGCTTCTCTTGCAGGCGGTATTCTTTATTATCTGCTGCATATCACCTTCGACTGTCCTGTTGTTATTTCCACCGTACTCGGCATAGTTTTCATTTTTATATTAAGACTTCTTGCATCTGTATTCAAATGGGATCTTCCCAAAGCAATATAATAAATTATTTATACGGAGATTAAAAAAATGTTTAATGTTCAGAATGTAACGGAATTTATCAAAATTGCAGACCCCGAAGTAGGTGCTGCCGTGGAGCATGAGCTTCACCGTGAACGCAGAAATCTGGAGCTTATCGCTTCGGAAAATATCGTTTCCCCCGCTGTTATGGCTGCAATGGGAAGCATTCTCACCAACAAATATGCAGAAGGTTATCCCGGAAAAAGATATTACGGCGGCTGTGTAGCTGTTGACGAATGCGAAAAAATAGCTATCGAAAGAGCAAAAAAACTTTTCGGCGCCGAACACGCAAACGTTCAGCCTCATTCAGGCTCACAGGCTAATTTTGCCGCTTACTTTGCTGTTCTCAACCCCGGTGACACTGTTCTCGGTATGTCCCTTGCAGAAGGCGGACATCTCACACACGGTTCACCTGTAAATATGTCGGGCAAACTCTACAACTTCGTTCCCTACGGCGTAGACGGCGAAAACGGCAGAATTGATTATGAAAAGCTCAGAGAGCTTGCACTTGAAGTAAAACCCAAGCTCATCGTTGCAGGCGCAAGTGCTTATCCCAGAGTTATTGATTTTGAAAAAATATCTGTAATTGCAAAGGAAGTCGGCGCATATTTTATGGTGGATATGGCTCATATTGCAGGTCTTGTTGCCGCAGGTCTTCATCCCTCGCCCGTTCCCTATGCAGACATCGTAACTTCCACAACACACAAAACATTAAGAGGCCCCAGAGGCGGTCTCATCCTATGCAAGGAAGAGCTTGCAAAGGCGATTGATAAGGCTATCTTCCCCGGTTCTCAGGGCGGCCCTCTCGAACACGTTATCGCAGGTAAGGCTATATGCTTCGGTGAAGCTCTTAAGGATGAATTCAAGGAATATCAGAAGGGCGTTATCGAAAACACTGCAGCCCTCGCTGATGCACTTAAGGAAAAAGGCTTCAACCTTGTTTCAGGCGGCACGGATAACCACCTTATCCTTCTTGACCTTCAGAATATGAACATCACCGGCAAGGAGCTTGAACACAGACTTGATGAGGTTTATATCACAGTAAACAAAAACGCAGTTCCCAATGACCCCCAAAGCCCCTTTATCACAAGCGGTGTAAGAATCGGCACTGCAGCTGTTACAACAAGAGGTCTCAAAAAAGAGGATATGGCTGTTATCGCCGAATGCATCTATCTTACTGCAACAGACTTTGAAAACAGCATTGATATTATCAGAGATAAGGTAGATACACTTCTTAAAAAATATCCTCTTTACGAAAACTGATAAAAACAATCAGGCTTCGGGAAAAGCTCTGCTTTCCGTTCGGAGTGATATATAATCTTTTTACTTAACAAAAATTTCTTATAAAGTAAAAAAATATTCACAAACTTTTTAAGGGAGAGTCCGACAGCCTCTCCCCTTTTTCTTGCTCTTTTTCAAAATAAAATTATCTATTTGTATATTTTACACAAATTAACTCCTTTTTATTTGTTGATTATGTTGAGGCTAATTATTTTTCGACAAAATCGCTCTTTGTGCATTTTACACAATCAAAACTTCAAGTCTTTGTGCAAAATCACTTGACATTTCAAATTTTTTGAGTATAATAAGGATGTAATCAAACGAAAGGAGTACTGACATGAAAGAGTACAGAAGAGAAATTATAAAGGCAGAAGCACAGCTTATCAATGAAATCGCATCCATGAAGAAGTTTTCTTTCAAAAAGCTCCTTAAGGTTATTGAACTTGACGCTCTTCTCAGCTATTACAACGCCTGAGAATAACACAGGTTCAGCCTTAAAAGGGCTTTGCCGAAAACAATTCCCCGCAAGGGGATTTACATAAGGAAATAGGTGCTCCTGTTTCCGCCAATATAACTAATAAAGGTGCCGAGGCACCTTTTTTTGTTTTTTCAAAAAAACAAAAAAATTATAATTTGCAGGGCTTTGCCCTACAAATTATGATTTATTTTCGTTTCTTCCCGAAAAATACTTACCGTTATACCCTTGAATACCTTTATCCCTGTCGGCTCTTTCAAGTCTTATTTTTGCCCAGATACAATATCTGGGATTTTTTTCTATGGCAAGATATCGTCTTCCGAGTTTTTTTGCAGTAACTGCAGTAGTGCCCGAGCCTGCAAAGGGGTCAAAAACAAGACTGTCTTTTTTTGAAGAAGCAAGAATTAATTTTGCCGTGAGTTTTTCGGGTTTTTGTGTGGGATGTGCGGTGTTTTCGGGCATTGACCAGAAAGGCACTGTTATATCATCCCAAAAGTTTGACGGACAGGTCATACGGTAATTTCCGTCTTTTTCTTCCTGCCAGTCTTTGGGAACTCCGTTTTCTTTATAGGGAGCAATTACCTTTTTTCTTATCTTGACTGCATTCAGATTAAAGATATATTCATCCGATACCGTGCAAAACCATATATCCTCCATACCGTTTTTCCAGTTCTTTTTTGCGCCCCTGCCTTTTTCTCTCTGCCAGGTTATGCGGTTTCTTACCTTGAAAAATTCGGGAAGAACTCTACCGATAATAAGACTTGACTGCCAGTCACAACAGACATATATACTTGCATCATCCTTTAACAGTCTTTTCACTTCCTTCAGCCACCGTCTTGTAAAATCCTCATATTCACTTTCTTTTTTCTTGCTGAAAACATCTCCGCCGTAATCCTTTCTCAGATTATAAGGCGGGTCGGCAATAAGCAGGTCAACACATTTATCGGGAAGATATTTTACAGCCGTGAAAAAATCGGCATTATAAAATCTGTCCGATATTTCTTCGGGACTTTTTGCTTTTTTTTCGAAACAGCAATCCGCAAGAAGCTCTTTTCCCTCTTCAAGTGTAACATTTATGGTTTTGTTTCTCAGAGAACTCATAATATTTTCCTTAAATCAAGTATTTTATATATTTTATCATATAATACCTTCAGAGTAAATACTTGAAACAAATGCAATTTTATGATAAACTTTAAATGAATTTAATATTTCCGGGGTGAATTTATGGCTTCAGTTTCAAACTGTGATATCTGTATGAATTATGAATATGACGAAGAGTATGACTGCTACAGATGCTCTGTTGACCTTGATATGGATGAAGCGGAACAGTTTATGACATATTCTTTCAGAAGCTGTCCTTATTTCAGACCCGGTGACGAATATACAATAGTAAAAAAACAAAACTGAGGGATACTTATGAAAACCGATGTTGTAATTGTTGGTGCAGGCCCTTCGGGTATATTTACCGCACTTGAGCTTTTAAGAAGCAAAAGCAATAAAAAAATCGTAATAGTAGAAAAAGGCAAGGCTATAGAAAACCGACACTGTCCAAAAACCAAAACAAAACAATGTGTAAACTGTAAACCTAACTGCCACATCACAACAGGCTTTTCGGGCGCGGGTGCATTTTCAGACGGCAAGCTGTCATTAAGCTATGAAGTAGGCGGAGACCTGCCCACACTTATAGGCGAAATGAACGCTCAGGAGCTTATAAACTACACAGATTCAATTTATCTCGAATTCGGTGCAGACACTCATATAGAAGGCATCAATGCTTCCGAGGAAGTAAAAGAGATAAGAAAAAGGGCAATTCAGGCAGGACTTAAGCTTGTTGACTGCCCCATAAGACATCTGGGAACAGAAAAGGCTCAGGACCTTTATTATGCAATAGAGCAGCATTTAATTAATAACGGTGTGGAAATATTCTTTGATACAGAATGCAAAGGTCTTATTCTTGATAAAGAAAACGGCGTTTGCAAAGGTATTATCACTTCGGGCAAAGGTGTACCCGAAGAAATTTTTGCCGATTCCACAATTATAGCAACAGGCAGAAGAGGTGCGGATTGGCTTGAAAAATTATGTGCCGAATATAATATCGCACATCAGCCGGGCACTGTTGATATAGGTGTTCGGGTTGAAGTAAGAAACGAAGTTATGGAAACCGTAAACAAGGCCCTTTATGAATCAAAGCTTATAGGTTATCCGAGTCCCTTCAAAAACAAGGTGCGTACCTTCTGTCAGAATCCGGGCGGTTTTGTTAGTCAGGAAAATTACGACAATAACCTTGCAGTTGTAAACGGTCATTCTTATAAAGAAATTAAGTCCGACAACACAAATCTTGCAATACTTTGCTCCCACAATTTCAGCACACCCTTCAATCAGCCCATTGAATATGCACAGAAGGTGGGCGAGCTTACAAATATGCTTGCAAACGGACATATTCTTGTTCAGCGCTTCGGTGATATTCTTGACGGCAAAAGAACCTGGCCAAAAGAGCTTATGCAGGCAAACTTAAAGCCCTCACTGCCCGATGCGGTTGCAGGTGATATCACTGCGGCTATGCCATACAGGGCAATGACCAATATCATTAATTTTATTCAGGCTATGGACCACGTTGTCCCCGGCTTTGCATCATACGAAACGCTGCTTTACTCTCCCGAACTTAAATTCTACTCAAACAGAATCAAAATGGACAAAGAACTCAACACAAGCGTAAAAGGTCTCCACTGCCTCGGCGACTCCTCAGGCTGGACAAGAGGCCTTATGATGGCATCTGTAATGGGCGTCCTTATGGGCAGAAGACTGGCAAAATCATAATTTGTAGGGCTGCAAGCCCTGCAAATTATGATAGTGAAATTCACACCTTTGGTGTGAGTGAAATATTGCTTCGCAATGTGAAATATGAACTTCGTTCATGTGAAATATTTGCTTCGCAAATGTTTCGGGACCTGCGGTCGGCATCATATGTGCTTCGCACGTTCCT
>JAZSRT010000101.1:0-3967 GCA_045538645.1 Acutalibacteraceae bacterium | reverse complement strand
TTTCCTCGCCGATAAACTCAGCATCAGGGAAAGCCTTGCCAAGCTCCTCGAACAAGAAATTCTGCACGGCAACATCGTACTTTGTTACAAAGTTTTTCTTACCTTCTTTGGCAGTTACACTGTCTTCCTGATTATGTGCAGAAAGGATAATCTTTCCTGCTTCTTTTACTATATCGGTTATTTTGTTGACCATAATATATCATCCCTTATTAATTTTCACTTTTTTATTCAGTACCGCCGAAACAAAACAAAGAGCAAATGAAACAGCAGTAAATATCAAAATACAAACGAACACATCGTTCCAGCCCTTTGTATCTGCGATTTTGCCCAGCATTGATGTTGCAAGAGTGCTTCCTATATAGCAGAAAGTATTGAGAAGCCCTGCTGAAAATCCCGAATCAATTTTATCTCTTGAATAAAGCGGTACAACACTTGTTATAACATTATTCACTGCTGACATAAGGCAGGCAATGCCGCCGAAAAGCATAAGGGTAAGGGGTACTGATTTAAGGTTAAGTGTCAGTATTATAAGCACAGTAAAAATTATTGTCACGAAGTAGAAAATTCCGTTAAGAGCATTTTCGTCCTTCTGTTTTTTATGAAGTACATTTACTAAAGATGTACCGAAAATTGACAGCACCGGAAGAAGCAGAGTAACAATTATAGAAAGTGATGAAGGTACACCGAATTCCTCCTTCAGAATTGAGGGCACCCAAGTTGTTATGCCGTCTTTTATGAAACCGTTGGATATTGCCGATATGAGTATAACAGCGATACTTATAATAAATATTGGTGTAAAAGACAAGCTGCTTTTTACTTTTCTTTCGGCAACCTCTTTTTCTGTCTTTTCTTTTTTGACGGTACTCATACCGATAAACCACAATACTGCCACAGCACCCACAAGCACTGATGCAACATAAAATATAGTTGTCCAATCAAGTCCGAGATATGAGAAAAGAGCAGCAAGACCATAAGCGGAAAATGTACCTGAGGCGACAGTAGTACTCATAACCATAACTGCTTTTGAAAGCCTACTGTCGGCAAGATTATCCGATAATGTTTTGATGAGAGAAGACCAGAGAATTGACTGAAAAGCACCGTTCAGGAACCAAAGATATTTCATAGAATCTATTCCCTGACAAAAGGTCATAGCAAGGTTGATAATGCAGGATGCCGCTAAAGCTACGGTAACGGAATATTTGGTGTTATATTTTTTCGAAAGCAGACCGTTTATAAGCTGACCTGCACCGTAAGCGAAAAAGAAAAATGAACTGACAGTTCCTGCCGCCTCTTTAGTTGTGCCCATCTGAGACAGAATTTCAACCATTGAAGCGTTATAGTTAAGTCTTCCTATATAGGCAACCGTATAAGCGGCCCAGCAGAGAAAAATAAGAAAATTCGATTTTTTATTGCTTAAAGAGTTCAACATCTTATTCACCTGTACCCGTAATTACCTCTTTGTCAATTTTGCCGACGAATATATTTCCCTCTGTCAACAGTTTATCCTCATTGGGATTTTCAAATATAATTCCGTAGCTTGGCGAATCGGTTTCTTCGGGAGCAAGAAACGCATTGTTTCTGACTGTGAGGTCATAAACCATAGGTCTGAAGAATATGTAGCCTCTGCTTTTGCCGATTCTTCCCGAGGGTCCGTCAAAAATATTGTTTTCAATAAGGATATTGTGGTGATCAATATCTCCGTGGTGACCAACTCCGGGGAAACCGTCACATTTGAAAATGTTGTTTCTGATTACTATATTACGGCAGACAGTATCGTCACTCTTGAAATCAATGAGAGCTCCGTCACAGTTATAAACAGGACCGTATGAACCGTGACGTGACATATCGAGCTGAATCTGTTCATTAAAAAGAATATCTGTCTTGAATGTGTATGACGGACCGTCAAAAACACAGTTTTGAATAGTTGTGTTTTCCGTTCCGTTAATTTCAATACAGTGCCAATGGGCACAATGACGGAATCTGCAATTTTCAATGGTAATATTGCTACAATGAACTGTGTTCACAAGGGTTATACTTTCATCAAGATTTTTGTTACCGTCAAAGATACCGCCTGAAATCACAACATCGTGTGTACCTTCATAAGCTCCCCATTCAGGTTCGGAATAGGAAGCAAGAAGATATCTTGTCAGCGGTTCACTTTTGTCGCTTCTGAGAATGACTGCATTATCCGAAAACTTCAGATGCTGATACGAATAGAAAATAAGTGCAGCAGAAATAAGATATGTACCGTCGGGGAAATAAACTGTTCCGCCATCTTTCACTTCGTCTATACACTCCTGAAGAGCTTTTGTGTCGTCGTGAATACCGTCAGCAAAAACGTTTTTATTGTCAGTAACTTTTATAAAATTCATAGGGATTCCTCTTTTAAATAATTGTTATCTCTCTTGCGTTACCTCTGTCTCCACGGTCAGTAACATATTGTACTGTACCGCCGGGAAGTCTGCTCTCAAAGGCAAAGTGAAGATGTCCCGTAAGAACAGCTTTTATCTGAGGCTCACCGGTAACATAATTGTAAAATGCCTTTGAAGCTTCTGTCGGTTCCGCTATATCCCCCTTGACTTCAGGATGTGCTTCAGAGTCGGAGGCAAGCAGGCATATTTCACCATTCCAAAATTTATAGCTTTTCTTATAAAGCTCCTTTTCGTATAAGGGGGCGTGCATAAAAAGAATAACAGGATAACCCTTTTGAACTTCTTTTTTAAGAAAATCAAGCTGCTCATATTCAATCTGATGAAATGCATCATCAATGCCTACAAAATTCACGCCGCCGACAATATGCGAATTATAAAACATACCGTCACAAAGCTCACCGCCCATCATCTCAAGACTATTCCTACGGTGCGCCATATCTTCTTTTGCACCGTCATAACGGCAATATTCGTGATTACCTGCGACAAAGAGAATTTTATCATTTTTCAGAAACTCCCTTGCAAATTCAATGCAGGGCTTTGAAATAAAATCAATAAGGTCTCCCGAATGAACGATAATATCACACTTTTTTTCAGCATACTTCATCAGCTTCTTCAGATTGCGTACACTTCTTTTTTCATTACGTTTTTTACCTTGTCTTATCATATCCTCGGTATCGCTTTCGCAATAAAAAGGCAGATGTGAATCTGTGATGTGCAGGATTTTCATCGGTTTTTGGAGACCAATTTGTATAGTGGTTTTCTTAATTCTAAACAATTTTACCCCACCTTCAAGAATGTCATTATGTTATCTCAATATTTTATTTATACCAGCTCTGACTTGTGATGCTCTTTTGAAATTCTCGGTGCAGCACCTGTAAGATGTGAAATATCACGGTATTCACCTTCATAATCAGCGAACAGTCCTTTTGGAATCTGTGAGGTCCAACCTTTTTCGTCAAAGTCGGGAGCCTCTATACCCATTGCATAAAGAACAACGGCAGCAAGGTCGCGGATATTCATTTCCCCCATTTCACCGCTGTTTATATCTTTACCTACTGCGGCAAAGGTAACATATTTTTCTTCATCTGTCCAGCCACCGTGACTGCCTTTACCCTTTCCATCGTTGGTGCCGCCGTGGTCTGCTATAACAATAAAGAGAGTATCGTCAAGTATACCTGCGCCTTTAATCGCAAAATAAATATCGCCGATAAGTTTGTCAATTGCATTTATAGCTTTGATGTGATTTTCTGTTCCGTATCCGTTACTGTGCCCTGCACCGTCAACGCTGTCAAAATGAACAAAAAGAAAATCCGGCTTCTTCTGACTGATGTAGTCACAGACAAGAGGCGTCAGTTCTTTATCTCGGGCAGTTTTCTTGTTTACACCAAGACATTTTTCAACAATTCCTTTGTTAATCGGATTCCAGTCACAGTAAGAGCCAAGTTCTGCTTTCGGGTACGCCTTTCTTATATGGCGAAAAACCGTAGGGTGCTTTGACCATACAGGATAAGGCAAAGTTGAAACTCTTTTGTTTG
>JAZSRT010000072.1:0-126036 GCA_045538645.1 Acutalibacteraceae bacterium | reverse complement strand
ATAATAGATAATAGAGAAAAGATAAAAGAAATGGAAGGCGTAAACGCCTTGTTCCGCTTCGCTCTATTTAAAATGCCGACCGCAGGTCCCGATTCTATTATCCATTATCTATTATCTTTTATCTTCATAATTTGAAAGGCTATCGCCTTTCAAATTATGCTTTATAGGAGGTGTACTCTTGAAAGATACAAACGAAAAAACCGTAGCACAGAACAAAAAAGCCTACCACGATTATTTTGTGGAAGAAACATATGAAGCAGGTCTTGAGCTTTACGGAACAGAGGTAAAATCCATCCGTGAGGGAAGAGTCAACCTCAAGGACTCCTGGTGTCACATAAAAGACGGGGAAATTTTTGCTGAGGGTATGCACATTTCTCCTTATGAAAAAGGTAATATCTTCAACCGCGACCCTCTTCGCCCGAAAAGACTTCTGATGCATAAAAAAGAAATCAATAAGCTTTTCGGACTTATGAAACAGCAGGGTTACACAATAATTCCTCTGAGTGTATATTTCGTCAAGGGACGCGCAAAACTCAAAATCGGCCTTTGCAAAGGTAAAAAACTCTACGATAAACGTGAAGACGCCGCAAAGAAAGCCGCAAACCGTGACATAGAACGCTCCCTCAGAGGCGACAAAAACGCATAATCAACCGTTGGTTTAGCCGATTTCTCATCAAAACAACCGCTCGTTTAGAGAATTGACTTCATTTCAACCTTTGTTCAATTCAATTTTTTCGTCTTTTCCGTTAGAATAAAAGTGCACAAACGGTACAGACCGAAAGGAGAAAATGACAATGACTTTATTCACTAAAAAGGAAAATGAAAAAACGGCTGAAGAAAAAACCAATGAAAACAAAACTCTCGGCGGGCGAATAGCCGAAGCCAGGAAAAGCAAAGCTCTCACACAGGATGAATTCGCACAGCAGCTTGATGTTACACCGCAGGCTGTGTCAAAATGGGAAAATGATTTATCCTGTCCCGACATAATGCTTCTTCCGAAAATATCCGAAATTCTCGAAATCGGCATCGACGAACTTCTGACGGGAAATACAAAAAAAGAAGAAAAACAAAGTATCCCTGTTACGGATAACAGTAAACTGAAATTAAAAATCAGAATTACTCCGGTTAATAAAAAACCGACCAATATTACAGTTCCCGTGGCACTTGTAAAAAGAATAGCAAAAATCGGCAACGGGATTTCGGGAATACTCGGAAATAATTCATTAAACAGTTCTCAATTGGAAGAAATACTTGCCCTTGCAGAAGAAGGTGCAACAGGCGAGCTTCTTAATATAGATGCCGAAGACGGCACAGTAATAACTATAGAAATAAGTAAATAATTTACTGTTGATTTTCAGGCTGAAAACCACTATAATAAATTCGCATATTTCCCGCAGGGAAACAGCAAAAACACAAAGTTAAACAATCCCTTAACATCCGGCGAAGTCGCGATTTCACTCTGCCGAAGGCAGAATTTCACTCCGCAAAGCGGAATTTCACATTTTGCGCAGCAAAATATTTCACCGAAAATTTGCTACGCAAATTTTCCACGGGGGCGAAAGGATTTCGACGGGGAGACTGAGTTTCGATAAGCGAGCAGAGGCGGGGCACCTCTATAAAAGCTTCAAGTTATAAAATAACTAACAACAATAATAAAGTTTTAGCAGCTGCTTAATCGCAGCCGCCGTCATTCCCGGGAATACCGCGACCCGGTGCGTGGCGTCATTGAGCGGTGAACGTGAACGGAAAAGAGCCTTGTATTCCGTCATGACCTAAAGGGCTGGTTTCTTTCGAAGTGTGTTGTTTCACGCCGAAAGAAACGAGAATAAACAAGCAACTACGCTCGTAGAAAGTCGTGAGGAGGTTTTTCCGGACAGGGGTTCGACTCCCCTCGCCTCCACCAAAAGTGCATTATACGAACACCGCCAAAACATATTTATATGCTTGGCGGCTTGTTTATTATAGAGTACACTTTTAACAACAAAAAAAAATAAACATCCCCGATTTACCTTAGTAAATCGGGGATGTTTAGAATCGATCAATTTTTCTTTTTTTTACTACTCAATTACTACTCAATGAATGGAGTTAAATCCACTCATCATCTCTCATAAAAAACATAACATTCTTCCTTTCAAAATTTATTTTATATAAAAAGCAACTATTTGTCAAGTTACTTTTTTTGAAAAACGACAGCAACACCGTCTAATGGAAAAATCCAATCCTTAAATTCTATAGATATTCTATTTCGTGAATCGTTTAATAGTGAATTTTTTCCGTCATCAACAAAACCAAATGCATAGGTGTTTATTTTATAGTCATCATTATTTATAATTTCAAAATCAAATTTAAAATGCTCACATGGTGCTGACAATCTGCATACATATGATAAATCAGAACATGGTACGCGGGTAGTGTATTCTGTATATATGTTACACACGCCCTGGCGATCAAATTTTAATTTCTTCAAATACATTTTTTGACATTGATTATATTCACTTTTTTTGTCAAGAGTATTTTCAGGTGGATATGGATTGTCAACTTTTATACTCTTCTCGTCTATTACATTTTCATTGATTTTTACAATAAGATCTGATATATGTTTATAATTACTATCAGATTTAGCTGTACATTTTAATAATTGAAAATTTTTAAGTTTTTTCACGTTGGGAAATAAAGCAACAATTTTATACATTCTTGTTATCTTCTTTTCTATGTATTCGTCGCATATTTTACATTTTACGATTTGTTCGCTTTCTTTAATTATGTACTTGCATTTTTCAGAGTTTTTAAGTTTTTGATTTATGCTTTTGTGCATACCTTTTTGCCATACACTATTTCCATAACAATTTTCCTCAAGTGCATGCAACATATTTTCTCTCTCATCTTTTTGCAAACTATTATAAAAGAGAGGAGACGAAATTATTTCATTTGCAAAAAACTCTTCAAAAGCCTTATTTTTGCTGGACTTTTCAAGACAGAGAGATAATATTAAATTTATACCAATTGCAGAAGCAATTATTTCGGAAATATCTTTACACACATTCCATATTATGCTAATTTGAGTATTTTCGTCACCTGTTGTGGATAAATCTTCCTTTTCAAGCATATAACTACTCATAATCATAAAAAGGATCGAAAAGATAAATATACCTACCAACAAAACATTTATTCCTTTGGAACATTTGAATCTTTGATGAAACTTTTTTACACTAATATTCTCTTTTACCGTTTTATTATTCTTTGATTTTGCCATTTTTATTCTCCTTTTTTATTTCTACATACAATTAGTGTAAAAAACAGGAAAAAGTAACACAAAAAAATTACATTTTTTATTTTTTTGTCACAATAAACAAAATACATCTTCGTAATATTACATTTTTACTAAATTCAAAAATAAGTTTTGATAACGTATTATTCTTGCTAAGTACAAATGTTATCTAATGAAAAAACTAAATAGAACCTTACAGTATTATTATAAGCAAATAAATAGAAAAAATCGCCCTCAGAAAGTTGATTTTTCCGAGGGCGATAATTTTTTCACTGTATTCCGAGTTTTGCGGCGATGATTGCGACAAGAAGGGTGCATACTGTCTGAATGATACTCGAAATTGTTGTTGAATTAAATTTACTTTTTTTATCAAGACTATCCTTTATGTACTGCAAATCCTGCCTGATAGTAGCGAATGCTGTTGAGCCGTCGGCAAGTTCTTCGCGGATCTGCCGGGTGCATTCTCCGCATTCTTTTCGTGAAATGAATGTTTCGTGCAGATAGTCTTTATCTTCCTGTGTAAGATTCATTTTTGTACCACCTTAAAAACCTGTTTTGTTCGTGGGATTGTTTACGATACCGAAACCGATTAATATCGCACCGATGGCATTGACTATAATGTCCCACGATGTAGAATCGAGTCCGATTTTTTCAAAAACGCCTGTTGCATTAAGTATAACACCTATTGCACCAAGTACGGAAAGCCAAAGAGCCCAAGACTTGTATCTCGGCTGAACAGTTGTATTTTTGTTGTTTGTTGATTCTGACATTTTGTTTTTCTCCTTTTCTTTTATTCTGAGAATCCGACTGAGATTATAAATCCCTGACCTGCTTCACAGGGATTAGGGGTAATTTGCACCGAGGATATTTCCGGGCGCGAAATTTTCTCAAAAACTGCTGTTACAGTTGTATCAGCAGTCAGTACACCTGATATAGGATTGCTTGAACCTGAATCAGCACCGTTTATAAGCCAATGCGAGAAAATAAATCCTTCATTCGGAATAGCCGTTGCTGTGACTGTTGAGCCATTTTCGTAAGTACCGCCGCCTGTTACTGTACCGCCCTCGGGAGGACTTGCGTTTGTAGTCACAGTTATCGTGCTGGTTTCAAAATATGCAACCGCATTTATAGTGGTTTCGTATGCAGATATATTGTTCTGACTTATTAATACAGAAATATCTTTTGTTGCATACTCTTTACCATCAATTATCCATTTGACGAATTTACAAAAAGCTTTCGGCACAGCCGTAAGAGTGACAGAGTAGTCAGCAACCTCAACCTCATATGTGTTACTCCCTGTTATTAACCCGCCGTCAATATTTTTTGAGGTATTGATAACCACTTTCGGTTTTTCAAAAGTGTATTCAATACGGCGTTTTTGTCCTGTATATGTTCTCGATATTGTCCCTTTGCCGTTAAAACAAAAATGGTCACATAAAGTAGCATTTATTTTTCCAGCATCTGCTGTTTTTGAGCATATATAATTCACATAGTCATACGAAAATTCCTTAAATGAAGTTGTTATAACGCCCGTCTGCTCTCCAAAAACAGAAATAATATTATCATCACTATCTCTTGTTCCCCACCGACAGTCAGTATGGTATGAACTACTTGAACTACCACTTCTCTTTACTTCTAATGCAACTATTGCTTTTGTTATTAAAGAGAAACGAGGTATATTCGCCGCGATTTCGTCATTGATATAATTAGGACGAATAGGAAAAATGGCACTTGTTGATGTCGTAGAAGCGGTACTATCAGTACCCCTGTACCATAGCGTATAAGTAGCCATTCAACTCACCTCACACTACAATAGTAATCTTGCCGTCCTGTACAGCAATTTTGTCTGACACTTCGGTCATATAATTTTTCTTTTAACATTACTCCTTCACCCTCAAAAGCATTCTATCAATGATAGTTTCCGGCGGAACTATGGCAGTGACCTCAAGGGTGAATGTTCCCGTATGATTCATTGATATAAGCATTGAGACAATTGTTCCGTGAATGTCACATACCCCACTGCTTATTATTTCTCCTTTACCGTTTATCATTTTCCACGAAGCGGCAGTAATTACAAGCAGTTCATTTACAGTAGAAGAACGAAGCTGATATTCAAACTTTCTGACTTCTCCTTTTTCAAATATAAGATTTTCCACAGAGACACACCCTTTCAAGTTTTAATTCTGTTTTTCTTCCAACAAATTTTAAGCTGCACTGTAACGGCCGAAGCCATAGAGTGCAGCTTTTTTTATTGAAATGCAGACAGGCTCTGCCGCTATGCATATAGAGCATGCCGGTCCAGTACGCTCTTTCACCATAAGAGTTTTGTGCATAAAGTTCGACAGCATACTGTCCGTCCGTTAAGTCCGGCGGGATATTCAAATACCATTTGCCGTCAGATCTTTTTGTAAACTCAACATCAAAAGCATCTGCCCTGCCCCATACTCTCGTTATAACGGCTGTCATTATTCTACCTCTACAGTAATGGTAAAGGTAGTTCCGCCGTCAACAGGATTCGGGGTGATAACAACACTTTTTATAACCGGCACATCTACACTGAAATAGATATTTCTTGTGACAGTTGAAGTTTTACCTGCAGCATCAGTTGCTGTAATAACAACTGTCTGGTAGCCTGAAGACGTTAAGTTAATCTCCTTGCTGAAAGAACCATCTTCGCTGACTGCAACAACACCCTTATCTTCACCATTGACAGTTACATTAAGAACCACAGGAGCAGAAGTAACATCGCTTGTATTACCGGAAACAGTTATAATACTTTCGGATGTGCTCAATCCTTCGACAGGACTTATTACAGAAAGCTCGGGCGGAGCTGTATCGATAGTTGATGTTACAGATACAATATCTGCAACATTACCATCATTATCAGCTACATTAATTGAAACAGTATAATCTCCATCGGGTAATATCATATCAGAAGGAATATGGAATACAAAATGATATCCGCCGTCTGTTGCAGTTATATCAAAACTATCTTTGCCGGAAATAACAATGTTTTCAGCAAGATTTTCACCGGATACAGTCATTACTATGCTGTCAAGATTAATGCCGGAATAACCGTTTTCCTGTGAGGTATTATCAAGAACAGTAAATTCAACTTTTTTCATCTCAGTAGTAATGTACTGGCTCTGTGTTGGATATGTAATAAATGCAGTTGGCTTGACTTTTTCTCTTACTATCATTCGACAGCCTTCGCCAATTGAACCTGCAGTTTTATCATTTACAACAGAAGTAGTTCCGGTTACATAAGTTGCAGTTACTTCTACAGGATAATATCCTCCTTCAAGATTGAACGAAGAACCGGAAGGGGCAATTCCCTGTGCTTCATACTTTCCGGTGCTGCTGTTGAGTGTCAATGTATATTCCTGTCCATTAATGAGGGCTTTTACGGAATTTATCGTACCTGCCATTATTTATTCCTCCAATCCTACAGATATTCTCAATGCTTCTCTTGCATCTGTAGCTGTTACTTTGCCGTCTCCATCAATGTCCCCCGCTTCAGAGGGAACTTCTTCGAGCCCTACGGAAGCACGAAGAATGTCTCTTGCATCTGCAGCTGTTACTTTGCCGTCACCGTCAACATCACCGGGAACGGCATCACCTGCAGAAACAAGGAATGCATCAAAGCCTGCTTTCTTAAGGTCAGCAACATACTGAACGGCATAGTCCTTGATGCGGAAAGCTCCGACCTGAACTCTGCAAAGGTCGCCTGCTTTAACGATAAATGCATCGAAGCCTGCAGCGTTGAGAGTTGCAACAAAGTTCGCAGCGTTCTCTTCAACTTTGAATGCTCCGACCTGAACTCTGTGCAGATAGCCGGTAGCTTCGGAAACCTCTGCATCTACCTTGTTTTCAGTCTTTTCAGAGCCTTTAATTTCAGCAAGGTATTTTTCAACCTTCTTCTTAAACTCACTCCAATGGGGCAGGATGAAAGCAGGACAGTATTTCTGCGGATACCAACGATTGTGCGTGGTAAGCCTGTCAATACCAAGTCCGTTTTCGTAGAGAAGAATAGCAGCGAGAAGTGCACCTCTCTCCTCTGCTCCTTTATCAGACTTGCTACCGGAGCCGTCCATTACAATCTCAATAGCAATACTCGTGTTATTACCGGGACCGTATTTCCCGTCTGCAGCGTGATAGCCGACCTCATCATCATGAAGGATATGCCAGCAAGCGGTTTCATCTATGTAGTAATGTACGGAAACGCCACCCATAGCTCCATTGAATGTTGATCTCGCATACTGCTCAGCATCATTTGTGCCTACTGCCTCATCTATATCGTTTGTATTATGTACCGTTACATACTCTGCTTTGCCTCCCGAAAGCTTTCTATTCGCTTTAAGAGAAGCGGGAAGAATTTTTTCTTTAATTACAAGTCCGTGTTTATTATAAGTTTTTTCAGGTGTTAGAAATGACATAACATTATTATCTCCTATACTTTCTTAATTAATTAATAGTCCATATTCAACTCGGTAATAAAGTTTAGCATTGCAAGTCATAGGAAGTTTACAATTAAAACTTAAATCCCACCGTGAACGATCAAAACTTGCTATTGGGGGATAGTATTCTCCTCGAATATGTGCAAAATATCCCTTGTCTATTTCGTAATAGGGCAAATTATACTGATAAGCCCAATTGTCGCTATCTTGAACCAGAAGAGTTGCAAATATACCATATATGATTGCTTTATTTTCAGTTACAGATTCAAGAGTTATATTTCGACTTTTTTGGACATCTGCTGTGATATTGATTTCCTCAATTCCCTCACGCACATACACATGCATCCCATTAAATCGCTTTGTTGTTCTTATTTGCGAAGGATCAACCAGTAAATCCGAATAAAGATATTCACCTTTTGGAATATCGATCCATTCGATCGTATTATCAACAGGTGACATTCTATAGCAGCATTTACTTATTTCATCAAATGCCCCTTGGAGTACTCCAAGGTTTTTTCGGGCCTCTGCTTCAGTAGTAGCACCTGTTCCGCCATCAGCTATTTTTTGCAGATGTGTTTTATCTGCCTTTTTGCTTAATGCTTCCAGCATTACAGCATGAGTTACTAATGCAGACGGATCAACGTTTATTAAAAACTCACTTTGTCCGCTAAAATCTATCACAGCATAAAAATTCAGCGAGAAGTCAACCACATCCGACTCTGCCGGAATGTCTATTCCGTTTTCGTCCTGAAGCAAAGCAAAAAGAACAGGTGCATCCGAACCTATATGAGCCCATACACCTATCTGCTGCATAGTATACGCGGATAACAATCCCGTGTTTAATATCTGGATGTTGATCTTCTGTCCGTTTGAAACTTTTGATATTCCTGCGATATTAAAATGCTGTTTTTGCTCATATAAAGCAGTCTGAGTCATCAACGAAGCTGTATCGACAGTTCCGCTGCCGCCTGCAGCATAATCAAGTGACAGTTGCTCTCCTGCAAGTACTCTCTGCAAAAGCGCATTACCTGCCGTAGTTACAGCTGTATTATTCCAAGCCATATACTGACACCTCCGTTGTCATATTCATTTCTATTCCTGCAAAACCTACCCCGCCGTAAATTCTGCAATATCCGTCCGGAGTAACTATGTATTCTATACCGTCAAGTGTTGAGCGAAGATTTTTATAAATATCAACCTTTTCGAGCACACTTTTATACTTTTTTGCATTTGTTTTTTCATATGTCGCATCTATGAGCAGTTTAAAATGATAAGGGGAACCGTCGTATTCAAACCATTCGCTGACTTTAGTTGCCGAAAAGACTGCTGAAATGGCTTTTTCAACAGCACCTTTAGTACCGAGCTTTCTGTGGACATACCAGTTATCCTTTATAATCTGCCGCTTTTCAGATAGTGAATATTCCGTGTCATACCAATCAATTTTTAAATCTTTGGCTAAAACATCCAGAAGTCCTTCAGTCATATTATCAATCTGCGAGTAAAGCATCACGGCACTGACAGCTTCTTTGTGTTCAACAAGTGCTTTTGCTGCAATTTCAGCCAACGCTTCTATACTTTTGCTGTTCTTCAACACCGGAGGGAATGTATTCAGAAGATTTTGAAAAGTTATACCGTATTTATCATTCATTTTCAAATCCTCCGTTGGTTATATTAATGCTTCGTACTTTTGCAACCTGCGGGACTGTATTATCTTTACCGTCACGAAGCACGGTAAATAAAGGAGCAACAAGTTCAATTCGTTTTATTCCGGCGGATGACAGATATTTCCGAAGCTCATCAGGATTTATATCCCGTCCGAATTTGCTATTTTGCCATAATACATAATCGGATACTGCTTTTTGAACTTTATTTTCAACTTCCGATGCAGATGCAGAAATATCAGATTGAATATAATAGGTAAATTCCAAATCATATTCTACAAATTCCGCATCTGTCACGGTAAGATAATCAGTAAGCGGACGAACCTCATCAGCATTACAGGCAGAATACACAGCATTTTTAATTTCTTCCCCGGCAAGAGTTCCGTCATTCATAAGAACATAAAGATTGACACATCCGGGAGACGGCATATTCGGAACAACATCCGCAATTTCTGTAGAAACCTGTTTCGCGAAATATGTGTATCCGCCTGCCGCACCGGCACAAGAGTACCCGTCAACACTTGCCCTTAAGAGATCGTAGTATTCTTCATCGGTTGCTTCATCAGCCCCATTATCGCTGACAGTGATGTTTTCACATCTAAGATAATAATCAAACACATCCACGACGGTATTAATCTGTCCGGGAGAAAAACCGTTGGCTTCAATTCCGACAGTCTGACATCTTATGGGCACATCAGCAAATGTTTCTCCTATAGAAATATAGGCATCTTCCGTTGTTTCCCACATCAGTGCCTGTTCCCTATCCGTAACACGAGTTCCCTTCGGAATAAGAATAGATGTAGTCTGTGCTTGTTGAATATAAAATCGTTCTGTACAAACTGCATTTTTAGCTGCAGGACGGGGCGTGTTATAAAACAATTCTCCGAGTGCATCAAGATTTTCATCCTCTGCACGGCTGGGTATGTTCTGATTTGCGGCATAGTTTATAAGAGTTCTTTCCTGAATTATAATTCCTGCTAACCATTGAATAAAAAGCTTCTCCGGACTTGCAGGATAAATTGTATTACCTGTAAGCGTTTCATATTCTTTTACAAAATCTGATATAAGAACATTGGCATCTGTATTAACAAACTGGAATTCGGGATTTCTACTCATTTTTTATGCTCACCTCCACTATAGGATTTATTCTTCCGGGGGAATCGGAATCATTTATAAATGTGATGCCGATTACGGAAACTCTCGGCTCATATTTTTCAACCGCTTCCTGTATATTCACCATAAGAAGTGGCTCGGCAGTATTCATAGGTTTGTGCATAGGTTCAGAAGAAATACCGAAATCACGATACATCGAAAGTGAATTCATCCATGTATTCAAAATAATCAAAACATTTTGAATAACAGAAGAAACAATATCTTTTTGCAAAAGATTTATTTCAAAGTTGTCTCGGGCGGATATTGATAATTTCATTTACTCACCTCATAATCTCGGATATTCAAGCAATTGCAAACTTACTGTTGCTCTGATTATCTTTCCGCTTTTTCCGTAATGCGTTGGTTTAACATCATGACTTGTAATAGTCCACCTGTAACCCCCTATAAATTTTGAATCGATCATAAGCGACAATGTTTTTGCGCTTCGTTCATAATTTATAATTTTCTCTATTTCTTCATCGGGATCTGTTCCAAGAAAAACAGACAATACTATATCAAAAGAGATTTTTTCAGGATCTATTCCTGTAAATTCAGTCAAAGGGATACTTCCGTGTCTTTGATGAGTTGAGAAATTAACACTTCCGGATCTCTTAAAATTACTGAAAGTGCGAACTGTATCTGATGATACCTTAAAAACTATATCACCGAGACTTCCTATTACCGCCATTTAGACACCTCCGATACTCCCTATTACAAAGCCGTCTGAATTAAAAACAGGAAGGTATATAACAATAACTGTATCATTGATTTTCGGCAACCATTGTCCTGAAGATGCCGTATAAGAATAAGGTGATTCACTTTCAACAGAAACGTTAATTACAGTTCCCGAATGCTGTAATACACTCAACCAGCCTGAAGTCATATTAATACTTTGAAACTTCACACGAACTTTAAGATTTGCAATATCGACAGCAGTCACCGTTCCTATCTGTATCAACCTTTCAATGGAACAATCCATTAATATCCCTCCAATACTTTTCGCAAATTGATTTGCGTTGTATATCCACTTCTTGCAAGTTGATGTTTTGCCTGTTGAATAATGTATCTGCCGTTCCATGCACCAAAGCCCTCCAGGTTAACTGTAAGCCCTGCATGATAGATACTGTCTCCGGGGCACGTAAAACTTGCCTTTCTGCCATATTTGTTATGTAATCGAAGACATTTCTTTGCAAGATCTTCTGCTTCTGATATGCTCGATACGTATGCATGAATCTCCAGCTGTTGATTTGATTTAGAATCTGCATCATAGTCTTCAACACGTGCCACTGCCTCAACACATTTTCCCGATGGTAAGGTGTAACTCACACGGCAAGATGTATATTTACAGTCTGCTTCAGATGTGTTTAGTTTCCATTTGCTATACGATCCATCACCGCGGATTATAGTTTTAACTGCTGTTTTCTGCTCATATTCAGATTGATTAAACAAAACTAAAATTCCGTTGCTGACCTTTAATGAAATACCTGCTTTATGACAAAGCGTGGATAAAAAATTAATATCGCTTACATTAAACTGTTCGACACGGTCGTAATGAGGATCTTGGGAAGCAAGAAACATACAAGTCATTCCGTTGTTTCTTGCCATTTCTTTTGCGATACCTGAAAGATAATATGATTCCCAAGCTTTATGCTTTTTTGTTTGCCTGACACCGGTAGTAAATGGCAAAGAAGTTGCCTTAATAGTTATCACAGACGGTGGTCCCGAAGCATCAACACTGTCGAGTTCAAACAAACCACAGTCAAGCGTTTTATCGTTTCCTTCACCGTCAAAATTCAATTGAACTATAGCAGCTCCTATAGTAAGTCCGGTATTTTTTACAGCAGTTTGTTGTTCATAACTACCTTCGAAAGATGTATGATGTATATCTTCCTCGTTAATCCAACAAACCACCTTACCCGCTATTCCTGCAAATTCCGCCCGCTCTGTAATCCTTCGTCTGCCACGTATAACATTTTCATCCCATAGATAAAAAGTACCCGTTTTTACCCCGAAAGAGTAAGAGGTCGCAGAATTCACATATCCTTTTGCATTATTAAGAGATATTGCGGCACCGGCGACGAATTCGTCGGCAATGACAGTTATCGGTGTTTCGGTAATTGTTGATGTTGGTTTAACCGAATCTGTATTAATAGCCGCCTGCAGCCATTCTTCGAGCCATATATAGTCTCTATCATGCATTTTTATCTGCAGATCATCTGTTTCATCCTCTTCATTGTCGGTATATGTTAAAGATAATAAATAGGGGGCAATAGACTCAGTTATCTGTATCCCATCAAAAGAAACTTCTGCTAAGGTTCTTCGGGCAATATTCCTGTCGCTCATTTTGTCACCTCTTCCACGGCGGAGCTGTTCTGTTCACAGAAACAGGAACTGCCGGCAAAGTAAGTTCAATGCCGGCAGGGAAAATATAATATTCACGGTATTTACGGTTACTGTTTATAAGGAGATCCAAATACTCTGAACTGCCGAGCTGAGAAAATGCAATCTTATCCCACATATCCCCCTGAACGGTAGTATATGTTTTACTCAATTATAAGCCCTCCTGTTCTTATCAATTCCTGCTTCTTCAAGAGCATCCAACACATTTTCAATAAGAATATCTGAAAACTCTCGAAGCTTGTTATCAAGATCTGCGGAATTTCCGCTCTGAACGGTAAACTGCGGTGCTACAGTTATGCTATACTGTCCTGATGTTAGGCCGTTTGTACTTACAGGTACTGATGTATTAACTGCGGATATACTGTTTGCTGTTAAATGATGCTGATATAAGGGCAGCAACGACATCATCTGAATTTCTTCTCTTGCACCGCTCAACATTCTTCTTGTTTCTTCTGCAGTATAGACGGTTTCACCGCCACCGAATTTAACGATTTCAGGTCCGTTTTCACCGACGATATGCCAACCGGGAGTGGCATTATCCGTACCAGTTGCATAACCATCAGGGCCCGCTCCGCTTGTGTTTACACCAATATTTATATTAGTGCTGGCACGCTGCAAGGCAGCTCTCACTTGATTCGCAACATTTACAGCATTCTGTACAGCCAGCGCACCGTTAGATGCAATTTGCTCAGCATAAGATATCATTGTACTTCTTGCGGCAGCTATAGCTTCTTCGCTCATATCCATTTCGGCTAAGCCGTTTTCCATAGTTGCTATAATTGCCTGTATCTGCCCTTCAAAGTCTAACTGCCAGGCTGTAATTTCACCTGCTGCTAATTCTCTTGCGGCTTTTACTTCACCCACAGTTTCAGCAAGCTTTGCTATAATTTCAGTATTTCCGCTGTTTACCGCCTCTGCAAGACTTGCTGCAAATCCCGCAGCTTCTTCAGTTCCGCTTTGTGCATAGGTTATGATTTCCTCGTAATTTGCTTGAGTTATACCCAAATCATCTGCAGATACACTGCGAAGAATACTGATGTTATCTGCATAACTTTGCCAGAACACAAGTTGAGAATCCATAGCAGTCTGCGCACTTGCCACTGTCATGTCCGCATTTGCCTGTGCTTCTGTAAACAGATCAAACTGCCCTGCGAAACTTTCAGACATTTCCGAATAACATTCAGAATATGAGGCTGCTAAATTATTCACTTCTGATATAATAGATTCAATTACAGCTTCCTGTTTGGATAAACTATCAGAGCTAATATCTGTGCCATTCATCAAAACTTCCGCATACTTTTCAAATCCGGTTGTACACTCAGCTATAGTTGCATCACACTCAGCTATAGTTGTATCAAATTCTGCCATCTGAACAGAATATTCTTCAACTGCCTTTTTTGCCGCATCTAACTCTTCTTTTTCATCAGACAGATTCGCTGTAATTTTTGCTATCGCGTAAGCAAAAATGCCGTTTTCTGCATTTGCACTTTCGCCAACCTTTCTGTCATAGTCCGATTGAGCATCAGATAATCTTTTTAATGCTGTTTCGTGTAATGCTACTGCCTCTGCTCTTGCGACCTCTGCCTCTGCCTTTCCTTTATGTGCTTCAACAAGTGCTTGTCGTTGCTCTTCCTGTATCCGGAGTAATGCTTCCGCCTTTATAGCTGCTTCCATAGCAGATGTATAACCGTCAATGTTTTCTGATACATCATCATAAGAAAGTGCAAGATTAGGAACAACACCGTTTAATTCTTCAATTATAGCTTTCATTTCCTCTTGCTTTGAAACAGAATCATCTGTCTCAGAAGAAAGTTCACGAAGACGGTTAACAAGAGCCAGATTTGTAAGCTCATTCATTTTGATTTCTGAACGGGATTCTCTGTTTGCATCAATAGAGTTTCTGATTTCCTCGTTTAGTGCATTGCATTCCTCAACATATTGACTTAATGTCTGCTTGTTCATTTCAAAACTACTGTTAAGGTTTTCTATTTCAAAAGCAAGTAAGGCTGCTTCTTCGCTATTTTCTTTCTGCTCTGCTGTCAAAGCATTGTATTCAGTTTGCAATTTCTGCAACTGATAATATTCTTGCCGTGAAGTTTCTGTAAGCTCTCTTAAAGTATCTTCACTATCCTCAGTTTCATCTTTAGCGTTTTTCATCAACACTGCAAAAGAACCAAGAGCTGACACGACACCTACTATTGCAGAAGCTGCAAGAAGATAAGGATTTGCCTTCATAGCGGTATTTAATGCATCTGTTGCCGCTTTTGCAAGTTTAGATACAGCAATATATCCGACTAATGCGGCAGTAAATCCTCCAACGCCTATACCGAGTGCTGTTATAGCCTTTACTAATTCAGGATTTTTTTCAACAAACTCCGTAACTGTTTTTAAAGCATCCATACCCACATCTGCGAGTGTTGCCACAGTGGGAGTATACACATCACCTATTGCAACTTGCAGATTACCGTAAGTATTCTGCAACATCTGCAGCTTACTTGCCGTCGTTGCGTATCGTTTATTTGCTTCAACAGAAAGTGCTGTATTTTCATTCCATGCTTTATTCGCAGTATTTACGGCATCACCTAAAGTTTCAGCTGCAAGACCGAGGCTTTTTAGCATATTTGACTGTCTTACACCCGTAAGCCCTAATGTTTCAAGCACGAGAACGGAGCTTTCCCCTTGGTCATCAAGTTTTCCGAGACCTGCTATAAAACTCTGCAATGCTTCAACAGGACTTGTTTGCCAGGCAGTAGCAAACTCATCTGCAGACATTCCCGCTACACGGGCAAATTCCGTAAGACTTTCGCTCTGCGTTTCCACGGCTTTTTCAATATTGGAAAACGTCTGTGTCATTGCCGTACCGCCGGCTTCAGCTTCGATTCCGACTGAAGACATAGCAGCAGAAAGAGCCATTATTTCTGACTCACTGAATCCTGCAAGCGTACCCGCAGATGCCAGTCTTGTTGACATTGCCACTATATCAGCCTCTGTCGTTGCGAAATTGTTTCCAAGATCAACCACAACAGAACCGAGACGGGAGTAATTTTCTGATGCAGTACCTGTAATATTTGCAAATTTCGCAAAAGCAGATGCAGCATCATCCGCTGTAAGATTAGTAGCTTCACCAAGATTAATCATTACCTTGGTGAAATCCATAACGTCATTAGTGGCAACACCGAGCTGTCCTGCTGCTTCTGCTACAGCGGCAATTTCCGTAGTCGTCGCCGGCATTTCGGTGGTCATATTTTTAATTTCATCGGTTATAGCAAGAAGCTCTGCCTCAGTTCCGTCAACTGTCTTAAAAACACCGGTCTGTGCACTTTCAAATTCAACAGATACTTTAACACATTTAATTATTTCCTCTGCAATTTCTTCAAATGCTCTTGCAAGTCCTGCAGCTGCAAGAGCAGAGCCTGCAGCTTCAAGTGCAGTGACACTGTTCTCACCAAAGTTTTCGGCACTTTCTGCAGCCTCTTCCTGCTTTTTCCTCAAAGCATTCATTTCTGCAGTAAGCTCAGCACTTTTATCCGAAAGTGCATCTGTATTAATGCCTGCGCCTTTTAATGCATTTTCAGTTTCTTCAAGACGAGCTGTCTGCTTAGAAAGTGCATCTGATGTTTTATCAATCTGTTGCTGTTTTGATAACAGTTTGTTTTCAAGTGACGAAGAATAACCTTCCGTTTCATTTATTTCACGTTGAATATTATCGTACTGTTGCTTAAGAACTGCTAATTTTGAACGTGTTGCCTCAACTGCACTCTGCTGTTTCTGATAAGAAGAAATGTCTGACTGTACTTTTGACAGTGCGGCAATTTCTTTTTGCATTTCAGTAAGTTCCTGTTGAGCTTTCTGAAAAGTACTGTTAAATGTTCCGCTGAGTTGTGCACCAAGCTGTAACAGCAATTCATATTCTTTTCTGCTTGCCATATTTTACTCCTTTCTCTTATTTCTTCCGGCGGCTCTCAATTTCTTCTTCCAGTTCATTATTTGAAATAATCCATTTTGTAAGTTCTCGAAGTCTGAGCCCGAGCCAGAAAGAAACAGGAGTATTATTAAGCCTTGCCATTACAAGGCATTGCTTACGAAGCCACGAAAATGTGTCTTCTTTTACAATGCCGCATTCATTAAAAAAGAACGAGCCTTACCACGGATCTTGTTATAATCACGAAGGGGCATAGCCGCAAACACATCGGCTCCTACTTTTTCCTGACAAGCACGAACGGCAAGACGAATAAGATACTCTCCTGAAAATTCGGGACTTACTACTACTTTTCCGAGTGAAGCAAGCTCATTTTCGATACTGAGTGAATCCGCACCGGTTAAACCTTCAAAATCAAAAGAAAGTTCTTTATATGTTTTTTCTTCGAAAGTAAACGGCTTTGAAAACCTGTGAGTATAAACTCCTGTTTCTTTTTCAACCTTTACTTCCGTCTCTTCTGTATTTATTTTGCTTGTTATATTTTCACGATTCATTTAAATTCTCCTTTTCTTAAAAATGCAGCCCGAAGCGAAAACTTCGGGCATCAGAATTATTTTCCGAGTGCTCTTCTGACCTCTTCGAGATAGTCAACACCGTTTACATAGTGGATAAAGTTCAGAGGGTCGATTTCTCGAACTTTTCTTCCTTCAATATAAGTAGCCCAGTATCTTACGGAATATTCACCTGATACATCAGAAGGACTCGCAGGAGCAGCAGAACCGCCCTTACTACTTTTGGGAATGATAACAAAAATGTGTTTTTCTTTTGATACCTCAAGAGTACCTTTTACCGTATTTTCATTCTGAGTTGCGATACGAAGATCAATATTGTGACGACGAGGTTCAGAAAGCTTTATTGCCTGTTCTGAAAAAGATAAAAATTCAAGGCTTAATGTCATACTGTCGTAATGTCCGAGAATAACCTCTTCAATATTACCGGCAATACCGGCACCTGATACAGTCTGCGTCAGAGCAGTAAGATCAGGAAGTGTTACTTTTGCAACACCGACATATTCTCTTGAATCTTCATAAACCGCAAAGTTAATAACGCTGTGTTTCATTTATTTCTCTCCTTTGTGTCACATAGTGAGTGCACTTTCAAGATAAGAAGCATCATATTCAAGAACAAAATCTATCTCCTGTGCTGGTGTGGGAGGAGTAAGATAAATATGAAGCTTTATTATTCCTGCCATAAGATTTGACAGCGGATTTTCGTGCTCAAGGCATTCAACTCTTGCACCGAGAAGTTTTTCCTGCCCGACAAGACCGTTGAGCCAGATATTAGCTGTATCAACAACATTGTCTACAAGTCTTCTTGTCATAGACTTATCAAGCTTTGACCAGAATGTCTTTATAAGCGAATTGGCTACCCATCCGAACATACGGCCGACAGGAATGAAATAATCCTTTACATCAGAATTCTTGGGATAGCACCCGGTATAGTTACCCCATGCACACCAGCCGTTTACGAAGTTAAGTGCAGTGACTATACCGTTTGCATTAAGTTGATTAGCATCTGAAAGAGTGAGATCAACTTCTGTTCCGTCTTCAAGGCAAAGTCCGTTACACTTAAGCATCTTATTTGAGGGAGATTCACAAGGAACACCGTCATTGTCGATATCAGTCTTCGCAATAAGTCCTGCGAGCTGAGAAGAAAGATGGAATATCCTGTTATCAAGCCGCACCATAGGCCAGCAAACTATATTATCTTTGTCTGTAAGATTATTATTGTTCTTCATTTCAATAGCCTTTTCAAAAGACGCTGCCCCGTCCTTTCCGCAGGGAATATCTATAAGAGCCTTTGCTTTGAAAAGACCGTTAATGTTAGCTGTTTTCGCTGTCAAAACAGCTGCAACTGTCGGGTCCGAAGAAAAACCGGGTGCCAACATCTGATCGGGAATAATACCGCACTTTGTAAGACAAAGTTCAACCTTTTCAATTCCGGCAACTATGTCGGATGCTGTCACCTTTGTGGGGTCAACAATCGAATATGCGATATTAAGACTCTGGGCACCATAAGATGCACTATCGGAGAGCAGCTCAACAATAAGAGTTTCATCTGCATAAAAACAGGCATAATCTGTGCCTGAAACAAGAGTACTTTCACCTGCTTTGACAATAAGAGTATCATCAATAAGGGCTTCAAAAGGCAAAACTGCTTTATGGTCCTTAATCGTAAAATCTGCAGCCGCAACTGCAGATTTTGCTTTTGTAATATCAAGCACATTACAGAATATAACAGGCTGCAGAGAAAAGAGCTTAAAATGAGAATACATAAACTCACAAAGGCTGTATTTCTTCCAGTCTTCGGAAAACCCGAGTTTTTCAACGGCTTCATCCCAGCCTGTTATAAGTACAGGAACACCCGCCTTCATAGGTGCAGATGCCGAAAAAACAGGCGCAACACCCACAACAAAAGGAATTCCTGATTCAGCAACAATAGGTGTGCTGACGGCTGTCGCCTGTTCAGAAGTATGAACACTGTGATTCATTTAATTTTCCTCCTTAATTTAACCCTTCAAAAGTTTTCTGTAATTTTCATACAGAATATTTCCGGGAGTTTTTACTTTTGCTCTGTCATGAGCTAAAGTCTTATCGGTTACAACAAGTGGCTTTACACAAGGATATTTTTCAATCACATCCCTAAGCTTTGTAAGAACAGTTTCACGACCGCCCTTGTAAATCGTTCCCGACTGAATAACACTTAAAATCGTAGGACCGATATAAACACAAAAGCCGGCGGCATTATTACTGTCGGCGGCTTTCTTCTTTATTTCGGTCTTTTCTGTTTTTACTGCAACATCTGTATTTGCCGCAGCTTTTTTCTTTTCACTCATAAATTTACCTCTCTTTCGACAAAAGGCATAAACCAGGATGTTATCATTTCACCTGCAAAATATGGAGCTGTATCATCAGGATAAGCAAGAACTTCAACACCTTCTTCAAGATCAAGAGCAAACTGATGTCCTATTACTTCAGTTTTAAGCAAATCTATTCTGAGTCTTTCCATAAGCTCCAAAAGCATCAACGAACCTTCCTGTTCATCAGGACTGTAAACACAAAATATTGAACGAATAATAACTTTTGATTTTCCGGTATTTCCGTTTTTTCTGCTGTCTTTTCCGGTTATGAACTGATGAATAATGTAAGGCGCTTTTTTCTTGGCAGAATTACTGTCAGGTAGCCGCATCAAATAAACTTCAGCAGCTCTTTCAAAGCCCTTATGAAAATCATTTTCCTGTTGCTTTACGGGAAGAAGAATATCTTTCACGGATTTTTCGGTAAATTCTTTTAATTTTTCAAGCAAAACAGTTTTATTCATATTACCTACCCTCCAAAACCGTTTAATATGCGAAGGATATTATCATCAAGACGTTTTGTGAATACTTCCATGGCTTCATCCGAAAGCTTACTCTGCACTTCTTCGTGTCCCAACATCTGCGGCACGGAAAGGCCCATTATTTCACAGATCTCATCACCGCCACCGGAAGCGGCACCGCCTGTTCTTTCAAAAATACCGGTATGTCCCGATTTCATCTGTGCGACAAAAGCATTCTCGAATTTGACGGGCGATGTCCCTTGAAGCAAATGACCGTATGAGGATACACCCGGAGACAGCATTCTCCAACCGTCTCCGGTATAAACCGGATGCTTTATTGTCATATCCCAAGTGGGAGTTTTAGGGGAAGCTCCATCATAACGGTATAACGGAATCTTTTTTCCGGAAAATGTTACAAAAGCACTTACACCGTCACTATATGAATATTTTATATGAATATTTTGATTCGCACGGATATTTGCCTTAGATATAGCATATCTTTCTCTGATTTTGTCTGAACTGCCTGTCCGGATTTTTGAAACTGCTCTCGACATAGCATCTTTAAGTGCTTTTTCGATTCCTCCGGGAACACCTGCAAGAATCTTTTCAGCTTTTTTGACAGTAGAAGCCCCGACTTCTTCAATACGGATATAACTCATTCGTCTATAGCCTCCAGTTCAATACGAAGCATTCCGTCTTCAAGAGAAGAGGATATAACATAGTATTCACGGAAGAATCCCCCTACGCCCTCTTCATTGTTTACAGAAAGCCTCTGTCCCTTTTCAGGTCGAAGGCCTCCTATATCTTCCATTCTGCAATGAAGCACTGTTGAAACACTGTAAAGTCCCTGAGTTCTTTCCGATGCATTTTGTTTTCTTCTTTTTTCCTTTGAAGCAGATAAAACTATCGGAATATCCACATAATATTCACCGTCATATTTTACGGTTCTGCGTTCTGCAAAATCATTAACATTAAGAAAAACCCTGAGATTATCGGAAAGAATACTGTCCTTAAAACTCATACTACAGGATTTTCTGCATTAAGAGCAGGAGGCTGTTCTTCATCGGATATAACAGCTTCTAAAGCTTCAACATATTCGTCTTTTTTTGAAAGCTTTGAGCAGTCAATGCCCTTGCTCCTTGCGATTTCTTTAAGTTCGAGAACGGTAAACTCCTTAAGCTTATCTCTCAAAGTTTTTTCATCCTCTTCACTGTCTTCGATATTTTGACCGTTTACAGCGTTTTCATTTTCGGATGCATTGTTGTCCTCTTCTTTATTATTGCCGCCGTTTTCAGGCGGTTTTAAGCCGTCATTACCGTGCTTTTCTGCATCTTTGATTATTTTCGCAACATTGAGCTTTTCCAGCCTCAGTGCTTCTTCATCGCTCACATCGCATTTTTCGCCGACTGATACCGGATGCACACCCTTTTTTCCGAAATGTTTGTGACCGTATGTTCCGGATATAATTTCAACTGTTTTCATACCGTTTTGCTCCTTTCATCACATCAACCGACTACATTTGCGGCATAAATATAGGGGCAATAGTTTTTGGGTGCGGCAAGAGGACGGGATGCAAGACGAAGTTTTCTTATATCTCTGGGCTGATCGAGAATAAACTTGGGAACTCTTGCACTTGCATGAGAAACGGGCTCAGTTGAGCCGAAATCGATTTGAGTAATCTGCCCGTACATCATGTGACCGCAAGCGGGAGCTGTGACCATAGCCGATGTTGCAGGGAAATATTTCTGTTCCTTATCGTTGTCATCTACATAAGTTTCATCAACACTGATAAGATTAAGTTTGAATCCGCCGAAATTTACAGTTCCCATAAATACAACACCGTCATATTTTGAAAGCTCCTGTTCAATCTGTCCTGTAATGATACCGCTGTTCTTATCGAGAAGTCTCTGAACCTGCTCATTTTCAAGAATTGCATCAGCAGCATCAGAACCAAGAACGAGATCAGCAGCTCGAAGGCCACGGCGGGAAAGCATACGACACATAACCTTAACATCACCGAAAAAGTCACCGCCTGCAGTATCCCATTTTTCACTGACCGTATAGTTGTGTTCGGAAGCTCCGTCATAAAACTGAATATGAATGGTGTCACCTACTGTATCGGCATCAATATACTCCTGCATCGTACAGGAGTTATTGATCATTGTCTGTACCGCCATCCATTCTTCTCTTCTGGTAATAAGATTTTCCATGTCCGTAAGGTCATCAAGCTGAAGCTGTGCGGCACGTGCTGCAGGTGTCATACCGGGATAAAGAGCTTCTCCGTAGCCTCTCTTCCTGAGGTCGTCCATTGTAAGAATTCTTGAAGGTGCAACAAAAGCAGGCTGATATTCACTGATAGAATAGCCTCTGCGTTCAGTAGGAATATCACCTACAGATGGCGACACAACAGCGGCCATTTTTCTTGAGCCTTTGCGATATTCCGTCAGAACTTTGTCTGCAGCAAAAACATCACCGGCACCGGTGGGAAAATATCTGTCTTTGAAAAATGTCTGCTGCGGTACTATTTCTTCCGATATCGCCATAAGTACATAGGTATCAAAAAAATTAAGTTTAGCCATTTATACTCCTCCTTATTCCGCCTTAAGTGCGGATTTTAATATAATACCGTTCTGACGGAGCTTATCTTTATCGGATTCTGTCAAAGCATATCCGTCCTTCACGATGAGTTTTGCAGGATCAAAGCAGCCTGCAATATAAACGGCAGCAGAAACATCTTCTGCTGTGCCGACAACAGTATCTTCGCACAAAATACTGTCAGGTGTTCCGTTTCCGTCATAAAGACTTAATACACCGCTTTCGTTTTTGCCGAAAAGCGTACCTCTCTTAAATGTTGTTTCTTCTGTAGTTTTGCCGATAATTCCGGCGGATGTAACTGTTCTCGGTGTTATGTCAGTTATAAGACCGTCATACTCCATTTCGCCGATTTGCTTACCGTGTTCTTTCATTTGTTTCACTCCTTTTTTCCGAAAATGCTTTTAATCTCTGTTCTTGCATTCTGAAGTTTCTGTTCAGAAGAAAGTTCTTCTGTGCTGCTTGCACCGTTAAATGCTCCGGGAGCAGCACCGACAGCTGAAGCACCGGATGATTCGGCATCCGATGAAAGGTTTGCAAGAAATGTCTTTCCGTTCTGCTGAGCCCTTTGTGCGGCACGGTATGCCAATTCCTGGGCCGAGCAAGGACTTTCACCGTACTTTGCACTCTCGACAAGTTCTGCATCAAAAAGACCTGCTATAGCATCAATCTCTTTGATGCGGTTACGTTCAGCCTGAACAGCCTCGGATATACTGCATTCAGGTGCATCTGCAGTTCCGGAAGGTGTAGAATTTGCTGAATTTGCGGATTTTAAATCCATTGAATTTCCTCCTTCATTTACAGGATTGTCCTGCGTAGTATTATCAACCGCCTTTTCTGCGGATTTGACCGTAGGAATGTTATCGGGAACAATCATACCGGGTGCAAGATGCATCTGATGAGAGCCCACAATAATGCTTCTGCCGTCAGCGGAAGCTGACATTTTAACAGGCTCAGCATCTTCAAGCAGCTCATCCGCAAAACCCTTGTTAACGGCTTCGCCGCCTGTCATATAGGTTGTTTCTGACATCATACTTTTTATTTCGTCCATGCTGAGTCCGGTTTTTCTTTTATAAATCATAGCCTGCATATTGTCCCAGGCTTCCTGCTGTTCAGCCAGTACTCTTAATTCGTCTGCATTATATCCACCCCATAAAAGAGACCAGCATTTATGTATCATAATAAGACTTGAGGGATTTACTTTAACCGTATCACAGGCACACATTATGAGAGAACCGCCCGACATTGCAACTCCGTCAACAATACATATTGTTTCAGCACCGTTTCTTGCAAGTTCTCTCAGACGGTTATGAATGGTATTTGATACCCCGGCATCACCGCCGTATGAATTCATACGCACAGTTATCTTTTTACACTTTGATATCTTATCCAAATCCTCCATAAACTCATTAAGAGTTATAAAGTTTCCGGGGACTTCTTCTCCTGTCCACCAATCAACGGGGCGCTGTTCATATATGTCACCGTACATTATGATTTCAGCTTCATTTCCGTCCGATGAAGCCATAGAATACACACTTTTTCGAATATTAATTGTCTTTACACTCATTGTTATTTCCTCCGTTAATTTTATATAAATTGTTTATAAATATTAAAATTCCCAATCGTTTGGGAATTTGATGCTGCTATTCTGAAGAATTATGCAACAACATTTCATTCTCTCTTGCAAGCTGTTCCATATTCTCCTGCCAGTCTCCGCCGCCAAGTTCTCTTGTGACCTGCTCATGAGTTTTAATGCCGTGAGATATCAGTTCTATTGCCGCATCCGCTTCTTTTCTCGGATCAAGTTGTCCCTGAACAGGTCCTATCCATCGGGCACCACACCAAGCAGCTCTTATAAGAGGATCATCGAAGAATCCCGGAGCGTTAATTCTCCCGAGTGCAACAGCTTCACTTAGCCACAACTCATATGTAGGCTGACAAAAATCTCTGACAAACCAACTGCGCCGCATTTTAAAAGCCTCCCACGCTTCTAAAAGAGCACCTCGGGAAGCCGAATAACTTGAATTAAATTCTTTTATAAGAACATCGTACGGAATTTCAAGACCGGCACCGACAAGTTTACAAATTGATTTTATAAAAGTTTCAAATCCGGCTGTAGGGATATTGGGATTACCGAACTTAACAGACTCACCTTCTTTAAGGTGAATAACTGTTCCGGGCCCCATTTCATATTCGTTTTCATCATCAGAAATATTATCACTAAGATTATTCTCGTCAGGATTATCACCCGGTACTCCTGCAATGCTTCCGGCTCCCGTTTCATTAAACGGAATTTCCGAACTTTCAGTTTGTGTTTCTACCCAAGCAGTAAAGAACGATTGAACAAGAGCCGCCATCAATTCACTTTCAGTATAACGTCTTAATTGCAATAAAGGCTCAATAACCTGTGACAAATACGGTACTCCTCTGTATTGATCAGGACGTTCACTGTCCATTATGTGAAGTACATTAGGAAGTCCCGTCTTTTCACCGTATGCTTTAACCCTTGCCCATTCTTTAGTTTTTCCGGTGTATTCCAAAGGATAAGTATTACAGATATAATATGCCGTTATATGGCCGTTTTTGTCAATTTCAACACCGTCATAAATTATATTCCCCGCCCCGGCTTTTCCTTCGGGCACTTTCCCCTCCGTAAAACCCGAAGCAGTATATCCGCCGCCGAATTCGGAAGGTGTTGAAACTCTGTCTGCTTCGATTATATGAAGTCTTATCCCGTAAGGATTTAATTTTGTTGGCTCCTGTCTTTTTATAAGAACAAACACATCACCCGACATCAGCCAAGATTTAAGAGCCAATTGCTGTAATTCCTCAAATGAATTTATACCGATTGCATCGCAGTTCTGTTTTTTCTCCGCCCAAAGCTTAAATTCAGCCTCGGTTTTCCTCTGCCAATTTTTCGCTTCTTCGGGTGTAAGTCCCAAAAGTTCTCTGTTGATTGAACTTTTAAGTGTCAGCCCCGTCCCGACTACTTTTGTTCTGTTGGTATTTATAGCAGAAGTTGCAACAGGAGAAGACATATACAAAAGCCTTGAACGCTGCCGCAAAGTAAAATTATTACGGTTAATATCTTCATTCGGAGAACCGCTGTTAGGCAAAAATCCCCTGAGTGCCCGTCTTATATGACTTGCCCCTGCTTCGTCATACCCTTTTGCAAAAGATGTTTTATTATTCCTACGTTTTTTTACGCTCATCTTAATTCATCATTTCCTTTCTCCAGAAACTATAATATTTTATTTATACACAATAAAGCACCTATAGTGAAAAGTTCCACTACAGATGCATCAATAAAATCATATATAATCGGAATAAAACTATATTCAAATTCAATAGTCTCTGGGAATGATTCCAAATGCTTTTCTGGGTTTTACAGAAGAATTTATAAGACGGGATAAAGAATCAACTTCCTTTTCCGCTGTTTCAATTTCTTTTTTTAATGTGCCGAGGTCAAGTCGGGTAAGCTGTCGGTCATCTATCATATAGCTCTTTACTCCGCCGTCAACAAGTGCAAGATAAGCAGCTCTCAATTTTTCAAGAGCTGTTTTTCTGAACTGTAATCTTGCTTTTAATTCTGTTATATCTGACATTTTAATTTCACCTACCAGTTGTCATAATATTTGTTTACTGTTCTCTCTTTTTTTCGTGGAGCACCTTTATTTGAATTTAACGTTTTAACCGCAACGGGGGCTTTATCGACTTCATTTCTTGCAGCCTTCAGGCATCTGTCAATTTCATCAAGATTTACGGGAAGTGCCTTAAATGCCGCCATAGCATAGTTTCGACAGTCAAGCGGCTCATTTCTTTCATGTCCCGGTATCTTTTCCCATACCCAAGGCTGTTTCTTATTTACCCGATATACGAGATGTTCCGACAAAAGTCCCTTAAAATATGCCGTACCGTATTCATCAGTTTTCGGAAAATGGCAGTATTTTGCACCCACAGTTTGAACTTTCAGATTATCCATTATGATTTGCTTTCCCGAATCAACACCGATCTGATATTGCCAACACGTTCCGACAGATCTTTGATTAACTACAATCTTCTGCTGCTTCGGTGGAGCGGTAAAAGGCTTATCGGGTCCCGGCATACCTTTAACACAAAAAACTTTCTTACCGACACGAGCACGGCATTGCAAACGGACATCCTGAGTAAAGTGACCGCCTTCATCAACAAATGTCATTGATATCCGAAGTCCCTTTTCATCCTCAAAACGGTATATATGGTCAAGTACATTGTCAAGAGCCGTCCAGGTTGCCTCTTCGTCGGGGCGACCCATTATTATACCTTTTCTTATCCCCCACGTTTCACCGAAGTGCCCGTGTCCTACCACCTCATATTCAAGACGGTTATCTTGTGTATCAACTCCGCAAGTAAGAACAAGCACACCTTCCGGAAGTTCTGCTGAATATTCTTCCCTTCTTGCCATAAGCGAATTTTCATCTTCTATCTCTCCTCTGTCTTCCCACAGCTCACCAAAACAGGTGTTATATACAACCTGCATTTTCTTTGTACTTCCGGAAGCGTTCAAAAATTTGCGTATAATAGATTCCCAGGATGCCCACGAGCTGACAAAAGCATTAAGCCAGAATGACCGTGTACCGGTTTTATATGCATCCGGATTCTGTACTTCCCAGTGAGCCGGCTGTTTCTTCATTTCCGTTTCATCGGATACAGAACCACACCCGGGACAGACATAATAAATATCGGTAACTTTATAGGTTTTCTTACCTGCAGTAATCTTTTCTGTTGATTCATATCTGATATCAGACCAACGTATTTCGTGAAATTCTCCGCAATGCGGACACTGTGATTTCCATCTTTCCATTGTACCTGTCGAAAAAGCGGCTTCAATGGCACTTGCATTTTTAACGGTTGGCGTTGACACCTCAACCGCTTTTGCATTATAGAAAGTTGTTTGTCTTGCCATAGCAAGATCCCACGGATCACCTTCATTACCTGCAGATAATGCCCAGCGATCTCTTTCGTCTCCGAAAACATATCTTATAGGCTTTGATGCCAGAGCATGTGCTTCGGTCGAACCACACATTGTAAGTATTCCGCCGGGATAAGTTTTCTGCAAAATTGTATTTCCTGTATCTCTGCTTTTAGGGTCACTTACTTTCTTTCTTAAAGTTGGACAATCCCTTATCATCGGAGCTATTCTGAGTTTTGAATACTCCTTTGCATCAATAGTTGTCGGATGAACAAAAAGAATACTTCCGGGATCTTCATCAATAATATAACCTATTGAATTATTAATAAACTCAGATTTACCGACCTGCGAAGCGGCAACCATAACAATATGCCTTACTGAAGGATCCGTAAATGCATCCATAGGCTCTTTGAGATAAGGTGTTCTGCTCGTTCTCCACGGTCCCGGTTCTGCGGCACTCTCTGCTGATAACCGCCTTTTCTGCTCTGCCCATTCAGTAACAGTGAGATTATCAGGCGGAGCAAATCCCGAAATCACTTCATCTATAGCAAGATTCAGTTTCCGAGCCCGCTTTTCTTCCGACCTGCTTATCTCAGTAATGTCACATTCCTCACTTGAGCAGCTCACCTTTTCTTTTATGCATTCAACATCAAGCAAAACAGCTCTTTCTTCCGAAGGGCTATTATTACCAACAGCAATTCTATCATTAATAACTTCTTTCACATCAAAAAAGCACTCTCTCATATTTATCCGTTTTATCAGTTTTCCCGATTTTCTGATAAAACGTTTTCTGTTTCATCTTTTTCAGAATAATCCCATTCTCGACGGCTTCGTGCCCTTTCTTTATACTGACGGGGAGCATATTTATAACGTGACAATTCACTAAGAACAAAGTAAATTTCTTTCTTTATAATTTCAGCAGCTTCTGCAGCATTATCAGTACCAACAACATCAACAGCAAGCCTTCCGGGGAGAGCCATAAGCATTCCTCTAACTGTAAAAACGAGGTCAGAAGTCAAAGCTGCCACATCCTCAGAGCGGTGCATTTTTCCGTCAAGCTCATCTGCTTCCATTTCTGCAATACGAGCCTTTGAGCGTTTATAAAGTGCTTCAGCTGCAAGTTTCTTTTTTTCAGTTTCTTTTTCATCTGCAGATATATCGCTTTTTGAAATAAATGTTATATATCGCTGAACACTGTCAGATAAATTAAAACGACCTCTTCGAACCGCTGTTATAGTTCCGTCCTGTGCCATCTGCTGAACCCGTCGGGCAGTTACCCCCAATACAGCAGCCAATTCCGTAGAACCAACTTCTGTATCAATACTGAGCTTTATTGATGTGTTTTTTGAAGCGGAAACACCACCGGATTGTTTACTTTTTGCCACACTCTCCCCCTCCTTTATACCGTTTTTTTCTTACTAACTCATTTCGTTTTCATAAAAACTGCATTTTACGAAATTTTTCAAAAAGTCATTTCGCATTTCTGAAGCAGCTCATTATCACTGCTTTTTGATAAATCAAGTTGTAAAAAATGCATCTTTCCAAACTAAGCACAAAGCAATACAATGTTTTAATTAAAATTTAAATCGCACGAATATACACGAAAAAATTTCTGATTATTTGTTTTTCCTTTGATTTCACGCAATTCCGTTAACTCCTATAAGAAAAATACCGCAAAAGTGTACTCGATTTTACATAAATTCGTAACGAAATCACGATTTTTTTCATCCAAAACTACGCGACACCCGGGGTCATCGAGCCCGCAACCCTTCGGGAGGGTGTGTCACAGTACCTTTTATACAATGAGTAGTCGGCGGCAGGACTTGCACCCGCATTTTTACACAGTGAACTTCACTTTGTGATGTGTAATGTTTTTCTCTTAAACTAAACCGACTCACAAAAAAGATTTGCTTCAATATTTTCTCTGCAATAAATAAAGCCCAAGGACGGCAAAGCTACCGCCTCAGGCTTAAAAATTTTTAGTAAATATATGAATTATTTTTCAAAAACGCTTGACAAGTCACACATTGTGTGATATAATATAATCACAGTAAGGGAAGACCTTACAAATAATAAAGAAAGGAGAAAACAATGGCTAAGAAAAAGAAAAGCAGTTATGAGTCAACAATCGCAAAGTTAGCACTCATAACCGCAATACTTACTCTGATAAGCAATATAATTGAGATAATCAATAACTTGCTTAACAGGTAACAAAACTTCGGGGAGTGGGAACACTCCTGCTCCCCAAGGTTATGATAACAAATTCTTTTGCCGTTGTCAAACACAATATGCTTGACATTATTCAAATCATTCTTTCGTCTGTTTCAATTGTTCTGTCAGTTACCATTATTGTTATGTTCATAAGAAACAGAAAAAAATAAGAACACAAGAGGGGTAATATACTATGACATTAAAAGAAGCTCGATTACTTGCAGGACTTACTCAACAGGAAATGAGCGAACAGCTTGAGATTCCAAAACGCACGATCGGAAGCTGGGAAGACGGCAGCCGCCAATGCCCTCCTTATGTTGAAAGGTTGGTAATAAAAGAGCTGCTTCGCATTGCTGAAAACAAATCAGAATAAGAATTTGCAGGGTGTTGCGCCCTGCTTTTCTTTGTTATAGTTAAAATATGAAAATATCCTTTATTCCGTTTGCGTCAAAAAATAAAAAGTCTGCTACACATATGTAGCAAACCAAAGATACAAATATTCAATATTTATTCATACATATAACAAGCAGACAACAAATAAAAACAACTAAAACTAAATGTTTCATTTAATTGCCCAAAAGCAACATAATAACTTTGTACATATGTCCATTGACTTTATTCTTTGGAGAATATAAAATGTAAATTAGCAAGAGTCGAGCTCACCATTTTTATTAGTTTTTAAGAAGGTGAATCTATGACTTTGTTATCTGTTTTTGAAGCTTGGAGAGATTTTCCTTTCGAGAGAGCATTAGGCTTTTCCTTAACAATAATTGCACTACTTGCTATCCCAAAAATCTTTCCTAAATCTGAGAGTGAAATAAAAAGTGAAAACAAAATAAAAATAATCAAAATAATACTTGTCACCCTACTATTAATAGTCTTTATGCTTACAGACTGTGACAATTGTTTTTCGTTATTTTTTCAGTTATTCACAAATCCCGTAGTTAATATCTTATTTGTACTAACTACATAGCAATATCTTAAAAAGTTTTTGTGGGATTTTCCGTCCAAAGCAAATCCCACATCAACACCTTGCGTGCTATAAATAGCACAAAACTGAGCTTGACATCTTGCAATCGAACAATGCTTTTCTTCGGAAAAGTATTGTTCTCTTTTTAACTTGTATTACAAGACATTACATATTGTAACATAACGCTATGTCGAAATGCAACAATTTTTGTTGTTTTTTTTCTGTTTTTTTTCTGTTTTTTCTGATTTTTTTTCTTTTTCTTTTACATTTTTGTTAAAAGTTGTATTTATAAGAAATCAATTCACTATAAATATAATACAGATAGTAACGGACATTAAAGGACTTTTTCTAAAATTTCAAGTGCCTTACTGTGCAATCTTCTAATATGTCTTTCCGAATAATGCATTTTTTCCGCAATTTCTTCATATGAAAGATACAATAAATATCTATTATGTAAAACAGCTTGAAGAATCTCTGAAGATATTTTACTTATGAGCTGTTCTGCTTTATCATATGCTGCAATATAAGAATTTATTACCTCCTGCATTTGATCTTCCTTGACAAGTATTTTTTCTATTACAGCAACAAAATGAGCGTTATTATCACAATTCCCTCCTGACACTCTCTCTTTCTCAAAGGAAAAAGATTTAACGGAAGTTGCAAGACTATGCAGATTTGCTATTTCTGACTTATAACAATTCACAATATGCACCTTGTTTTTTGGTTCTGTGAGAATGCTTAATACTTCTGCTGTTGTCATTATTCTACCTTTCTGCTCCATCTGTCGCAACTATTATATTCAAGACAATATCCACTGTCATCTTCACCGTGTTGGTAAGAAAAGCAACTCTTTTCATCATCAATATTAATCTGTCTCTGTTCTTTTGTTTCATTGAGCTGCTCATTTAACACATTACGCATAGTTCAGTTCCTCCACATAACACCAACTTTGCGGCGGTCTTGTTATCGGAATGTGTCCGCCTATAAACTCACAATCATAATCATACTCAGACGGATTCACTCTTTGATATTTGAGATGTTCACAGGTTTCACATTTTAATTTTTCACACTTACGGTAAAACTCATATAATTCTTTGGGTTTATCATAGATTTTAAGGTTGGAGATGTGCCAACCGAATAACTCCTTACCATTAGAATATTTCAAAAGTTCTTCACGCTTAATGCACCCTTGATGTTCTACTATATCCGCATTTGCCATTTCACAATTACGGATAATTCCGTCACAAATAAATTCACCTATGACTTTACCGTTTAATGGTTTATCGAAAATATTGTGACTTTTTTCATCAATATATCTATACGAAAAACCATATTTTTTACAGTTCCATAGTATTTTTCTTTTGTCTAAGCAACAATAGATATAGACTTTAAACGGAACGTTAATTTTTGGTCTTGTTTTTCTTATTTCAAGAATTTTTTTTAATACAGCAATAAGTAAACACCATTCCGGGCGAATACTGATTAATACAGCTTTCATAGTCTCACCCCTCTTTCTGTGGTGTGTATCTACGGCAAATTTGCTCAACATAATTACAAGGCTTTGCAATAGGTTCACCGAGAACAACCTCTATTTTTATCTTTTTGTTTTTATTGCAATCATCATAATTTTTGCACTCTCTACAAGTTGCCATTACTCCGCACCGCCTTTCACATTAACCTTTTTCAAGAAATGCAACTGCCGCACTCTGTGCATCGGTCAGCTTCTGAAACATTTCCGCAGTTCCGCCTACATCGGGATGATACACTTTACAAAGCTGTCTGTATCGTTCTTTAATCTCCTGAACCGTATCAGGTATCTTATCAAACTGTAAAAAGGTAAAGCAGCTCGGAAGTTCTGTTTTTGGCGGTAAGGCTTTCAGTCCCGATATCCAGGTCTGAAGCTCGTAAATTCCCCTTTCCGTCATTCGTGCAATATCTTCAAGAGTAAGTACTACCTGTGCAAAAACATCAGAGCCGTACTTTACATCATTACCGTGATTCTTTGCATTCTCCGTGCTATGTTCAAAACGATACAAATTGCCTTTATAAAAGAATTCTATCCAGCAAGAAAACCTGTCCCAATTATAGTTATATTTTTCAACACCGAGCCGAGACATTACTTTTTCAAGCTTCGTCTCATAAATCTCAGCACTTGCATACTGTTTCGACATCAATTTGCACCGCCTTTCAATGCTTGTATTCTTTCTTCCGCTTTTTGAGCGTTATAGTGTTGTTCTGTAATATCTATTAGTGGACAACTCCATTTTGATTTATTAACATACACAACAGCATATTTACCATTATGGGCAGTACGTTTCTTATCAAATTCGCCATCTTTTATAAACTGTTCCACCATAGCAACGCAAGGAGTAACTATTACACCCTTGTCAAGTAGATAATCAGCAATAAACTCAGCATTATCCTTTGCCTTTCTTACGTCCGTATCAAGAGCATAGTCTACGTCTAATAACAACTTAATCAATCTATTACGCATTATCCGCACCGCCTTTCACTGCTGGATGGTCAACAAGGTGTTTATTACCACCGTAATAATATTCATCAATCATCGGACAAAGCTTTTCCCAGCATTCTTCACAAAGGTCTGCATCAAAACCGCTTGCATATTGACCCTTGTTTATAATGGCTTTTTCGCCATAACTTATTTTGATATGTACACAATGCTTCTTTGACATATCAATAGGCTTTTTACAATGATTACACAAAAACGCTATCATTTGATAACATCACTCCTTATTGTATTCTTCTCGTTCGCTTCTTCTTCGGCGGAATATACATCCTCACCGTAATCGATTGATGACGGTTATAATCATTCCAGAACGGCACGGCAGACACAAAGGTATACCCGTCGTAAAGTCCCTCCCATAAAGCCGCATCCTGGCACATCTGAGCCATAGCATTGACTGTCTTCTGAGAATATACTTCATCCCGTGTCTCAACCTCGGGCTGGATGAGATTCCTCGAAGCCTGATAAAACTTACTGCCGATAGGCTCTTTCACAAGATATTTTGCAAGTCCCTCAATGCCGTTTTCATTAAACTGCAAAGGCTTTGCAGATGTATATCCCCTGCCCCAGAGTGCTGCTAAATCTCTGATATTCACACCGCCCGATATAACAAGGTGATGATGATACCTGCCTTTTTTACTCTTTTCTGTTACAGCTATGTATTTGAGAGCCGAAAGCCCCGCTTTTTTTCTGAATCTTTTAAGTCTGCGTAGAAAATTACGAAGCTCTTTTATCGCCGCATCGTCATCTTCGGGCAAATAATTGGGTGAATATGTAAGATCAAATCGCAAATCATCTTCTGTAAAGTTAGCGTTCATAAGCCTTATAAGCTTCTTTTCCGCATTTTTTCGGTTCAGTTCTTTCTGACATTCGGATGTGGGCTTATATCTTTTCCGCCTCTGCCCTGCTTTACCGAACACAGGATATATATCTATTTCAAGATAATCCCCGCTGTAATATCTCTTCTCTCTGTAAATACAACGCATTTTTCCACATCCTTATTACATCACGGCATCGCCGTGCATATCATCACACGCAGTGTGTATATCATCACCACAGGTGCATATCATCAAGCAAAGCTTGTATATCATCAGCTGAAGGCTGCATAGTCTCTATGCCGAGGGGAAGAGAGCCTAAGAAATACTAAAGAAGGGCACCTCTCTTCCCCTCGGGCACCCCATCTCTCCGCCCTTCTTTATGGGGAGAAGAAATGGTCGTTAAGTTAAGATAGATTACAAGCCAAATTTAAAGGGAAATCCCTTTTCACTTTTTAAGTCAAATTCTTCACTTTTTCTTCACTTCTGTAGGCAAATTTTGACTTTTTCTATATAATGTTTAATAAAAAGCACCGACACAAAAGGTATTCGCTATATGGCTTCGAGCTGACGGTATTTCCGCCAGCTCTTCTTTTTTAATTACTTACCGCTCAAAAACGATTCAAATGCATCCTCAGACTGTTCTTTCCCTGCTTCCAACACAACCCCTGAAAGACTTGCTATTTCACTTGTAACACCGTGAAAATACTTATCAACCACATTACAAGGAAGTATCACAGCCCGAAGGAACATTCCTTCTTTCGCTACTATGTACGGCTTGTTTTCATTTGTATATCGAAGATACAGCTCATAACCCTGCTCTGAATCAGAGAGAGGCTTAAGATACTTTTCTTCAATACAGATAAGACCCATTTCAGTCTTAAGCGGAATAAGAGTATATCCGGAGTATTGAAGCTTCATTTCAAAAGTCACTGCAATGCTCTCTGCAGAGATGCAGTCTTTTCTTTCAATCTGCTGTGAGAACTTCATATTGTTTGAAAAATGATATTTAGGAATATCCTTCTCAGGCACTTCAAACATAACCATAAGCTGTTCGTTTGTCATAAGAGGGAGCCCGTCCACAAGATATATTGCCGTCCCGTTACCCAGCCAGAAAGATTCATTCGATTCCTCAACCGTGTAAATAAACTTGTTATCCTTTATAAGCTTCGCTATAGCCTTAAGTTTCATTTGTCAAACACACTCCAATCCAATCTAAAATTTGACATATCTGTACATTCACTGCATCCGCAATGCGACTTGCATTCCGAACAAGGCACTTTTTCAATACAGAATACATTAGAATTAACACAGTATTTCTCACAATTCTCTTCTGCTATGTAGTGAGCAAGCTTCTTCATCTTCGAAGCCTGCTCCACAAGCAGCTCAGCAACACCGTTCGTCTTTTGGAACACTTCCACAGGCAGCGTAATCTTCGACAACATCTGCAAATCCCTGATAGCAGCTCTTACAGTTTCTTCTTCCGCCTCGAAACATTCATCAAGAAAAGAATGCACCTGCCCACTCTCGACACACTCCCCCTTCTTCTCACAATACAAACAAGCCGTTAATGCTTTCATATTTCCCTCCTAAAAATTCATCCATATTGTTTCTGTCCGCTTCTTTCCCATTTGAGCGGTTGTTTTAATACTGTCTTTATTCCAGTCCCGAAGATAACAATCATATAAATCATTCTCATATCCGCTGAGTATGATCTGTGAAGAACTGTTTTTCAGTGCAGTTACAAGCTCTAAATGATCCATATCAGACATTTCGTGTTTATACATATTTCTTTTACGAATACTCTGAAGATAGGGCGGATCACAGTATATAAGTGTCTTTTCATCGTTGTAACGGTTAATAAGTGTAAGTGCATCGGTGTTCTCAATCTGAGCATCCTTAAGACGGGAGCAAACTTCAACTATTATCCCCGGAAGATTATTCCACATTGTAGCTGTTCTCGGTCCACCGTACTGCTGTACATTTCGCCAAGAATTTTTTGAGCTGTTACATGTCCCGAAGGACTGATGATAACGCACAAGTGTTCTTCGAGCCTGTTCAATTGGATCCCCTGACCTTTCATAACAAGCAGCAAATTCATCACGGGAGAAAGGTGTCAGATTAATAAGTTTAGCAAGCTCTTCCGGGTAATCCCTGCAGATACGGAAGAGATTTACAATATCACCGTTTATATCGTTTATAGTTTCAACATAACACGGCTCTTTCTTAAAGAAGACCGCTCCCGAACCGAAATAAGGCTCTAAATATACCTTGTGTTCCGGAAAATGCGAAATAATCCACTCCGAAATCCGCCACTTACCGCCTGGATATTTGAGTATTGCACTATGTACCTGCATTGTGTTCACCTTCTCGCGCACAATATTCAGGCAAATTCGCCCTGACAAGAGCCGCAGGAACAGGCGGGGTAACTGCATTACCGCACCTTGCGACCTGTTTATTTCTCGGATAAGGATTACCGTCAGCATCGTGTTCAATGATATAATTTTCCGGGAAGCCTTGAGCTCGGAATAATTCTCTCGGTTCAAGCATTCGCATTTTTATATCTGTAATTATGTATTCCTGCCCGTGAATCGTCACAAGTACGAATCTGTCTTTTGTTGTTACAGTATCAAGAGGATCCTCAATTGATTTTGCAACGCCGCCCGAGAAATACTTAACAAGAAAAGCCTGTACTTCTGCGTGATGTGCACCACTGCAGGATATGGTTGTCAGAGGCTCGTTCACCTTCTGACCGTCCATATTATTTCTCATCGTCATAATATGAGCAGTAACAAGGCTGTTGTGGTCCTTTGCTGTAACAGTATCAAGCGGTTCTTTTGCATCACTGCCGGCTCCCGTATATCCGCCGCCGTAGTTTTTCATAATGTGGGCAACAGACAATGCATATCGGTTTCTTGTGTCAACTGTCTTGATAGGATCCTGCACGTCCTGGCCTCTGACTTCATCATCAGCAGTTTCAGAATGATACTGAATTAAAGTCGGAGCACAAAGATAGTGTTTTCCGCTACTTACAACTGTTCCGAGAGGTTCTTCAATGTCATTCACTCTCGGTTGCTGCTTTTTATGTTCACCGTACCCGATAGGCACAATACTTGGTGCTATAAGAATATGTTCATTTTTACTTACTACTGTAGATAAAGGTTCATCAGCTGAACGAGTTCTGCAACTGCTTGAGCTTTGCTGTCCAATTGCCGTAATAGTCGGCGCAACAAGATAATTCCGATTTCCTGTTGTTACCGTAGGACAAGGATCGTCCACAGCAGCTCCTGTATTCCTTGTGTTGTTACACATTATTGTAGGTGTGACAATTCCATATCCGTTTTTCGCTGTAACAGTATTCAGAGGTTCGTTGATATCCTGACCTCTGAAACCTTCTCCAGTGTGATTAACGGTTACAATATTCGGAATTGCAATATAATGGCTGTTTACAGCTGTCACCGTAGATAAAGGTTCATTTACACTTTCAGGCTCATTTTCAAACTTATAATGAATGATAAAAGGTTCAGGATTATCAATAACAAATTTCTTAATTCCTCTTGCGATTCTTCTTAAGGTATTTTCCGCAAGAGGCTTTTTTCTTTCAAATATGCTTGTTGCAGGTATAGACCAGTCAATACACTCCGCTGCTGTACGAAATGGAAGTTTTTCACCGCATATAACATCAGCACTTTTTCTGTGTGCGTGTGTTGCTTCAGGCCATACTATAGACTTTCCGTCACACCGAGCAATAAGATAAAACCTTGTCCGAGTTGTCGGCGCTCCGTAATCACAGGACTTCAACACTTTCCATTGAAGGTCATATCCCAAGCCTTGAGATATAATCTCTGCTTCTTTGCTTTCTTCTGATATTTCAAGAGCTTCACAGCACTCCTTGAAAGCGGGATGAGTTTTATTAAGTCCTATCGAAAGAGCCTGAATAAAACCTTCAAATGTTTCTCCCAATCTCTCCTTAATAGGCTTGCCGTCTTCTCCGAGCGGTCCCCATGTCTGAATCTCAGACACATTTTCCATCATTATTACTTTCGGCCGAACTGCAAGGGCCCATTTTATAACAACCCAGGACAGCCCTCTGATATTCTTATCAACAGGCTTACCGCCTTTCGCCCTTGAAAAATGTGTACAATCAGGAGAAAACCAGGCAAGCGCAACGGAATTTTCTCCGCAAGCCTCTTTCGGGTCAACCTGCCATATATTTTCGCAGTAGTGCTTTGTCTTCGGATGATTAGCCTTGTGCATCGCAATGGCATCAGGGTCGTGATTAATTGCAATATCAACACTTCTGCCTATCGCCGTCTCTATCCCGGTAGAAGCCCCGCCCCCACCGGCAAAGTTATCTACAAATAATTCCATCGGTAGATTCTCCTTTTATTAAAATTTGTTTCGTCAATGCAAAAAAATCAAGCGAAGCTTGCATATCATCATGTGCCCCGCCCGTGCATATCACGGCTCCATTCTGAGCACACACACCCTCACGGATGCCATATTCTTCTCCATCCTCCGTATTGCTGCCGACAAAAGTCCTGCCGTCGGATAAAGCTCCCTCGGGTCTATACCGTATGCTGTCTTCTTCTCAGATGCATACGCATGTCCCGTTTCCAGTAGCATTTTAAGCTCTGTTATTCGCTTCTGCTTTTCACTTTTAATATTGAAGCATACACTGTTTGCTTCCGTTTGTGATTTCTGACAGCATATAACCCTGTCTTCACCCTCAACTACGCAGTGAGTATATAGTTGATTCATATCTATGAATAAGAATTTATCGCCCAGATAATATTTCATAACAGTTCACCTGTTCGCTCCTGACCGCCTTCAGATGAAACTGACGAAGCAGTCTCTTAAGCAGTCGCTTCTTCATTTGTCTGTACGGCCGATAGAAGAATATAAAGGTTTTTCTGACAACTGCATACATCCACTCCTTAAGCCCATTCGTTAATACAGCAAAGCCTTTCAGAATGATCCGAAGTACCTTATTTTCAAACTGAACAATTTTTTCTTCGTGGCGAAATCCCCACACAATAAGCATTGCAGCAATAATCTCTCCAAGAATTACTACAAAAAAGCAGCTCTCAAAAATATGAATGATGAACTCCATTTGTTATCCCTCCAATTCACCCAGAAGTCCCATAAACTTTCCGAATGTGACATTAACATCCTTATGTACCCTTGCTCTGTTGCCCTTCTTAAGCAGCTCACCGGTTACAGCCTTCCCTTCCTCTGTCACTGTAGCCTTCATCTGAGGGCATGTCCTGTGACAGCCTATACCTTTTGCAGTACAGTTTTTGCAATCTATCTTTACTGTTACGGTACTGACAAGTGATAACTCTTTTTGTTCATCGTTATCATTTATTGCACCGGGGATCTCGGGCAGTTCTATATCGTCAAATATTTCCATATAAATTCTCCTTATTGTTTTTTTAATTATCAGATTTCGTCAAAGATCTTAAGATGTAAAACATTTAGTATTTCACATATCGGGCCAATTTGTTCATCGATATATTTATCATCTTTACCGTATGCACTGTAGTGACGAAGAGCATTGTAAATAAGCTCCCTCTCACGAACTGTCAGGTGCAATACGATACCGGCATCATTTTTTTTTAAAACTTCATAACCGAACACCCCTCAATTATGCCAATGAATAATGCACTCGTAATCTCCAGCTCTGTAAACATCAAAGTGCGTATAATTCTGCGGCATAAGAGCTTTATACGAGCTGCCATAATCATCATAGATTTGAAGCCACGATTCACCGCCGAACACTTTTTTATACTGTTCACCGATTTCAACATCATCACCAAAACACTCATAGGCAGAATATCCGCCAACGCTATAAAATTTTAATAATGCAACAGAATTATGGGTTCTGAGCACAAGAGAATCTATATCACTGTCTCCGATATTAATTTTTTCAAAATCTTTATATGTTGCCATCGTTTACACCTCTGTTTATTGACATTTGTTAAGCATTGATATAAAATATAAATAGGTATTTTGCCTTTAGACTGTTCCTTTGTGCAGAAAGGTCAGTCTCTCTTTTTTTGCGATAATATTCTTATTCGGCGGCAACAGCCGCTTTTCTTTTTGCAATTTTTTCGTCAAGAGCTTCTCGTCCGCCGGGTTGCTTAAGAATATTTTGCAAAAGTCGGTATGTCGCCGAAGCAAGCACGTCCTGAGTCCAGGAAGGGATCTGTTCAGTATCAATTTCAATACAGTTAGTGTTTTTATCACTGAATTTCATTAGCAGCTCTCCTTTGGCAAGGTTTATTTATGCACTATTTGTGCTCGTTTTGAGCATAAAAAATAGCTTGTACTGTTGTATTAAAAAAATTAGCAATGCGTGCCTTAACTTCGTCACGAGGGCGCCGTTCATCTCTTTCGTACATTGCCCATGCTGAAACAGTAACACCGACACTATCTGCTATTTGTTGCTGCGTATTTTCACCTCTAAGTCGTCTGAGAATCTGCCCAGCACTCTCTCTTGTTTCAACAACATTCATTTAACAATCAGTCCTTTCTAAAAATTAAATTGCCTGTGCACTATTTGTGCTCACATCAATAATATACACAAGTCGTGCACAAATGTCAATATCATTTTGCACAAAATGTGCACAATTTTTACAAATATTTATTGTGCACCTGTTCCATTGACTTAACTGCACATTATGTGCATAATAATACTGAGGTGCATTTTATGATAAAATTTAACATGAGATTAAAATATTTAAGAGAAGAAGCAAATATTTCTCAACAATACCTTGCCGACAAAATAGGCATATCAAAAAGCAGCATTAACATGTATGAGCGAGGAGAAAGAGAGCCGGGGCTTGAAACGCTTGAAGCTATTGCTGATTTCTTCAATTGCGATATGGATTATCTTTTAGGGAAATCTGACACAAAAAATAAGTATTTAGCAAAAAAGAATATTCCTGATGCATCAAATATCATACCACTTCCTCCAACAAAAAAGATTCCCCTGCTCGGCAGCATCGCCTGCGGCGAGCCCATCTTGGCAGAGGAAAATATTGATGATTATATAAAACTTGACAAAGATGTCCCGGCAGACTTCGCACTCAGATGCAAGGGCGATAGTATGATTAATGCCCGTATCTTTGACGGCGACATTGTTTATATCCGTCAGCAGCCTGATGTAGAGAACGGTGAAATAGCTGCTGTTCTTATAGGAAATGAAGCAACACTCAAAAAAGTACACAAATACCCGAACAAATTAGTTCTAAGTCCATGTAACCCGATTTATGATGACCTCATTTATCATGAAGATCCAATCAATGAAATTCGTATCCTTGGAAAAGCTGTAGCATTTACAAGCGTAATAAGATAAAAAGGAAAAACTATGAAAAAAACAATAATATTATTTCTTTCTCTGCTTTTGCTATTTATTTCAACCGGCTGTAATGATAACTCTTACTGGGAGACTCCATCCATCACCATTCAATTAACTCAGGAAGATTTTTTGACATCATTACAACAAGGCTTACAAAAACGCTGGGATGCTGTTGAAGAAGACACAAATCTTGATAAAACATTCAGCGAACAAGTAGCATATTATGCAAATCTCGTTGATATTGAATATGCTTGCCTCAGCAAATACTTATATTGGGAATTTGAAGAACCTGAATTTCAATTAGTCACAAAAGAATACTTAAACATATTACAGAATCAATTTACAATCACAAGATCCGCAGAACAAGATGAAAATGATTTTAGAACTAAATGGGACAAATATTCTGCAAACCGTAAAAAATTAATAAAAATTTTTTATGAAGAACATGGACTATCAATAGACAAAAAATATAATTCCATATTATTTAATGAATTTAATATTGATGCATATAAAGATGAAATTCCGCTATCTACAATAAATTTATTAAAGGGCGAATGGGAAAAAGATTCCTATAAATATGATGTCGCAGTTTTTAATGACCAATTAGTTTCCTTTGTTGATTACTATGATGATAAAAAAACTAAAGTTTCAAAAATTTCATCTTACACCCTGTCTTACGATGAAAACAGCAATATTGTACTTAGAAACGAATATTTAAGTTCGATTTACACTGTTTCTATTGTATCAGATGAACAAATTAGTATAACTTATAATATAGACAATTCGTCTGAGACTTATAGTAAAGTTAGTGACAATACAACTTTCCCTGAACCTATGAAAGATCCATATATTGGAATGTCAAGAAGCGAACTCGAAAACTCCACATGGGGTACCCCGAAAAGAATAAATAAAACAACAACTGAATATGGAGTCTCAGAACAGTGGGTATATGAAAGATACACAAAAACTGTTTACATTTATCTTACGAACGGTTATGTCACAACAATTCAAGAATAGAAACAATCAAAGCACAATAGCAAATCTAAATGCTACATACTCTATATTTAGACTATAATATACATATTTCTAAGATAAAGGAGATGACACTATGGCAAGAAAATCAAAAAAGAATGATAACATAAATAACATAGGTGTCATCTATGCAAGATATTCAAGTCATGCTCAAAAAGATGCAAGTATAGAACAGCAGGTAAAAGAAGGAATGAGCTATGCTGCAGAACTTGGAATTCAAATAAGTAAAATCTATGCTGACCGTGCAATATCAGGTAAAACCGATAAACGTCCTGACTTTCAGCAAATGATGAAGGATGCAGAAAAAGGTTTATTCCGATATGTTATTGCATGGAAATCAAACAGAATGGGCAGAAATATGCTGCAAGCTATGATTAATGAAGCTCGCCTGCAGGAATTAGGAATCCGCGTTCTGTATACAGAAGAAGATTTTGATGATACGGCAGCAGGTCGATTTGCTCTTCGTTCAATGATGAATGTCAACCAGTTTTATTCTGAAAATATGGCAGAAGACATTCGACGCGGCTTAAGGGATAATGCTGAAAACTGTAAATTGACAAACGGTAGCATTCCCTTCGGATATAAAAAAGGAGCTGATCTACGTTATGAACTCGATCCACCGAAGGATGATATTGTAAGAGAGATTTACAAGCGTGTAGCACAAGGTGAAGCATTTGTTGATATTGCAAATGACTTAAATGCACGAGGCATAAAGACAAACAGAGGAAACAAATGGGGAAGAGGAAGCTTCCATAATCTTATTACAAATGAAAGATATTTAGGTTATTATATCTATGATGATTTGAGAATTGAAGGCGGAGTTCCCAGAATTATAAGTGATGAGCTATTTTATAAAGTGCAGGAGGTATTAAAAATGAAAAAGAATCCTCAGGGCAGACACCGTTCAGAAAGTGATTATCTGTTAACCGGTAAGCTATTTTGCGGAAAATGCAAAAGCCCTATGGTCGGCATTTCCGGAACCGGCAAATCAGGAGCAAAACATCACTATTATGCTTGTCAGAACAAACGGCTGCGAAAGAACTGCGATAAGGAAAACGTCCGCCGTGATGCACTTGAAGAAGCAGTCACACGAGCTATATGTGAATATGCCTTGCAAGATGATGTTATAGAATGGATTGCAGACAGCACCGTTGCATATAACAAAAAAATGGAAGAGCAATCTCACATAGCAGCTCTTGAGAATGAATTATCCGAAATAACCCGTTCTATCAAAAATATAATGTCTGCGATTGAACAAGGCATATTTACAGATACAACAAAAGAACGTCTGCTTGACCTTGAAAAAGAAAAAAAGCAGCTCACCGCAAAAATTGCTGCACAAAGAGCCGACATTATCACAATCTCCCGTAATGACATAATAGCCGGTCTTGAAATGTTTCGTGACGGTGATGTAACCGATAAGCAATATCAGGAAAAACTCTTCGATACATTCCTTGTTGCCGTATATGTTTATGATGATTCGCTAAAAATAGTCTTCAGCTTCTCCGGAAACCAAAACACAGTAAAACTCCCATTGGATGAATCCCTAATCGAAGAGCCTGAAACAGGTGTTCGTACAAACTCACTTATGAGCCACCAAAAAAGAACGAACTTTTGTCTACCAAAAGTTCGTTCTTTTTTTATCCAAGCCGCAGGCTTGGCATATCATCAGCCCCAACGGGGCTGTATATCATCCATCGCTTTGCGATGGTATATCATCACGGCATAGCCGTGCATAAACCCTCCTGCGGCTTGATGAGATGCAACACTGCGTGTTGATGATATACAATTCCTTCGGAATTGATGATATACAAGGCTTCGCCTTGATTTGCTTGCAGATAAGTGATATAATCTATTCGATAAATAAGAATTTGTATGGGAGGTACGACATGCTGGAATATAGTAATACACTATCGGCTAAAGAGTATTGTGCGTTGCGTTCTGCTGTTGCGTGGCAACCAATTATTGAAGAACAGGCACAATCTGGTCTAAATGGCTCCGATTTCATGATTGCTTGTCGTGATGATGATAACATTGTTGGTTGTGCTCGAATCTTTTGGGATAAAGGATACATTGCGTATTTAGCAGATGTAATGGTGAAGCCAGAATACCAAAAACAAGGAATTGGTAAAAGAATGGTTAGTGAATGTATCTCCTTTATCGATAGACAGTTAAAAGATGGATGGCGGATTAAGATTGTCATTGTATCAGCCAAAGGAAAAGAACCTTTTTACGAAAAGTTTGGGTTTGAGATTCGCCCGAACAGCAACGATGGTGCTGGAATGCAGGTATGGCGCACTCCGTAAATAACTGCTTTGCAGTAACGATACCGAGCGGGTCAGGGCAATAACGAAAAGCACTGCACCGTGCACGCATTGCCCGCGGGGGCATCCCCGCCAAATTCCAATTTATCAAACAACGTAGTCACGCACCTTTTCGCTTTTCTTACCCCACTTTACGCACCTTATTGCCCGTCTTTCGCAAAGAATAACCGCAACTTTGATACAAGGTTGCGGTTATTTTCTTTTTGTGGTATAATGCAAAAAAAGGAGGGATTATAATGGAATTATTGTTTTTTGCAACATTCTTTTTTATAATTCTTATTCCGCTGGTTTTGGGGATAATAATTCCCATATATAAGAAGCACAGTAGTGTAACCGGCGGCATTATCAACTACGATTCCATAATGAGAAAATTTGTTTATAAGATTAACCTCTCATACCAACAGGCAGTTGACTTGTTAAGTTTGAAGAACGACGTTGATGAACTATCCTGCACATTTGATTTTGAGAAAGCAATCATAAGATTTTCAGAATATGGTTCTCATAGAGATTACTATTTTCAAATAAAAGAATGTAGTGGCTTTTCTATCTTAAAGCTGGAACAAGTTGACTTGATCGGTATGTCAAGCCATGTTCCATATAAACTCAATCCGTTTATAGTCAGTAAATTGCAAGCAGAAATCGTGCCTTTTTCCCAGTACGGTTTTTAGTTTTGCACCCCCCTAAACCCAATTTGCACCCCCTGAAATGACTTTGCACCCCCTAATCTCAAAAGGGGGGGGCATTTGTATTAAAATTAGGGTTAGTTCCCAGAAAAGGACCTATGCTTTGATACAAAGCATAGGTACGAAATAAATCCCTTACAGGATTTGTGAAATACGCTGAGCGTGTGAAATATTACTGCGCAATGTGAAATCGCTGCGGCGTATAGGGATTTATTTCATTTCACTTGATGCGACAGCATCAAATTTCATAATTTACGCAGTAAATTATTTCACATTTGCCGTAAGACAAATATTTCACTTGTTTCAAATCATAAAAAAACAAGTAATCGTTAAATTATAGGCAGCAATCGTTGAAAGACAGACTCATTTGTGTTATGATATTTTCAAAGGAGGGATCAAGATGAAAACGCTACGTTTCATAGCTATAGTATCATGTTTCTTCATTCTTCAGTTTCTGTTGCTTTCTTGTTCCGGCTATAATTCTCAAATGCAAAATCACTTAACTGACGCAACAAACTATGACTCTTACCGTGGTGAAATTTGCGATATTTATTATTTCGATTCGGAGAACAAAAAGGTTAGTATGCTGTCATCTGACGGATTCTCTCAATACGATGCTGTGATCGAGGTCACCTTCGAAAATTATGATACTGTTAAAAAGTTTTTGGGAGCAAAGCCGAACCCTGAATGGGCTTTGGATGACTTCAGGTTTCAATTTAAGATAACTAAAGAAAATAACCAAATTCTTACAGAAAACGGATTCTATGATGCTATTGCTATGAATACTCCAATTGATATAACGACTTCAAGCCTGATCTATATGGATTCTGATTTTTTCTTCATTGCAGCAATCAATTATAACGAAACAGAGTATTTGCGGTTTGAAGACGGTATCAAAAACATCCAAGAATTTATAAACACTCATAAAGGTTTAATATGACATATATGCAATCCGTTTGAACACTTCCCCCCCCTATGAAAGATTTTACACCCCCTTGACTCAAAATGGGGGTGCATTTGTATTAAATCAAAGGCGGCTTCAAAGAATCGACAGGTTTTTACTTGTTGATTTTTCATTTATGCCCGAAGAACATACAGAGAGAAAAGTATTACTCCCGTCACTTCGGATTTTTTGTAACCTGTTATTATCTTGAGATAAGCATATAAATTTATTTACTTTTAGAATAAATAATGGTAATATGAAATAAAATGCGGAACTGATTTTAATTTTAAGGGCACAATCGAAAAACCACTATGAAAAGCTTCTGGTTTTGCACATATCCGAAAACACACGGGTGAGGATAGAATACACCTTTTCGAAAATTTTTACAGCGTAAGATAAAACTGTATTTTGGAGAGTCTGCTTATGGAAACCACCAAATCAAAGATATATACTATCGCAACTGCACACCTTGATACCTCTTGGCTCTGGACTCTTGAACAAACGATATCGGAATACCTTCCGGATACACTGAAAAGAAATTTTGATTTGCTCAAAAAATATCCCGAATATAAATTCAATTTTGAGGGTAGCTACAGATACGAGCTGATAAAGGAATATTACCCCGAAGAATTTGAGAAAATTAAAAATTATGTAAAAAGCGGCAGATGGAATCCTTGCGGAGCCTGTTACGAAAACGGAGATGTCAACATTCCCTCTCCCGAAGCCCTTATCAGAAATATTCTTTACGGCAACAGTTTTTTCAAAAATGAATTCGGTGTGAAATCAAATGATATTTTTCTGCCCGACTGCTTCGGCTTCGGGAAAGCGCTTCCCACAATTGCCGCTCATTCGGGAGTTACGGGTTTTTCCACAGGCAAGCTTTTCTGGGGAAGCTCTGTTCCCATTCCGTTTGATATCGGGAAATGGAAAGGTCCCGACGACAACAGTATCTGGGCATCGCTTATGCCCTTTTCTTATACCACCGTATTCAAAAATATGAATAAAGCCCGCAGAGTGCATGAAAAATTAGAAGACAATAAAAAGAAAGGCCTTCCGAATTTCACTTTTGCTTATCACGGAATCGGTGACAGAGGCGGTGCTCCGCATAAATCCTCGGTTAAAAATGTTGTTAAGGCACAGAAAAACAACAAGCAGGCAGACTTTGAAGTGTATTCGTCAACAACAAAAGAATTCTTCGATATGCTTGAAGGAGAATCTCAAGAAAAAAAGAAAGTATTCCCCGTTTACGACGGTGAATTTCTGCTCACAGCACACGGTGCAGGCAGCTATACTTCAAGAACCGTTACCAAGCGATGGAACAGAAGATGTGAGCTTCTTGCCGATGCCGCCGAAAGATTTTCAAGCGCAGCTTTTGCAAACGGTTTTTCGGATTATCCTCAATACGGTCTTGACAATGCCTGGAAAAAGGTAATTGCACATCATTTTCACGATGATATCACGGGAACATCATTTGAAGAATGCTACAAAAGAAGCCACAATGATTATATTCAGGCAATGAACACATTTTCGGAGGAATTTACCGCCGCTTGTAAGGCTGTTTCCCAACACCTTGACACTTCATTTGTAAAAGGTATTCCCGTTATAGCTTCAAATCCCCTTCAGACCGCTTCATCAAGAAAAGAAGCTGTCAGCATTACCGTAAAAAGCGACGCAGGAAATTTCTCGGTATTTGATAAAGGCGAAAAAGAAGTAGCATCTCAGACAAAAATATTATCAGACGGTAAAAGAGAAGTCACTTTTTTGGCAGAGGTTTATTCCTGCGGTCTTGCAGTTTATGATTTGCGGGAATCAACACAAAATTGTGCTGTTGCTACAGAGCTTAAAGTAACCGAAAGAAGTATTGAAAATAAACATCTGACTGTTAAAATTGATGAAAACGGCGATATCTGCAGCATCTTCGATAAAAGGCTCGGAAAGGAGCTTTTAAGTAAACCCTTAAGACTGGGTATTTTTAATAATGTTCACAGCTTTGACTGGCCGGCATGGGAAATAAAGTACGAGGATTTGTGTGAAAAACCCTATGCATATGTCCGAAATCCCGAAATAAAAATCAAAGACAAGGGTGCAGCACGGTGCTCTCTTGAAATAATCAGAAAAACCGGAAAATCAAAATTTGTCCAAATTATTTCCCTTGACTGTGAAAGCGAATATGTTTGTGTTTTTAACGAAACCGATTGGCGTGAGGAAGCTTCGCTGCTGAAGGCTGAATTCGGATTCTCATCAAAAAACGAATATGCGAATTATGATATAGGCATCGGATTTACAAAGCGCGGCACAAACACCAAAGCTCTCTGTGAAGTGCCTGCACAGAAATGGGCAGATATTACCGACGAAAAAGAAGCCTTCGGTGTTTCTGTTTTCAGTGATTCAAGAACCGGTTGGGATAAGCCCGACGAATCAACATTAAGACTGACCTTAATTCACACACCTATGGCAAACTACCGTTGGGAATGCTCACAGCACGTTATGGATATGGGACTCAACCGATATTCCTTTGCAATAATGGGCCATAGCGGCAAGCCCGAAAATATTTCCGCATATGCGGATGCGTTTTGTCAGCCTATGCACACCTTTATTACCGATAAACATAAAGGCTTTCTCGGAAAGGAATATTCTTTTGTAAAACTTAACAATGACAATGTCCGAATTACCGCAATTAAGAAGGCACTTGAATCGGACAGAATAATTTTCCGTGTTGCTGAATGCTCGGGAAATGATATCAACGGAGTTGAAGCCAACTTCTCCGAACCGATAATTGAAGCATATACGGTGAGCGGAGATGAAACTGAACTTAATAAAATACAGTTGCATAACGGTAAACTCCTGTTTGACATAAAGCATAATGAAATCAAAAGCTTTTCTCTTGTTTTTGACAAAACAAAAAAAGAAAGCACCGAAGGAAATATTATTCCGCTGAATTTTAACGCCACAGGTATCACGGAAGACTCCCGCCGCAAAAAATCAGAACTGAAAGGCGGAATATCTCTTCCCCGTGAAAAACTTCCCGAAAATCTGTTGTTTGAAGGAGTTAAATATTCATTTGCTTCAGGAGAAAAAAACTCTCTGGTATGCGACGGCAGAGAAATTTCGGTTGATAAAGGATACGAAAGCTTACACTTACTTCTTGCTTCTCTTAACGGAGATAAAACGGTTAAGTTTGAATGCGAAGGAAAAATAACCTGTGTAACTCTGCCCGACTGCTTTGAGGCACTCGGTCATTGGGACCTTATGCAAGCGAAAGAAACAGGCTATATAAAACCCGTTGCACAGGCACTCACCTTATCGCACACTCACTCTGATAAGGGCAATTTAACCGCAAAGCAGTTTTATGTTTTTCATGCCGAAATACCTCTTTACGGTAAAAGTACGATAAAGCTTCCCGATGATGAAGATGTTGTGATATTTGCCGCAACTGCCGTCAGGAAAGCTTCTACATTTATCAAGGGGGATGCTCATTTTGATAAGCTTGAAAAGCGGGAATTCGACTATGAGTTTTCGGATTATGCGAAAAAGCGTATGAAGCCTAATGTTGCTGAACGAATACTTGACAAATTCTTTGACAGAACCTATACAGTAAATATAAAAGCAGGAGAATTTTATAATAAATATGCGCTCAATGAGGTGTATTTTATTCTGCGGAATTTAAGCAACAAGCTCAGTTACAAAAAGAATGTGAAAAAACTGACAGATATGCGTAAAAATCAGCAGTATTAAAATAAAGCAAAACAAATCAAAGTATATCCTCGCAGTAATAATAATTTATTTATAATGGAGGGCAAAAAATATGCCGAAAATCACTGATTCGCAATCAAATGCAAAAGCATTTGAGCAACTCCGCCAAGCGCAGCAACAGGCAGAAAACAGCTCCTTACAGCAAATGGAGGACCGCCGTTATGTCGGCGCAAAAGAATCCATAGGCTTTGTTATCTGGGATGCCACACAAAGCTTCAACATCAATATCTTTTCTACCCGTTTTATTACCAGCATAGTCAATGTTGATCTGGGGCTGCAGACCCTCGTCAACACCATCAACAGCGTGTGGGATATTGTCAACGATATTTTCTTCGGAGCTGTTATTGACAAAACAAGAACACGTTGGGGTAAGTTCAGACCTTATCTTCTGTTTCTTGCCGTTCCCGGCTGTATTCTGACATCTCTTTACTGGCTGATGCCGTATATGTTTGCAGGAACATCGCAAACACATATCACAAAGCTTATTTTCTATTTGGTGCTGACCATCGCCAGAGAAGGTGTCGGAACATTTCAGACTATTTCAAGAACAGGGCTGATGTCCACAATTACCCCGCACCCGAACGACCGCACCCGACTTATTACCCTTGCCAACTTTGCATCTGGCTTTTTCGGAGAAAAACTTCCGGAACAGGCCGTAACCATTCTTATCGATGTTCTGCGCGGTATGTATCTTCACGATTCCGGCAAGCTTGACAAAGCATATACAAATCTGTTTGCAGGAATGGGTGTATTTACTACCGTTGCATCAAGTGCAGCATCGTTCTGGTTCTTCTATAACTCCAAAGAGAGAGTTATGCAGTCCATCAAATCTCCCAGCATAATTATGTCGATAAAATCCGTTATCAACAACAAGCCGCTGCTTCTGATAACACTTTCCGATTTTCTGAGCGGATTTGCAATAAAAGGCAGTCAGGATGACTATTACACCGACGTTCTCCATTTCTCATCAATGACACTCGTTGCAGGCATTCCCGCAGCACCTATAAGCCCTATGAGCTACGCATGGGTACCCTGGATGAGAAGGCATTTCTCTAGCCGATTGCTTTACATACTTGCAAAAGAAATAGGCAATATTCTTTATGTTCCCGTATTTCTTTTCGGTTGTATCGGCATAAAGAAGGATTATTCCGGCGGTATGTATCAGAAGATTGTTCCTATGGGCATTGCAATGGCTTTGTGGGAAATTATCTGGACACTGTTCTTCGGTCTTAAATCCGTTATAGGTACGGAAATGTATAACGAAGCAATGGACTACTGCGAATGGAAAAACGGCTACCGCACCGAAGCCATGGCATCCGTTGCAAAGGGCATTGCAGCAAAAATTTCATCCAACACAAGCACGGTGGTTACTACAGCAATCAAAAAGCTGATAGGCTATGAAGCAAACGCTTTCAGGGCAGGTACGGAGCAGACAAATAAGGTTAAATTCTTCCTCTTTGCCATGTTTACCATAATCCCTGCCGTAACAGGCTCTCTCGGAATTATTCCCATGCTGTTCTATGACCTCGACAATGATAAAAAAGAAAAAATGTATGCAGAGCTTCTCGCACGCCGCAAGCTTATTTCGGATGCGGCTGAAAGCGAAAATGAAGAAATGCTTGAGCTGGCTGCAAAGGCTCAGATAAACATTGGCGAAAACAAGCAGTAAAATTCAGGAGAGAATTATGGAAATAAGATATATTACACCTGAGGAAGCGGTTGATTTTCAAAAGGTTTCCGCAATGTCCTTTATCTGGAAATTCAATGCTGAAAAAGACAGCAGTGTTAAAGTTCCCGTACTGGCAGCTTTTCAGGACGAAAAGCTTATTGCAGGCGTTGAATTATTTGACTTCAAAAGCAATTATTGCGGTAATTTTCTTAATTCGATTATTGTGAGCGGTGTCTGCAGTCTGCCTGAATACCGCAGAATGGGAGGAATCAGGGAGATTTTTAAAAAAATCGGCGAAACCGCTGTTGAAAACAATTGGACTCTCGGATTTTTGCATCCTTTCTCTATTTCATATTATGAAAAATTCGGATATGCAAATCTTAACCGTATGTTTGCAATAAATGTTCCCTTTGAAAATCTTAAGCACATAGAGCGCAACACGGATGTTATCCTTTATACCGGTGAGCAGTTTGAAGAGCTGAGTGAACTTCACAAAAAATGTGCCCTCAAAGAAAATCTGATGACACTCAGGGAGGATAAAAAGCATTTCTGCGCCACACCTTTTGAAAGTGCGGATTATACATATTTCCGCCGTAATGAATCGGGTGAAGCAGACGGATATGTCCGCTTTACGGTTGACAGACCCGACAGCCTTTTTGTTGAAGATCTGTACGTTCTTTCTCCCGAGGCGCTGTACGGTTTAATCGGATTTCTGCGCAATTATGATAATATAGCTAAAAATCTGATTGTCAGAAAGCAGTATCAGGGCTCGCCCTTTTCCTGCTTGGCAGACAGAACGGATAATGTGATTTATGAGCATAACGGCGTTGCTGCCGCCAGAATTTATAATATGAAAAAGCTTCTTGAAAGCAACGAATATCCTGAAGAATACGGAAAATTCAGTGTTCTTATCCACGACGAGTTTGAGCAGAACGCGGGAATTTTTGAGGTTGAATATCAAAACGGCAAGGCAACCGTTACCCGCAGACACAACGGTAATTACGATATTTCGCTTACTGCCGCTGCTGCTGCAAGGCTTATGCTTGCAGGTGAAGGACATACTGCACAAACGGCGGTATATATAAACGGAGTGGAAATTCGGGGCAATACAGACGGCTTCTTCAAAGCATTCCCTTACCGTCAGACACGTTTTACAGACAGCTCCTGGTCTGTATAAATAATTAAACTTTTCGCGAGAAATCGGGGGATTTTACAATTAATCCTTAATAACATTGTGCTTCGCACTTAAAGATTGACAATTATCTGCATAAAATACTATAATATCCTTATATCTGTGGAGGGATTTTTTATGGAAGAATTAAATGTCGATTCAGGTTCAACGGAAAATAAAAAAAAGGAAAACAGCAAAAAAAAGCTTCTGATAGCAATCATTTCAATAATTGTTTTTCTGATATTTTTATTTGCAGGTATTTTTGCCGTTAAGTATTTTTCAGATTCTGCTCCTGAAAAGGAAACTGATGGTGAAAAAATTGATTTTACGGCAGAGGAACAGAAAAACAGCGAAAAGCAGACTGCAGGTATGTTTCACTGCGGTCTTGTTTCTGTGATTGAAGATGACAAATGGGGATATATAAACGAAAACGGAGAACTCGTTATTGAATACCAGTTTGATTATGCCGGTGTATTCAACAAAAACGGAATAGCAGCTGTTGCGGTTGATGACAATTACGGGTTGATTGATAACAGCGGTAAATTTATTGTCAATCCCCGTTTTGAATATGTATCGTCTAATTTCTCCGACGGATATGCAGTTGTGAGAAAAGACGGTAAGTACGGTTATGTTGATAAAAACGGGGAACTGGTTATTGATTGTTACTATGACAGTGCAAAAGATTTCAGAAACGGTTATGCAATTGTTCTTTTCGGTTCCGTTTACGGTGTTATTGACAAAGACGGAAACTATGTTATAAACCCGCAGTATGAAGATTTATCATATGCATATTCTTTATCTTCGGGAAAGAATATTTTCATTGCCGAAAAAGATTCGCAATACGGATATATAGATATAAACGGAAAAACGGTTATTGATTTCAGGTTTGACAGTATAGTTCCCGATAACGGTACTACGGAATTTATAAATGACAAATATGCCGTAGTCAGCGTTAACAACAAAAAAGGTGTTATCGATACTGACGGAAAATACCTTATCGATGCGATATATGATGAACTGATGTATTGCGGTAAAAATGTTTTTGTTTTTACAGATTTTAATTCCGACAAAAAAGGCTTTGTAACAGCCGGCGGCGAGGAAACGGTGGCAACCCAGTTTGATGAAGTGAGCACCGCAAGAAGCGGATTGATTTGTGTGAAATTGGGAGATTATTACGGCTTTGTTGATTTTTCGGGAAAATACATTATAAATCCGATATTTGATGAAGCGAACAGTTTTAATAACGGATATGCAGTTGTAAAAAAAGGTGATAAATATTCATTTATCAATACAAAAGGTGAAAATGTTGTCAGTTATCAGTTTGATTATATGTCAGACTTTAATTCGGAAGGATATGCAATTGTTGCCGTTGATGATAAGTACGGTGTTATTAACGACAAGGGTGAATATGTACTGAAATGCAGTTATTATTACTTGTCGGGTCAGAGCCTTTCAGCAGAATCATATGAACCGCTTTATGATGATTATTTTTATGCTGTAGGCGAAGAAAAAACAATAAAAATCATTACTCCCGACGGAAAAGAAATTGCAGAGGAAAGTCAGGGTATCGGCGGCAATACTTTTGTTGTCTGCTCTGCAGACGGATGCTACTCCCTTATTGCGGACAATAAGGAAGCAGAATACTGTTATGAGCACACAGTTATTGAGACAGTATCAACACAGCATCATATCGATTCATATTACAGCACAAACTATACTGCCTATCTCAGAAATCCCTCTGCCAGAGTAACTGTTTATTCGGCTTGCGGTGTGGTAGCTTACGGTCATTGGATTTCGGGAAACGACCCCGTAACAATTCATGAGGTTTATACCGACGGATGCTGCAAGGTTTCATATTCAACCGATAACGGTGCCGTAAGAACCTATTATGCAAAAATTTCTGATTTTGCTACAGGACATACTGTTTCTTCTTATTACGGCAGAAACTATACAGCATATCTAAGAAATCCATCTTCCAAGGTAACTGTTTATACAGCCTGCGGTGTACCGGCTCACGGACATTGGATTTCGGGAAGCGATCCCGTAACAATTCACGAAGTCTATACCGACGGATGCTGTAAGGTTTCATATTCAACAGACAGCGGTGCCGTAAGAACCTATTATGCAAAAATTTCAGATTTTACTACAGGACATACTGTATCTTCTTATTACGGCAGAAATTATATTGCATACCTCAGAAATCCCTCATCCAGAGTAACTGTTTATTCTGCCTGCGGTGTGGCAGCTTACGGCCATTGGATTGCGGGAAATGACCCGGTAACAATCCATGAGGTTTATACCGACGGCTGCTGTAAAGTTTCATACGCTACAGACAGCGGCAGTGTAAAAACTTATTATGCAAAAATCGGAGATTTTGTATTCTGAAACAACGGTTTTTCTTGCCATATAAAAATTACTCACATCGCGGGTAAATTTCAATATAATAAGATAAAATCTTACGATTTATCAACCCCCTATCCCCAATCTTGGGGGTAGGGGGTGTTTCTTGTTATACACAAATTGCTCACAATGTGAGCAATTTACTATACAGGAAAACGGTTTCGCCGTATGCCTGCGGCGAAACCGTTTTCGGATAGTACGTCTCCGAGCGAAGTGTAGCTGAGCGTGCACAGGGAGATATAATCTTTTCGCTTTAAAAGAAGGATTTTCCTATAAAGTAAAAAATATTGTTTATCAGACAAAACTTATTTATCAGATAACAATTCAAGCAAATCGGGAATATCATTTTTCAATGTTTCATACACAATATGTAAATCAACATTGCCATAATCGTGAACAATGCGATTTCTGAAACCGTATACAGCATTCCACGGAATATCAGCGTATTTTTCTTTATATTCTTCTGATAAATTTTTACTGTTTTCTGAAATCTGAATCATACGGAACAACATAGAATCCAATAAAATTTCATTTGCATTCAGTTCATCAATTGTGACGTTCTGCATCTGTGTTGTTACAAAAGCCAGATCCTTGATTATTTTCTGAACATAGTAACTGTCTGTCTTTATATTATCCATAAATCTTCACCCCGTCTTTAAGTATTTCATCCACCAATCCGATATTATCTTTAAGCTGATTAACGTGGAGAGCATCAACTTTTTTATGGAGTATTGTGCGGATTTCTTCTACCAATCCGTAAAACTTCAATCCTTTTATATTTGCAGAAATCAATAAATCCACGTCACTGACAGCAGTTGCCTTCCCTTTTGCATAAGAACCAAAAAGATAACAGTAATTCACATCATACTTTTGGAATATTTTGAAGCACTTTTCAACAATGTCTTCCATTTCAAGAATACCGTTTTCTTCGTCAATGACATTTGTTTTCTCAAGCAGCTCCACGATGTAGTTATATTTTATTGTATCTGCTTTTTTCGGCTCATTTTCGTAAGATTTATATGACCGCAAAGAAATACCTGCTAAATCTGCAACCTGCTGTTGTGTCATTTTCTTTTCAATTCTCAAAGCTTTCAGTTTATTCATATTTTGCACCTCAATATATAATATAGTGCAAAATTTGCACCTTGTCAATAACTACAGTGCAATTATTGCACTTTTGTTTTTGATAATAATATTATCTGCAATTACTGATTTATTATTTTATTTTGTCTATAATTGAATAAGTATTTGTTTTTATTGAAATATAAAAGAAATGGGAGGCGTAAACGCCTTATTCCGCTGCGCTTTTTATTTAAAACTGCAGGTCCCCGATTCTGTTATCTGTTATATATTATCTTTTATCTTCATAATTTGTTTCCTGTATAAGAAAAACAGGAACAAATTGCATCTGAAAAGTGCAATTTGTTCCCTTGAATTTTTTGTTTGTATATCTTTATTTCCTGCCGTTTTATTTATCGGGTCAGGTAATATCCGCTTTTATTCAACCGTAATTCTTACTTCACCGTTGGAAATAATAGTCAGAGTGAGAGTTTTTGTGCTTTCGTTCCATTCGGTTTTCATTTTTGCTGAATTTGTGCCTGTGGCTGTAACTGTGGGTTCGTTTTCATAGCCTGAAAGCTCAATTACCGAAGTTCTGAAATTTTTGGGGTCGCTTCGTTTTCCGCCGAAAATATACTCTGTCAGGAACTGGTCTTCACTCTCAAGACCTGCACATATCTTATCGGAATCAAGTCTCAGGTTACACATTTCAATGTTCAGCTTGTCCCCGTCTTCCTTGAAAATTGCATAGGTATGTGCCACAAATTCGGTATTAAGCTCTATACCGCTGTCGGAAAGAGTATATTGTACAGTCTGTTCACTGTCAATTGTCTTGTATTCGTTGCTGTTGAAAACGTAAATATAATCATTTATATCAAAAAGCACACCGTTGCCCGTATAGGTCTCCTCATACTGTTTATTAAAAAAGGCTTTTTTGATGGGGTTTATGAAGAAGAATCTGAACCAATAATTAAGGTCATTGATTATAAAGCTGTCAGGCAGAACTTCTTCGGCATCTGAATGAATAGGCAGAATGGGAATTACATAATACCTGCCTGTTGAGGGCACCCAGTCCTTTGTACAGTCAAAGAAAGGATTATTAAAATCAATAAGCTCCTGATATAAAGTGAAGGAATCGCTGTAGAGTCCCTGAAGAATATGTGCTTCGTTACCTCTTAAAGCATAGGTTGCAGGGATGTTCATCTTGAAGGCAACCTTGATTTTTTCCTTGACCTGTTCTTTACTCGGCACGGAGCCGTTCAGTATCATCTGATAGAAGGGATAAAGTATTTCGGATGCAGTGGGTGAAAAACACACTTCACCGTTTATATACTGAAAAATACCGCCTCTGCCTATGGTGCCTTCAATGGAATACACCGTAGCACCTGCAACCATATCGGCAATCATATCGATACCGTAAAGTGCAGGGGGATATTTTGCAGTATAATAGAATTCGGGCTCGTTGGGTGCCACACCCACATCGTCATATTCAAGTAAGCCTTCCTCATACCACAGGAAGTTTTCAAGATTTACGCCCCAGTTTCCGCACACTCCGTCAAGCCAACAGCCGAGAATGTTTGACTGACTTGAAAAATGTCTGCCGTGTCCGTTATGCTTATCCATAATGATAACATTTTCGCTGTTCTCTTTAAGCAAGTCATAAAGCTCTTTATCCTGAAGAAGGAAGTTTACATAGCAGGTCTTTTTCCAATAAATATATTCCATATCCTGCCAGATGAAAAGACCGCCGTTTTCGGCACAAGCCTTTACGCAGGACTTCATTCTTGCAAGAATGTTACGGTTGACACCGTTATCTTCAGTAACTCCTTCGTAAGCAAGCTTTTCGTTTGTAACACCGTTTGTGGAAAGCTCAACCTGAACAAAGCCCATAAGAGTTATATGCTCCTTGAAAAGTGCGGAAAGCTCCTCTACGGTAAAGGGGTCACGCTTCTTGTTTGTGCTGTAGCACTCAGACTGAAGCACAACGGGAACATTATATTCATCGGTAATTGTAAGAAGGTCATCCCAGAAATCAAGCTGTTCCTGCGGAGTAAAATATGTGGTGCCCTCATCAATATAAATTACGGTGAAATTTCTCATATCCTCAGGAAGGGCATAGTATGTCTTTATTGCAAGCTCGGCATACGCTTCACCCGTTGAAGGACAGCCCCAATTGGGACAGTTTCTCATCATAAACAGAGGGTTTTCCTCATCAACATACATACGAAGACCGTCAACCTGTTTTCTTGTTCTGATTTCAGTTGATTCGGTCACAATCGGAGAAAGTAATTCAAACTCCCCGCCATTTTCAGCCCCGTCAACAGCAACAACCTGACACGGAATCAGAAAAAGAGATATTACTGCAAGCATAATGCTCAAAATTTTTTTCATTATATGACCTCCCGGAATTTCTCATAAGAATTATTTTATCACATATTGTCAATCAGTTAAAGAGTTTTTTTATTTTTAACTTAAAAGCTCAATTATTGCTTGTTTCCAAGCAGCTGCGTAGCAATAAGAATGCCAACAGCAAAGACAACAAGTACCGATATTACAAAGCTTTACTTTTTTTGTCGTTCGTATATGCTGATAATTTTTATAAAGCTGCATAAAATAATAATGTTTATAAATATTGACAAATTACAGGAGTTTGTTTATAATTATAAACATTAAAAGAGGTGATCGCTATGGGCAAAAAAGCAGTGACAGTATTACCGGGTACTGAAAAAATACTAAAAACTATGGGCGAACAAATTAAATTAGCCCGACTTCGCAGAGAATTATCCGTAGAGCTTGTTGCACAAAGAGCAGGAATAAGCCGTGCAACCCTATGGAGTGTTGAAAAAGGCAGTCCGTCTGTTGCTATCGGAATTTACGCCGCAGTTCTGCACGCTTTAAATAATATGGATAAAGATTTATTGCTCGTTGCCAAAGATGATGAATTCGGCAAAAAGATGCAGGATATAAATATGCAGATAAAAAAGAGAGCACCCAAAGGAGGTAAATGATGGAAAAAAAGATTTTTGTATATGATAATTTCAGTTCTGAAGAGCCTCTGAAATTAGGTGTTCTGTATATTGATTCTCTGCGTGGTACCGAGCATTATTCATTTGAATATGATGAACAGTGGCTCAAAAACACAAAACTGCGTTATCATTTAGATCCGGACCTTCCCACATACGGCGGCCGTCAATACACTACAAAGCAGATTTTCGGAATGTTTGCCGATACATCTCCCGACAGATGGGGCAGAGTTCTTATGAAACGTCGTGAAGCAATTCAGGCCCGGAAAGAAGACAGAAAACCAAACAAACTTTATGACAGTGATTTTTTGCTTGGTGTATATGATGAAACCCGTGTTGGGGCAATTCGCTTCAAAGCAACTGAAGACGGACCGTTTCTGTCTGATGACCGTGAAACCGCTGCACCGCCCTGGGCAACTTTAAGAGCTTTAGAGGAAGCTTCCCGCCAATTTGAAAAGGATGAAAACATTCTTAATGAAAAATGGCTGAAACAGCTGATAAAACCCGGTTCATCACTTGGCGGGGCAAGACCTAAGGCAACTGTTGAGGATGCACAAGGTAATCTGTGGATTGCGAAATTCCCCTCTAAAAACGACGATTATAATGTTGGTGCCTGGGAAAAGGTTGTTCACGATCTGGCAAGGCTGTGTAAATTAAATGTTCCCGATTCAAAGCTGGAAAAATTCTCAAAAGAAGGCAGCACATTTCTTGTAAAACGATTTGACAGAGACGGCAAGAAAAGAATTCATTTTGCATCAGCAATGACAATGCTCGGAAAGAGTGACGGCGCATCATCTGATGACGGTTCAAGCTATATAGATATTGTTGATTTCATAAAATCATACGGGGCATATCCTAAAGAAGATTTGCTTGAACTCTGGCAACGTATAGTATTCAATATGGCAGTTTCAAATACAGATGACCACTTGCGAAATCACGGATTTATATTGACTGATGAAGGCTGGAAGTTATCCCCTTTATATGATGTAAATCCGATTCCCTACGGTGATACCCTGTCTTTGAATGTTGATAGCTTCGATAACAGCATTTCATTCGATTTGGCAATTGAATCAGCAGAATATTTTGATATCAAAAATGATGATGCTGCAGCTATTGCAGAAGAAATACGGACTGTTGTAAGAAATAATTGGGAACAGCTCGCATCCGCATACGGTATCAACCGTGAACAGGTTGAAGAAATGCGACCTGCATTTGATGCTTGCTACAGATAAAAATTTTACAGAATAATCAGACAGGAAAGAAAAAGAACCGAGGGACCGAAGCGGGATGCTGTAATTGTGCTGATGGCAGACGATAACCCGTTATGCTTTTCTTGTTGAAAACTATGCAAAAATATATTACCATATATTCACAACCCTTTTATTTTTTAAGGAGATTTAATATATGAACAGCACCGAAAGAGTAAGAAGCACCATTCTCGGAAAAGAAACAAACCGTCAGCCTGTATACGGGTGGGTAAAAGAAAATCTTTCTGATAAAATAACAGAACATTTCGGCAGTGTCAGTGCCTTTGAGGACAGGTTTGAATTTGATGCGGCACATATTTTCGGAGGCCCGTGGTCTTTTGACGGAGACACCTTCGACAGAATAAGAAGCGAGCACGAGGAGCTTACTCCCGATGTGCTTCTCGATTATGATATTTTTACCGTTCCCGATGATGAAAATGACTTTGAAGAGGTAAAAAGGGAGATAGCCCACCATAAAGAAAGAGAACGTTTCTGCTATATGCAGACTCCGGGGCTTTTTGAGCATTTCAATACGGTTTTCGGCATAGAAGACCATCTTCTTTATACTGCACTTTATCCCGAAGAGCTCAAAGAGCTTTACAGACGTCAGGCACAGTGGACAATGCGCTTTGCAGATAAGTGCATTTCGCTGGGTGCGGATATGATTCATCTGTCTGATGACTGGGGCTCACAGAAGGATATGCTTTTCAGTCCCCTGTTCTGGAACGATGCAATATATCCGAATATGAAAGCAATTGTTGAGCATATACATTCGGGCGGAGTCTTTGCAAGTCTTCATTCCGACGGCTGTATAAGAAAGGTTCTTGACGGAGTGCGTGATATCGACTTTGATGTTTTGCATCCCTGGCAGGAAAATGCCGGTATGCCCCTTGAACTGTATCTTGACAATTACAGTAATGATTTTGCAATAATGGGCGGAATATGTGTTCAGTCTGCTCTCGGGATAATGAAAAGAGACGAGCTCGAAAAGGAAATCAGGAGGGTGTTTTCACTTCTTAAAGGAAAAAGATGGATATGCTGCACCTCTCATTTTGTGCAGAAACACTGTTCAATAGAAGACCTTATATTTGCATATGAACTGATATATAAACTTTCGCGAGAAAACAGTCAGTAGGCATATTTTTTTGTATCATTTGTAAAATTGTTATAAAGTTTATTCCCGATATCTGTGACATCGGAACACAGCGGTTTGCCTGCGGCAAAAATTCCGTATACCGAAGTGTTATATAATTATTGAAAAACTAAAATAAATATTGACAAGTTAACACTAAAATTCTACAATATATCTGATATTTTTTGTAAAAGGAGATAATATTATGAAAATTTGTCCTACCTGCAACAATCAATTAGACGACAGTGCAGCATTCTGTACCGTATGCGGCACAAAGTTTGCTCCCCAGCAGCCCGGCGTAAACACTCAGCAACCCGGTTACGGCGCACCCGGATACGGTGCTCCTATTGCTCCCTCTTATGACCATACCGCTGAATTTGATGCAAAAGATATTTCTGATAACAAAGTTATATCCATGCTTGTTTATCTTTTAGGTACATTCGGCATCATAATTGCACTTCTTGCAAGCGGCAACTCCCCCTATGCAGCTTTCCACGTAAGACAGGCTCTTAAAATCACCGTAACACAGATACTTGCAACAATCTGTATGTTCTTGCTTATTTGGACACTCATTGTTCCTCTTGCATATCTTATCCTTATGGCAGCATTGGGCATTATTAAGCTTATCTGCTTCTTCCAGATATGCTCAGGCAAGGCAATAGAACCCGCTATCATCAGAAATCTTCCCTTCTTAAAATAAAAGCAACCCTTAAACTCAAATACATACAATAATACAGGCTGTATCTGAACAACATCAATTCAGATACAGCCTTATTATATTATTTATCAGTGTTTTGGCGTCAAATAAACATTACAGGTACATTCACGGGCTTTCCATCTGTTGGAGAATATTGCGTGTACCTTTATTTTTTTACCTTCAATGCCTTTGGGAAGTTCTATATAAAATGTGTTGTTCTTATCAGAATCAAGCACTCTGTGTTCCCACTGATTTGCTTTATATTCGGGGGCTCTTTCCGGGAAGCCTGAGAAGCTTCCGTTAATTTCCGCTACACAGTAAACACACTCGGTTCCGTGCTCACCTTCTACGGCAACAGCAAGACGGGGCAGGTCTTTATATTCGGGAAGAGTAAATTCCCCTGACAAAACAACCTGCGTTTTTCTGTAACGGTAATGTGCCTGCATATTGTTGGCTTTCGGAGATATGAGCTTTATTTCTTTACCGTCTTTAATAAGTCTTACGGCATAAATTCTGTCCACAGGCTTTGCAATTCTCAGATATCTTATTCTGTCATTGATTTTATAAGAAGAAATCATCTTTTTACCGTCAAGATTATATGTGGTGTGAACGGTAAAGCGAATAACTTCAGCGGTAAATTTTTCTTTTTCCGAAAGAGTTGCTTCTTCGGTCAGCTTCCAGCTTTTAAGGTCAGATGAATATTCGGCATTTAAGGGAACAGACTGAATTTCAACCTCACGTGTGGGAAAATCGGCAGAGAAAAATTCAATTTCCGCACTGTCACAATCGATTTCTTCACCGAAATCCACTCTTAAACAGCCGCCGTTTATTCTCAGGTCATTATCGCAATAGGTTTTTGACTGCGAATCAAAGAATGTGTCATTTTTACCGTCAAACATATTCAAATTTTCAAGCCCTCTGAGACTGTAAAGCTTCTGATTAAAAAATGCGTCTCTTGCCGCCTTTACCTGAGGAACTGAAGTTTCACCGGAACGGTCAAGACTTCTCTTTTCAAGGCAGTCATTATTTATTGCAAACATTGCAGTTTCATATAAAAATTCACCGTTTTCGGGATTATTCACGACTTCTCCGAGACAGCCAAGCTTTACGGGAGCTTTTTCTTTTATATCGGTATTTATTCCCTTCATAAAAAAGCTTTCATTACCGTTTTTTCGCAGAAGTATGTCTTCCCCACGGGAATAAAGAATTTTTACTTCTTCGGGAGTACCGTCTGATGCCTCTTTTATTATTTCATACTCCCCGTTTATAAGCATAGGCTCTGCTTCTTCGGTTACTGCAATTTCAATAAGACAGGCTCTGAAGGGCATAAGCTCAACTTCAACGGTATCCCCCGAAGAAAATACTCCGAGATGCTTTTCATAGGGATGATGAATGTTCACTTCGAGCTTTTTGTCTGTTTTAATGCCTGTTTCTTCTCCGATACTAATTTTTATCGTCTTCTTTTCCCAGGAATTGTTGCCTGTTGAAATAAAGCGTTTTGTGTCACTGCCTCTTACACAGGCATTTTCACCGTAGCTTTCGGGCAATAGCTTGCCGTTCACAAGTATTTCGGCATTTCTCCTGTGAAGGTTATAAACACGGGCAAACTTCGGCAGCTCATCGTCCCTCATAAGCCAGGGATTACCGTAGGTTTCGGGTGCTAAAATAAGCGAACGGTTAAAGGCCTGATAAATAAGCTCGTCTTCAAAATAATCAATGCACGAAGATATACATACACCGTGGTCTTCGGCAAGTCTTTCAAGATTATCCGTATGTCCTCGGGTGAACATAAAACCTCTGTGGTGCATACAGGTTTTATTATTTCCCGAAAGAACATCCACATAAGTTTCGTTTCCGTTCCATAAATATGTAGTAATGTGCTTCTCGGCTTCAAAAAGATTAAGTCTGTGATTAAGCACGATAAGGTCGGGAGAATACTTTCTGCATTCACGAAGCATTTCGGCAAAAAGCTCTGCTTTTTCGGGACGAAGATGTCCGCACACACCGTCTAACTTGAACAATGCAAAATTGTGGTCACGGCACAGATGAACGAAAAACTCAAATCTTTCTTTTTCGGTTTTTTCATCATCTCCGAATCCGTCGGGACTTCCCCACAAGCCCATTCTGATACCGCATTCAGCTGCCTTTTTAACAACGTTATTATATTCTTCGGGATATTGGCTTCTGAATTTTGCCCCGTTTAAATTACCGTAGCCTTCACTTGCACCGTCAAAATTACCTGCATCCCAGGCATATATCTTTATTTCCATACCGTAGGTATCTTTAAGGTATTTAAAAAAATCAAGATTTATAAGTGTGTGTTCTTGAGTGGAACCTTCATTGGTGTTGTTGATCCACGAAAAATACTGAGGTACTGACGGAGTAAAATTATCCGCCCCTGCATCCTTTGCTGTCTTTACCATTGCTGCTTCTCCTTTTTGTTATCAATTAAAGTTTTATTAAAACGGGATTAAAAAACAGTTACAAAGATTAATTAATTATTACAAAATGGAAATATTTGTTTATTTTTAGTATATACAAGTGTATAATTTCTCATTGATTAAGAGAAAAATACTTTTTTGGAAGAGGTTGGTATGTCTAAAATCAAAAAACGTTTTTTGTCTGAATTATCACAAATGAAAAATGAACTTCACATTGCTGAATACATAGTATGGTGGATATTAAGAGTGTGTATGATAACTACCGCAATTGTGTTCACCGTAAAAGGCGAAGCGGTTTATGCAAGAAATCTTATCTTGCTTAATACGCTGGCAACCTTTGCAATCCCCTTGCTGAGGCTTGTTTCATCCGAAAAGCTTTTTACATCAAAAATAACTTACCGCACACAAAGCTATATTGACATTTTTATTTTTATGGGCTCATTTCTCGGTCACGGCTTACGCTTTCTGGGTGAAGTTCCGGAATACGATAAATTTATGCACCTGCTTGCAGGCGGTGTGGTCGTATTTATCGGCGCGGAAGTATTAAAAGCATTCAAAGGCTACGAAAATATTACCCCCGGAATAAAAACCTTCTGCGGAATCGGTTTTTCCTTTATTTTTATCGTACTGTGGGAAAATATGGAGTTTATTGCAGACTGGCTGATTACAAATTCAAACAATCAGAATTATCTGGGCGGTCCCGCAGAAACTGATCTTTTTATAAAAATTTTCGGTTTCGGAAAAAACTATCCCGCACAAAACCCGATCTATGACACAAATGCAGATATGCTTTATGCAGTTATAGGCTGTGCTGTATGCGGAATTATTTTTTATATTTATCTCGACAAGAAAGAAAAAAAAGCAAAAGAAAATGAAAAAGAAGCCGTCAATGTAAATTAATACTCAGAACCGCCATTTCAGTGGCGGTTTTTTTCTATACTCTTTACATACAGAACATCATCTTTTACATTGAATTTTATTCTGTAGCAGGAAAACTCAAAAGCGTATATTCTGTCAGGGTCATTCTGATAATGAGGACGCGGATCTTCAGACAGTATTTCGCTTATAACAGAAATATCACCTTCACTGACTGTATCGAGAATATCATCGGGAAATACTACCTTCAGGTCATTGCCGTATACATCCGCAGCAAAACCGCCCTTTGCATCGGGATAACAATCTGCATACGGAAGATAGGGCTTTATATCAAAAATCGGAGTTTTATCAAGAATATCCGCACCGCGGACATATATTACAGGAGCATTTTCGTCCTCATAATCTATTTTTTCTATTTTAACGCAGGAAAGCCCTAAATTGTTGGGTCTGAACGGGGAGCGTGTTGCAAAAACACCCATTCTTGTATTTCCGCCAAGCCTCGGCGGCCGTACCGTAAGAGAATTGGCTTTATTTGCATTTTCGGAAAATTCCCATATAAGCCAAAGATGTGAATAGCCTTCCATTCCTCTTACGGCTTCATTGCTTCTGAATTCTTTTACAAAAACTATTTTTGCAAGTGTATCGGCAAGTCCGCTCTGACGGGGGATGCCGAATTTTGTGGGAAACTGTGTATAAATAGTTGCAACCGGTGTTATTTCAGCCATTCTTTTTTCTCCTGATTTATTTAGTATATTATGACATTATAGATATAATTTTTTCAACAAAAATAAATCTTTCATCTTAACTTTGTGATTTTATCCAAAATAAAATAACCCGTATCAGCAAAATAAACAAAAAAAATAATAGTACCCGAACGGTATTTTTTTCCGGACGTTATTATGATAAAATCAAGAAAAAATGGGAGGATATGAAGAAAAATGACGTATTTACTTGCAGGTGCAGTTATCCCCGGAATAGTTCTTCTTGTGTTTATTTTCAAAAAAGACAAAGCGGACAAAGAACCTCTTGATCTGCTTCTGAAATTACTGGGACTTGGTGCCCTTATTTCTCTGCCCGTTATCTTTGTAGGGGGCATACTCGACAGTATATTGCAGATGATCTTCAATACCGGCGGATCGGGGGCTATATACCTTTCAGGTTTTGAATATTATCTCTATAACTTTATCGATGCATTTTTTGTTGTAGCACTGATAGAAGAAGGCTTTAAATGGCTGGTGCTTTATTTCGTTACTCATAAAAACAAAAACTTCAACAGTCTGTTTGACGGAATTATTTATGCAGTATTTGTTTCCCTCGGCTTTGCAATACTCGAAAATATAATGTATGTTTTCTCATCGGGATTTGAAACTGCAATAATGCGTGCAATAACTGCTGTTCCCGGGCATATGTTTGACGGTGTTATTATGGGCTATTATTACACATTATGGCACGCCGCCTCGGTTTCATCGGGCATAGAAAAGTATTTTATCACAAAAGGCATTATCCCTCAGGGAAGCAATGCTTTCAAACCGCAAAAGCTTCTTGCTTTCAGCATCATAATGCCCGTTATTGCACACGGCTTCTATGATTTTTGTTGCTTTGTGGGTGAAGGCTGGTCAATTGCAGTTTTCTATATATTCCTTATCGGTCTTTATATTTACTGTTTCAGAACAATCAACAATATGTCAAAGCAGGATACGGGAAATTATCAGTATTCCGTTCTGTGGTTCATCAAAAAATATCCTGCTCTTCAGAATGAGCTTATAGAATATATGGCTGAACGTCAGAAAATAGCAGCAGCTCAGAGTGTTTATGCATCTCCCTATTCAAGCGGATATAACACCACACAGCAAGGCTATACAAATCCCGCCGCACAAGGATATGTAAACCCCACAGGACAAGCCTACCAACCCCCCACTGTGCAAGGCTACAGCAACCCCGCAAATCAGGGCTACACCGCCCCACAGAATCAGGGGTATAACGGATACAATGCACAGGGATATAACGCACAAAACCACAGCGTTCCCGCACAAAACAATCCCCCTGCCGCACCGCAGAATACATACACCCCCGATAACAGCACAATAAACAGCCAACAGTAAACAGTAAAAAAAAGGTCTCAGGTCTGCCAAAACAGCAAACCGAGACCCTTTTATAAATCATAATTTATCGAGATAAAGGCTGAGACACCAAATCGTAGGGGAGGGGTTGCCCCTCCCGCACAAAGGTGTTCTAACTTTATAACGAAAAATATTATCTTATCCTCGGAAAAATAAGGGGAATTTTATTATTCCACCGACATATATAAATGTTTATTTTGTTGTGCCATTATCGCGGGAGGGGAGACCCCTCCCCTACGGCGAAGATGGCAACTCACAACCAAATTATGATTTACTTTATTCTTATGCTATAATTCTCTTTCCTCGGCTTTACCTCGGGGGTTTCGTCGGGGTAGCCTAAGATGCAGTTGCCGACACCGATAAAGTTTTCGGGAACACCCCATTTTTTCATAAGTTCTTTACCTATCGGGGTATTAAATACTTCCTTCGCACGGTGAATCCAGCAGCTGCCAAGACCTACGGCATAGGCGGCATTAAGAAGATTTCCCATTACAAGGCATCCGTCTTCAAAGCTTGTGTATACATCGGGGTCATAAAACACAATAATAACTGCAGGTGCGCCGTAGAAGGGCTTTTTTGTTTCATCGCCCATTACCTTTGCATTTTCTTTTTCAAGTAAATCCCTTATTTCTTTGTTTGTAACAGCAACCATAACGGGAGTCTGTCTGTTCATACCCGTGGGTGCATATGTTCCTGCTTCAAGAACCTTTTGCAGAAGCTCTTCAGGGACGGGGGTATCCTTATACTTTCTGATACTTCTTCTTTCAAGTAAAAGCTTTGTTTCCATAACAATTCTCCTTTTCAGTTTTATAAATATATTTTACTGTTACCTTAATGTTTAATCAACAATATTTTTTGTAAATATGTAAAATTTATATTAAAATAGCTTAATATATTGAATTTTTTTATAAAAAATGTTAGAATTATTATGTATAACTGTATTTGCGTTAAGGTCAGATTTTTTACGTACAGATACAAAATACTATGTTCAAAAAAAAACAAAAAGGAGAACAGATTATGAAACACAAACTCAAAAAAACATTGTCGGTGTTTTTAACACTTATGATGGTTTTATCCTGTTTTGTATGGGTAGCACCGACAACGGCAAATGCTCTCCCGGCAACAGATTCCACCTATGCCAGAGGGGATAAATACGGCACCCCCGCATGGTCAGGCACCGGTGACAGATGGTTCCAGTGGGCAACGGGCAGTGACTATGTAAAGGTTTACTACCCCTCTCAAATCTATCTTGACGTTTCCGAAACTCTGCAGAGTGCCGGTTACCATTTTGATGTTGAATGGCATTACGGTGACACCCACAAGTACAGAATACTTTTAGGCGCACCCATATGGGGCGACCACAGAGCCTTCTCGGGACAGCCTACAAAGTATTACACAATGACAAATATCTTCTCTGATTATGCCGTTGATGCAAGTCTTCCCAAGGGCGCACCCTCGGGCTTATACGGAAGTACCTCCAGTTCCACGGACTATGACCTTCGTATCGTCGGCTACGGTCATGCTAATCAGGGGACTGACGGCTTTACAATAAATAATGCCCGCCACGATAAGTATGTTCTTTTCAGAACAAATGTAAACTATTACAATCCCGCTTCCGCTTCAATTTATCTGATGGGCACTCCCTCTTCATCTTATGTAGGAACGACCACGGAGTATAATACCTCCGGTTCTTCCATAGGTTCATACGGTCTTGCCCAGAATTACCCCAACGGTTGGAAGACTGATGAAAGTGCAACCAATATGTTTAAGACCAAGGGCTCAACCTCCTCATATATGGAGGGTGAGTGGATAGAAATGCAGTGGTTTGTCACTGTTTATGATAAATCGGCACTTAATTCCGAAATCGTAAAAGCCGGTCAGATACTTCAGCAGCAGAACGGCTATAACAGTTATGTGGTTCAGGGAAGCTACACAGACCTTGTTCAGCAGAATACAGATGCACAGACTGTTATAACAACAAGAGCACAGACTCAGACAAATATCGACAATGCAAAGAATTCTCTTTATAATACTGCAAGCAATCTCTATTACGGAGCATCAAATGAAGCTCTCAGAAACCTGGTTGCACAGGCAGAAGAAATCATAAGCAAAGCCGAGTATACGGCAAAATACACAGAGGATTCAAGAAAAGCTCTTGAATCAGCACTCAGCAGTGCAAAATCTCTTTCCTACTACAGCAGCGTTCCCACATACCGTGCATATACAAATCAGAATGCCGGTAAAAATGCTGCAAGCGACCAGAGTGCAATCAACTCCGTTGCATCTGCTCTTCAGACAGCAATCAATAATCTCAATAATTCCACGGCATATTACACCATCAAATTCAATCTTGCCGACGGAACTACAAAGAAGCTTACATACACATACGGCTTTAACATTCCTTCAAATGTTATCCCTCAGAACTCCGTAAAGGCTTCCGATGCCGCAAATCATTATTCCTATTCATGGGATAAGGAAATTGTCACAACAGTAACAGGCGATGCGGAATATACAGAAGTTCTTAAAACCGAAGCACACGATTGGAACGATTGGTATACAACGGTTTATCCCTCCTGTACAGCACAAGGACATATGTACCGCACCTGTAAGATATGTAACTACAGACAGGATGATACAATAAGCAACACAGCCCACACTCCCCTTCCTCCCGTTATCACGGACGAGGTCGAAGCAACCTGTAAGGACGAGGGCTCATATGTAAGTACGATTTACTGTGAAGTGTGCGCAAATCAGATTTCTCAGGAAACCGTAAATGTTCCCAAAAAAGCACATACTCCCGGTGAAAAGGTCAAGGAAAACGAAATAAAGGCAACCTGTACCACTGACGGAAGCTATGACGAAGTAGTATATTGTACAGAATGTGACGAATTAATTTCAAGCAAAAACGTCATAGTAGGTGCGTCCCATACAAACAGCGAGCCTTACACAGTAACAGAAGAATCAACCTGTATCAAGCAGGGCTTTACCAAGACTACAATTTTCTGTACCGAATGCTCACAGATCCTTGAAGAAAAGGTTGAAGATCTCCCCTTAGCCGAGCATACTCCCGGTGAAGCACAAAAAGAAAATGAAGTTGATGCAGGCTGTGAAAGCAAAGGCAGCTATGATATGGTTACACGCTGTACGGTATGTCAGACGGTTCTCGATTCCGAGCACTTTGAAACAGAAGCCGGAAGCCACGACTGGGGTGAATGGGAAACCGTAAGCGAAGCTACCTGTACTGAAAACGGTCTCGAAAAAAGAGTATGTAAGAATGACCCCGATCACGTGGAAGAAAATATCCTTACTTCCCCCGGTCACGATTACGAAGAAACAGTAACTCCTCCCACCTGTACCGAGGACGGATATACCACATATGTCTGCTCGGTATGCGGTGATACATATACCGATGATATAGTCGGTGAAAACGGTCATACTCCCAAAGAAGCAGTAAAGGAAAACGAAATCAAGGCAAGCTGTACCGTAGCAGCATATCACGAAGATGTTGTTTACTGTGACATTTGCGGCATAGAAATAAGCCGTACACCTGTTTACGGTACAACAATTCCTCATACTCAAGAAGCTATCCCTGCGGTTGAAGCAACCTGTACCGAAACAGGTCTTACAGCAGGTGTTAAGTGCTCAGTCTGCGGTGAAATCCTTACAGCACAGGAAGAAACTCCTGCTCTTGACCACGATATGGGCGAATATGTTGAAACAAAGCCTGCAACCTGCACAGCAGTAGGTGAAGAAAAATCAGATTGCTCAAGATGTGACTACTTCGTAACAAGAGAAATCGAAAAGAAAGCTCATACAGAGGAAGAAATCCCCGCAGTAGCTCCCACATGCGAAGCAGACGGACTTACAGCAGGTATCAAGTGTTCAGTATGCGGAGAAATCCTCAAGGCTCAGGAAACAGATCCTAAGCTCGGTCACGATATGGGCGAATATGTTGAAACAAAACCTGCAACCTGCACAGAAGTAGGTGAAGAAAGAGCTGACTGTTCAAGATGTGACTACTTCGTAACAAGAGAAATCGAAAAGAAAGCTCATACAGAAGAAGCTATCCCCGAGGTAGAAGCTACCTGCACCGAAACAGGTCTTACAGCAGGTGTTAAGTGCTCAGTATGCGGTGAAATCCTTACAGCACAGGAAGAAACTCCCGCACTTGACCACGATATGGGCGCATATGTTGAAACAAAGCCTGCAACCTGCACAGCAGTCGGTGAAGAAAGAAGCGATTGCTCAAGATGTGATTACTTCGTAACAAGAGAAATCGAAAAGAAGGCTCATACTGAAGAAGAAATCCCCGAGGTAGAAGCTACCTGTACCGAAACAGGACTTACAGCAGGCGTTAAGTGTTCAGTATGCGGAGAAATTCTCACAGCACAGGAAGAAACTCCCGCCCTCGATCACGATATGGGTGAATTCATTGAAACAAAGCCCGCAACCTGCACCGAAGAAGGTGAGGAAAGAGCAGATTGCTTAAGATGTGATTACTTTGAAACAAATGTACTTGAAAAGACAGCTCATGAATGGGCAGATGCCGATTGCACAAAGCCCTCAACCTGTACTGAATGCGGTGAAGAGTCAGGTGAAGCTATAGGTCATGATATGGGTGAATTTGTTGAAACAAAGCCTGCAACCTGCACCGAAAAGGGTGAGGAAAGAAGCGATTGCTCAAGATGCGATTACTTTGAAACAAGAGAAATTGCAATAGCAAACCATACAGAAGAAGAAATCCCCGAAGTTGCAGCAACCTGCACAGAAACAGGCCTTACAGCAGGCGTTAAGTGCTCAGTATGCGGAGAAATTCTCACAGCACAGACCGAAACTCCCGCTCTCGATCACGATATGGGCGCTTACGTTGAAACAACTCCCGCAACCTGCACCGAAGAAGGTGAAGAAAGATCTGACTGTTCAAGATGCGATTACTTTGAAACAAGAGAAATTGCAGTAGCAGACCATACAGAAGAAGTTACCCCCGCAGTAGAAGCAACCTGTACAGAGACAGGCCTTACAGCAGGCGTTAAGTGTGCTGTTTGCGGTGAAATTATCACAGCTCAGACCGAAACTCCCGCACTCGACCACGATATGGGTGAATTTGTTGAAACAAAGCCCGCAACCTGCACAGAAGAAGGTTCAGAAAGAGCTGACTGTTCAAGATGCGATTACTTTGAAACAAATGCACTTGAAAAGATAGCACACACAGAAGAAGAAATCCCCGCAGTAGAAGCAACCTGCACAGAAACAGGACTTACAGCAGGCGTTAAGTGTGCTGTTTGCGGTGAAATTCTCAAAGCACAGGAAGAAACTCCCGCGCTTACACACGATATGGGCGAATACGTTCAGACAAAGGCTCCCACTTGTAAGGAAGCCGGCGAAGAAAGAGCTGACTGTTCAAAATGCGATTACTTTGAAACAAAAGAAATTGCAAAGCTTGCACATACAGAAGAAGTTATCCCTGAAAAAGCTCCCACCTGTACAGAATCAGGACTTACCGAAGGCACAAAGTGCTCTGTCTGCGGTGAAATAATCGTTGCACAGAAAACTGTCGGTGCAACAGGTCATACTCTCGGCGAATGGAAAGAAATTCAGGCTCCCACTTGCACAGAAGAAGGTTTTGAGGAAGCAGAATGTTCCGACTGTGATTATGTTGAAACAAGAACTATACCCAAAAAGTCTCACAACTATGACGAAAACGGTGTTTGCACAGAATGCGGCACAGAAGAAAAGTGTCCTCACCTCTGTCACAAAGAATACAACATTTTCGCAAAAATAGTTTGGAGCATCATCCGATTCTTCTGCAGCCTTTTCGGCACAGGCAGAACCTGTTCCTGCGGAGCAATGCACTATTAATAAAAACAATTAATTATCACCGTTAATCACGGATAACAAAATCCGCCTGCAGCAGACTTCAAAATCTGCCACAGGCGGATTAATTTATTATTAATTAAAGGGCTTAAGGCCCTTCAGCTTACATCTTAAAACAGGCATCCCGAAAAATCGGAATGCCTGCTCGTATTGCTTTTTTATATTTTACTGGGGATTGTAGCCGCCCTGGGGATTGTTGTAACCGCCCTGAGGATTGTTGTAACCGCCCTGAGGAGGAGCTGTGAAATTGCCTGTGAAACCGCCCATATTGGAGCCGCCGATTGAGGACATAATGGCTGTTTCAATTTTTCCGGGCAAACCGCTCTGATTAACACAACCAATAATACCTGTAATAAAAGGAACAAGACAAAGGAACCAACCAACAACAATAGCAACTATCTTGTTTGTCCATTCAGAATCAATATTCACATTAAGAGATGAACCGTTGAGAGTAAGAGTAGCACGGCATTCAATTCCGAGACCGAGGAAGTTCTGGAAACCGTCACGGTTTTTCTGAACAGTGATCATTGCACTTCCGGGACCCATCATTGCGGGAACAACATTGAAGCCCTGAGTCTGAAGATTCTGACAAGTACCGTTTACTATAGTTGCCAGATCTGCGCCGGGACCAATAGGTAATAATTTGTTAACTGACATAAAATACACTCCTGACTATTTTATAAATTACACCCTCTTCGGGGTGCATATATACTACATCGGGTGCAATACCGGAACACATACGGTATATATACACCACTCCGAGACACAGGCACATAATACCAAAGGTTACCGCAGTTTTTTTATTCTGTTTTCTGAAAACAAAAAACAGAACAGCAAAAACAGGCATTGCAAATATTACAGGATTAAAATGAAGTGCTTCTGCAAAATCAAGCTTTAGCAAACTCATCAAAGCTCTCGACATTCCGCAGCCGGGACAGGATATGCCTGTCACGAAACGAAAAGGACAGCCGAATGACAAATAAAAAAGTGAAATAACCAAACAAACAGCAAAAATCACAGCTGACTTTTTTATTTTCACTGATTTTTCTCCAAATCCTGATAATATTTATTATATAATAGCAAAACATACGTATTATGTCAAGAAGACTCGTGGATTTTGTGCTTTTCAGACAAAAATATACTGTATTACAAATACTGAAAATTCAACAAAACAAATGCCTATATTCTTTTTATATTCATAAAAACTTTTTTCTCTGCAAACGAAAAAGCCCCTTTCGTTGCACTAAGGGCAAATAAAGGGCTTTTTTCGTTATATTCATCCTCAAAAAAATCAGCTTATACGATAGATATCATATATACCGTTTTCCGTTTCACAATAGATATACATTTCTCCGTCAAGCTCAACAGCTGAATAATCATAATATTTTCCGATAAGTTTTTCGCCTGAAAGTGCATCAATTACAGATCTGTTATCGGGATCATTTACAACTATGATAAAGCTGCCGAAATTAGCACCGTAAACGGAATAATCCTTGTCGGCAAATGAATATGCATAAGTTTTACCGTCTTCTTTCTTCTTTGAAACACCAAACGAATAGCTATCAACATTTACATCATCAACTTCATCGACAAATGTTTCAACTGCAGTACCATCGGGCTTAACAAAAGTATAATTGTCGCCTTCTTTGAAGAAGTAACCTCTGCCGAGAACATCATCATAGTAAACATCTTCATAACTGCCTTCTGCAATAAGCTTAGCGCTTCTGTCATAAATATTACCGTTTATTGCGACATATTCGCCCTCGAAATAAGGCATATCATTAAACTTATCGGAAACGGTTTTTCCTGTAAAGTCTACAAGATAGTAGCAATCTGAGTTATCTCTTACAATAATATATTCCTCATCAACACTTACAGTATAACAATCTTCATCGGAAATACTGAAAATTTTATTGCCCTTATCATCAAAAACCAAATATTCACCATTCTCATGAATTCTGTAATAACCGTTTTCAGCAAAAGAAGCATCTCCGGGAATATCAACACCGTCAACATTCACGGTTACACTCTGACCTGCATCATCATAATAACTGATGTTTGCGCCTTTTGCACTAACACTTGCAGATACTGTTCCTGAAACACCGTCTACCATTTTACCGTTTTCAATATCATAAACTTCCCATTTTCCCTTAAAAAGAATATCATCATCGGAAGGAGTAATACCTGCAAACATTCTCTGGGTATAGAACATCAGAGCTTCATCTTTAACAGATGTCTGCTCGGTTACTGTTACAGCCTGCACAAATCTTTCACTGAGCACTTCAAATGTAGCATATTTGCAGGGAAGGATTTCTTTACCTTCTGCATCAACAAGACCGAAAACATTAAGGTCTGCACTATCCATTGATGTGAAAGCTTCTTTTTCTGAAACTTCAAAAAAATGTCCGTTTGCTTTGCAATATGCATATTTTGCACCCGAATCCTTTTTTCCGTCAAAGGTCATAACACCATAGTTACCGTTGTCATCAGTATAAGCAATACCGCCGTCACCGGAAAAACTGTAATCATCGATTTTTCCGACTTTTTCAACAGTAAGCTCGCCCTTAGCCACAGGGGCTGAACCTTCATCATTATCATTCTTTTCTGCAACAGTTTCTTCTGCATTAACAGAAACTGCAGTATCGTCATTGATATCAGGTTCATCTTTTCCGCCGCAGGCAGCAAAAGTGCACATAAGCATAACAAGTGCCGTAATTAAAGCCGTAATTCTGAATTTATTCATACATAAACTCCTTTTACCTTTATTTAATTCGGATAATATACCTTATTTTTCCGGCAGTCAATAGAGTATACACGAACGGTATAAAAATCAGGTCTGAACGGTTTTTATTTTATTTTTTTATTATGTTATACTTTGATAAAACACTGTAACAAGGGAGATGTTATTATGCATATGGAAAACTGTTTTAAAAACGGATTTTTTACTTTTTATACAAAATACAGATCGCTTTCTATTTTATTAATATTTTTTGCTTGTATCGCTTGTGTTATATCATTTTCTTCAACATCATTGGTAGCCGGAGTGTTTTTATTAGTTTGCAGTATATTTATTTGCACACTTATAAGTATAAAAAGCAATCTTTACAGACTGTTCAGATACAAAAAAAAGAAAAAGCAACCTTCTTACCCGTCAGTTATCACCTCAGATTCAGACAATCTGCAGAAATTCGCAGACCAACCCGTAAAAATGTATATTGAAAAACTTTTTTCTGAAATAAAAAAGGAAACGGGAAAAAGTGCAGTAATCAAAAAAAGTCTTTTGATTCAGCTTGCAGCTACAGTGCTTTTTGCTGTCAGTGAAGCAATTTTTTTCATGAGCTGTTCACTGTCACATTCCTTTTTCTTTTTAACTTCAATTGCTCTGATTATATATACTCTGGTAATGAATACATCGGATAGGGTATCTGTTATTCTGAAAAAAAGCAAACAAGCACTTGATACAGACATAATATATATCATAGAAAATGAGCAAATACAAAATAATGCATCCTTGAAAAAATGGCTGTCTGTTGCTGTCTGCGGTATGTTTCTTTTTATCACGGTTGCCTTATCCGTCTACTCAGCTACACAGACAACAATATCAGGAGAACCCACCGCCGACGGTTACATCATCACCGCATTCAGCCCTGCAATAAACGAAAGTGAAAATATCACCGTACCGGGAGAAATTGACGGATATACGGTAACTGAAATAGGAGAAAGTGCTTTTTCCGATCTGACATTCACAAAAACCGTAACACTTCCCGATACGGTAAAGCATATATCTTCATATGCTTTCAAAAACTGCACGGCTCTTGAAAGTATTACTTTACCCGAAAAGCTTCAGACTCTGGGCGGTGAAGCCTTCAAAGGCTGCTCAGAGCTTAAAGAAATCACTATCCCCCGAGGAGTTACCGAAATAAGAGGTAATACCTTTGAAGACTGTACTTCTCTTAAAACCGTAAATCTTCATAATGATATTATTGACATACACGCATATGCCTTTATGAGCTGTTCTTCGCTGAGTGAAATCACCCTTCCCGAAAAAATCACGGAAATTCACGCATACACCTTTGAAGGCTGCAGATCCCTTGAAGCAATCAGCATTCCCGACGGTGTTACAAGAATAGCCGCACACTCTTTTAACGGCTGTACATCACTTAAGGAAGTATCTATTCCCGATTCTGTAAAAGAAATCGGAAGCTCCGCTTTCAGATTATGCGAAAATCTTCGGGAAATATATTTACCTGCGCATACCGTTGTTAACGAAAAAGCATTCAAAGAAAGCCCCACAAAAATCCACACAAAAACTTTTACCGATGAAGAAACAGAGGAGATATGGGAAGAACTTAAAAATTCATCAAGTGAAATAGTATATATCGTATACGATAAAGAAAAAGGATCCGAAGAGTTCTATTCTCCCGACGGGGATAACCGCTTACTTATATCAAACACTATACACATCAAGGAAAAACTTGCTGACAATATGGCAATATTTCCCCTTGACGCAGACGAACAGCTGCGCATTTACTTAGAAAAAGCACGGGACAGCGGAATCACGGGAGTTAATTACGGTGTATATTCTGAAAAAGCAAATGAAATTAACGGAAAGCTGTATATAATAAAGCTTGAATATGATATTGATACATTCATCGAAAGCATTGAAGAGGAAACAACATGAGTAAATTCATTCATCTTTTATATGTCCCCACAATGAACTGCAATATGAAATGCAGATACTGCTATCTGGGAGAAAACACGGTAGACAGTCTTTCGCCCTATTCACCCTTGCAGACACTGAGCTTTGCTGTGGAAAAATTCAGACAAAGTGACGTTATTCCCTTCAGCATATCCCTTCACGGGGGAGAAGTAACCACATTGGGGAAAGAGGATTTCCGTGATCTTATAGAATATATCCACACCTATTACACCGAAAAGAGAGAACTTCTGAAGGATAACGGTTTCAAAGTAGGGCATCCACACATAAAAACAAATCTTTTCGGTATAGGCAAACACATTGACACCATAAAAGAATTCGATGTCAGCATCAGCGGAAGTCTTGACCTGCCTTTTTCTCTTCACCGACAGCTGCGTGTTACAAAGGGCGGAAAAGACACACTGGGTAAAATATTTGAAAATATCGAACTGCTGAAAGACCTTCCCAACAAAAAGAAGGTTTCAGCCACCATATTCAAAGAGCATTTTGATAGGCTTGATGAAATAGTAACAGATATTAAATACCTGCACGAAAATACCTGCCTTGATATGAATGATTTTAATTTTATGGTAGGCTTTAATTCTTCGGAAAGCAACTCAATGCTTACAGAATTATCCGAAGATGAGCAGGTGGAGCTTTTCAACAGAATGAATGAGGAATTTTCGGGCACTGACCTGCAGAAAGGCCTTGATGAAGCATGGTTTGCGGAATTTACTCAGTATTACTGTTCCAACTGTGATATCTGCGGAGAAAAATTCTTTTTACTTGAAAGAAACGGCGATATCTATTCCTGTGTAAGAGGTCAGGGGCATCCCGACTTTTACTACGGCAATATTTATAAAGACGATGTAGAAACAATACTTAAAACCGCCTGTAATAAAATATTCACCATAAAAAACCGTCTCGGTTTTGACAGTGAATGTGCTGAATGCGGATATCTGTATCTTTGTAAAACAGGCTGTCCTTTTGTAAAAAATGAATACTCCGCAAAAAAATCCTATACCTGTCTTCTGCAGCAGGAGATTTACAAAAAGAACAACGAACCGAAGGAAGACCCGGGATATTCTTATGAATATCTGTCAATTCTTCATCCTGAAATTGCTCACGAATACATAATGCCCGACACAAGTGAAAATTCTCTTTATGACCTTATAAAAAAAGACCCGAAATTACAGAAGGTTTATGACAGCAAGGCATTCATACTTGAGGTTGACAACGAAAAAATACCGCTTGAATCCCAGATTACAAAAGCATCCCGTGATATAATTTTCCTGACAGATTACAGCAACCTGAAACTGTACATACGCCACGATGTAATTAATGCATTATCCCCCTACCCTGTCAATAATTCCCTTTATATGATGCTCTTAAGCGGCAATACCGTTATTTACGGCGATGAACAACGGGAAAAGCAGGAGCACATTATGACACATCAGATTTATAAAAGCACCCTCGCCGCAGAAAAAAGCGATATGGAAGGCCACTACTGCATCGATCTGATGCCGCTTCTGTCCCCATATTTCAGATATCTGCCCGAAGACAGACCCAACAACCTTTTCTTTACAACGGCAGACTTAAGAGATTATCATTATCTCAAACAAAAAAATAATGCTTATTACCACATAGCAGCGATGAATCTTCCGTTTCAGAACATTGAATTTTATTATCATAATATAAAGGAGGTTTTTCATAATGAATAATATTATACCGAAAACCTACAAGGAGCTGCGCGCATATTACAAATGTCAGGCTCTGTTTGATTTTATTCCGGAATTTACACATAAAAACGATCTGTTTAATGAAATATATAATTTTATTCTTGAAGACAGTCACAATACAGTAGCGGTTACTCCGAATATGACAACTTTTTTCAAAGGAGGTCAAACAATAAAAACACTTGAGATTGCAGCAAGTACGCCAACTAAGTTCTCAAGTGTTGTTCTGTCCGATACATATATGAAGATTAATCCCGTAGCCCCTCCCAAGAGCTCCTACAGCGGCAGCAGCGGCGGCTGCGGCGGAAATAATAACAATAACAATAATAACAACGCATAAATCATAATTTGTAGGGCTGTAAGCCCTACGAATTATGATAGTGAAATTCACACCTTTGGTGTGAGTGAAATATTGCTTCGCAATGTGAAATATGAACTTCGTTCATGTGAAATATTTGCTTCGCAAATGTTTCGGGACCTGCGGTCAGCATCATATGTGCTTCGCACGTTCCTGTAGCATTTCAGCGTTGCACCGTAGGTGCCAGCAATAGAGCGAAGCGGAATAAGACACGAAGTGTCTTCCTTCACTTTTTCCGACGGCAAAAATTTCACTTGAACGCAGGTCAAATTTTACATTTGTAGAAGACAAATATTTCACATGCCGCAGGCATATTTCATTAACAAAATTTGCAGGGCTTTTGCCCCGCAAATTTTGTTTTCAGTCCCATTCCGTTCCTGTTACGGTATCAAGATCAATGCCTGTTGTATCGTGGGTCTTTTTAATAAGAAGCACAAGTGCTGCTGCAAAGCCGGGGACAAGCAGGGCAAAGCATACGGGTGCCATAGCGACATTTCCTATAATAAGTGTAAAAGGCATACTTATTATAAATGAAAGAGCAAAGCCTACTGCAGTAACAATAAACTGTGCAGACATACACGAGGAACGAAGATTTGTGGGGGCTGATTCACCTACCATCATAATTATAACGTCATTTGTTGAATAGTAACTGCCTATTGCGGCACCGCAGAAAAATCCTACCAAATAAGGATCCCATGCAAAAAAAGAGCCTATTGAGAAAATAACAAAGGAAACAATACAGTTTGCGGCTGTTGTAACGGCGGCGGCCTTTCTGCCTTTCCAGTCGGATATAAAGCCCATTATTACCTGCGCAATTGCAAGTCCCACAGGGAACATAAATATTGCATCGGTAACAACCCCCGTGCTTACTGCAGCAGTGGCTTCATCGAGTGTTGGGAACTGATTCAGATTAAAGGCATTCTGTGCGTAACCGTAGCTTAGAATTACCTGATAGTTGATGCTTGCAATAAAGCCTATGTTAGCAACAGAAGAAACGATATAAAGCCAACGAAGCTGTTTGTGCTTTAAGGAAAACTTAAGTGCGGGAATAAGTCCGCCCTGACGGGAGGCTTCATCTGCCTTTTTCTTTTCTTCTTCAAGTTCTTCGGGAGTTTTTCTCAGGTGATTGAGTCTTGATTCAATAAATGCATCTGTTTCTCTTGCACACATAAGAGCAACAAAGCATACAACAATACCTACAAGTGCGGGAATGAGATAAACATTTCTCCACTGGCTTGCATTTTCCATAAGAAGTCTTCTGAGTAAGGGTACAAGCATTACGGAAAGATTTGCGAAAAACTTAATTGCCGAATATATTCTTGCCCTGTGCTTTGAAGGGGAGGATTCCATAATGTAAACCACGTGCATATCGTGAGGAATGAAAAACTGTATAAGACACGCACCTATGAAATAAAGGGGGATATTACCTGACAGGAATATTATAAACATGCCTATACTCATTCCCAATGTGTTTATAATGAGGAATGTTTTTCTGCCGAAACGGTCTGCAAAGGGGCGATATAAAAGACCCAGTGCCTGGAAGGGAACTGCAAGCCCCGATAACAGGTCAAGCAACGAAGCGGAATTTTCCGAAGAAAACAGATCATTGGCAATTTCTGTTTTCATAAGAGTGCCTACCTGAGATGCGATTTCATCAACGGCATATATAAGGGCAATAATAAAAACAAGATAAACTATATAGTAGCTTCTTTTCGGTCTTGCTTTTTCTTTTTCCCATTTTTTGATTTCTTTTTCTTTTTTTAACTGTTGCTTTTTGAGTTCTTCGGGTGAAAGGACTTTTTTTGACATAACAAAACCCCCATATTTTATGTGTATATAGTTTATCACACAAAAACACCGATGTAAAGCGTATCTTTTTTGTTGAAAAACACATTGGAATCTGTTATATTAAATGCGAAGGAGTTGAAAATATGATACATCATACTTATAATCCGCGAGTACTTAAAAACCTTATAAAACAGCTTTATCCCTATGTTACCGAGAAAAGCATAGTAATACCCGAATGGGATTCTTATACAGGTGAGCACGTGCGTCCCGCTGTTATTGAGCTTGACGGTAAGCCCGCAACAAAAATGAAGCTCGGCGACAGGTGGGGTGCCACTCTTGATACCACGAGATATTTTGAAAATGAATTTACGGTTCCCGAAGAACTTCAGGATAAAAAGGTCTATCTTACCGTGGATTTCGGCGGTGAAGCAATTGTGCGTATCAACGGAGAAATTATGGGGGCCGTCAGCTCCCGTGAAGCCTCGGGCTGGGTACACAGAACGGATATCCTTTTTCACCGCCCCTTAAAAGCAGGTGAAAAGCTTTTTATTCAGATAGAAAACGCAGTTGATTCGGGCGGATACTTTAATCACGCCTTCCCCGATAAAAAACCGATAACCTATACCCTTAACACTGCTCAGTTCAGAGTGATAAACGAAGCAGCTGAGGATATTTGGTATGACATAAACTGTGCGTGGAATGTATATGAGGTAACGGAAGATGAATACGTTGCAAAACGAATATATAATGCCGTTGACACTGCGATTCATAAGCTTGATTTTGATTTCGGTAAAGAGCGTTTTTATGAGAGTATTCCCGAAGCCAAAAAATGTCTGTGGGATGAACTTGCAAAGATAAACTATGCAACACCGGGTGATGTTATGATATGCGGTCATTCACATCTTGATGTTGCGTGGCTCTGGACTGTTAAAGAGATTCACCGTAAATGCGCAAGAACTTTTTCAAACAATGTTTCCCTTATGAAAGCATATCCCGATTTTAAGTTCACCCAGAGTCAGGCCGCAGTTTACAGCTTTGTAAAAGACCATTATCCCGAGGTGTATGAGGATGTTAAAAAGTTTGTAAAGAACGGTCAGTGGGAAATAACGGGTAATACCTGGGTAGAGGCTGATACCAATATTGCCTCGGGTGAAAGTCTTATACGTCAGCTTTTGTACGGAAGAGAATTTTTTATGAAGGAATTCGGTATAAGCTCGGATATCTATTGGCTTCCCGATTGCTTCGGTTTTACTGCCGCTTTGCCGCAGGTTATAAAAAAATCCGGTATGAAATATTTTCTTACATCAAAGCTTCAGTATAATGATACAAACGAATTCCCCTTGAGTGTGTTCAAATGGCGTGCGCATTCGGGAGATGAAGTTATTGCCTATATGCAGAAGGTGCATTATGAGGGCGATGCGGATGCAGGCTATATTAAAAATACAAGAAAAACTAACCGACAGAATGATATTGTTGATGCATCAATGGGTATGTTCGGCTACGGTGACGGCGGAGGCGGATGTACTTTTGATATGGTGGAAAAGGTAAGACGTTTTCAGAAAATACCGGGACTTCCCAAAGTAAAAATGGCACAGGCAAACGACTTTTTCAGTGAAGTTGAAAAAAGTGCCGATGCGCTTCCCGTGTGGGACGGTGAAATGTATTATGAAAATCACCGCGGTACATTCACAAGTCAGGCTTTTGTTAAAAAGAATAACCGCAAGGGTGAATATCTGCTGAGAAATGCAGAGATGCTTTCACTTGCGGCGGGAACTTATGATAAAGAAAAACTTGAAAAGATATGGAAGCTTCTTCTTACAAATCAGTTCCACGATATTCTGCCCGGCACATCCATTCAGGAGGTGTTTGAAAATACAAGGGAAGAATATGCTCTTATGAATAAAGAGGGCAATGAAATAACAGATGAAGCACTCCGTATATTAAGCAGTAAAGCAGCAAACGGTAAAAACAGTATCGTTGTATGGAATTTCCTTCCGTTTGCCGTAACTGCGCCCGTTAAGACCAAAGTTCCGTCGGGTGCTTTTTCGGTAAAAGACTGCGACGGTAAAAACGCTGTTTCTTTTGTTAAAGACGGTGTTGCACAGTTTGTTGCTGAAAATGTTCCTCCTATGGGATATAAGGTATACCGTCTTCTCGAAGAAGAGGGAAGTTCGGAAAATGTGCAGGCAGGAAAGGATTTTCTTGAAAATAAATTCTTAAGAGCAGAGTTTGACGGTAACGGCAATCTTAAAGCTCTTATAAATAAAAAGCTCGGAAAAAATGTGCTTAAAAGTGCGGGAAATCTTCTCAGCATATCTCACGATAAGCCCATTCACGAAAGTGCCTGGAATCTTGAAAACGATTATAAAATGAAGATGTGGTATCTTGAAAAGGCAGACAGTGTTGAGCTTATTGAATGCAATCCCGTAAAAGCTGTTATCAGAACGGTGCATTCATTCAATAAATCGGTAATTACTCAGGATATAACACTTACGGCAGATGCCAAGACGCTTATTTTTGACACAACCGTAGATTGGCACGAAACCGAAAAGGTGCTGAAGGCTGAATTCCCCCTTGATATACGTTCAAGAATAGCAACTTATGAAATTGCCCACGGCGCACTTGAAAGACCTACATATGCAAATAATTCTTATGAAAGAGCAATGTTTGAATGCTGTGCACACAAATGGGCAGACCTGTCTCAGGGAGATATGGGGGTTTCTGTTATTAATGACTGTAAGTACGGATATGACATAGACGGAAGCACCATGAGAATCACTCTTATGCGTGCGCCCATTCTTCCCGATGCTACAGCAGATAAGGGAATATCTGCGTTCCGCTACGGAATATATGTACACGAAAACCGCTGGGATGACGGTGACACGGTAAAGGAAGCGTTCAAAGAAAATATTCCCCTTAAAGCTGTATTTGCAGATGAGGGAAATTCCTCTGTGAGGGAGCACTCATTTATTACGGTATCCGATGACAGAATTATGATAGATGCAGTAAAACAGGCTCAGGACGGTGACGGTATTATTATCCGTGTGTACGAAACGAATGCCCATTCGGGGGAAATTACACTTACCTTGAACGGACTTGATTTTAGCGCAACCGAATGCGATCTTATGGAAAATGATATCGGATGCATTGCAGTCAGTGACAGTTCATTTATATTCGGAATAAAGCCCTTTGAGGTAAAGAGTTTCAGAATAAAAATTTAATTTTATGTATCAAAAAACCGATCTCGGAAATGAGACCGGTTTTTTACTTATAGGAAATTCCTTCCTATAAGTAAAAGAATTATATGTCCCTCCGAACGCTCAGCTGTGCTTCGCTCGGAGATGGACTATCCGAAAACGTTTCGCCGCAGGCGTACGGCGAAACGTTTTCTTGGATTTACCATATAATTGCTTTTTCGAGTTTTGTGTTGAGGGTGTCGTTTGCCCACTGGGGAGTGTCGATTCCTGCTGTAAGGTCAGTATAGTTGTAGTCTGTGATTTTTGATGTTGCAAGAATCACATCAATCTGCTTAAGAATCTTGTCCGTATTTGTAAGAGCTTTTTCAAGATTTGATTTTATTGATGCAAATTCGGGAATGTCTGCACAGGCATCATATGCAGCCTGATAAGATGCTTTTGCGGCTTCGTAAACGGGTTTTGCCTGTGAAGCGTAGTCTTTAAGCCAGCCCGCTGCACCTATACTCTTGTTGATGATTTCGTAAGCTTCTGCAGATTTTTTTGCTGCAACGGGAATATTTTCTTTTATTGTTGCTGCGGGGCCTGCATATTTATCTGTAATAAAGATATTGCATCTTGTGCATTTGCCCCAGCTTGTTGTGTGTCCGAGTGCAGGTTCGGAGTGCTTGCCTCTGATACAGGTGCGTCCTTCGGTACAGGTGGCATCACGGTCCCATACGTGACCTGCTTTTACAACTTCTTCTTTAGACTCTCCGCAGACATTGCAGGTGTATTTTACAAGACCGTCTGTGTCACAGGTTACCTGTGTAAGTATTTCGGGATTGGGATAAGTATGACCGAGAGGCTTGCCGTCTTCTTCGTATTTGTCAGTACATTCCGTGCAGGTTCTGAGGTATCTGCCGGGCTCTGTGCAGGTGGGAGCTTTAATTTCTGTTTTTGTATAATAGTGTCTTGCTTCTTCAAGACCTACGCTCATTCTGAGTACATCTCTTGCATCTGCGGCGGTAACCTTGCCGTCTTCGTTTGCATCTGCCACTGCTTTTGCTTCATCAGACAGTTTTTCAAGTCCTACGGAAGCACGGAGAATTATTCTTGCATCGGCTGCTGATACGGTTTTATCTGTACCCGAAACATCACCGACAATGGCTGCACTTGCAGCTATTGTGCAAATCAGTAATGCCGATATGGTTACAGTGAATAAAAACATAAGCTTAATTATTCTTTTTTTCATTGTTATATACTCCTTTCTTGTAAAAACAAATGAGAATAACAAGATAATTATAGAAAAAGCTTGTATAAAAGTCAATAACTGTAAATTAATTGTAATTAAAAAACAAGATTCTCAGAATATTATTCCGCTGCCGAGCACGGTGCCGTTGTCATACATAACTGCAGACTGCCCCGGAGTTGGTGCAAGAACCTTTTCCGAGAAAACAACATCCATTATGCCGTTTTTAATTGTAACACAGGCAGGAACAGCTTTTGCGGTGCTTCTTATTTTTACATCCGCATAAAAAGTGCCTTCGCCAAGGTTATTTACACAAAAAGAAATATCTTTGGCTTTAAGAGAAAGTGCAAATCGCTCGTCTTTTTTGCAGAGAGTCACAGTGTTGTCCCGGGCGTTTATTTCTTTTACATATCTCGGCTCGCCGAATGCTCCCAGCCCCTTTCTTTGACCTACCGTGTAATTTATGATACCGCTGTGTGTTCCTATAATATTTCCTTTTATATCAATAAAGCTTCCTTTTTCGGGAATAAAATCGGAATGGGTACATATATATCCGATATGGTCATCATCGGGAATAAAGCATATCTCCTGACTGTCGGGTGATTCTGCATTGGGCAAAGAAAGTTTTCTCGCATATTCTCTTACCTCATCTTTTGATAAAAAATTACCGAGAGGAAAAACCGTTCTTGCTATCTGTGTTGGAGAGAGCCGGCAGAGAAAATAACTCTGATCCTTTTTTGACGGTGATGCTCTCAGAACGGTCATTTTATGCTTTTCGCTGTATGAGGTAAGTGCATAATGTCCCGTTGCAATTTTTTCTATGCCGTATTTATCCGCCATGTCAATAAGGGAACGTATCTTTACCGTAGGATTACATCGTATGCAGGGGTTTGGTGTTTTGCCCGAAAGATATTCTTTTATAAAATAATCGGAAACATTTTCTCTGAAACGTCCGGTAAAGTCTTCCGATACAAATTCTATTTCCAGCTTTTCTGCAACCCTGCGTGCATTTTCATAAGAAGCTTTGTCGTCAATTGAATTTTCAGTAAGAAAAAGATAACAGCCCACGGGGGTGTAGCCCTGCTCTTTAAGCACCGATGCAGCAACGGCGGAATCTATACCGCCCGAAAGTCCCAGAAGTATCTTATTCATTTTGTATTACCTCAATATTAAAAGTTTTTATATATAATAGCACAAAAGCTCTTGAAAATAAAGAGAAAAAGGTATATAATCGTAGTATATACTGAGGCAGAATATACGGTTTTTTTAGCAATTTTCATATACAGGACATATTTTTTGGATGTTTTGTCCTGATTTATTATAAAAAACAGGTTAATTTGACCAAGGTGGAGACAGAAGGAAATTTAAGGGGGTCATCTTTTTGAGCGGAGATTTACATTGCTATACCCGATTGTCAAACGGTTCTATGGGAATAGAAGAAATAATCGCTCTTGCAAAAAGTGTAGGAATTGAAACAATAGCAATTACCGATCACGATTGTCTTGCAGGTACAGTCAGAGCAAAAATAATAGGAGAGCGTAACGGTATTAAAGTTGTGTCGGGGGTTGAGCTTTCGGCAATAGCTTCTGATACAGGCAAGGAAGTACATATTCTTTGTTATCTTCCCGAACATCCCGACCGTCTTGAAGGACTTTGCCATCGTAATACGGTTGCAAGAAAACGGGCATCTCAATATATGATGTTAAAAGTTGCACAGCGTTATCCTGTTTCGGCAGAGCTTATGAAAAGATGTGCATCGGGTTCAACCAATATGTTCCCTCAGCACATTATGCATGCACTTATGGAATGCGGTGTTGCAGATTCTTTTTACGGAAAAGTATATAAAGAGTTATTTTTGCCGGAAAGTGAGAATAATATTGTAGTAAAGCCTGCATTTGCAGAAGTTGCTGAGGTTATTGAAGCTGTACACGCTTCGGGCGGTATAGCAGTGCTTGCAAAGGCAAGTGAATATTCGCTCAGCGATGAAATTGAAAAATATGTTAAACTGGGTCTCGACGGTATAGAAGTATGGCAGCCCACGGCAGATGAAGAAGCAGTGCTTGTGCTGCAGCAGTATGCAAAGAAAAACGGACTTCTTACCACAGGCGGCAGTTGCTTTAAGGGGCTTTATAACAGACAGGCACTTACTCTCGGTTCATATGCTGCACCCAAAGCTCAGCTTCAGGAGTTGCTCGGATATAAGGCAAAGCAAAAAAGACTTATGAAAAAGAATCAGGCGGCAGAAGCCTGATAATTAACCATCCCACGGAGGAACAATGTGTATGTTTAATGAAGACAGTGATATGAAAATTGTAGGCTCATCACAGTTTAATAAAGAAGATGTTTTTGATGTGATACAGCTTATAGAAGAAACAAAAAATCAGCGTTTTAACGGAAATTCCGCAAAAGCCAAGGCGCTCGGAGCAAATATAGTTAGTGCGTTTTCTTATAAAGCCGCACCCGATGAACTTCAGCAGCTGGCAGATCAGTACGGAGTTAAAATTACCGATGAGGTTCTTCTGCAGATGAAGATACTTTCTGTTTTTTCCGCTGAATACTGTCTTGATAATTTCCTTCCGTCAGCAATGCTTTCTACTGTTGCCGTATCAGAGCTTTATGATGTTCTTGAAGATGTATCTCCCGATTTTTATGAGGAGCTTTCAAAATCCACTGCATTTTCATTCTATTATCTTTGTCTTAAAGACGGTGATAGCGGTGTGGATGAAAAGATAGGCGAGCAGTTTGCCGCCGCTTGCGGAAACAAGAATGATAAAACTCTTGCGGCTTTAGGTACTCAGCTGCATATTATTAATGTAAAAGTATATAAAAAGGCAATTCAATGCTTTGCATTTGTTTAAAAAGCTGAAAAAAAACTATTGACTTAAATGAACCCTTGTGGTATAGTATTTATACCTCTGCGAGGGTTCTTTTTTTGTGCCCTGAAACAATCGGTAAGAATTCGCCGTTTGTTGAACAGAGGGAGGCTAACATTAAATGGAGGTGCCGTTATGAGAGTTAAAATTACTCTTGCTTGTACAGAATGCAAGCAGCGCAATTACAACACAATGAAAAACAAGAAGAATTCACCCGACCGTCTGGAGATGAACAAGTACTGCAGATTCTGCAGAAAACACACTCTCCACAGAGAGACCAAGTAATATAAAGCATTTACAGAGTGTTCTGTACTGAACGCTCTTAATGTTATGCTTTAGAAAGGAAGAAATTACTATGGCTGATAAGAATATCGACAAAGAAGCTCTCAAAGCTCAGAAAGAAGCTGAAAAAGCTGCTAAGAAAGCTAAAGAAGAGAGAATCAAGCAGAGCAAGCCTAAAAAGGAAGGTACTGTTTTTTCACGCGGTACTGCTACTGTCAAGAAGTTCTGTAAAGATTTCGTCGGTACCTGCAAAAAGGTCGTTTGGCCCACAGGTAAGCAGGTTATTAAAAATTCGGGTGTAGTTCTTGCAACTATCGCAGTTGTTGCACTTGCTGTTTTCCTTGTAGACTTAGGTCTTACAGAGATATTTGATCTCGGTAAACAGGCTGCTGTAAGCTTAGGTGAACAGTTCGCAATCGAAGAAACTACAGAAGAAGCTACTGAAGAAGCAACAGAACTTACCACTGCTGCACTTACAGAAGAAACATCTGACGAAGGTGCTTCAGAAGAAACTTCCGCAGAAGAAGAAACAACAGCAGAAGAAACTTCTGCAGAAGAAGAAACTTCAGAGGAAGAAACCACAGAAGAAGAAACTACAGAAGCTGAATAATCAGACCTTCACGTATGTATTCTTAAGTTATCAGGAGGACAACCATGTTTGACGATTATAAATGGTATGCGGTCCATACATACTCGGGTTATGAAAATAAGGTAGCCGATAATATTATAAAGGTAGCCGACAACCGCGGTATGAGAGATCAGATACTTGAGGTTTGTGTTCCTACAGAAACCGTAGTGGAAATTAAGGATGATAAGAAAAAAGAAATTGTCCGCAAGCTTTTCCCCGGTTATGTTCTCGTAAAGCTTGCCGTTGCTTATGACGATAAGGCAGAAGAGAACAAAATGACAGATGAAGTATGGTACATTATCCGTAATACCAGGGGCGTTACAGGTTTTGTAGGTCCCGAAGGAAGACCCGTTCCTCTCACAGAGGATGAGGTTATTAAAATCGGTGTTGAGAAGCGTATTGTTACCGTCGGCTACGAGGTCGGAGACCTTGTTACCGTTATCGGCGGTTCATTCGACGGATTCTCAGGTGTTGTTGATAATATCGACATTGAAAATGACACTGTTCGCGTTATCATCTCTATGATGGGACGTGACACACCCCTTGAACTCGGCCTTGATCAGGTAGAGTCCGCAGTCGATTAATATTATTTTGGTAATCGGACCGTATATCGGTCTTGTTATAGTGTCCCCCCGGGATGCTGTGGGAGGTGCGTTTTTTCGCGCCGCCACTACCACATTTTTTTTGGAGGTGCAATTATGGCACAGAAAGTTACAGGCTTTATTAAGCTTCAGATCCCTGCAGGTAAGGCAACTCCCTCTCCCCCTGTAGGTCCCGCTCTCGGTCAGCACGGTGTTAACATTATGCAGTTCACCAAGGAATTCAACGAAAGAACAAAGAATGATATGGGTCTTATCATCCCCGTTATCATCACAGTTTACGCTGACCGTTCATTCACATTCGTTACAAAGACTCCTCCCGCTGCTGTTCTTATCAAGAAGGCTTGCGGAATTGAAAGCGGATCCGGTGTTCCCAACAAGACAAAGGTTGCTTCAATTACAAAGGAACAGGTCAGAAAAATCGCAGAACAGAAGATGCCCGACCTTAACGCTGCTACTATCGAAACTGCTATGAGCATGATCGCAGGTACAGCACGCAGCATGGGCGTTACTGTTGTTGATTGATCGGCGGAGGTAGAGAAATATGAAACACGGTAAGAAGTATATTGAAAGTGCAAAGCTTGTTGACAGAGCAAAGCTCTACGAAGCAACTGATGCACTCGCACTTGCAATTGAAACTGCAAAGGCAAAGTTTGATGAAACTGTTGAAGTACACGTTCGTCTCGGTGTTGACTCACGTCACGCAGACCAGCAGGTCAGAGGCGCTGTTGTTCTTCCCAACGGTACAGGTAAGAAAGTAAGAGTTTGCGTATTTGCAAAGGGCGATGAAGCTAAGGCTGCTGAAGAAGCAGGTGCAGAAATCGTCGGTGCAGAAGAACTCGTTGCTAAAATCCAGGGCGAAGGCTTTATGGATTTCGACGTATGTATCGCAGCTCCCAATATGATGGGTCTTGTTGGTCGTCTCGGTAAGGTTCTCGGTCCCCGTGGTCTTATGCCTTCACCCAAGGCAGGTACTGTTACTCCCGATGTTGCTAAGGCTGTAAATGAAGCTAAAGCCGGTAAGATCGAGTACAGACTTGACAAAACCAACATCATCCACTGCCCCATCGGTAAGGCTTCCTTTGGTGCAGAAAAGCTCTATGAGAACTATGCAACTCTTCTTGATGCTATTCTCAAGGCTAAGCCCGCAGCAGCTAAGGGTCAGTATATCCGTTCCTGCGTTGTTACATCAACAATGGGCGTAGGTATCAGAATTAACCCCAACAAGGTTCTCAAGTCTGCTGAATAATTAAAAAATATCTTGACAAAGTATTTATCTTGTGATAATATACTAATGTTGCTGTTCTTAAGACAGCAGGTGCATTTATTGCGTAAGTTTAACCGCCTGCCGAGGAATGGATATAGAAACTAAGGTTTTTATGCCCTTTCGCGGTTTTTGGCGGAAGGGCTATATTTATTATTTCTGGAGGCAGGTGAAAAAATTTGCCAAGCGTAAAGGTTTTAGAAGAAAAGAAAGCTCAGGTCGCTGCTCTTAAAGAAAAGTTCGACGGTGCCGTTGCAGGTGTTGTTGTTGACTATAAGGGTATTTCTGTTGCAGATGATACCAAGCTTCGTAAGGAGCTCAGAGAAGCAGGCGTTGAGTATGCAGTAGCTAAGAACACTCTTATCCGTCTTGCTATCGAAGGCACAGCTCTCGCTGCTATGGATGATGTTCTTAACGGAACAACTGCTGTTGCTACAAGTAATGAAGACTATGTTGCAGCTGCAAGAATCCTCTCAAAGTTCGCAGAAAAGAACGATAATTTCAAAATCAAGGCAGGTTTCCTTGACGGTGAACTTATCTCTCTCGAAAAGATTGATTCTCTTGCAAAGCTTCCCTCAAAGGAACAGCTCCTTGCTACTGTTTGTATGGCATTCCAGGCTCCTATGGCTTCTTTTGCACGTGTAATTCAGGCTATAGTTGACAAGGACGGCGAAGCTGCTCCCGCAGAAGCAGCAACAGAAGAAGCTGCACCCGCAGCTGAAGAAGCAGCAGAATAATTTGCTGTATTATTAAATTAAAAATTAACTATATTTATTTTTGGAGGAAAATTAAAATGGCATCTGAAAAGATTACTGCTATTGTTGACGCTGTTGCAGAACTTTCAGTTCTCGAACTCAGCGAACTCGTAAAAGAAGTTGAAGAAAGATTTGGCGTAAGCGCTGCTGCTGCAGTTGCTGTTGCTGCTCCCGTTGCCGGTGAAGCTGCTGCTCAGGAAGAAAAGACAGAATTCGACGTTGTTCTCGAATCCTTCGATGCAGCTGCAAAGATTAAGGTTATCAAGGCTGTTCGTGAAATCACAGGTCTTGGTCTTGCTGAAGCTAAGGCTGCTGTTGAAGCTGCTCCCAAGGCTCTCAAGGAAGGCATCTCCAAGGACGATGCAGAAGCTGCAAAGGCAAAGCTCGAAGAAGCTGGCGCAAAGGTTTCTCTCAAATAAGTTATTTTCAAAAAATACTTATTACCGCACACACATCGTGTGCGGTTTTTGTTTTGTCGTGATAATCGTTATTGAGAAATTGAAGAGTTGATTTTTTTGGGTGTATATGGTATAAATAAAAAAAGCTTTTCCGGAGGTATTTTATGAATAACGCAAATGTTATGCCGCTTCAAAATCAGGGCGGTGTTATGCAAAAGCCTAAAAATTATTTTGTTATTGCTCTTGTGATTGCTATTGTTGCCACGGTTTTTGATGGTTTATCAACTGCAATTGTCCCCCTGTTATCTGCGATTATTGAAGAAATTACATATATAGATTATAATGTCCGGACAATTATCAGCAATGTTATGTATTTGTTTTCTAATATCTTTGAGTATGCCGTTGTATTTTTCGGTTTTTTGCTCTGGTCAAAAAATAAAATATTAGCTTTTCGTTTCAGCGGAATGTACTTCTTTGCTGTTTTTGTAGTCGGTGAATTTTCAACGCTTATGAGTTCAGTTAATTATAACATTTTTGCGTACCATATGGGTAATTATTCCGTTTACAGTGTTATGGATGTAATATTAAACATATTTGCATATCTGCTTGTGCTTGTCATTGTTCCTCTTCTTTATAATATTCTTAATAAAAGAACGAGCAATCATACGATTTTTTTGAATCAGAAAAAGAAAGTTTTAATTACTGCCATTATAGGGATATGTGCATTACAGTTGGTTAGTATTGCTGATTTGATTTATCTTATTATTAATGTAGTAAGCCGCACAACAGTAATAACCTTGATGATATTTAATATATTCTCCTTTTTCTTCCTGTTAATTGCATTGGCTGTTATCGGACTTTGTGCATACAATTTCAGAAAAGACGGTCGCGATATTATTTCCTTTTGCTCACTGATTTTCTTCCCCCGAATAATTACAATTCTTATTTCAGGCTTTTTAAGCATAGTTGCAAATATATTTATGATGTTTGTATATTCGAATATGATTTCCGTGATAGTTAATATTGTTAACCTCTTAATATCTCTTACCGTTACAGCTGTGATAGTGTACCTAACAATTAAAAATTTTTTCCCGATAGTAAATAACATTCCCGCACAGGATAATTTCTCTTCCTTTCCGCAATATCCGATAAACGCAGCACAGGAAGTAACATCACAGGGAATAACAATCTCACAAGAAACAAACACCACTGCAGCAACCCCCGATGTATCTCCTTTCAGTAAAACAGAAATTAACGAAACCGACTTCGGTGAATCAGAACCCACAGTAAAGGCATAAAATATATACAAATAAAAACGGAAACTCTTATAAGTGTTCAGAGTTTCCGTTTTTTGAATTTATTTCGTCTTCTATAAGTTGAACAAGTTCATATGGGTGCATATTGAATGCTATTGAGATTTTCCAGAGTGTTTCAAAATTCGGATTTTTAGTTCCGTTTTCTATCATAGCCAAATGACTTCTCGCTATCCCCGCAAGTCCGCTTAAAACTTCCTGTGATAATTTTTTATCCTTTCGTTCCCTCTTTATTACTATACTTACAGCCACTTTATCAAAACCGTTCATCACCTTAACACTCCTTTAGTTAAAGGGTAAACATAATGGCATAAAAAGTGGTCTACTATAGTAGACATTACTGCAAAAATATTGTGCTATCATACTATCGCAAGTGCAAAAATTTTAATGTAACATTCGGAGGGCGATATAAATGAGAATTATCAAAAAATTAATCAGTATTTTTCTTGTACTTGTTCTTACATTAAGTGTAATACCGATGACTGAAATCAGTCTGCGGGCGAATGCCGCATCTAATGCATGGGCGTGGCCTACTACAACAACTCAAGTTACAGGTAATTGGCCAAATTACTCAAGTGGTTCATATCATGGTGGCATTGATTTTCCTGTTCCTGTTGGTACATCTGTTTATTCGACTTGTGACGGAGAAGTAGTCGATATACAATCTTTGACTACATCATATGGTAAGCACATTAAAATAAAGGCAAAGGTAAATGGCTCCACTGTCTATATGAGATATTGCCATTTGAACAGTTTTAATGTATCTGTTGGCGATAAGGTTAAAGCAGGTCAATTAATTGCTAAGTCCGGTAATACCGGTAATTCAACTGGACCACACTTGCACTATGAAGTGCGCAATTCAAATGACTATTATGGTAATTCAAGTTCGCCAAACTTAAATCCCCGTAATTATTTGCCGGGTTCATCATATACTTTTGAAACTCATGCAAGTTCTGTTTCTTTCAATGCTGCGGTTGATACTGCTGTTGACGGGGTGACTATTGATAAAGCTGTTAATCCCAATTATAACGTCCGTGGTTGGGCATTTTGCTCGGATAAAAGCAATACAACTGTTTATTGGTGCATAGATGATAAAGAGGCATATGTTGCCAATAAGAATAACAGACAGGATGTTGTTAATGCACACGGTTGCAGACTTGACTGCGGATTTGATTTTTCTATTCCTATAAAAGATTTATCAGTAGGACAGCACAAGCTCAGTATATGGGTAAATTCATCAAGCGGCGGTGCAGACATTAAAGCTGCTTATTTTAATGTAACCTGTTCTGATACAACACCGCCCACTATTTCTGATACAAAAATAACTACTGTAAATTCTTCAGGTTATGAGGTTGTTTGTACAGTATCGGATAGCAGTGGTATATCAAGAGTAGCTTTTCCAACTTGGACAGATTACAATAATCAAGATGATCTGTTGTGGTATGAAGGAACAATTGAAAATAATACAGCAAAAGTCTGGGTTGATATTTCATCGCATAATAATGAAAGAGGCTTATATACAACTCATATTTACGCCTATGATAAATGGGGAAATGAAGCAACAGGTGGGGTATGTGTGACAGTGCCTAATCCTGATAATGTAAAACCTGTTATTTCAAATGTTTGCATAACTTCTGTTAATGAGAACGGATATGAAGTCACATGTACTATTGCAGACAATATCGGTGTAACTAAGGTAGAATTTCCGAGTTGGACTACATATAATAATCAGGATGATATAATATATTACCCTGGAACAATAAGCGGAAATACTGCAAAGTGCTGGATAGGTATAGAAAATCATAATAATGAATATGGTGAATATACAACTCATATTTACGCATATGATTCGGACGGAAACTTTAGTTCTAGTGGAATCATAGTTAATATTCCCAAATATATGTTTGCTATTGGAGAGTTGGCTGCAGTTAAGGATTATAATATTTCAGTAACAGATAAATTACATGCAGCAGGGTGGGTATTTAACAAGAACTCATCCGTTGTAGATACGTATTATCAGATAGATAATCATAATTGGGTGTTATTGACCAAAAGAGAGCGTCAAGATGTTGTTGCTGTTTATCCGGAATGTAAGCAGCTTAATTGCGGTTTTGCTGAAAATATAAATATTAAAAACCTTAGTGAAGGAAAGCACAAGATTCGTATTATTGTAGCAAGTAATGGTAATACGAGAGAAATTGCATCTGCAGATTTTAATATAATAATTCCGTCATACAAAGTTACACTCAATGCAAATGGCGGTTCAGTTACAACTTCTTCAAAAACAGTTAAATATAATTCCACTTATGGCACTCTTCCCACTCCCACAAGGGACGGATACAGTTTTGACGGTTGGTATACTGCGGCTTCGGGGGGAAGTAAGATTACTGCAGATACAAAGGTAACTGTTACAGGAAATCAGACACTTTATGCGCACTGGACCTGTAAACATGCTAAGTATAATTCTTCAGTTACAAAAGAAGCAACCTGTACTGCAACAGGTATAAAGACATACACTTGTGCAACATGTTCGCATTCTTATACTGAAACTATTTCTGTTAAAGCTCATTCATATCAGGCAAAGGTAACTGCACCCACCTGTACAGAAAAGGGCTACACGACCTATACCTGTTCTTCTTGCGGAGATTCATATAAAGCAGACGAAACTGCGGCAACAGGACACAGCTTCGGTGAATGGAAGGTTGTCAGCAATGCAACCTGCACAGCGGACGGTCTTAAAGAGAGAACCTGTGCTTGTTCTGCAAAAGAAACTGAAGTTATCCTGAAGACAGAACATGAGTATACAAGTACGGTAACTGCGCCCACCTGCACAGAAAAGGGCTATACAACCTATATCTGTTCTGTCTGCGGAGATACCTATAACGCAGACGAAATTGCCGCAACAGGGCATAATTACGGTGAATGGACGGTAGTAAAAGAAGCTACCTGTACCGAAGACGGACTGAAGGAAAGAGTATGCGTCTGTACTGCAAAAGAAAGCGAAGCTATCCCGGCAAAAGGTCACAGCTTCGGCAACTGGGTGGTTGTTTATGATGCCACTTGTGAATTTAACGGTCTGAAGGAAAGAACCTGCTTCTGCAATGAAACAGAAACCGAAATTATTAATATGACAGACCATTCAGATAATGACAGTGACGGTTATTGTGATGACTGTGATTATTCAATGGATAATACATCAGATAATAACAATTCCTGCTCACATCTGTGCCACAGCAAAAATGCATTCATTGCAAAGTTCATATGGCCCATAGTCAGATTCTTTATAAAACTCTTCGGTACAAATCCCACCTGCTCCTGCGGAGCAAGTCATTATTGATAAATAAGTAATAAAAGAAAGTCTTGAACCTACAAAAAAGTAAGTTTAAGACTTTCTTTTCATTATTTATAATTCTTTACAAAATGCTTATAGAACTTAATTGCTCCGGGGATGCTGTCGATATCAAGGTTTTCATCGGGTTGGTGTACAAGGTCAAGTTGCTTGTCTGAAATCACAAAGGGTGCAAATCTCAGATTACAGTCGGTTACATCTCGGAAAACTCTTGCATCCGTACCGCCTGAGGGGAGGACGTAGGGCACAACGGGGTTTTTGGGGAAAATCTCCTCGATGCATTTTTTTGTATATCTGAAGCCGGGGGAATTGATATCGGCAGGCTCGTGATAATCGCAGTTTTCGTCCTGCGTGACACTGATTCCGTATTCTTCTGCCAAGCTCTTGAAGCTTTCAATATCCTTTTTGAAATCCTCCATTGATACAGGCTGAAGATAGGCTGTTGCCGTGCATTTTTTCTCAGCACTGCTGCCTTCAATTTTTATAAAATTGCAGGTAGTGCTTATAAGCCCCTTTGCCAACGGATTGAGCTTCGGCATAATTTTTTTAATCAATGGAGCAGTAATTTTAAGATTGGAAAATGCTATATTCAGCGGAAAAGAAGTGTGCGGAGCAATAAACGTAAACATATCCTTTACCTGCTGATTAAGTCTTACCGTAAAAATATCGGAAGTATTGACAGCTTCAATAAATGCGGTCATACGTTCCACCGGGTTTTTCTTTTTTGCCTTCATTAAGCTCTGATATCCCGTGCCGCTTGTTGCCGTGCAGGTGTAATAATATCTGCCCTTTTCGTGAATTCCCACCATTGCACATTTTCCCGCTTTTACACCGTCAACGGGAGGTGTAATTATTGCGCCACCTTCATCAAGAACAACCTCAAAACGCAAACCCTCTTTTTTGAAATATTCGTTTACCAGAGGCATTCCGTCACCGAAGCGTTCTTCGTTATGGGATGAACCGACATATAGATTACAGCTTGGAACAAATCCTTTTGTAAGAAGCTCTTCAACAGCGGTAAACTCGGCAAAAAGGGAGGATTTTGTATCAAATGTGCCTCTGCCCCATATTTTCCCGTCATGAACCTCTCCTGCAAAGGGCGGATATTTCCAATCTCCCGTAGCTTCCACAACATCGTGATGTGACATCAGCATAATGTTTCTTGAAGTGTCTTTCCCCTTGATTTTATAAAGCCAGCAGTCCTCTGAAAAATATTTTATTTCAGCCTGCTTATGTATTTCGGGAAAAAGCTCCTTCATAACGTCTCTCAGTTTCATAAACTCATCAGGAGTAAATGAACCTTTGACAGAAACCGTTTCACATTCTATCATTTTTCTGAGACGGTCAATATAATAATCAGTACTGAAATCAGGCATTTATTTCCCCTCCGTGTATTTTATTATATCTGCAAGCGAATCAAGTATAATATCGGGCAGAGTACTGTTTTCGTCAATTTTATGCCCGCTTCTTACAAGAATATTAAAGCCGATTCCTGCTTTTTTTCCGGCTTCAATATCAGAAAGCTTGTCACCTACAAGAATACTGTTTTTTAAGTCTATTATTATTCCTTGGTTTTTCATATCATCGGCAGCTTTTCTTATCATTCCGTCCCCGGGTTTTCTGTCGGGGGAATATTTTCTGTATTTCTCTACCGTTCCTTCTTCGTGGAAGGGGCAGTAATATATGCCATCGATATGAGTTATATTTTTAAGCCTTTCAAGCATAAAGCTGTGAAGAATATTTACATCATCTTCGGTGTAAAGTCCCTTTGCAACTCCTGCCTGATTTGTTATTACAAAAATCAGATAACCGTCTTCCCTTAAGGATTCTATAGCCTCGGGCGCACCGTCAACAAATTCGAAATCCTCTGTTTTATAAAGATGATGCTTTTCTTTGCATATAACTCCGTCACGGTCTAAAAATGCCGCTTTGAAGACATTTTGACCGAATAAAAGCGGGATTTCCGTATTTGCCCTGAAATATGCTTCGGGGATGCCCATATCTATAAAATAACCGTCACACTTAAGGGCAAAAAGACCGTCGGTCATTTTTTCAAGAATTTCTTTTTCAAAAGAAAAGCGAACTGCTTCAATTTCAGAAAATATATCCCTGTTTACTATATAAACACCGCCGTTTATATAACCCTTTTTCTGAGGTTTTTTTTCGGCAAATTCAAGTATTTTTCCGTTTTCGGCTATATTAAGAGTTGAATGTCTTGTGCAATCGGGCATTTCTTTTGCGGCAAGAACAACACGGGCATTATTCTTTTTGTAAAATTCAAAAAGCCTGTCGAAATCAATATCAAAAAATGTATCGCCGTTGATTACAGCAGCATTATTTCCTTCACAAAGCGCAAGCGCCTTTTTTATTGCACCGCCTGTGCCGAGGGGTTCATCTTCAACGGAATATAAAAGTCTTATGTTTTCATATTCATCCCCGAAATAATTCTTTATCTGCTCGTGATGATAAGAAACGGCAAGTACGGCTTTAGTGAAACCTTTATTTTTCAGGTCTTTAAGCACATATGCCAAAAAAGGACGGCCGCCCGCAGGTGCCATCACTTTTTGCTTGTCCTGAACTGTTTTTGCGAGCCGTGTTCCCAACCCGCCTGCTAAAATAATTGCTTCTTTCATAATGTTTCGTCGGGAATTATATCCTTTGTTCCGTCCTCATTTTCTACGGGAGATGTGTAAAGTGCCACAAGATATGTGTCTTCAACATATAAAAATGTGTGGCGCACATTTTCGTTTACCAAAAACATATCACCGTCGGAGAAGGTGTATTCTTCTGTTACACCGTTAAGCTTTGCCGTAAAACTGATTTTGCCTTTCAATATGTAGAACAGTTCTTTGGTATGCTCGTGATAATGAAAATTGCCCCGTACTTTACCTGCTTTTGTAAATACTGCATTTACCTGAGAAAAACCCTCGTGAACTATCTGAGTAAGAGTGCCTCTGTCATCGGTAAAAGTAAAATCGGGGGCAAGTATTTCTATAAGCTTCATTTTATCACACATTTCCGTAAATGTTATTTTTAATGATTGAATATGCTTTTATAAGCTCTTCAATACCGTCATCAATTGTATATATGGGCTTAAATCCCATGCTTTCTATACGTTCGTTTGAGACGAGATAATTTCGCTTGTCCGGGTCTGTGCCTATGGGAGCTTCAAGATACATAAAAGAGGGGATGTGCTGTTTTATTTTTTCGCAAAGCTCAAGCTTTGAAAGATTTGCATCCGAAAGACCGCAGTTATACTGTCTGCCCTTCATCCTTTCAAAATTATCCATAGCAAATATAAATGCTCTTGCCGCATCTCTTACGTGAAGATAATTTCTCATAAACGAGCCTTCAAAAACTATAAGTGAACGGTCAAAAACAGCTCTGTATGTAAAGTCATTCACAAGAAGGTCGGTTCTCATTCTGGGGGAAGCACCAAAAAGAGTTGCAAAACGGAAGGTGAGGGAATTACCTGCTTCTAAAACTGCCTTTTCTGCCGCCATTTTTGTTTTACCGTATAAAGAAATGGGGTTAATGGGGGAGTCTTCCGTGCAGAATTCCTGTCCCTGTCCAAGACCGTAACCGCTGTTTGTGCAGGGGAAAATAATTTTTTGCTCGGGGGTGCGCAGCTTAAGTATAAGTTCTACTGCGCCCAGATTTGTAGTTGTTGCGGCAACGGTATCTTTATCGCAAACGGGAAAACCCACAAGTGCTGCAAGAGGAAAAATAAAATCTTTGCCTGCTATATGCTTTTTTATAACTTCTTCATTCCGTGCATCTGCGTTTACGACAGTAAAATTTTTATCTGTACAGCAAGCCAGCAGTGAAGATTGTTTATATAAAAAGTTATCTATTACCGTAACACGGTGTCCGAGAGAGAGAAGCTCGGGAACAAGCACCGAACCTATATATCCTGCACCGCCCGTAATAAGTATATCTGCCATAGAAACACGACCTTAGTTTTTAGAATAGATTATTTTACTGCCCTCGTTTTCAAAATTAAAGGGGACAAACATATATTTTTCAAGAGAATTCCTGACCTTGTTCTGATACTTTTCGTCAACATACAAAAGCACAAAACCGCCGCCGCCTGCACCGAGAAGCTTTCCTCCCGTTGCCCCGTTTTTTAATGCGGTTTCATAAAAGCAGTTGATTTCATCCGTTGTGATGTTGCTTGCAAGTGTGGTTTTCATTTTCCATGAATAATCAAGAAGCTCACCGAATTCATCAAGTGAAGTATCTGATGTGAGAATTCTTTCTCCTTCGTCCACAAGTGCTTTCATGCTGTGAAGAGTCCGGGTGTTATCGGGAAGTCTTTTTGTCTGCTCTTCTGCTATTTTTCCCGAAAAACGGCTTTGGCCCGAAAAGAAAAGCATCAGTTTTGAATTGAGTTTGTTTATACGTTCTTCCGATGCGTTTATGTGTCTTACACTGAAACCGTCTGCATCAAAGTCTATGCGGTTAAATCCGCCGTATGCTGCGGCTATCTGATCCTGAATACCTCCGTGCTCACGGCACAGAACTCTTTCAAGAAGAATTGCTTCACCGGCAAGGCTTTTAGGGTCAGAGTATCTGCCTCTTAAAGTGTGTATGCTGTTAAGAAGTCCTACTGCAAAGGAAGAGCTTGAGCCGATACCTGTTCTTGCGGGAAGATCTGCATCGTAGCTTATCTGTATTCTTGATTCGTGAAGATATTTCAGAGTCTCTCTTACAAGGGGATGACTGAGTTCATCGGGGGAGTCGAATCTTTCTATTTTTGAATATGTGAACTGATTTTTATGCTCAAAAAACGGAGGAAAATCTCTTACCGTAACAAAGCAATACTTGTCAAAGGTGGCAGATAAAACACTGCCGCCGTATTTTTCGTAATATTGAGAAAAATCTGTTCCTCCGCCGAAGAAGGACATTCTGAAAGGTGTTTTTGAAATTACCATAATTATCCTCAGAAAGTAAGCGATGTGTCATAAGCGATTTTTATCGATTTTGACAGATCGTTTTTCATTATTATTTCGTTTGCCCGTTTTTCTGTAAATATGTTTAATTCATCCATTGTGCAGGGAATTACCAAAGAAGGGTCTGCACCTGCATATTCAGCGGCTTTTATTCCTATATCATATTTTGAAACGGGAAAATCTCCGCATATGTTTACGGTTTTTTCATCCGTGTCGCTTAACAGTAATCTGTAGGTTATTTCTGCAGCACTTTTGTAACTGAGCGCCGAACGCACCCAATCGGTAAGCATATATATTTTTTCACCGTTCTGCAGTTTTTTTGTTATGTCATCAAAAAAATGTTTTTTTCTTTTTATAAGAGAAGGAGCGCACATATATGAGTAACGTGCAGCGGTGTAGCCGTATTTATGGGTTATTTCTTCCGCCATAAGCTTTTGTTCACCGTATATATTTATGGGGGCAGGGGTATCTTTTTCCGAAAATGCATATCCGCCGATGCTTTCACCGTAGACCGTATCAGAGGATGCATAAACAAGCTTTGTTACATTGAGTTTTGATATTTCATTGAGAAAACGATCATAACACACGGTGTTGATATGCTGAGCTTTTACAGGGTCTTTTCTCACTGCATCGGGATTGTGTACCGATGCTAAAAATAAAATTTTTATATCGGAATAGTCTGACAAAACCGAAGCGGCTTTTTTTATGCTGTTATTATCCCATAGTTCAAAATGCTCGTTCCGGAATACGGGAGATGAAGAAAAAGGTTCACTGCAGTGATTAAAGCAAACAACAGTTTCCGTTGCATTCAGGGTGAGAATATGTTGTTGCATATAAGAACCGAAAAATCCGTCGGCACCGACAATACAGATCATATCTTCACCTCTAAAAATAATTATACATATTTTATTATATATTAGTAATAATAATAAGTCAAACACTAAAAAACAAAGTTATGTGCATAATCAAGAAAAAGCCTCCTGCCGAAACGACAGAAGGCTTTTGACTGACTATTTTTTGAATGAAAAATGATCGTTAAAGAAGAAGTAGTCCGACTGTTCGGCAGTTGAACTTACAGTCATCGTTGTGGTGGGATTTTTGTGTTTGATAAAGAAATTATCAAAGTAAGTATGCATCTTGCTGACAGTTTTCATATTTACATCATATTTTGCTGCAACAGGTTCAAATTTATCGGCAGTAAAATAATATGTAATTATGCAATCGGTTTCAATTTCAATTTCCATACCTATCATATCAGCCATTTCGGGGATTTCGTCAAAAGTATTGCTGAGCGCTTTCATATTATTTTTAAGCCCTGTGTTATAGGTTGCGCTGATTATTTTTTCGATAGGGGTTGTGCTTGTGGGTATATTTTTATCGGTCATTCTTTCGGTATTAAGTGTAACCGTTACTTTATACACATCGCCGACAGCAGAACTTTTGACGGAAGAAAGATTATAAGTTGCACCTGACATAGTAGATTTATATGAATTGGGAAGGGATTTTACAAAATCCACACCGGACATTTTCTGCATTGTTATGCTTTTTATGTCATTATCGGTAAGATCGCTTATATAAGGTTTGCCCGAAACAAAGAATGTTGCGTTGTTAACGTGGCGTCTGTTTGTTAAATCGGAATAGTCTGTAACGGTTCCGGGCTCAACAGAGTCTGAAAGAAGACTTTCCATGGTTTTTGCAAGTGCGAGATGAAGAACACTGGATTCTTTTACAGTGGGCTTTGCCGTAACTGTTGTTGTTTTAGTGAAACCGTAAAAGTAGTTGAGAGTGCCGGGCTGTTTGAGGGCATTTACGAGTTCGTTAAAGGAAGGCATAAGAACTTCATTTTCGTGTCCCTCTTCAACGCAGGTTATTCCTTTGGTAATGCCTATTGTATCGCTGTCTGATTTGTGACCGTTGAATGTGTATTCCTTAGGTTTGAGTTCTTCAAGACCGACAGATGCACGTAATATAAGTCTTGCATCAGCGGCGGTAACGCCTACGGTGCTGTCTACATCAGCAGCTTTTTTCTGATCGGCTGTAAGATTTTCAAGTCCTACAGAAGCTCTGAGCGCAAGTCTTGCATCGGAAGCCTGTACTTGTCCGTCATTGTTAATATCGCCCATTATCAGTGCGGATGCAGTTAAGATAAAGGCGGATGATATGCAAAGAACCAAAGCCAGCGCCAAACTTATTGATTTTTTCATATTGATTTCCTTTCAGGGGATATATAATTGCATATTTTGACAGATACGGTACGCTCCGCTATTTTCGGAGCGTACCTTTAATATTAATATTTCTCAAAGAAATTGGGGAAGAGATATACTCTTGAGTAGTTTGTTGTGATAATGGGATCAAGTTCACCGTTAAGTGAGAAAAGACCGATTTTAAATTTCATATCAATGGTCTGATCCATTTTAAGCTCTGTGTTGTACAATGCAACAATAGGCTCATAGGTATCAGCCTTGAAGTAGTAAGTAACTTTTGCATCAGAAGACAGTTCACGAAGAAGCATTGTCATTGAAATTTCATATCCTTCGCCCGCATCTGTTTCTGTCATTACAAGATCGCCGTTTTGATTTTTTTCGTATCCGGCAATTTCATTTCTGATATTGATGTCATAAATCTTCTGAAGTGATGTATATTCAGCATCCGGGAGATTTTTAATCTGTGAATATTTTTCATTCTTTACATCAATGGTAACTTTTATAACATCTTCATTGATGGTTACTGCTTTGAATTTTGTAAGATCATATTCTTTTGTTCCTACGGTATACTTTGTAGCATAATCTGAAAGAACATCGCTTATTCTGATGCCTGTAAGTTTTTCTACAGTAATGTTATCTATGTCCTGCCCGGTAAGAATCGATACATTCTGGCTGCTTGCTGTAAGCGGAAGCAGATAATTAATGTTCTGGTTTCTTACGGAAGTGTAATCGTCGGGTGTGTTTGCCATTTCATCTTCATAAAGAGCTCTGATGGCAGGTGTGTAAATTCCGAAGTCAAAACGCGAATATGATGTGTTGACGCGTGTTTTATCTATATACTGAACTTTGTTGTCTTTACTGAAATTATTGTAGAAATTATAGGTTATAATCTTATTTGCCACACTGTTAAATGCTGAAAGCTCATCTTCGTTTGCGGCACCGCAACGGTTACAGAAGAATGTTTCAACGTTTGCATTATAGGCAGCTGCTTTTATTTCATAATCATGGCCGAGGGCTGCTTCAAGAACTTCAGGACACTTTGTACAGGTCACTGCTGTTGTACATGTCTGCATTCCGGTAGGATTATGCCCGGTTTTTCTGAGGATAATTCTTGTGTTTTCAAATGTTTCGTTACATACCGTACATTTACCGGAGAATTCAACATAACCGTCTTCTGTGCAGGTAGCAAGAACTCTTGCTGCTATATTGTCGGTTTTATGTCCTTCTGCAGATTGTGTTATAACTTCTCTTTCGTGATTGTTGCAGTATCTGCAGACCATTGTCTGTGAGCCGTTTTCAGTACAGGTTTTGGGTACAACGGAGCCGCTTAATACTATTTCGGTATGTGCTGCAAAGCCTTCGGTTTCCGATAATATTTTGCCGCATACTGTACAATCTATATATCCTTTGCAGCTTGTGTTCTGAGTTTTATCACCGCGCACTTTTGTTACTTTTTCGGCCGGGATACAAGCAGCAAGCGGAATTATTTCTGTTGTAACATTTTTACAAACCTTACAAGTACCTGTTCTTGAGCCTGTTTCTTCACAGGTTGCAGCTTTGTCTGTTTTCCACTCATAGCTGTGGCCTTTTGCATCAGTGTAATCGTATTTTGAATCAACTTCACATTTTGTGCAGATTTCATAAACATAGCCTTGTTCTGTACAGGTTGCTTCAATGGTAGATTTGTTTATGTCATGACCTGTAGGCTCATCGTTTTCATTTATAACTAAAGTATCGTAGTCCATATAAGAGCAACCATCAATTGTACATAAATCAGCAGTATAACCGTATTCGGTACAGGAGGCGGGAACATTTTTATTTTCGATTTTGTGTTCATTGCCGGTAGATTCGATAACACTGCCTTCTGTTGTAACGGTTTTGCAGACAGTACATTTGTAGTCACCTGTATAGCCGTCTTCTTGACAGGTTACTTCTTTTTTCGTTGATTCGTCAAGTTTGCTTTCAAGGTGGTTACCTGTAGCAGGAATGTCAGTCTGAGCCTTTATTACAGCTTTGCAGACAGAACAATGGCTTCCTTCAGTTTTGCCTTTTGCGATACATGTAGCGGCAACGGCAGCATCCTTAACTTCTTTATGGGCTGCAAGAGGAGTTTCAGTCTGAGCCTTTATTACAGCTTTGCAGACAGAACAGTGGCTTCCTTCTGTTTTACCTTTTTTTGTGCATGTTGCAGCTACAGCAGCATCCTTAACTTCTGTATGACCTGTGGCAGGAATATCAGTCTGAGCTTTTATTACAGTTTTACAAACAGAACAATGGCTGCCCTCAGTTTTACCTTTTTGGGTACATGTTGCAGCAACGGCATTATCTTTGACTTCAGTATGTGCTGAAGCAGCAATTTCTTTCTGGGCAGTTATTACTTCACCGCAAACAGAACAGTGACTGCCTTCTGTTTTGCCTGCTGCGGAACAAGAAGGAGCTACTGCGGAATCAGTAACTTCTGTATGGCCTGCAGCGGCAATTTCTTCTGTATATGAGTCACCGCATTCACAGGTAAAGGTTTTTACGCCTTTTTCGGTACAGGTTGCTTTTGTTGTTATTGCATCTGTATAAGAGTGAGTGTGTAAAGTTTCAAGACCAACGGATGCACGCAATATAAGTCTTGCATCGGAGGCGGTAACACCGGGATTGCCGTCTACGTCGGCTGCCTTTTTCTGGTCATCTGTGAGAGTTTCGAGACCTACAGATGCTCGAAGTGCAATTCTTGCATCAGCAGCAGCAATAGCTCCGTCGCCGTTTACGTCACCAAGATCATTTGCGAAGGCAAGGTTTACGGGAATTACGGAGAGGATAAGTAATGCTGTCAATATTACTGACAGAATTCGTTTTTTCATGATTAAGTACCTCCGGTTAATACACATGGTGTATTTTATGTCATTATGGGTATAGACCCACTTACGCTGATTATACAACATTTCCAACTATATATCAATATATTTTAATTTAAAAAACTGTAGTATTTTTTACTAAAAATGTAAAGTTCCATATATGTACTGTTTATTAAAATTATTTACTTTATGTGAAACAAATCAGTTAAATTCAGGTAAAATAAAATAATGCTTGAATTGTTACTTATTTTAATGTATAATCAACCTAACAAATGTCTTTTTTAAATAATCAGGGAGGTTCTCCATGAAAAACACGTTGTTGAAAAAAACCGTCTGCATTATTCTCAGCATCGTTACCGTATGTGCTATGCCGTTTGGTGCAATGGCTGCCGGTTTAGATGCTACGCCCGTAATTTATATCGGCGAAATGTCAGACAATCCTCTTTACAATAATCCAAACAAGATCAATTCATCAGTAGTTTTTGATTCTAATTCTTCTGATTTTGTCGGTGATCTTACAACTATTATAGCCGGTGTGGTTCTTTCGGGAGAAGGCGGCAATTCGGCTGTAAATGTTATAGCAAACGGAATAAAAAACATTATGGATCCCATTCTTTGCGCTCCCGACGGAACATCCTTATCTTCCTCTGTAGGTGCGTGGAAGTATACAGACCCTGTTTCAAAGCTTGTCCTTGATGGGGTATATACCGAAAATAAAAATCTACAGGCTTTTGAAGCTGCCGCCGCTAAGCATGTAAACAGTGATGAAATATATTTCTTCGGCTACGACTGGAGACTTGATCCCACTGAAACTGCAGAAGAGCTTTGCGGCTTTATCGATCATGTTGAAGCTATGACCGGTAAAAACAAAGTTTCGATTATGGCTGTGGGCTACGGCGGAATTATCGCTAATACATATATGTATTATTATCAGGATCATGCAACCGAAAATCTTGATTCTGTTGTATTTTACAATTGTCCTCTTGCAGGAAATGCCGTTATCGGCGATTTTATGAGTGGCAGAATTTCAAAAACTTATAAGGATGACAGTTCGCTTATCGGTGCCATAGAAACCATAAACGGTACTCACAGAGGTGAGGCTTTTATGAATTTTATGAATGACGACGTTACCGGTATTATAGACGGTATTTCTTCCAACATCTTAGGTTCCGGTGATCTGCAGAAGCTTTTTACAAAGTTATTCTTAAGCTTTTTTACAATGATTTTCGAAAGTCAGGACGGTCATAAGGATTTAGGTAAGTCTTATAATACTTTTGCGCTTAATTCAGACAGTGTTATTTATGACGGTTTCCTTCGTGAATATCTCAGAAATATTCCGGGGCTCTGGTCGCTTGTTCCGGCAAAGTATTTTGATGCTGCTGTAGAATTTATGTTTGAAGATGAATTCATAAATTTCGAACTTAATAAAAAAATAAGCAGCTACAGAGCTGTTGCAAATAGCTCGGCATTAACATTTAAAGTGGCTCAGAGCAACGGTATCAATGTTTCGGTTGTTGCAAATTACGGTTACCAGATAGTACCCGTAACTGCAAGCCTTGATGATGTTTCCGACGGAATTGAGTCAGTAAAATATGCTTCGGCAGGTGCTGTTACAACAGATGACAGCTCAGCAGCAGGCAGATATGAAATATGTATAGGTGAGCATAAGCATACAGCTCCCGACAATGACATAAATGCGGCATACTGTGCATTGCCCGAAAACACATGGTTTATTAAAGACCTCCCTCACGGTGACCTTACAAAGGGTAATGTTGCGGACTTTATAGTATGGCTTCTTTACGGATTTGATCAAAGAACAATCTGGGATGATGCAAAATATCCCCAGTATATGTCTTATTCTGTTTATACAAACAAGTTATCACCTTACCTTACCCCCGGAAGTGAACAGCCCGGTTCAAAGTTCGGTGATGCAAATCTTGACGGAGTTGTGACTGCTGCTGATGCACGTCTTGTGCTCAGATACTCAGTTGAACTTGAGCTTCCCACACAAACCGGCAAGATAGTAAGCGATGTTGACGGTGACAGCAGAATTACCGCAGCAGATGCACGTCTTGTATTAAGACACTCTGTTGGTCTTATACATGCTTTCCCCGTAGAATATTAAATAACAGCTCCGGAGTTCCTTTTTTTCGGGAATTCCGGATTTTTTTTATTTCTTATGAAAATATTTTGCTTTGTTTTTCGTCTTAATGGTTGAAGGGACTAATTATTCCCTCAGAAAATAATCAGGAGGCGTAAAGATATGAAAAAATTATTTAAAACATTTAAATGCGTTATAAGTGTACTTATTATAGCAGTGCTGTGTTCAGTGAGCGTGTCGGCAGCTCAGTTCCCCGAGGATATTTCTTACAGTTTTTTCTTTGTAATTATCAAAGATAATTCCGATACCGAAAATGTAATCGGCAGTATTGTTTGTTCGGATATTGAATCAGTCAGAGAGCTTACAAACCCCGAAGACTATGAAGGTGAATATACGCCTATGCTCCTTGTGGAGGTAAAAGATAAGAATAAAGAAAGCTTTGAAAAAGCAATTAATTATTTTGTTGATAAAGAATATGTTTCGGAAATCCGATACGATTATCTGTTGACAGCTCCTTCTCCGTGGTTTTTGCCGGGAGACAGCGACAGTGATGATAAGATAACAGCCGCAGATGCACGAACATTATTGCGTTATTCGGTAGGTCTTGTAAATAATAACAGTCTTATTTTTAAGGACAGTATAGATATAAACGGTGACGGGGAAGTTACAGCTGAAGATGCAAGAATCGCACTTCGCGTTTCAGTGGGACTTGAAGAAACGCCCGAATTAAGAGAAAGAAAAGCATATTAACAAAAAAAGCTTCGGACTGAAAAATCAGTCTGAAGCTTTTTTTGTTTCAGGGTGGATTTGTTTTATTCGGTAAACATTTCAGCTTCCACAGCTGCGCATAATGCGTGGTATACAGGGAGAGTCAGTTCCTGTACCTCATATGTCACCGTAGTGGGAATTTTTACTGTTACGTCTGAGAGTTCCGATAAAAGGCTGTCTTTTGCACCTGTGATTGCCAGTGTTTTTATTCCTGCAGCCTTTGCGGCTTTTACCGCATTTACTATATTAAGAGAATTGCCCGAGGTGGATAATGCAATAAGAACATCATTTTCGTTTGATGCATATGCATAAACCTGCTGAGCATAAACAAGTGCAGGGTCTATGTCATTTGCAAATGCCGATATAACGCCCGACTGGCTTACGAGAGATATGCATTTTATGCCCTTCTGAAGCTTATCTGCGATGGCTCTGCCGCCTTCAACTGAATCGAACTTCTGTTTTTCTGTTTCACTTAAAGGTCTTTTTAGTATAAAGCCTTTCATAAGCTCACCTGTAATATGCTCACTGTCGGCAGCCGAACCGCCGTTGCCGCAGCAGTAGATATATGCATTTTTTTCGGCACAGGTTTTTAGCATTATAAATGCCTTTTTTATTTCCTCTTTAAGGGGAATAAGTCCGGGATAATCAATATATAATTTGTCAAGTATCATTTCAGGTGTATTCATTATAATTTCTCCTTAAAATGCAAGTCCCAGTGCCGCATAATCGCCTATGCTGTTACCGAGAGCGGCGGGGAGTATTCTGCATACATCTGCACTGTAGCTCAGTGCTTCTTTTTTTATAACTTCGTTTATAATGCCGTCAAAAAGCTCTTTATCACGGGAATATATGCTGCCTATTACTATAGCTTCGGGGTTTAATATATCCGTAAGGATGCTCAGCCCCAGACCTAATTTTTCTGCACAGATATTATATACACGTTTTGCAAGCTCGTCGCCTTCTTTTGCGGCAATTGCAACTGTTTTTGCCGAAACTTCGCCGTTCATAAGAACACTGTTTTCGCCCTTGTCTTTTGCTTCTTCTATAAGAATTTTTGCAAGTCTTGCAATACCTCCGCCTGAACAGAAGCCTTCAAACGAACCGCATTTTCCGTAGCCTTCGGGGCCTGTTTCGCTGAGCCTTATGTGTCCCACTTCGCCTGCCATATCATTTGTGCCCGAATAAAGCTTTCCGTCAAGAATAAGACCTGCTCCCATTCCTGTGCCGAAGGTAAGAAAAACCATATTATGTGTGCCTTTTCCCGAGCCGAATTTCCACTCGGCAACTGCGCAGGCATTTGCATCGTTCTGCAGATTTGTTTTAACTCCGAAATGTTCTTCAAACATAGAAACAATGGGAACATTATCCCAATCGGGAAGATTGGGCGGGCAGTTTATTGTTCCTTTTTTGCTGTTAAGCGGACCGCCGCAGCTGATACCTATACCTATAAGCTGTGTTGCGGGCTCGATTATTGCGTGTTTTATAAGAAGGTTATCTGCTGTATCAAGCATTTCTTTTACAATAACCTTCCAACCGCGGGAGACTTCGGTGGGGAAAGCAATTTTGTCGATGATAAGTTCTTCATGCTTTTCGGGCATTTCGCCTTTGCCCAGTATTACGGCACATTTTGTACCGCCAATATCAAAACCTAAAGAATACATTTTTTACCTCTCCTCCTTAAGCGGCAGTATACCGCCTATATCGGTGATTCTGCCTTTTGTAAGTTCTTTTATTCTCACACCGTGTTTTTTACAGAATGTTATTATTTTTTCAGCATCCCGGTGGTATTTCATTTCGCCTGTAACCGCAAGGGTGTATTTGTCCAGTTTGCCTGTGCTTCCGCCGAAAAAACCGTAATGCTTATCAGAAAGATAAACATCGCCTTTAGATATAAGAAGCACATCAATTTCCGTTTCTTTAAGAGCCTGTGCTACGGAAGGGTCTTCTGTGATAACGGCGTTGCAGGCTACAAAGCATACCGAGCATTTTGTATATCCTTGATTTACATAAAATACATTTTTTTTACTGTCTGAAAGATGTTCATGCAGGTATTTATCTGCCGATTTTTTGTTGCAGATAAAGTAATTATCGCTTACTGCAAGATTAAGCCCCGCATCAAACGGGTATTTGCCTGAAAGGGGAGATGCTTTTTGTGCAAAGAATCCTTCACGGATAAATATGTCTGCATCCTGTGACGGATCAATAAATATTCTGTTTTCACCTGTATGACATAAAAGCATATCACTGTGAGAAGATACTTCATCGGGAAGTATATTATTTTTAAGTGATATTATTTTTATTCCTTCATTTTTCAATGCATCGGTGATTGCGGGGTAATCACCTGCGGCGGCAAGTGTAACCTTACCTTCGGGGCTGTTTGGTATTTTTACGAATTGTTCCATTATGCACTGAATTTTTTCCAGGGTTTTATTGCGGCAAAACAGCAGGCTGTTCCGATGAGGGCTACAACACACCAGGCAATAAGAACGGTGTTCCAGCCGAAATTGTCACTTATTGCACCAAAGCCGTAAGTAGCTGCCGCTGACCCTACATATGTAAGTGAATTAATTATGCCCGACATTGTAGAAACAGCATTATACTTTTCAAATCTTGCAGGAACTATGCATATAAGGAAGAAGTTTACTCCGTGCATAAATCCTGTAACTATAGCCGATAAGAGTAATGTAATATACTGATTCTCTTTATAAATAAGCAAAAGAAGTGCACAGCCCACAAGCCCCGTTGCAAAGGTAACCGCACCTGCTTTTACTTCGTCTTTTACAAATCTGCCGTTTATAGCACCGACTATTTTTATGCTGATAACGCCAAAAACGGGAATCAGCACACTCTTTAATATTGCACTTGAGCTTTCAAGGTTAAATGTATTTATAATAAATGTGGGCACCCAGTCTGTTATACCGTCTCTTAATGCCCCCTGAGCAATAATTGCAACCGCAATAAATAAAAATCCCGAAAGCAGTAATTTCTTTACGCTGAGAGAATTTTCGGTATTATCTTTTGAATTGTTCTTCTTTGTCTTTTCAAAAAGGTGAGTGTTGCCTACAGCCTTTTTGAAGCCGATTACCCATATAACTGCTATAATTGCGCTTACTGCTGCAGAAGAGAAGAAAACATATTTCCAGTTAAAATACTTTATCCATATTGCGGATGACGTTATATATAAAAGAATAGTACCCGAAATCCCCGCGATATTTACGTTTGTGCATACCTTGTTATATGTATTGCCGTCCATGGTGGCTGCCATAATACGCACAAGGGGCGGCCATAGCATAGACTGTGCAAAGCCGTTTATAAACCATATGATGCTTCTGAGCGTTATATCAGTTGCTAAGGGCATAAACAGATTCATAAGTGTTGTAAGCGAGAGTCCGCACATAATTATATGCTGGGGCTTGAATTTATCACCTAAGATACCGCTTATAATCTGTCCCACACCGTAGGATATAAGCGAAAGTGTAGCTGCCAGGGAAGCATCGGCATTGCTGATTCCTTCGCTGATTATTATGTCAGCCATAACAATGGAGTAGTTTTTGCGTGTCATATAGCTTGCAAAATATATAAGCGGACACAGAAAACTGAGTATTGTTACGGTTGTATTATTTTTGTTTTCCGTAAGTGAATTTGACATTGGTTTATCGCCTTATTTCTGTTTTTATTGGTTTAAACCACTATTCACCCCCGAAAACATTATTCCGGAGGTGAAAAAAGATCAGTTTATTTTGTTCCCGTAGAGCCGAAGCCGCCCTGTCCTCTGAGAGTATCCGAAAGCTCATCCGAGAGGGTAAAAGCAGCCTTAAGGAAGGGTGTTATTACCATTTGTGCAAGTCTTTCGCCGGGTTCAACTGTCTGGGGAATATCTGATTGATTGAAAAGAGAAACCATAACTTCTCCGCGGTAGTCGGAATCAATAACACCTACCTTGTTTGCGGGTGCAAGCCCTTTTTTTGTGGCAAGACCGCTTCGGGCATATATAAGACCTGCATATCCTTCGGGAATTTCAAATGAAAGCCCTGTGTGCACAAGCACGGTTTTGCCGGGTTCTATGGTAACGGGGGCTTTTTCACAGGCATAAAGGTCAGCACCTGCACTGAAAGGTGAACCGTATGTGGGAACGGTGGCATCGGGAGAAAGTTTTTTAATTCTTACTTCAACGCTCATAGTTTTACCTTATTTTACAAATTCATCATATATAGCCTGAAGAGTTTTCTGATAATCCTTATCATCAACAGCTATAATTATGTTTATTTCACTTGAACCCTGGTCAATCATTCTGATGTTTACCTGTGCATTGGCAAGAGCTGTGAATATTCTTGCTGCAGTACCCTCTGTGTTGACCATACCGCGGCCTACAACTGCAACAAGGCAAAGACCTTCAACAAGAGTTATTGAATCGGGATTAACCTTCTTAACAATATCGGCTGTGATAGAGCCTTTGTGAGACCCTAATGATTCGTTTGAAACAAGAACACTCATAGTGTCAATACCTGAGGGCAGGTGTTCAAATGAAACGCCGTGATTCTCAAGAACTTCAAGAACCTTTCTGCCGAAACCGAGCTCGGAGTTCATCATATCCTTTTCAATGTATATAGCTGTGATACCCTTTTTGCCGGCAATACCTGTGATAACGGTTGCAACATTGTTGCTTGAAGCCTTGTGAACTATCATAGTGCCGGGATCTTCGGGACTGTTTGTGTTTCTGATGTTTATCGGAATTCTTGCATTTCTTACGGGGAAGATAGCTTCATCGTGCAAAACGGTAGCACCCATGTAAGAAAGCTCTCTGAGTTCTCTATAGGTAATTTCGGGAATGGGCTTGGGATTTTCAATGCATCTGGGGTCAGCCATAAGCATACCCGAAACGTCTGTCCAGTTTTCGTATATATCTGCATTTGCGGCACGTGCAACTATTGAACCTGTAATATCGGAGCCGCCTCTTGAGAATGTCTTTATCATTCCGCTGGGTGTTGCACCGTAGAAGCCGGGAACAACGGCATATTCGTGATAAGAGAGAAGTCTGCCAAGCTCTTTGTCGGTCTTTTCAAGATCGAGAACACCTTTTTCATCAAAGAAAATACCTTCTTCAGCATCAATAAAGGGGAAGCCAAGGAAGTTTGCAAGGATCTTTGAATTGAGGTATTCGCCGCGGCTTGCAATATAATCCTGACTTGCGTGGTGAAGAATAGCAACCTTAATGCCCTTAAGGTCTTCTTCAAGTGAAAAATCTATGCCGAGATCTCTGATAATTCCGTTATATCTTTCTGTGATTCTATCAAATGTTTCATCAATGCTCTTTTTGTCTCTTACAAGTCTGAAGCACTGAAGAAGCAGGTCTGTTACCTTAACATCATGTGTGTCTCTTTTTCCGGGCGCAGAAGCAACAACATAACGTCTGTTAACATCACTCTTGATAATTTCTGCAACCTTACGGAACTGGTTAGCATCTGCAAGAGATGAACCGCCGAATTTTACAACTTTAAGCATAAAATGCACCCCACAAAGTATAGTTTGAGTTTTACGGTAATATATTATATTAAAATGTGATAGATTTTGCAATAGCAATTTTACAGTAAAAATTGCATTTAAAACCTTTAGTTTTTGATATCAAAGTCAAAAAACCGCCCTGAATTTTAAAATTAAGGGCGGCTTGATATTTCAGAACTTAAAACACCTGTTCCTGATTATCAGGTTTTTGAGTCTTCTGTTCTTACTTCTGTAAGCTTTAAGAAGTCAACCTTTTCAAGTCTGGTTCTGGGAAGTGCGTCAATAACTCTTATGTCTCTGGGAACTGAGAACTGGTCAAGAGTTGAACACATTTCTGTGATTGTCTTCTTGTATTCGTCAAGCTTAGCTTCATCTGCTTCGGGAGAGAGAACTATGTAAAGACGAACGATAGGCTTTTTGTCTTCGTCATAACCCTGAACAGCACAGCATTCTGTGAGGAAGGGAAGGGGTTCAAGAAGATTTTCAATGTCTGCGGGGAATACATTGTAACCTGAAATGATGATAACTCTCTTCTTTCTTGCTACAAATGTGATGTAACCGTCTTCGTCCATTTTGCCGAGGTCACCTGTAAGAACCCACTGTTTGCCGTTTTTATCGGTATAAAGTCCTTCGCCGAGTCTGCCGTCGGGCATAAGATAACCCTTCATAAGAGTGTTGCCTGTAAATGCAATTTCACCTACTGTGCCTAAGGGAAGCTCGTTCTGTTCTTCGTCAAAAATAGCAGCACGGATGGTCTTGAGGTATTTACCTACTGTTCCGGGCTTTGTAAGCCAGGGCATATTGATACAGTCAACAGCACCGCATTCTGTAAGTCCGTAACCGGGCATAAGTGTTGCTTCTGCGCCCCATTTTGCCATAATGTCATTAAATCTCTTTAAGAAGTCAACCGGCACATAGTCTCCGCCTGCAAAGGCATAGCGCAGATGTGAAAGATGCTCGCCCTCGAAATCGGGATGGTCAAGAAGCTTACGGAACATATTGGGAACACCGATTACCTCATAGCATTTGTTAGCCTTGAGATTTGTTATGTATTCGTCAGCCTCAAAGCGAGCCATGGGAACTGCCTTCCAGCCGGAAACAAGAGTTGTAAGTAGTCCGCCGCAAAGTCCGTATGCGTGGAAGAAGGGAAGGGCGAGAATCTTTGCGTAATAGCCTGCCTTATGATTACTGGGAGTTGCAGCACCGAGAGAGTTTTTGGTAACTGCGTTAAGAGCTGTGGAGGAGAGCATAATAAATCTGCTGACACCTGTTGTACCGCCGCCGTTCATATAAACAGCGGTAAGGTCACCGCTTCTGTAAAGACCTTCTGTCTGCTGACCGCGGTATTTTTTGAGAATGTCACCGAAGTATTTAACATTAAGACCTGCTGCTTCTGCAATAGCCATAAACTTTTCATCGGGACGGATATAATATTTCTTTTCAACGGGAGCTGCGTATAATACGGGGCTTGTGATGATTATGTCAAGTCCTTCAATTGTTTTAAGAGTTGCAGCGTGCTGATGAAGGAACATTTCGTAAAGAAGAACACCCTTTGACTTGGTGTAGGTTACCGAGTTCTTCATAGCTTCGGGCGGGAACAGGGGATGAATAAGGTTTGCAATACAGCCTATTTTGTTAAGCGCAAAAAGGCATACAACTTCTTCAATTGAGTTGGGAATGAAAAGAGAATAAGCATCTCCTGCCTTCATGCCAAGTTCTTCTTTAAAATAAACTGCCATCGCTTCAACATCTTCAAAGAATTCTGATCTCATATGGTCAGTAAGCTTGAACTGGAACATAGGATAGTCTTCTTTGTGAGGTGCGATGCAGGCAAGAAGAAATTCGTATAAATTCATATTCCCGTAATCGGGCAGAATTTCATCCATAGTGAACTGCGGTAATTTAACCATTGGTATCTCCTCCGGGTGAATTAATTTTGAAATTATATTAATTTTATCGGAAAAACAGCGGATATGTCAACAAACAGTATATCCGAGAATTATTTTATCACCGACAAAAGACAACATTTTGTCGGTAATTTACAGATTGTTTAAAGACTGTTTACAAAAGAACCGCCTCCCGAAAAATATCGGGAAGCGGTTTCTTGTGTCGGTTTTTATGTGTTTATTTTTACAGCATTCTGCGGATGTATCTGCTATATATTCCGGCGGTTGGAAATAAATATATCAATATCTTCAATGATGTATGCCCTGCCCGTGGTATGAAGTACATCAAAACAGTTTTCAAGGTAATCGAGCACGCCATACTTTTTAAAAAGATTCATTGCCTGCCTTCCGGTAAGCTTCTTTTCCGCCCGATATGCTTCAAAGCAAAAAGCCTTAAATTCCAATGTTTTACTCATATTATACCTCCGGTAAAGACAATCTTCCCGTGCGTTCTTCATTAAAAAGCTGAGCAAGCATCAATGCACTGTATTGCCAGACCTTTGTTTCTTCTTTTTCAAGGAAAGAATAAAGTTTTGACGCGGCAAATCTTTCCATTGCTTCATCTTCAGACCAGTTATTCAGCTCCATGATTTTTGCAACTGTATTTGCAGTAATACCGTAAAGCAAAGTTTCAAAACTGCGTTCATTCATCCTTCCTCTACCTCCGTATTAATATATTTCAAATAACTGAGTGACTTTTTTGTATGGAATAAAATCTGATCGCAAAGGGATTCTGTCTTTAATTTCTTTAATGCAGTTTCCTTATCCGTATCACCGTTTTCATACTCAATAACAACACGGTAAACCTTATCGTCTGCTACAGGACCGATTACAATATCATATTCTCCCGTAGGTTTTCCGCTTCTGTTATCACATATAAAATCAAGCCATTTTTCGTCAGCTCTTGCAAAGAAAATTACTGTGAGTTCTGTTTTTGCTTTTTCCAAGTTAAATTCATATCGGTTAACACATCTTTGCTTGATATTATTACGTAAAGCAACCTTTTTTGCCCATGCTTTGGCCTGAGTTTCGCTTGTTGTTACATAAAAGCCGCCGCCAAAATCAAGAGGGCGCTTTGATTCCAGTATTTTCGGTACATCTACAACAGTATCACTGCCATGATAACAAATCATTTTATCGCCCCCGTTTAGTATTTCAGTACTATTATACAGCACATTTTTTATTTTAGCAATATTTATTATTGCAGCTATTCAAATGCCATAAAATAAATGGTTTGCTAAATTGACAAAAAACGATAAAAGCTTAGTTTGCAGAAGGATTTTTGTTTTTTGCTTGAAAAAGACAAGGTTGTCTGCTATAATATGTTTAAATTTTCAGAAAAAGGTGGTTAAATTATGAAATTTTCCAAAAAAGCTTTTGCTGTGCTGATGGCTGTGCTTATGCTTTCAACTGCTTTCATTATGTCAGTTTCTGCTGCAAGCATCACTGACAGTGTTCTCAAGTTCAACGAAGACGGCAAGTTTAAGATTATGATGTTTGCCGACAGTCAGGATGATGAAAACCTTGAAGCAACAACAACACAGCTTATGATAGAGGCACTTGACACTTATGAGCCCGACCTTGTTGTTTTTATGGGTGACAATACCGTTGCGGGCGGATATGAAAATCAGGCAAAGGCAATTGAAGCTGTTGTTGCTCCCTGTGTTGAAAAGGGTGTTCCCTTTACTCTTGTTTTCGGTAACCACGACCAGGAGCAGGGTGTTACAAATGAAGTTCTTCTTAAAGAATATCAGAAATATCCCGGCTGTCTTGCTTATGATGCAGTTCCCTCACTTTACGGCTGCGGAAATCACAATCTCCCCATTTTAGCTTCCGAGGGTGTAAAAATTGCTTTTAATCTCTGGTTTGTTGATTCCGGCACAACCACCGCAGAAGCAGGCGGATATGATTATGTAAGAGAAGATCAGATAAACTGGTACAAGGATACTGCGGCAGCTCTTAAGGCTCTCAATGGCGACAAGCTTGTTCCCGCATTAAGCTTCCAGCACATTATCGTTCCTGAGGTTTATGATGCAGTAGGAATGATGAAACTTCCCTTCAAAATTGATGATTTTTATTATAATAATACCAGTTATCTTCCCGTTCCCAATTTCGGAGCATATGAAGGCTTCATTTTTGAACCTCCCTGTCCTTCACATATCAACGGCGGTCAGATGGCAGCATGGCTTGAAACAGGCGATGTTCTCGGTACATTCTACGGACACGACCACGTAAATGATTTTACAACAAATTATGAGGGTATTGATATTACTACCGTTCCCACAGTAGGCTGTAATTCTTATTCAAACAACATCAACAGAGGTGTAGGTCTTATCACACTTGATGAAAACGACCTTACCACATATGAGTATGAGGCTCTGCGTATGTATGATTTCGCACTTGCAGAAGGCTCAAAGATTCCCGAATGCGACGGCGCACTCAGCACATTTGAATATATTTTCTATAAAGTAATAGACCAGTTCCTCACAGCTCTTCACAAAATGGCTTCTGTATTTTCCTTTATAAAATAAATTGAATAACATATAGTTAATAACCGCTCTCCGTAAAATTAATCGGGGAGCGGTTATTATTGTTATCTTTTTTTGTGACAGTACAATTGTCTGTCCCTGTATTATCTTATTCTGTATTCCTGATTTCCTATTACAAATGTCAGAGGAGCTGCAGTATTATTTACCACTTCATCAGGTACTGTGAAATATGCTTTGCAGAATAATGTTGTAAGAGGATTTACGGTTACAGTTGTGAATTTGTGCCAGTCATCATTTTCACCGTAGGAATAATAACTTTCGTTCACTTCATATTCGTAGCCGTTGTTATAGTTAAGATAAATCTTTTCATCAAAGGTTTCATCCTGCTGTGCAATGTTTTTTATTGAATATGAAGCAACAAACAATGTGTTTCCTTCCAAGGGGACTATTGTGATATCACAAAGAACGGTATCGCCGTAATTTGTCATATCGGTTGTTAAAAATTCATTGAATTGGTCCTCGTCTCCGTTGAGCTGCTTTGCCGTAACAACGTTGGCGTCTGCTACTATTTCAAAGTCATCAATCTGTGCAACAGCACCAAAAGCAGCTTTTTGCATTTCTTCAGCTTTGTCATTTGTATTGCCTGTGATAAAGAAAAAAGCAATGCCGGCTGAAACGATAACTAAAATTGCAATAATTATAAATTTTTTCATATTGTTTTACCTTTTCTGTTATGCGTCAAAACGCATAGACTTGTTTTTTTGAGTTTTATCTTATAAACTGAGTAATTCTTTTTTCTTAGCATCAAATTCTTCCTGAGATATAACACCCATATCAAGGAGTTCTTTGAATTTTTTTATTTCATCTGCAGCAGAAGTCTGTTGAATTACTGTATTTGCCTGAGGAGCCGTTAATTCGTCTTTTCTTTTCTCGATAAAGCTTACAATTTCTCTTGCCTGTTCCACCATTGAAGGCTGAATGGGAATTGAGTTTTCATCGTTTATCATTGCAGCGACTCCACCCTTGCTCTCAACACTGCCCGGATATGCAAATTGAATGAAACCTACCGTAAAGCCTGCGGGTTCTCTGAATTGTATTGATGTCAGATTTTTTATATCAATTTTCTTACCGCCCAGTGCGCCTCCGTTAAGAGCGTTGTTCATAAAACCCGTCTGCATATGATTTATTATTATATATGTGTCGTAAATCTCAAGTGTACTGCCTGTGTGTGCTGTAAGCTTGTATCTGTAATCTTTCTTTGTCCCCTGAGCTTCTTCGATTTTTTCCTGAATAAAAGAAATTGCCTGTGTGGCTGTAACTCTGTCGGCAAACTTAAATGTGCACTGTATGAGCTTGCCGCCGCAGTAGCCCTGTGCCGTTCCGGGGAGTATTGCGGATGCGGGAGTGATAAGCTTGAAGGAGCTTATCTGTGAGAAGGGATATTCTGTACTGCCGATTGTTAATGCTGTGTCGGAAACACTCCAATTTTTGTTAAGTCCTGCACCTTTGATTGAAATATTCATAGTATACCTCCGTATAAATATCATACAAATTAAAGCTTTACATTATTCTGCTGTGTGGGTAAGGTTTAATTTGCGAGATAAGTATAGCATGCAACATCAACAAAATCAAGATGTTTTTTATATGGTATTGCTTGATGTTATTTTTAATTGCTATCAGTAATACTATATGTAGAGGTGATAGTATTGCACATACGTATAAGACGCGCCCGTGAGGAAATGGGCTATACAAGGGAAAGATTTGCAGAAAAGCTTGATGTGAGTGTATCGTATCTTGCAGAGCTTGAAAGAGGCAGAACGGGAATCTCGGTAAAGATGCTTATTAAAGTATGTAATGTTCTCGGACTTTCAGCCGATTATATCCTTTTTGGCAGTGAGCGAAGTGATGATAAAAAACGTCTTGAAGCAATTAACAGAATATCTCCCGAATATATACCGCTTCTTGATAAAGTAATTGCAGAACTGCTGGCGCTCAGTAAAGACAGCTAAAAACCGCTCCCCGTGAATTTATCGGGGAACGGTTTTTTTAATACCGTATATGTGTTTTATATTAAAAATCTGATATAAAATTAAACTCAGCTAAGCCCAATCAGTTCTGCCGTTCGGCAATAAACATATATGGCTTGTACCTGTCAGTTTTTAGTAATGCCGTCTTTTGTGCCTGTTATCTTAAGCTGTGCATCAAGGTATTCATTGATTGTAGTTGTAGGGAACAGCTCGTTTTCTGTTACAGTTCCCTTAACGGTCACCTTATCTCCCACTGACAGATGACTGAAATCGTAATTGTTCTGTTCATAGTAACCGTATATAACGCTGTATGTACAGCCGTCATCTATTGTGATTTCATATTTCATAAGAGTGTTTTCCGTGGGCATATTTCCGTTCATTGTTTCCCCGATTATAGCATCCGATATTTTTGTGATCTTACCTGTTTTTTCAGCAGTTGCGGGAAGAAGCTCAGTGCGGAAATCGATTGCCTTGCCGTTTAAGTAGTATTCGTGATATAAATCCTTGTATTCGCTCCATGAATATTCGGTTCCGTTTACATTAAGAACTGCACCGACTGCATTGAAATTCAAAACTTTTACCGCATACATTCCCGCAAGAATGAGAACAATAACAAGAGGAATGATTATGAAGACCGGATTCTTTTTCTTTTTCGCTCCGCAGTTCGGGCATTTTTTTGCGCTTTTTGCCATCGGGGCACCGCAGGTTCTGCAGGACATCATTTTTTTGTTCTGAACAGGCTGTACCGTATTTGTTGTGTTTGTCTGACTTTCATTCATTTCTTTTACCTCCGTAAAACAATAGTAATCTGAGTTTGTAAACGGTTTATACTAATTGTTTTTTAGTATAGTCAAAGCTCAGATGGGGAAAATTATACACCACATTAAGTGTAAAGTCAATACACTAAATGTGGTGTATATTAGAATTTGACTATCTGTTAACAAAGGGAGATAGTTATGAAAAGCTATGTTGAAATTATAAGAGACCTTCGAGAGGATAATGATAAAACACAGAAAGAAATTGCAGAATATCTCGGTACAACTCAGCAGGTTTATTCCCGTTATGAAAAAGGAGAAAACGAAATTCCCGTAAGGCATATAATTGCTTTGTGTAAATATTATAATGTGTCTGCCGATTTTATTCTGGGGTTAAAATAAAAGATACACTGAAAATCGGGTCGCGGCTGAATCAGGGCGCAGCCTTGCATGTAATCCGTCGCAGACGGAATGTAATCATCACGAAGTGATGTATGTAATCCTTTCAAAGAAAGGTATGTAATCAATCCGAAGATTGCATACACCAAGGTGATGACATACAGCTTCACTGATTACATACGCCTGGCGGCGATTACATACCAATCCTTCGGATTGGATAAAAATAAAGGACTTCAAATGAAGTCCTTTATTTTTGGAGCTGATAACCGGATTTGAACCGGTGACCTCATCCTTACCAAGGATGCACTCTACCGACTGAGCTATATCAGCATATTCACTTGACAGCTTTGATATTATAACCTAAAAGCTATACTTTGTCAATATTAATTTTAAAATTATTTCTTCAGCCGTTCCGGTTGTTAGCTTTAGAAAAACAACTTAAAAGAAACGAAAAACAGCGTCGCAGACCCAAAACATTTGCCTTTGTCAAATGTTTTACTGCAATTAAGTTAGGTCACGACATTGCAATTATCGGCAGAGTACTGCACTTTGACGGTGAAGCTGTTCCCGTCATAAAGGTATAGAACATAAGGTTTGCTTGACCTTGGTACTTTTTAATTATGTAGTTGGTACCGTGGCTCTTGCAGTCCCAGAAGATAAATACCTTGTCCGCAAGGGAAATAATCAAGTCGTTTCTGATAAGGGGGCATGTTTACCGTAAAGGTCATATTTGGGCAAAATTTACATAATCAGTATGCCGTGATCCCGGGCGTAGTGTCTGGCTGAAATGTCAATGCCTTTGGCAGCATCTGAAACAATCTGTGTAACACTATCGGGAATGCGGCCTTCGGGTATGTCTGCAGTAATGCTTCTTGAACCTGAAATTGCAATTTTCATATCCGTGCCTGCCTTTCTGTTGATGTTTGAGTAGTATTATACCACCCGAAAAATTGCCTTGCAAAATAATTAAATAATATTTTTAATAATTTTACACACAAAATACACAAACTAATTGTAAAATCGTACCATTGGGATATAATAAATCTAAAAGTCGGGTGAAATAGATGTTTGATATTGTTGAAACCATGGGTAATACCTTTTATTATTCCGCTTTTTCAAATGTCGGTGTTTACAGACTCAGTAAATCTGAGGTGCTGCTCATTGACTCCTGCGACCATAAGCGAATGGTAAAAGGTCTCGACAGTATACTTGAAAAAAACGGACTAAGAGTTAGAACTATAATTGATACTCATTGCCACGTTGACCATATTGCAGGCAATAAGTATTTCTATGATAAATACGGCTGTGAAATTTTTGCCTCAAAGGGCGAGCAGATGTTTATTGCTTATCCTGACAGAGAGCCTCGTTTCTATTACAGCGGTATCGATACGGATAAAACCAAAAACCCCTTCTTTATTACTGATGCCAGCGATGCCCGGGTTCTTACACCTGAGGACACTCCCGAAGGTTTTGAGATT
>JAZSRT010000081.1:0-5395 GCA_045538645.1 Acutalibacteraceae bacterium | reverse complement strand
AGTCGCCGTCCCCTACAAATCGCACTTACAAACTATTTGCTGAATTATGATTTGTAAAGGTGTTGGTTTTATGACTCAGCAGGAATACTTAAAGCTTATTGATGAAGTTATAGCAAACGGTAAATACAAGGATAACTGGGCTTCCCTTTCGGGACACAAGGCACCCGATTGGTTTACGTACGGAAAGCTTGGTATTTTCATCCATTTCGGACTTTATGCAGTCCCCGGCTACTCCAACGAATGGTATTCAAGGCAGATGTATGAAAAAACACATTCCGCTTATGAATTTCACAGAAAAACCTTCGGCCCTCAGGATAAATTCGGCTATAAGGATTTTATTCCTATGTTCACTCTCGATAATTTCAATGCCGACGAATGGGCAGAGCTTTTTAAAGAGGCGGGGGCAAAATATGTTATGCCCGTAGCCGAGCATCACGACGGCTTCGCTATGTATAACACAGATTTTAACCGCTGGAATATATGCGAAATGGGAGCAAAACGTGATTATCTCGGAGAACTGAGAGCCTCTTTTATAAAAAATGATATTTCTTTCTGTGCTTCAACCCACAGAGCGGAGCATTATTTCTTTATGAATCCCGGAAGAGAATTCGACAGCGATATTTCTTCGGGAGAATATGAGGATTTTTACGGACCTGCAGTATATAATGATGCATTCTGTCCTCAGAATATGGGAGAAACCACATGGGATCCTCTGGCAGAGGGTGCAACGGATGAATATCTTTCCGACTGGATGGTTAGAACCTGCGAGCTGGTAGATAAATACCGTCCCCGTTCACTTTATTTCGATTGGTGGATACACAATAATTCCTTCAAGCCCTATCTTAAGAAAATCGCAGCATATTATTATAACAGAGCAGAAGAATGGGGCGAGGAGGTTACAATTAATTTCAAGCACAACGCATATCCTCCCACGGTTGCAACCTTTGATGTTGAAAGAGGCGCACTCACGGACATCTCTCCCCTTCCCTGGCAGACCTGTACATCTGTAAGTAAGCGTTCCTGGGGATATGTAAAGGATAACGAATTTAAAACTCCCACACAGATAATCTGCGATTTTATAGATATAGTAAGTAAAAACGGATGTATGCTTCTGAACATCGGACCTGCTCCCGACGGCAGTATCGTAAAAGAAGAAGCAGATATTTTAAGAGAAATAGGAAAATGGCTCAGTGTTAACGGCGAAGGCATCTACGGCACTACGCATTGGAAAAAATACGGCGAAGGTAAAGTGAATGTTGAAGAGGGCTTTTTCAAGGATAACGACAAAAAAGGTTATACCGCAAAGGATTTCCGTTTTACCTATAAAAACGGATGTATATATGCCTTCCAGATGGCTCCCGACGGCAATACCGTGGAGATAAAAAGCCTTTTCTTTACAAAACAAGCCGGTGTGAGCATAGACAACATAACACTTCTGGGAAGTAACCGTGAAGTAAAATATGAAAGAGACGAAAATTCTCTTCGTATAACAGACTATGAAAAAAGCGGCTCAGATGCCCCGATATGTTTTAAAATTGAATTAACCTGAAAAAAAGCATCCCGAATCTGAAAAATTTTCGGGATGCTTGTAACTTTTCTCTGTTTTTCGGTACTTAATTTATGAAAGGAGCTGAAAAATATGAAAAAAATATTTGCATTACTACTCTCTTTTACTTTATTGTTCACCCTTATAACACCTGTTTTTGCAAAAACACCTGTAAAAGAAGAAACCTATTATATAATTATGCACACAAAACCGTCGTACAAGAATACACCCTATGAAGAGCTTTTCAAAGATCACCGTGAATTTCTTAATGCTGAAAATTACTATATTGAAAGAATAACCGATATTTCAATCATTGCTGCTTACAGAGATGATAATCCGCACATACATCCGCCGTATTATGTTATTTGTATTGAAATCCCCGCAAAAAACCTTTCGGAAGCATCTCTCAAGGCATTACAGCTTTTCCTTACAGGTATTTCGGCAAATGTTCAGGCTTTGGATTCAGAAGCATATAACACATTCCGGAAAAATTACAATCCTCAGAGTTCGATTCCGGAAGCTCATTTTGCACTGTATACGCCGGGAGATATAATGTGCTATAATGAAGTTACCGCAAACAGTGCAAGAACCGTACTCCGTATTTCCGTGGGTCTTGAAAAAAAAGAAAATTACCCTTATCTTTTGGGAGATATGAACGGTGACGGACTTCTTACGGCATCGGATGCGAGAACAATACTTCGTATTTCCGTAGGATTGGAAGTTATCGGAACAGTTGATTGTTGATTAAAATATTTATAAATGAAAGCTATATAAATGGATGACGGGCTGATTATTGAGTTATTCAGAAAACAGAATAATTCCGCCATAACTGAAGCGGAGAAAAAATACGGTAAGCTTCTTATGAAGCTTGCTATGGGTATTCTTTGCTCAAAAGAGGATTCGGAAGAAGTTGTTAACGATGCTCTTCTTGCTGCTATGAATAATATAAAAATTTCTCAGCCCGAAAATCTCAGTGCTTATCTTTGCAAAATAACAAGAAATCTTGCTCTGAAAAAATACCGCTACAGCAAAGCGGAAAAAAGAAACAGCGAATATACAATAAGCCTTTATGAGATAGGAGATATATTCTCTTCGGGCGATTCCCCTGAAGAAATATTCTTTTCAAAAGAACTGCAAAATTCCGTCTTTGCTTTTATAAAAACTCTCCCCGATGAGCAAAGACGGATATTTTTACGCAGATATTGGTTTTTTGATTCTGTAAAAGAAATCGCATCTTTATTCGGTATAAGTGAAAGCAAAGTAAAGACACTGCTTTTCAGAACAAGAAAAAATCTCAAAGAATATCTTGAAAAGGAGGGCTTCAGCATATGAACAATGAAAAATTTCTTGATATTCTGGGTGATATTGATGATGATATCCTGACAGATGCGGCAGAAATCAAAAAGAAAAAAAACTACACTATTCCTAAAAGAATAATTTTTGTTGCCGCCGCAGTTTTTGTTTTTACGGTTATAAGCTTTGCCGTAAACGAAGGACTGTTTGACAAAGAGCATATTACAGCACCGCCGGAGCCTGAAAATACGCACAGCCTTCAGGAAAACAAAACAACATTATCTTCCTCTTACGAAACAACTTCTTCACAAGAAATATCAACAAAAGAAGAAGATGAAGTATCAATCAGTGAAGAAATAAGCTATCCCGCCGAAATCACTTCATATTACGAAGAAATAACCTCTCTTGCAAATGAACCTGCTTCCGAGCAGGAAGAAATAACTTCTTCCGTAAATGAGCCTACTTCCGGACAGGAAGAAATAACTTCTTTTGTATATGCACCTGTTCCCGAACCTTCAATCCCTGATGAAGAAATAACAGGTTCTGTTACTTCTTCAGACAGCATTACCTTTTCTCAGACAGATTACGGAAAACTTATTTTAGTCAGTCCGGACTCTCTGCCGGAAGATTATCCCGTGATTGAAAAGGTAAACATTAATGCTCTTGAAAAATTATACGGCACAAAAATACTTCCTTCTTATCTGCCCGTAAAAACAGACAACAGCTTGTCCGGCGTTAATGAAAATAAAGAATACCTTGTTTATTACAATAAGGATAAAACAGAGTATTTATGCGAAAACAGTTTATCCTTCGACCTTAAAAACGGCAATCGTCTGACAATAAAAGCATCAACCCGTGAATTTGCGATGCTTGAAGCAGAAACACAAAATATGTCAACCCTTTCGTATATAAACGGCACTCCCGTTATTCTTTTAAAAGCCGATGCTGCAGGTATTATAAAAATGTACAGCGCATATTTTCAAAAAGACAGCTGTTGCTTCAGAATTCAGCTGACAGGGATAACCGACAGCGAAAAAGAATTTATTAAGATAATATCATCAATTATTTAATAAAAGCCCGCAATTCCGCATCACGGAATACGGGCTTTTGTTAATACAACCGGTTATGGACAGATACATTACAGAACTTATTCTTATATGTTGATATGCTCCCCCGTAAAAAAATATTTTATTTCCGACGGCGGCTGTTTTTCTTCACAGGTATCTACGATTATCAGTTTTACCTTACGTCTTTCGGGAATGATATTTTTTATGTATACGGCAGCGCTCATTCCCTCTTTTACATCCGGGTCATACTCCGCAAGTCCTGCAAGGTTGGGGCTGAGCTCTACAAAAACACCGTAATTTTCAACCGAACGTATAATTCCGGGAACTGTTTCGCCTATACGGAACATTGAAGCGTTTTCTTCCCAGGTTCCCAAAAGCTCTTTATGCGAAAGAGTTATTCTTCCTCTTTCATCCCTGCCCGAAACTATACATTTAATATTCTGCCCCACAAAAAATCTTGCAGATGGGTGCGGTATTCTTGAAACGGATATTGCTTCTATGGGTAAAAGTGCCGTAAGTCCCGAACCTATATCGCAGAAAACACCGAAATTTTCCATATGAGTTACCTTTACTTCGATAACATCTCCCCTTTCAAGCTTATCCGCATATTCGCTCATAGCCTTTTCCTGAGCTTTTTTTCTTGATAAAACGGCAAAGAGTCTGCCTTCTGCATTTCTTTTTATATCGGTAACAATAAAGCATACGCTTTTTCCCACACGTGAAATAAGTGCGATATCACGCACATACCCTTCTTCTATACCGATAGCACCCTCATTGCGGGGAATTATCCCTTTCATAATTCCCAAATCAATATGTAAATTGTGCTCTTTATCACAAAGAGCAGCTCTTCCTTCAAGTATCTGTTCTTTCTGCATTGCTTCTTTTAATCCCTGAAGCGAAGAAAGAGCATTTTTATTTACAGCATTATTTATAAGTGAACCCTCAGGCCTGAATTCCGACATTTATGTTTCTTCCTTTCAAAAAATATTCTCACTGTAAATAGTATTTAACAGACAGATAAATTATGAATACCTGATAATTTGTTTCTTTTTAAAAAAATTGTTTATCTTTTTAAAAAAATGTGTTATATTGTATTTTGGGTAGGTGGCATACTATGGATATAAGAGTAAATGATATACTTGAAATGAAAAAACAGCATCCCTGTGGCGGCAAGACATTCCTTGTACTTCGTGTAGGGATGGATTTCAAACTGCGCTGTACCACATGCGGCAGAGAGGTTATGGTTCCCAGAATAAAAACCGAAAAACATATAAAAAAAGTAATAAGAGAAAATCAGGAAAACACCTGAAGCAAAACAGTAAGCAAGGTGTAAGCAAGATAATTTCATTCCACGAGTGCGTTAAATTAAATTTTTCAGCCTGTAGGGGACGGCTTTTAAGACGTCCCGCCGAGATTCATTTTTGATTTCGTTTTTATTTTTGTGGTTGATGTTTTTTCCTACCGGTGGGTTTGTAAAAATCAATCATTC
>JAZSRT010000027.1:0-8624 GCA_045538645.1 Acutalibacteraceae bacterium | reverse complement strand
CTTGGCCTCCGACTTGTCAGAAGCTATCTCTTCACGGCTTTCTTCTCCGTCTTCGTCGGCGTACTGCTTGTAAAACTCAACAAACTGTGTATTCTGCAAGCCTGAACGGATAATTTCTTCTGCTTTTTCTTTTATTACACCGATTTCATCGGCTATCTTCTTCATTGTTTCATCATCGGTTTGCTCTTCGTTTTCATAAAACAGGCGCATTGCTTTGCGAAGTCGTAAGTCTTCATCAAAGCTCTGTACTGTAAAGCCTCGTCTCATTTTACGGATGTACTCGTGAATCTCACGCTTTGCCGTGTTTTCCTTGAATTTCACAAAAGGTATGTCCCGTGAAAGGTCGTATTCCTGCAAGGCTTTCCACATCCCTATAATGAAAGCCTGCTTCATATCCTGAAAATGACCGGGCATTGCATAGTTCTGTACCAAACCCATAACCTTTGTGTTGAGTGTGTTTTCATAATAATGAAGAAACCACAAGAAGTATTTTTCATCCTTCTCCTTGCAATGAAGCTCAATATACGCCTGGAGCTCCATTTTCGGTGGAGCAGGTATTATTCTGTACATAACAAGGTCCTGTTGCCATTCTCTCACGGGCGACACCTCCTTATTTCATTGATTTTTTCGCATCCTCATACAGCTTTTTCTTTTCCATATCCTTCGGATATTGGGTGAGCTCATATTCCGTTTCTTCCACCGCTCGGTACATTCTGTCTTCGGCAAGCCTTGTTGCTAATTCCGCAAACTCAGGTGTGATTTTGCCTCTGCTTTTATCTACACGAATTGAACCGCAACGGTTTCTGTATATTCTGAGTGCCGGGTCGTTTTCGCATCTTTCTTTTAAGTTTATATATGCCGCATATCTTCTGCAGGTAACCCGCTTGCCCTTGTACTTAAAAGGTGCATAGCCGTTGCAGTACTTCTGCCGTCTTGCAGTCAGCATAAGAAAATGCTTTTTGCAGATTTCACATTGCCTAGGATAATGACCGTACTGTATTCCCTCAAACAAATCCGTAACAATAAAACTGTAGAAGCTGTTGAAATACAGCCTTCGAGCGACAAGGCTTTCCGATGTGTATTCAGTGTTAACGGGAATAACCTTTTCACCGAAAATGTCGGTGGCAAGTTGTGACAGATTTTCTTTACTGAATTTTTCCAATTCATCAAGTCTTGACACAAACCTTCTGAGCTTATTGAACGCAAGAGTAATATCATCACCGAGGTTATCGTAAAAACCGAGAGTTGTGTTTACCTCGTTCAGCAGTTTTTCTGCCTGAGTGAAAAAGTCCTTATCGTATTCGGGCGGCAGTATTCCGAGGATGATGTATTCCTCTTTGATATTCTGAAGCTTACCCTTGCGATGAAAGTATTCAGTTAATATTTCAGCATTTTCATAGGTGAAAAGCTTTGTAATTCTTTTCTTTTCTTTTTCAATGTCAATAAGGTTAAAGGGCTTGAGCTTCGGCAAGGCAGTAAATATATTGTTGATTACGGTTACGGCTTCAACAAAAAGTCGGGGATTTAAATAGCCTTTGGAGAGCGTATCTTCAAGCTCCCAATTCTCGGCTCTGAAAACAGATATTCTTGCGGCAGTATCGTCCTTGTAATACTGATTGAGTAGGTCAACCGTATATTGTCCCGCATCAACTGTTTTTGATGCGACGGTTACTTTACCGACACTGTAATCAGCATAGAAAAAGCCTTTGTCATTCATCCTTTACCACCTCCTGACAAAAATTATATCATAGTCCATAGTCATTATACAAATTTTACTGTCCAATAAAACGGACTTTGCTTTTTGAGAGATATGTTAATATCATTATAATTGCAAGCTACCTCGCAAGAAATAGTCATCCTGCGAGGTAGTTTTTTCGTTTTATGGGGTTTAAAGATAATTATATAAAAATTTTTGTTTCAATTTTTGTTATGAAAGTTATATGTATGCTGAAAAGCCTTGATATATAAGGTTTTGAGCCTTGTTTCGCACATCGTTTTTTACTGTTTCGTGATTCTGTATGATTTTCGATTTTTTCTACATTAAATAATCAGAGGAGGGAAAACACAAGGTTATTCGTCTTCCGATAAGCGGCTTAAAGAGATTAACACGGTAGTTTCCCGAATCACTAAACTATCAATAAAGGAGAATGAAAAAATGACACACGCTGAATATGAATATAAATATCAGGAAGATCTGAAATACATCTGGTATCTGCAGATTTCCGGCAGAGGAGGTGAATATGCAACCGTCAGGAGGATTAACTGCAAGGGATGTGAACGGGTATATTTCACTCAGGTTCACTGTGTAAAGTTTTGTTATCACTGTCAGCAAGGCAATGTGGGTGCAATGTATGTAAAACGGAGAAAGAGTCTCAAAAAGCGTGAAAACACCGTATGCAAAAATTGCGGAAACACCTTTACACCCAAGAGGGCAGGTGCTGTTTACTGCAGTAGTGCATGCAGACAAAAGGCTTACCGTGAGCGTGTTACGGATAGCGTAAGTCATCAGAATGATGACTTACCATAAATGTAACGATAAATTATCAATACTGCGTTACGGATGTGGTACTTGATAAAAAGTATCATGTACCATAACTGTAACGGTATAATGTTACGTAAATAGTACGTGGTATTTTCTCCACTTACTACAACCGTAACGGAAGGTGTTTTGAGAGTGAAGTGTTACAGTTAAATTAACGGATGCAAATTATCCGTTGATTTCCCAATCGGTCAGATTTTGAATTCTCAATCGGTGTGATTTTTATTTTTTGGCTCGCAATAAAAATTCAGGGAACAAACTGACTGTAAATAAGTACAATTTGTTCCCTAAAAATGTTTGATTTTGATTTAAGCAATTCTGATTATTTGTTCGTAAAGCATAATGAAGTCACACATTATTTGTTTGTTGTCATGATAATGTCCGAAAAACCATTTTTTGAATTTAACCTTTTCATTAACGATATCAAAATACTCAGTTAACTCATCGGATTTATAACAACCACCTGAAAACATTGCGACAACTTGTTGGGGAGCGCAATGAGTGATTATAAAGTCAACTTCATAATTGTGTTCGGCAAGCGTATTTAATCCGAAGTTCATTTCTTCTTCGGTTGGCATTTCTTCTTTCCACCAAGAAATGTTGTTTACACGAAACATCTTATTGGCTTTTGACCAGCGCTTGTATTTTTCATTAAATTCTCTTTCTGTTTTAAAGTCGGCTGGGTCAAGAATTCCGTCATTAATATCGTGACTTTTTGCACCGCCAAAAGCAAATATCTTTTTATCGCAAATATCAAAAACATAGCCGCGCATCAGATGATAAATATTATCACGAATTTTGTGTGCTTTACCGCCGTGAAAATCAACAGTTTCAAACTCACTATTCAGGCGTGTATAGTTTTCGTGGTTGCCATCAACAAAAAGTGTTGTGAACGGTTTGTCATTCAACCATTTCAGCCAATATTTTTCTTCATTGTTATCATTCCACAATCCGAAATCACCACAAATAATTACAAAATCATTACGCGACATTTCCTTTTGTTCAGGAAATATATTTGTGGAGAATTTAGTCCAATCGCCATGTGTATCGCCCGTACAGTAAATCATAAATATATCTCCATTCGTTTTTTTGATTATATCACATATTTCTAACGCTTTTCAATTGTGTGGAAATATATAATAACTGCCACCACAAATGAAGATTCCGATATATGAAGACTGCGTTGGATTTTTGGTGAAGGGGCGTTGTGACCCTTTACCACTTTTATGTTCATAAATTTCAAGTGACCAATGTGGTCACTTGAAATATTATCTGTTTTGGAGTTCCTAATAAAAATTCAGGAAACAAACTGACTGTAAATAAGTACAATTTGTTCCCTAAAATATTTGATCTACAAATTGGAAATTATATGTTTAATTCCTTAACAATCTCTAATGCCCTAGATGATGCCAGAGCATCTGTTCCCATTTCTAAAAGTGCAGTTTTATCTACCCACTTATAGTCAACTGTTTCTCCATCTTGTAAAATAACGGCATCTTTATCCCAATCAGTAATACATAAATATTCCACATAAAGAGAATGGTGTCCATCATGTATAATTCTTTTAAGCTCTTGCAAATTGCAAGATACGATGCCTGTTTCTTCTCGCAATTCTCTGACGGCACACTCCATTGGTGTTTCACCCTTCAATGCAGAACCGCCTGCCGTTAATTCCCACATTCCGCCTAAATGTTTTTCAAAATCTCTTTGCATAAGCAGATAGGTTCCGTCATTATGCTTAACAATTATTTCACACACTAAATGATACATACCATCAGGAACGGTTTTTCCCCTTACTAATGTAGCAGGCTCTATTTTATTAAACTGCCTATCATATGCATCCCACATCTCGACCATAAAGCACCTCTCCAAATTGATTTTATCGCCGTATTAAAACACCTTTCATAAACTGTGTTTCATTATGTGTTTCATATACTATTTTCTTTTCTTCCTCTGTGCATCCAATCAATATTTTAATTTCTGAATCTTTCTTCATCAAATCAACTATGCACATTATTGCATCAACCTTTTTCTCGGCACTTCCAACCCACACATCTATTCCTGCACCATCCATAGAGGTTGTGTTTTTCAAATATCCATAATCAACCCGATAAATGAAATTAGGATACTTAGGATGCGAAGTTCCTTTTGGTCTATCAATTATTATTTCTGAATTATTCACCAATTCATCTAATGCGTTCCAAAATTCAATATTATGTTGCATCTTATCAATCCTCTACAAATTTCTATTTGCCGAACTAATTATACCACACCCGCACCACAACTTTCAACACAACCTGATTATATAATAACTGCCCCCACCAATGCAGATTTCGGTATATGAATACTGCGTCAGATTTTTGGTGAAGGGTCGTTGTGACCCTTTTACCACTTTTATGCTCGTAAATTTCAAGAGACCAATGTGGTCACTTGAAACGTGGTTTTTTCGATTTATAAAAATTTAGGGAACAAACTGACTGTAAATAAGTGCAATTTGTTCCCCAAAATTGCACTTTATGTTTTTGAAAAGTGCAAAATTTGCACTTCGTATGTTTTTAGAGTGCAATTGTTTTCTTGTTGCGGTTAGCGTTTAATGCTCACAAATATAGAAATTCATTTCATCTGAATTTCGTTTATATGAAGCATTCAGTTCTGTGAGTTTTCCGGATGCCCATTGGCTGTTTTCAGGTTCCCAACAAGTTTCATCATCTTCATATTCCCAAATGGTTGCCATATATAATCTGCAGTTGATTTTTAAGTTATCAACATACTTATGAAGCTTTTTATAATCTTCATAAATATCATTTGAAGAATTGAAGCCTTGTTTGTATTTAAACTCTATAACAGCAAGGCAATCCGTTATGTAATTTCCGTAATAACTGTCATCTGAGTCAAAGTTAACTTTTGCAATTACCATATCGGGACGATAGCCGGTTCCCTTAAATTTTTCATCTGTAAATTCTGTAAAAACCCTTATATCGTTTTTGTCAAGCAAGTCTCCGAGTATGCCACGAAGATGAAAATAAAATGCGTTTTTCAATGTATCTTCTTTAAGAAGCCATCCATTGTTATAGTCCTCTTTAATCTTATTTTCCCAAATATATTTTATAGTATAATCAATTTTGTTGATGAGCGATTGTTCTTCGTCCAACTCTTTAATTTTTTTCAGGTAGTTCAGAACCGTAACACCGTTTTCGATTTTTGCGTTAACTGCTTCAAAGCCTGAAAGTGTACTGTCTGTGAATAACGGCTTATCGTTTTTATCAGCAACAATGGGAGCAACAACAAGGCTCAGCTCATCAATAACATCTGCTTTCTGAAAATATCCGTTTACAATACTTCCGCCCTCTAAAAGCAGAGTATCACATCCGATAATATTTTTAAGCTTGAAGAGTGCAAGCTCAACATCGATTTCGGTTTCGCCTGCGAATATGTACGGGATTTCCATGCTTTCAAGGTAACCTAAATATCGTTCATCTGCCTGTTCGGTCAGCACTTCAATAATCTGTGCACCGTCATATCCCGGATCGCCGTCAGGGTCGATAATTTTATTCGACTTCCAACCAAGCTTTCCTTTTGGGTCAAAAGCAACAGCATAAAAGCCGGTCATATCGTCAAGAATAAAATCCATCTTTAAATCCATATCGTGACGCACGGGCTCATATTCTGAAAGGTCGGGATAATATCCGCCGGTAAAGCTGCCTTCCATTGTGACTCTGCCACAAATAAATCCGTTCGATTTTAAGTTGCGATTAATCTCGTAATAGGTTTCGCAAGCAGCTACACATTCGGGATTTCCTAAAAAATCACCTGTAACCTTTCCGTCAAGTGAGGTTACCATATGGCAAATGATGTACGGTCTGTTCATATTCACACCTCGTCAAATTGATTTTATTACTCTTCAATTATCTCTCTGATTTTATTTGCATAGTCTTTGCCGTGGTTTATGGAAAACTCGCCGTGATATAACTTAGGAATAACTTGCAAAAAACTATTCCGTAAAGTTTGATAAATTATTTCAGCAGATTTTAACATTGTGTTATTTTCTTTCTCACCAACAAATACAAAAACCTTTGCTTCACAGCTTTTTATAGATTCTTTTAAAGAATACAGTGAATTTGCCTGCAAGAATGCAATCATATCATTCTTGGATATGTCACAAGTATCTTTATAATAACAATCAAACAAATCAGGTTTAATTTTAAGCGACTTGAATTGTAATTTGGAAAACCATTTGTACTGTATTAACCCATAACAACTTCCAAACGCAGGCTTAATCATAGAATGCGTTATTTTCGATGGTATAACTAATGCACTTTCAATGATAGCGTATTTACAAATATTGTTGCGTTGCGACAATATCTCCAGTAAAATCTGTCCGCCTAAAGATAAACCTCCAATCATAAAAACAGAACCTCCAAAATGTGTATCAATAAAAGCTATGATTTCAGCAGCATTGTCTTCTATGGTTGTAAAAGGTTTATCACTTTCTGCGTGCCCGTCCAGTATCGGTAAGATTATGTGAAAATCTTTTTGAAGTGATTTTGCTGTATCTTCATAATTCCACCACGATAAACCACCTCCATGCAAAAGAAGGATGATGTTGTTGTTTTCTTTTCCGTATTCAACATAATGCACACTCTTTCACCTCTCATTCAAGTTCCTATTAGTCACACTTATTATACCACACTGTAACCATGACTTTCAACATAACCTGATTATATAATAACTGCCCCCACAACTGCAGATTCCGGTATATGTATACTGCGTTAGATTTTTTACATTATTGAGTACTAAAAACTTCACCCTCTGCAAGTTGAGAGGGGTGAGAATGATATTAAAGGCACATAGTCATATATACAGGAATACAGGTGATTTTTCAACAAAAACGAATAAAACGCAAGATAATATCGTTGTCAAAACTGATAAAACGCAAGATAATGTTATTATCAAAACTGATAATACGCATTTATAATATGCGTTTTGCCTGAATTATACAATTCATTACATAGCGCTCGTCAGATTATGACGGGTGTATTTTTATATCCAAAATTTATTAGAAAGGAGGCTTACCTCATGCAAGAATCAAACCTTAACCCGCAGTTATTTGAAAAAGTATCAACGCTGATTAAAACGGGGTGCTGTAACTGTTATGAAGAAAACTGTCTGTTACTTGATGACGGAGAAGCTCACATCTGTCCACAGTTCATAACACCAAGTCACATTATCTGCAAATATTTTTCCGAGTCTGTACTGCCGGGTGATAAAATATTGCTGAAACGAATAACTGAACTTTAAGACTAACTGTTTTTCAGTTGGTCTTTTTTTGTCGGGATTTCCGTTCAGCAAATAAAAATTTTTCTTTGAACAAAACATCGTTCAGGAAAAATCTATTTGATAAATGCTCAAAAAACACGGAAGGTATTCCGATGAAAAATGCCGAAAAAGTGTACCTTGAAAATTTTTGAAAGGAGGGAAGTAAAATGTCAAAGGCTAAAGAAACTCATTTGTGGTTTGAAAAAGGCGACGATGAAATTCAGATTGAAAGCTACAGTAAGAAGCTTAACGAAGCCATTCTTGGGCTGAACAAAAATGTTCCGGGTACAGTATATATCATTGATGATGAAGAACCCGGTTTTCTTCGTACGGCGGTGAAGCTTAAAAGTATCACCTTTATGATACTGCCACCACAATCCGAGGAAACAAAGAAGGCTAAGTCTGAAAACGGAAAGCGGAACAGTAAGAATCTTAAAAATCAAAAACGCACTTAATATGAAGCAAATCTTATTTTCGGTCGGTATTAAAACGAGGACAAACCAACGCTTGCGTTGTCTTTTATGTTCTGTTGTCCGAAGTTTAGCAAGCATTGGATTTGTATCCTCAAATCCGTAAAAACATCCGTTTTTACAACACAGAAAAAGTATTATTTATAAGAAAGGAGAATTCCTATGAGTAAAAGAACAAGAGATATAGACTTTCATGTGTATCTCAGTAAAGACGAAAATCAGATATTAGAAAACCTTTGCAAGAGATTAAGAGTAAACAGAAGCGTGCTTATCCGTGCATTGATTCTCGGTAAAAGGTT